>NZ_CP036282.1:3600000-4200000 GCF_006974105.1 Rhodoferax aquaticus
CCCACGATCAACTTTTCACCCAAGGCCAAAATGTTTATGCCAGTCATCTCGCAAATGGTTCTATAGATCGGCACTAAGGCATATCCAAACGCAAACATGGCGGCCGTAACAACCGCTAGTTTGCGCAGCATCAACAAGTTTTCCCGTTGCATGCCCATAAGTTACTGACCCAAAAAAACCATTCTTGCCATGAACCCGATGAAAAATGTGGCTGCAACTGTAGCTAGGATCAATCCAGTTTTAAGGTTCGCCTTTTTCTGTTCCGAATTCATGTTGGTTCCTTTACGCGAGGCAGCATCGCCCATCAACCGATGACTTTAGTGGCCGTTGAATCCAACTTTGGCGGGTTCTCAAAGGTGTGGAACGGTGCAGGCGATGGCACTTCCCACTCCAAGCCTTCAGCAGCTTCCCAAGGCTTTTGAGCTGCTTTCTCGCCCTTGCCACGCATGGCGGGCAAAACGACAAAGAAGAAGAAATAGACTTGCGCAAAGCCAAAGAAGAACGAACCAACCGACGCAATTGCATTGAAGTCCGCGAACTGCATGGGGTAGTCGGCATAGCGACGGGGCATACCCGCCAAGCCCAAGAAGTGCATGGGGAAGAAGGTCACGTTGAACGCAATGATAGACCACCAAAAGTGGATCTTGCCACGAGTTTCGCTCACCATCACGCCAGTCCACTTAGGAGCCCAGTAGTAGAAGCCCGCAAACATGGCAAACAAAGAACCCGCCACCAACACATAGTGGAAGTGAGCCACGATGTAATACGTGTCTTGCAATTGGATATCAATGGGTGCAACGGCTGGGATCAAACCAGTAAATCCACCCATTGTGAAAACAAAGATGAACCCGATCGCAAACAGCATGGGTGTCTCAAAGGTCATAGACCCCTGCCACATCGTGGCGATCCAGTTGAAGATCTTGACCGCAGTAGGCACCGCAATCAACATGGTCGCGTACATAAAGAACAACTGACCCGTCACAGGCATACCCGTGGTGAACATGTGGTGGGCCCACACGATGAAAGACAAAATAGCGATCGACGAGGTCGCGTAAACCATGGAGGCATACCCAAACAACTTCTTCCGAGCAAACGCGGGCACGATTTGGCTGATGATGCCGAAGGCCGGCAAAATCATGATGTACACCTCAGGGTGACCAAAGAACCAGAAAATATGCTGGTACATCACTGGGTCACCACCACCGGCTGGGTTGAAGAAGCTAGTGCCAAAATGACGGTCTGTCAGCGTCATGGTGATCGCACCGGCCAACACAGGCATAACTGCAATCAACAAGTAAGCTGTGATCAGCCAAGTCCAGCAGAACATAGGCATTTTCATCAGGGTCATGCCGGGCGCGCGCATGTTCAAGATGGTGACGATGATGTTGATGGAACCCATGATGGACGATGCGCCCAAGATGTGCATGGCAAAAATACCTGCATCCATGGAGGGACCCATCTGCAAGGTCAAGGGAGCGTACAGTGTCCAACCCGCTGCTGGTGCGCCACCAGGCATGAAAAACGAGCCAACTAACATCAAAGCAGCAGGAATCATCAACCAGAAGCTGAAGTTATTCATGCGGGCAAAGGCCATGTCACTTGCGCCAATTTGCAATGGAATCATCCAGTTTGCAAAGCCCACGAAGGCCGGCATGATGGCACCAAACACCATGATCAAACCGTGCATAGTGGTGAAAGAGTTAAACAACTCCGGGTTCACAAACTGCAAGCCAGGCTGAAACAACTCCAGACGGATCAACAAAGCCAACACCCCACCCACCATCAACATGGTGAAGGCAAACAGCAAGTACAACGTACCAATGTCTTTATGGTTTGTTGCATAGACCCACCTCTGCCAGCCGCTTGGGGCGTGGTGATGGTCGTCATGGGCGTGATCGTGATGATCTAAAACTGCGCTCATCTTGATTTCCTTCTCAATTCTCTAAATTCGGTGCAACGATTCGGATTGGTCGAATCAAATTACTTGCGCAAAGCCAAAACGTCAGCAGGCTGAACCACTTGTCCAGTCTTGTTGGACCAGTTGTTCTTGGTATAGCTGATCACTGCGGCGATGTCTGTGTCGCTCAACGCTCGCCAAGCTGGCATAGCTCCGTTGTTTTGGCCGTTCAACAAAACCATGATCTGCTTGTTTTTGTCTGCATCCAAGACCACCGCAGCACCATCCAAAGGCTTGATGGGGCCAGCGCCCTTGCCGTTCGCTTGGTGACAAGCCGCGCAATTGGCTGCATACACCTTCTCACCACGCTTCACAATTTCTTCTTGCGTCCAAACTTTCGATGGATCATCTGCTTTGGCGGCCATTTTCTTTTGCTCGGCAGCAACCCAAGCAGCGTAATCTTGCGCAGACAGCACCTTCACATGAATGGGCATATAAGCGTGCTCTTTGCCACACAATTCTTGGCACTGACCATAAAAATCGCCTGTTTTTTCAGCGCGGAACCATGTGTCACGCACAAAGCCGGGAATGGCATCTTGCTTGATACCAAACGCGGGTACCGCAAATGCATGGATCACATCTGTTGCAGTCGTGATGATGCGAACTTTTTTATCGACCGGCACTACCAATGGGTTGTCGACCTTAAGCAAATAGTCATCCACGCCTTCTGGATTTTTTGGGCCACCTGCATCAGACATAGCGCGCTGAGAACTATCCAAAGTCGACGTAAAGCCGATGCCCTCACCTTCACCCTTGATGTAATCGTAGCCCCACTTCCACTGCATACCGGTTGCTTTGATAGTCAGGTCAGCATTGGTGGTGTCTTTCATGGCAACAATGACCTTGGTTGCAGGCAATGCCATACCAATCACGATCAAGAATGGAACAATTGTCCAGACAATTTCAACCACGACAGACTCGTGGAATGTCGCGGGCTTGTGGCCTACAGACTTACGATGCTTCCAGATGGAATAAAACATCACAGTAAAAACTGCGACAAAAATCACTGCGCACACGATGAGCATGAACCAGTGAAGCCACGCTTGGTCTTGCGCAATCTTCGTCACAGCGGGATGGAGATTCAGCTGTCGAACAGCTGGGCCACCAGGCAAATCGTTAACTGCCTGCGCCAAGGTAAATACCCCAGTTGCCGCCCATGCGCCGGCCGCCAACAGCAGTGAAGCCAATTGTTTAAAAATGCTCTTCATCATGTTCATTTCTTCATTGCATCAGATTGATCAAGCCCGAACCGGGTTGCGCCATGAGGCCGCACACTAGCGAACGTAGCCGAGATTCGATTCCTCGAGGATTGTAGCCGACCGCCCCCTTGCAAAGCCACAATTAATCACCAGATGTCAAGCCCAAATATCAAAGCTTAGGGGCTTGCCGATGGGCTCCTCGCAGCTGTTGCCGCATGTCATCGAGACTCACTGTGGTTTCCGCCTGCATCTGTGCACGAGGGCGAGGCTTAAAGGCATGGCCGTAAATTACCTCAAAAGTGAGGATCAGCCGCCCGCCCTCTTGCGGACGCGCCAACGCGAGCAAAGCCTGCATCAGGTGTTGATGCCATTGCCTGCCCCGCAAGCCCGTAAATCTGTGGGCACTCAAGTTGCGCCCTAGGCCACGCAGCTCTGCCAGCAAGCGCTCGGGGCTCGAAAAGCTAAGGGTAATTCGCTCCATGTCCATGACTGGTTCGGCAAAACCAGCACCAACCAGCATGTCCCCCCAGTCGTGCATATCCGTAAACTCATGGGATGGCATGCCCCATCCTCTCTCTGAGTAAACAGTCCTAAGCTCGCGCAAGGTATCCGGGCCAAGGCAAGAGAACATCAAAAAGCCATCAACGTCTAACAGTGAATGCCACTGCGACAACAGGCTTTGCGGATCTGCGGCCATATGTAGCGCCATATTCGCCCACACCATCTGCGTGGGATGCATAGGCACTTCAAACGACGTCTTTGCCTGGCCCCAATCACTGGGCTTCCACCAAGCTCCCGCGATATTTCTCTTAGCAAGCAACAACTGACTCGCAGGGACATGCAAGGCATGGCATATCGATTTTGGATAGCGTGCCACTAAGAGTTTATGGGCCTGTATTCCTCCAAGCACGGGGGCCCAATGGACCCAGTGCTTGGGAGTTTTAACGATCCACTGCAAACGGGTTTCCATACGACGCGCAACCTCCTCATGCAGCCAAGCCGAGCCATCTGGGTCAGCTGCCACAGGCAGTTGTGACCAACGGTGGGCGGCAATAGGGTCGAGGCTAGGTGGGCGCTGATTGGACATGAAAGGAAATAGGGAGCGGGGCGAGTATATTGGCTCCATGTTCCGCCGACTCCTGCGAGGGTTATCGCACCGCATTCCAAGCCAGTGTGCCGTATGCCACACTTGGCCTGCGCAGCCAGTATGCGAAGCCTGTGTCGCCCAGTTTGCCCAACCTGTTGCTAGATGCATCACCTGCGCCATTGCCCTGCCGCAAGAGATACGACAATGCGGAGGGTGTGTGATCAACCCTCCGCCTATTGACCGAATGCTGGCTGCCGTTAGTTATGGCTACCCATGGTCAACACTGCTGGTGCAATACAAATTTCAAGACAAAACAGGGTGGGCAAAGTCCTTTGCCACTCTGTTACGCAGCACACCTTGGGTAGAACCTGCGTTGGATGCGGCCGACATGCTGATTCCCATGCCCTTATCCAAAGAACGCTTGGCTGAGCGCGGCTTTAACCAATGCGCCTTACTCGCCAAGGCTCTAGACAGCGCCAAAACGCAGGTGCATTTGCTACAGCGGGTACTCGATACTCCGGCCCAACGCACATTGGCCCGCCAGGTTCGGCTCAGCAGTGTGCAGCATGCGTTTGCGGTAGACCCGCTTCAAAGCTACCGACTCAAAGGTCAGCGCGTTGTACTCTTAGACGATGTGATGACTACGGGTGCCTCACTCCACGCCGCAGCCAAGGCATTGCGCCAGGCAGGTGCCAGCCACATCACCGGACTCGTCTTCGCACGCACGGAGTAAGGTGCGTAGCCTATCAGGCACGCCATCGCTCAGGCGACAATAGCGCCATGTTTCATATAGTTTTAGTTGAGCCGGAGATCCCACCCAACACCGGCAACGTCATCCGATTGGCAGCCAACACCGGGTGCAGCTTGCATTTGGTCGAACCTTTGGGCTTTTCGATGGACGACAAGCACATGCGCCGCGCGGGCTTGGACTACCACGAGTACGCCACGCTCAAACGCCATATCAGCTGGCAGCAATTTTTAGAAGACGAACAACCAGCGCCAGAGCGCCTCTTCACCCTGACTACACGCGGTACCCGCAGCCCCTTTGAGGTGACGTTCACGCCAGGCGATTGGCTAGTTTTTGGATCAGAAACGAAGGGTATTTCGGACGCCGTTCGGGCCAGTTTTGGCCCCGGGCAGAGTCTCAAGCTTCCGATGAAGGAAGGTCAGCGCAGCCTCAATCTGTCCAACGCAGTGGCGGTTACCGTGTTTGAAGCTTGGCGTCAAAACGGTTTTGGCTGAAACCACCCCAAGCGCAATCGCGCTTAAGTCGCCAGCCATTTACAGATGGGCGCCCACTGCTCCAAGTCACGCTCCACGCGGCTAGGTGACACATCAAACACTGACAAGCCGCCTGCTGCCAGGTGAATGTAGTTTTGGGTGTCACGCAAAAAGCCCAGCACTGGCAAGCCCAAAGAGCTCACAAACTCATGGAGCTTCTCAGCCGCAATGGTCCGCTCGTCCACCCGCATACCCACAATGCCGATTTGCGCATTCATAGCGTGGCGGTTTTGAGCCAACTCGTCCAAAAACGCACGGGTGGCGTACATGTCGAAAATGCTGGGCTGCAGCGGCACAATGATTTTGTCGGACTGCTTCATCACCTCTTTGAGCCGCTTACCATGCAGGCCTGCTGGGGTGTCTAGCACGGCATAGTGCGCAGCCTTTGGCGGCTTGCCCACGAGCTCCGGCCCTACGTCCCACGCGGAAATGGCGCGCGCCGCGGCAGGGCGCAGGCTTAGCCACAGGTGAGACGATTGCTGCACATCTGCATCTCCCAAGGCCACTCCATGGCCCAAAGAAGCCAAGTAACCCGCAACATTGGTAGATAGAGTGGACTTGCCCACGCCTCCCTTGGGGTTTGCAACAACGATAACTGCCATACATCGCTCCTATAAGGTGGGTCTGCCCGACCAGGCTTAGGAAATGGGTCAAACTTTTGCGGTATCTTAGCGAAATGGAACACACCCCCACTTGGCTGGTTAACAGCTTCATCTATCTCAGTGCCGCAGTCATTGCGGTCCCACTTAGCAAAGCCCTGGGGCTAGGCTCCATCATCGGTTACTTGGCCGCTGGCATTGCCATTGGCCCTTGGGGTATTGGCTTGGTTACCGATGTCCAAGACATCCTGCACTTCGCGGAGTTTGGCGTGGTGCTGATGCTGTTTTTGGTGGGCTTGGAGTTAGAGCCCAAGCGCCTTTGGAGTCTGCGGCGCCCTATTTTTGGCTGGGGTAGCGCGCAGGTCATCGGGTGTGCCGTGCTCATCACGGCCCTCGCGGTGCTGTGCGGAGTGGGCTGGCAAACCGCTTTGGTCGCTGGCCTTGGGCTCGCGTTGTCGAGCACGGCCATTGCCATCCAAGTCATGAATGAGCGAAACCTCATGTCCACGACCAGTGGGCAATCGGCTTTTTCCATTTTGTTGTTTCAAGACGTGGCCGCGATTCCAATACTGGCCCTGCTTCCACTGCTAGGCGCGGTTTCTAGTGCAAATCAAGCTACATCGCCCGCAGAGTATGCGCAAGCTGCTGCAAAAATAATAGCGGTTATTGCTGGAATCATTTTGGGTGGACGTTTGCTGCTGCGCCCCGTTTTCCGATGGATCGCACGCTCCAACACGCCCGAAATTTTTACCGCGGCCTCTTTGCTGCTGGTCGTTGGCATTGCGGGCTTGATGCAAATGGTGGGCCTGTCCATGGCACTGGGCGCTTTTTTGGCAGGCGTGCTGCTGGCCGAAAGCGAATATCGGCGCGAACTGGAAACCAATATTGAACCCTTCAAAGGCTTGCTGCTGGGGCTGTTCTTCATTGCGGTGGGCATGAGCATCGACTTTGGGGTACTGCGTGACGCGCCATGGACTATGGCGCTCATCGTTTTGGCCTTCTTAACCGTCAAAGGCGTGGTTATCTTTGGACTTGCCAAGCGCATGGGCCTGCCCTACCAAGAGCGGCCTGTGTTCACTCTGTTACTGGCGCAAGGTGGGGAGTTCGCTTTTGTGGTGTTTCAGGCAGCCGCAGGTGCTCGGGTCTTTAGTGAGTCAACCTCTTCCTTGCTCATTGGCGCGGTGGCGGTTTCCATGCTCGTCAGCCCGGTCATTTTGGTGTGTATTGACAAGTATTTGCTTCCTCGCTTTGCCAACTGTGGGCGCCCTGAGCTCGAAGAAATCTCGGAGCAACAAGAGGCGCCCATATTGGTGGCGGGCTTTGGCCGCTATGGGCAAATCATTAGCCGCGTCCTCTTGGCGCAGGGCGTACCCTGCACGGTGCTGGACCACGACGCCGACATGATCGAAGCCGCCCGCAACTACGGCTACCGCGTGTTTTACGGCGATGCCACGCGCCTAGACTTATTGCGCACCGCGGGCGCTGCCAAGGCCAAAGTCTTGGTCATTGCAGTCGATGATGTGGAGCAATCGTTGGAAGTTGTGGATCTGGCCCGTGAGCATTTCCCACAGCTGCAGATAGTGGCCCGGGCCCGCGATGTCACCCACTGGAACAAACTACGTGACCGAGGCGTCATGTTGGTGCAGCGCGAACTTTTTGAATCCAGTCTTGCCAGTGCCCAAAGCGTCTTGCAACTGCTGGGCCAGTCGCCCCTGCAGGCCCAGCAAATGACCGACAGATTTCGCGAGCACAACTTGGAACTCTTTGAAAAGCTACACCCCCACTACCGCGACCAAGCCAAACTAGTGGCCACCATCAAACAAGGGCGTCAGCAACTGGAAGAACAAATGGCCCAAGAGCGGCAACAATCCAAAGCCTTTGGCAATTGAATAAGGGAGTAGCACCGCAAAGCGCTACCCCCTCTCTAAGCCACCAACAACACAGCTGCTCAATGGCGATCGCTGTGCGTTGCAGGTTTGTGCCTTATCTAGCCAACATCAAGCCCACTGCACTTTGCCATTGCTGGCGTACCAAGTTTCGACCTTAGGGCCAACTTCGGTTTCAATGCGTGCACGCTTGATTTTCATGGTGGGCGTCAGACATCCGTTTTCAATGCTCCAAGGCTCTTTGGCAACGACCAGCATTTGCAGCTTTTCATAGTCCGCCAGCTCGCTGTTGACCTTCTTGAGCAGCTCGGTCAGTTCCGCTTGCACTTCGGCGCGCACCGCAGGGTCGTTTTGTTTAGGGCGAATGTCCTCAGCGAGCACCACGATGGCATAGGCCGCAGGCTGGCCCACACCAGACACCATACAAGTCTCTACCATCGCGTGGGCGTTGATGCGGTTTTCTATCGGTGCTGGGGCCACGTACTTGCCCTTTGCCGTTTTGAACAGCTCTTTCACCCGCCCGGTGATGCGCAGCAAACCGTCGGACGCCCGCATTTCGCCACGGTCACCCGTGCGGAAGTAACCATCGGCGGTGAACACTTCGGCGTCCAAGTCAGGGCGTTTGTAATAGCCCACCAACTGGCCAGGAGACTTGATCAAGATCTCGCCCTCCTCGCTGATGCGTGCCTGAACACCCGGCAAAGGAACACCTACACAGCCCGGCGCATTGATCTTGGGAGTGGAGTTGAATGAGTAGGCAAAGTCTTCCGTCATGCCATAGCCCTCGATCATGTTGAGGCCTAGCTTGCGGTACCACGCAATGAGCTCTGCAGGAATAGGAGCGGAACCGCTACCCGCTAGCAAGGCTTGGTCCAAGCCCAGCCCCTTCAACACTTTACGGGCAACGATACGGCCCAAGATCGGTATGCCCAACAAACGGTCAAGCTTCTTGGCCGGCATCTTGGCAAAAACACCTTGCTGAAACTTGTGCCAGAGACGCGGAACCGAAATGAAAGTGACCGGCTTAGCGCGGTTCAAGTCTTGCACAAAGGTGTCCAAGGTTTCGGCAAAAAACACATGGGTGCTGCCCGCCACCAAGGATGCTGACTGCACCCATGCACGTTCGAACACGTGGGCCAAAGGCAGGTAGGAGATGATGCGGTTCGGTGAATTGGCCCCAATACGACCACGCACGTTTTCCACCATGTTTTCACTGGCGCGGGTAATGCGCTCAAAGTTGTGCATCACACCTTTGGGCTCACCGGTGGAGCCCGAGGTGTACGCCAGAATGCCGATGTCGGTGCCTGCCCGCTGCACCCTGCCCTCCAGCGGCGCTGTGCGCGCGGTAATGGCGTCCCAGGACTCGTAGGCAGTTTGCGGTGCCAAGGGAAACGCCACACAGGGCAAGCCCGCAGGAACGCCTGGTTTTTGCGCTTCCCACGTGTCTAGCTTGCCTACAAACAAAAAGCTAGCGCCGCTGTGCTCTAAGACGTAGCGCACGGTTTGCGCAGTTTCTGTAGGGAAAATGGCCACAGTGGTGCCACCCGCCATCCAGATCGCCAACTCTGCCATAAAGAAATGGGCGCAGTTTTTGGACAAAATCGCAATCCGGGCACCCGGCTCAAAGCCTTGGGCTTTCAAGTGGGTTGCCATTCTGCGGGACTGGTCTAGCACTTGGCGCCAGGTGTAGTCCACTGTTTTTCCGCCACCCGTGGGCTGGGTCAGAAAAACAAAATCAGGGCGTGATGCCTCATGGTCAAAAACATAGTCCAGCATCAGCTTAGGTGCAGCCATCCAAGGTCTCCTCGTAGTTATGCTTGCAGAATAGCGCAGCATGCTGAAACTGCCGCACAAATTAGCGACAAATCCCTACTTTTAGAAGACTTATTCGGTAAACACCTAGGGTTTGTTGGGATACGAAACTTGTCGCTCCAAGGGTTTACCGCAGGCCATCCCATAGCAGTTTGACCCCAGTGAGCAACATGCCTGTGTACAAAAATTTGTAGAAAAGGTCTTGGCCGATGCGCCGCGCCAAACGCACCCCTATCCATACCCCCACCGGGGCAATGGGGAGCAGCACCATTGAAGTTGCCATATTGCGCATGTCCAACAAGCCCAGCCATGCATAGGGCACCCACTTGGACAGGTTGATCACAAAGAAAAAGAAAGCCATGGTGGCCGTGTACTTCACGGGCGACAAGCGCAGTGGAATTACATACGCGCTGATCGGTGGGCCGCCCGCATGGGCAATAAAACTGGTAAAGCCCGAGGTGACGGTCAGCACCGCGCCCACCCAACGCGAAGGGGGCGCACTGTCAGCTTTAGGTGCGAACACCAAGCGCTGCACTAGAAACAAGAGCGTGAACGCACCCACCATGGCAGAGACGATCTGAGCACTCAAGACCTTGAACAGCAAGGCCCCAAGGCCAATGCCCACCAAGCCGCACGGGACTAAGAACTTGAGCAAAGCCCGGTCAAAGTCTTTGCGAAATGCGGCCATGCCCAGAACGTCCATCAGAAACAAGACTGGCATCAAAATGACAGCAGCTTCAGGCACCGTGACCGCCAGCGCCATCATGGGTACAGCCAATGAGCCAAAGCCTGCGCCAAAACCACTCTTGCTGATGCCCAACAGCAGCACCGCTGGAACGGTGACCAGGTAGAAAAAGGGATCGGTGATCAGTGGGAATGGCATGCGAGTACAGTCGTGAAGACTTGCATTGTCATGCAAATCGGCCTGCAGCGCTCATTCCATAAGCGCAAGCAGCTATGTTTACGATAGCACCTTGCGCACTATCGATGCGCACCCGTGGTGCGATGCTGGACCTAGACCCGCTCAAGCACCAGCGCAATACCCTGCCCTACGCCAATGCACATGGTGCACAAGGCGTATCGCCCGCCACTGGTGTGCAGCTGCTGGATGGCGGTGGTGACCAAGCGTGCGCCACTGGCGCCCAAGGGGTGGCCCAGGGCAATGGCGCCGCCCCAGCGGTTGACGCGTGGGTCCTTGTCTTGCAAGCCCAGCATGCGCATCACGGCTAAGCCTTGGGCGGCAAAGGCTTCATTGAGCTCAATCACATCCATGTTTTCAAGACGCAAGCCTGTTTGGGTGAGCACTTTGGCCGTTGCGGGCGCAGGTCCGATGCCCATGATGCGCGGCTCCACACCCGCGGTGGCCATGCCCACCACACGGGCACGCGGAATCAAGCCATGGCGCATGGCAGCGGCCTCGCTAGCCAGCAGCACGGCTGCCGCGCCGTCGTTGACACCGCTGGCATTGCCCGGCGTCACGGTGCCGTCGGGGCGCACCACCCCCTTGAGCTTGGCCAATGCCTCCAGGCTGGTGTCACGCGGGTGTTCGTCTTGGCGCACCACAATGGGCTCGCCCTTCTTCTGCGCAATGCTCACAGGCGTGATTTCTGCGTCAAAGTGGCCCGCTTGCTGCGCCGCCACAGCCTTGCGCTGGCTGGCCATTGCAAACTGGTCTTGGTCAGCGCGAGAAATAGAAAACTCTGTCGCCACGTTTTCAGCCGTCTCAGGCATGGAGTCCACGCCGTATTGCGCCTTCATAAGGCTGTTGATGAAGCGCCAGCCAATGGTGGTGTCGTACACCGCGTTGTTACGACCAAAGGCGGTATCCATCTTCGGCATTACAAAGGGGGCGCGGCTCATGCTCTCGACCCCGCCCGCTATCAAAAATGAAGCCTCGCCGGCTTTAATGGCGCGCGCTGCCGTGCCAATAGCGTCTAGCCCTGAACCACACAAGCGGTTGATGGTGGCGCCTGCGGCCTCCACTGGCAGCCCGGCCAACAGGCCTGCCATGCGGGCCACGTTGCGGTTGTCTTCACCCGCTTGGTTAGCGCAGCCCAAGAGCACCTCATCCAAGGCAGCCCAATCCGCCTTGCTATTGCGCGCCATCAGCGCCTTCAGCGGAATGGCAGCCAGGTCATCGGTGCGCACACTGGCCAGCGCACCGCCGTAGCGGCCAAAAGGCGTGCGAATGGCGTCGCAAATATAGGCGTGGGTCATGGGTCGAGTCCTTAATGAAAATGCGCAATGGCGGCATAGCCATGCCTCACAATTACTTTAACTTTAAACTATTTTTCACCGTAATCACAGCCTTGTGAGCCTAGGTAGTTGTACTGAGACTGGGCTGGGGCTTCGTGCTAACCTTGTGACATGTTTAACCCATCCCAAGCCGACGTACGCCGCTTTTTTTGCGCCGTTTATGCCAAAGCCCTCGCAGGTAGTGCGCTAGAAGCTATCGAAGTCATAGCAAGCCAATGGATCAACGAGCACCCTGAATACCACGCAGACTTTGCCGATGTAGACACAGCCTTGGCCACCATGTACGAGTCTGAGCCGGGCCGCACCAACCCGTTTTTGCACCTGTCCATGCATTTGTCCATCAGCGAGCAGTGCAGCATCGACCAGCCGCGTGGCATTCGCCAAGCTGTCGAGTTACTCACCCACCGCCGCAACTCGCTGCACGACGCCCACCACGACGCCATGGAGTGCCTGGGCACCATGATTTGGGAAAGTCAGCGCGCGGGCCGCCCGCCCGATGGCAATGCCTATATTGCCTGTGTGCAACGCCACGCAACCAGAGACTGAGTCCAGACGAAAAAAAACCGCTCATAGAGCGGTTTTTTTGTTCGCTGCTTGCCAGCTTACTTGAAGCGGCTTTGTGGCACGGTCTTCAAATCGCTAGGCAGGCTGCCTACGTAGTTGGCCAATTCTTTGAGTTCGGCGTTAGAGAACTGCTTGGCAATACCTCCCATGATGGCGTTACCACGCCCCACTTGCGCGCTTTCCACGTTCTTGTAGGACTTCAAAGCCACAAACAGGTAATCGCTGTGCTGGCCAGCAATCTTGGGATAAGACGGGTCAATCGGCTTGCTGAAGTTAGCACCGTGGCATGACGCACAGTTGCCTTTGGCCACCAACTCTTGGGCCTTGGTTGTGCCGGCCGCAGCGGCTGGCAACTCAGGCGCACCTTCCACAACACCGCTGGCGGCGTAGTAGGCTGCCAAGTCGGCAATGTCTTGGTCGCTCAAAGAATCTGCAATTCCACGCATGGTGGGGTGCTTGCGGTCACCCTTTTTGTAACCATTCAAAGCGGCTGCAATATAGGCAGCGCTTTGGCCAGAGATCATGGGAACTTTGTGAATTTCAGGGAAACTGGCTTGGTAGCCTTTGATGCCGTGGCAGCCAATGCACATCGAGTTCTTGCCGGCACCGGCCTTGGCATCACCCTTGACCTCCTGGGCATTGACAGAGAAGGAGGTCGCAAATGCGACAACCAGTACAGACAGTGATGACAGGAATTTGTTCATTTTGAGAGGACAATCAACCGGTGTTTGAGATGGATCAATCGTTCATTATATCGACCAGCCACGCATCAACAAGCTCTGCGCAGCCTCAATTTATCAAGTTAGAACTATGAAATTTCAAGGTACCAAGAACTACGTTGCCACCCAAGATTTGATGCTCTCGGTCAATGCCGCCATGACCTTGCAGCGCCCGCTCTTGGTCAAAGGGGAGCCTGGCACCGGCAAAACCATGTTGGCCGAAGAAGTGGCGCAAGCGCTGGACATGCCGCTGCTGCAGTGGCATATCAAGTCCACCACCAAGGCGCAACAGGGCTTGTACGAATACGACGCCGTGAGCCGCTTGCGTGACTCACAGCTGTCGGATGTGGATGGTGGCCAGCGTGTCAAAGACATCAACAACTACATTGTCAAAGGCGTGCTGTGGCAGGCCTTCACGGCAGACCGCCAAGTGGCGCTCTTGATTGATGAGATTGACAAGGCCGACATCGAGTTCCCCAACGACTTGCTGCGCGAGATCGATCGCATGGAGTTCTACTGCTACGAAACGCGTGAACTCATCCGTGCCAAACACCGCCCACTGGTGTTCATCACGTCGAACAACGAAAAAGAACTTCCCGACGCATTTTTGCGCCGCTGCTTCTTCCACTACATCAAGTTCCCCGATGCCACCACCATGCAAAGCATTGTGGATGTGCACTTCCCCGGCTTGAAAAAAGAGCTGCTGTCAGCGGCCATGAAAACTTTTTTTGATGTGCGCAACCTACCAGGCCTGAAAAAGAAGCCCTCCACCAGTGAACTGCTGGACTGGCTCAAGCTGCTGCTGGCCGAGGACATTCCGCTGGAAGCCTTGCAAAGCAAGGACGAAAAGATGGCAGTGCCACCGCTGGTGGGCGCTTTGCTCAAAAACGAGCAAGACGTCACGCTGTTTGAAAAACTGATGTTCATGCAACGCCACAACCGCTAAACCACTGCAACCCTCCAATGACGAACAAACTTTTAATCGAAGGCCTGTCCGACGCTGTGGGCTTTGTGGGCGGCGCGCTTCTTGGCTTTTGGGTCGGGCGAATGCTTGGCTTGGACTTGTTTGCCCCCGGTTACGGCAACGCCAGCATTGGCGCCATCGTGCTGGTGGGCTTGGGCGGAGGCTTAGGGCTACAACTGGCCCGCCGCTGGCGCGTCAGTCGACAAAAGGGAGACAAATGATGGCCTTGTGTAGCCCCGTGACATTGACAGGTCAGTACGCCACCTTGGTCCCCCTGGCCCCAGAACACCATGACGACTTGGTAGAAGGTGTGCGTGATGGCGAGTTGTGGAAGCTGTGGTACACCGCCATTCCTACGCCGGAAGGCATGCAAGCCGAGATTCGCCGCCGCTTGGACTTGCAAAGCAAAGACTCCATGCTGCCGTTTGCCATTGTGGACAACGCGTCGGGCAAAGCCGTGGGCATGACCACTTACATGAACATCGACAACGCCAATCGGCGGGTAGAGATTGGCTCCACCTGGTATCGCAAAAGCGTACAGCGCAGCCCCATCAACACCGAGTGCAAACTCATGCTGCTGGGCCACGCGTTTGACAGTTTGCAGTGCATTGCCGTGGAATTTAGAACGCACTTTTTCAACCACCAAAGCCGCGCAGGCATTGAGCGCTTGGGCGCCAAGCTCGACGGCGTGTTGCGCAGCCACCAGGTCAACCCACACCCTGACGCCAAAGGCACGCTGCGCGACACCTGCGTGTACAGCATCATTGCGCCCGAGTGGCCTACGGTGCGTGCGCACTTGCAATACCAACTGACCAAGCCCCGCGTCTAAGCGCTTGCCCGCACTTCAACCACCACTGCCATGTTGCTTGACTTCTTTTACACCCTGCGCGCAGCCAAGCTCCCTGTGTCGGTCAAAGAGTACCTGACACTGCTAGAAGCCTTGCAAAAAGGGGTGGTGGGCCCAAACACCGTGGCCGACGAAGGCGATGCCAGCAGTGGCTACAAGATAGACGACTTTTACTACCTCGCCCGCACCGCGCTGGTCAAAGACGAAAAGCACTACGACAAGTTCGACCGCGCCTTTGCCGCCTACTTCAAAGGCGTGGAGATGATTGCGGACTTCACCAAAGACATCCCCGCCGACTGGTTGCGTAAAAACCTAGAGAAATTCCTCACGCCCGAAGAGCAAGCCAAGCTGCAAAAAATGGGCTGGGACGAGCTCATGGACACGCTCAAGAAGCGCTTGGAAGAGCAAAACGAACGGCACGAAGGCGGCAATAAATGGATTGGCACGGGCGGCACCTCGCCCTTTGGTGCCTACGGCCAAAACCCGCAAGGCGTGCGTATAGGCCAAGACAAGGGGCGCAATAAAAGTGCAGTCAAAGTGTGGGACCAGCGGGCCTACAAAGACTACGACGACACGCAAGAGCTAGGTACCCGCAACATCAAAGTAGCGCTTCGCCGCCTGCGCAAATTTGCCCGCGAAGGCAACGAGCTAGAGCTAGACTTGGACGACACCATACGCAGCACGGCCGCCAACGCGGGCTACCTGGATATCAAGATGGTGCCCGAGCGGCACAACAATGTGAAAGTGTTGCTGCTCATGGACGTGGGTGGCACCATGGACGAACACATCCAACGCGTGGAAGAGTTGTTCAGCGCGGCCAAGACCGAATTCAAGCACCTGGAGTTTTATTACTTCCATAACTGCGTGTACGACTTCATGTGGAAAAACAACCGCAGGCGCTTTGCCGAAAAGTTTGAAACCTGGGACATCATCCGCAAGTACAACAAAGACTACAAACTGATCTTTGTGGGCGATGCCACCATGAGCCCGTACGAAATTTTGCAGCCCGGCGGCAGCGTGGAATACAACAACGAAGAGCCCGGCGCCGAGTGGATGCAACGCCTGACCAACGCCTTCCCCAAATTCGCGTGGATCAACCCAGAGCCGCAAGGCGTGTGGCAGTACCGCCAAAGCATCAGCCTGATCCAGCAGTTGGTGCAGCAGCGCATGTACCCGCTGACACTCAAAGGCTTAGAAGAAGCCATGCGCCAGCTCACCAAGTAAAGAATCGCTGCGCCCGTGCCCTAGAATACGGGCTCTCTCTGCCACGCCGCCGTAGTTCAATGGATAGAACGAGCGCCTCCTAAGCGCTAGATATGGGTTCGATTCCCGTCGGGGGCGCCAAGCGCGCAGAGTGTCGATGCATCCCCTCAAGCTAGTTGCCTGCGGTTATCAAGCCTAACTAGCCGTTAGCGCGCATCCACATTGCGCAGACCGCTTCAAAGTTCATAGCAGACCGTCTAGCTGCGATGTTGCCCACTTTGCTGGGCATCCAACCTGCGCCTCAGTGGCAACCGTTTTGCCAAGGATGCGCAGCCCTTCACACACGACACCTGAATGCGCTTGCCGCTCAAGCCTTAGCAAAAGTCACTTGCGCTGCTGGGGTGTGTTCACATGCCACCCAAGGCAAGACTTGGCAGCCACAATGCGCCGGAGCTAGCGCTGGTCCCGTGCGTACACCGGTCGCAGAGAGCTTGCTAGGCGCTGGGGCGGGCGTAGCACGCGCAGCAGCCAGGTCAGGAATCCACTTGGCAAATGGCGTCAGGTCTTCGACATCGGTGATGTACCACACCTTGCGCGTACCGTCCCAGCGGGCGCCCAAGGCTTTAGCAGCGTCTTTTTCGGCAAATGGGGTGACAAGGTTGATTCGCATGGGGGGATTATTGCAAGCAAACAGCAATCACCTCTCACACCGCTCGGTAGAAAAACGTAGTCTTGCACAGCCCCCCATGCGGCAAGAGGGCGAAGTCGGGCACTTCGCCCACACGCTGCCAGCCCATGCGGGTGTACAAGCGCTCAGCCTCTGGGCTGGAGGTATCTAAGACCAACAGGGTTTTGCGGTGGGCCGCTGCCGATGCGTGGGCGGCTTGCATGAGGACGGCGCCCAAGCCTTGTTTGCGGGCGCGGCGGTGCACCAGCATTTTGGATACCTCTGCCCGATGCGGCTGGTTTTCAGGTTGGTCTAAGACCACTTGCACCGTGCCCACAATGCCCTGGGCATCGTCCACCACATGCAGCACGCGCAGCCCCGCTTGCGCATCGGCCAGCACGCGCTCCCAAAACCCACGCGCCCGCTCGGGCGAAAGTGGGTGCATGAAGCTGACCGACGCCCCGCCCTCCACGCAGTCGATCAGCAAATCAACCAGCGCTTGCAACTCCCCCTGTGTGGCGTGGGTCAGGGTGCGAACAGTAGGCAAAGGTGCGACGTTAGACATCAGGGGCTCCAAGGTTTGGCGAGGTTGGCAATCACCACGGCGTAGCGCGCGGTGTGTTGGGTAGGGTTGTGGTAGGCCATGGTTTGGTTGAGGACCATGACCAGGCAGTCACCCGTATGCAAGGTGTGCGTGGTGGTGCCCAGGGTGACCTCCATAGTGCCCTCTAAGATCCAGATTTGCTGCTGCACCACAGGCTCACGCGTTGTGCTTTCGTACATGACTCTGGCCTGCGGTGGAAACAAGACTTCAACGATTTGCACCGCAGCGCCTAGGCTAGCGGGCGTGACGTTGCGGCGCACATAGCCTGAGTGCGGGTCTTGCCATAGCAGTTGGTCTGCGTAGCGCGCAATCGGCTCGGTTGTGGCTTGCGGGTTCTCAAACAGAGAAGCCAAGGTGACGTTGAGCCCGGTGGCAATGCGCTCCAACACCACGGCGGTGGGGCTGCTCTCGCCCCGCTCGACCAAGGACAACATGGAGCGACTGACGCCACTGCGGGTGGACAAAACGTCTAGCGAGTAGCCGCCCTGGGCCCGCAAGTCGCGCACACGCTGGGCGATGCGTTGGTTTAATTCGATGGCAGGAGATTCTTTCATGGTGGAAATTATATCCACCATACTGGAATTCACTCAATCCTCCTACGCCAACGAGCCCGTTGGCATGCCTGCAATGTGTCTAACAGGTGCGCTCTGAGCTAAGCGTTCGGCGCTCGCATGGCTTGGATGGTGTTGCGCAGGTCGTGCGCCCAGGCTCGGCGGTCGCGGCCGTCGGCGGTTTGCGGGGTGCCATAGTGCACCACGGCATGGACGTTGTCGGCACACAGGGTGCGCCATAAGGAAGTGAGCAAACTGTCATCACCGATGTAGCAAGGGGCAAAGCTGAGGGCGCCGCTTGGGCCATCCACAAAGCTCAGTGCCACGGGTTGAATCGGAGCATTCGCCGCAATGGCGGCCTGGAGCAAGTTGGCATGAAAGGGCAAGACAGTTTGGCCGTCGCCCGTGGTGCCTTCAGGAAAGACGGCAAGCACATCGCCCTGCTGCAAGCATTCGGCCATGTGGTGGACCACCCGCACCGCGTCACGGCGGGAGTCGCGCTCAATAAAGACTGTTCCTGCGCCACTGGCCAAGGTGCCCACCACGGGCCAGTGCTTGACGTCGGCTTTGGAGATAAAGCGGCAATAGCGCGCGGCGTGCATGACGATGATGTCCAGCCACGAGATATGGTTGGCCACCAAGAGCAAAGGCCCTTGCTGTGGCAGCGCTCCTTTTACTACCAATTTAATAGCTAGCCGCGCAAGTAGCATGCGCGCCCAAGCACTAATTCGCTCTTCTTTTTGTGCAGCAGTTAGCTTAGGAAACGTCCACCACAGCGTGAACACGCCGCCCAGCAAATGTTGCACCACGAGGCACAGTCGCCCCAAGGCGCGCAGGGTCTTCATCCCTTGTTCTCCAAGCCCACGGTCCGCACCGTTTTACGCTTGGTAGGCCACATGGCCAGCGACCAAGGTAGCCCGCACGCGACCTTGCAACTCGTAGCCACCAAAAGGGGTGTGCTTACCTTGGCTGCGCAAAGCAGAGGGCTCCACGCGCCACTCAGCTTGCGGGTCGAACACGCACACATCTGCCACAGCGCCTACGCGCAATTGGCCCAGGCCCGCTGCAGCGGCCACTTTGCTTTTTGCCAGCACTTGGGCGGGCCGCGCACTCACGGTGGCCAGGGCTTGGGCGATAGATAAGCCGCTGTCTTGCGCCCACTTAAGGGCCAAGCTCAGCAGCAGCTCTAGGCCGGTGGCGCCGGGTTCGCTCTCGGCAAACGGCAGCGCCTTCTCGTCTTCACCCACCGCCGTGTGGTCAGACACCAGTGCGTCAATGGTGCCGTCGGCCAAGGCAGCACGCAGCGCGTCACGGTCGCGCTGCTGGCGCAGGGGTGGCGTCAAGCGCATGCGGCTGTCGAAGTAGCCAATGTCCACGTCCGTGAGGTGCAAGGAGTTCACGCTGACGTCGCAGGTGACGGGCAGGCCTTCTTGCTTGGCTTGGCGGACCAAAGCCACGCCTGCCGCACTGCTGATTCTGCACAGGTGCACAGGCGCGCCGGTGGAACGCATCAGCTCGAAAATGGTGTGCAAGGCAATGGTTTCTGCTGCCACCGGTATGCCGCTCAAGCCCATGCGAGTCGCCAGCGGTCCGCTAGCAGCCACACCTTTACCCAAGTGAAACTCTTGCGGCCGCAACCACACGGGGTAGCCAAAGGTGCTGGCGTATTGCAAGGCACGCTGCAAGACTTGGGTGTTGCTCAGCGCTACCTCAGCTTGGCCAAAACCTACGCAGCCCGCTTGGGTGAGTTCCAGCATTTCGGTCAGCACTTCGCCCTTGAGGCTGCGCGTTAAGGCGCCTAGCGGAAACACCCGCGAGAGCTTGAGTCGCTCTGCGCGGT
Source organism: Rhodoferax aquaticus (assembly GCF_006974105.1). Taxonomy (NCBI): domain Bacteria; kingdom Pseudomonadati; phylum Pseudomonadota; class Betaproteobacteria; order Burkholderiales; family Comamonadaceae; genus Rhodoferax; species Rhodoferax aquaticus. The sequence goes on from NZ_CP036282.1 coordinate 3,620,037, forward strand.
ATCGCAGCATTTCGACCAAGCCGGGCTCGTCCAGCACGGGGTCAGTATCTGGCGGGCAGACCACGGTGGTCACACCACCGGCAACGGCTGCTGCCAACTCGGTGGCGAGCTTACCTTCATGTTCATGGCCGGGCTCTCCTAGGCGTACCGACAGATCCACCAAGCCAGGGCTAACAACCAGCCCTTGGGCTTGCAGCGTGGTGTCGGGCGCAAAGCCGCTGGGGCTACTACCAATGGACAGCACTTTGCCATCCGCAATAGCCAAATCGCCAACCTGATCGAGGCCAGAAGCGGGGTCGATGATGCGACCGCTTTGAATGAGAATGTTCATGGGGTTGCGTCCTTCCGTATGCGTGCCAACAGGCTCAGGCTTCGTTGCCCGCCACAATGCTCATCACGGCCATACGCACCGCAATACCAAACGTCACCTGAGGCAAGATCACGCTTTGCGCGCCATCCACCACGGTGGAGTCAATCTCTACGCCGCGGTTGATGGGGCCTGGGTGCATGACGATGGCGTCTGGCTTGGCCAATTGCAGCTTTTCTGGCGTGAGGCCAAAGCTCTTGAAGTATTCGTGCGACGAGGGCAACAGCGCGCCGCTCATGCGTTCGTTTTGCAAGCGCAACATGATCACCACGTCGCAGTCTTTGATGCCCTCTTCCAGCGTGTGGCACACCCGCACGCCCATGTGCGCCATGTCCGACGGCACCAAGGTTTTTGGGCCGACCACGCGCACTTCGGCGCAGCCTAGTGTTGTCAGCGCGTGAATGTCAGAGCGGGCCACGCGTGAGTGCAACACGTCGCCCACGATGGCCACGGTGAGGTTGCTGAAATCTTTCTTGAAGTGCCGGATGGTGAACATGTCCAGCAAACCCTGGGTGGGGTGGGCGTGGCGTCCGTCCCCTGCATTGATTACGTGGACGTGCGGCGCTACGTGCTGCGCAATCAGGTAGGGGGCGCCAGACTCACTGTGGCGCACGACAAACACGTCCGCGGCCATGGCGCTGAGGTTGGCAATGGTGTCTAGCAATGACTCGCCCTTGGAGGCAGACGAGCGTGCGATGTCGAGGTTGATCACGTCCGCTGACAAACGGGTGGCCGCAATTTCAAAGGTGGTGCGTGTGCGTGTGGAGTTCTCGAAGAACAGGTTGAACACGCTTTTGCCACGTAAGAGTGGCACCTTCTTCACCTCGCGGTCATTGACCGAGACGAAGTTGGTTGCAGTGTCCAGAATATGGGTCAGTATGCTTTTGGGCAGCCCTTCTATTGAGAGCAAATGCACCAGCTCGCCATTTTTGTTGAGCTGCGGGTTACGTTTGTAGAGCATGCTTAGCTTTCCTTCACGTTGAAACTGAAGACCCCCGCATCACTGCGTGCAAGTGCCAAAGATTGGCCAGCCGCCAGACTCACACGTGCCGCTGAGTAGTCCGCTTGCACCGGCAACTCACGCCCACCACGGTCTACCAAAACGGCGAGCCGCACGCTCGCGGGGCGACCATAGTCAAACAACTCGTTGATCACTGCGCGAATGGTGCGACCGGTGAACAGCACATCGTCTAGCAGCAAGATATGCGCGCCATTGATGTCAAAAGGCAGCTGGGTTTGCCCACCAGACGCTAGGCCGCGCTGGGCAAAGTCGTCTCGGTGCATGGATGAAGAAATGGAACCCGCTTTGCCGCTTAAGCCAAGGTCAGCTTGCAGGCGCTCAGCCAACCAAGCGCCACCCGAGGTGATGCCTACCAAGCGGGTATCGCTTGCGCACATCAAGCGCACGCCACGCAATAATTCGCCGTAAAGTGCCTCTGCGTCCAGTGCCAATGTACTCACACCAATCCCCTTAAAAACTGTTCCAAAATAATGCACGCTGAGGCGGCATCGGCATCTTTTGCGCCCGAGGCCAAAGCCTCTGTGGTGCTGTAGCGCTCGTCCACTTCGTAAACCGTTAAACCAAAACGCCCATGGAGCTGGCGGCCAAATTTTTTGGCGCGCGCTGTGTTTTCATGGGCGGCGCCATCGGGATGGTAGGGAACGCCGATGACGATGGCATCGGGTTGCCACTCTTTAAGCCGCTTGGCGATCTGTTCAAAGCGCGCGTCCCCCTGCGCTTGGATGCTGCCTTGCGGCTGCGCCGTACCCATCACCCGGTTGCCCACGGCTACACCGGTGCGCTTGGTTCCAAAATCAAAGGCAATAAACACACGGTGGCTGGGTGGCACATCCGCCGGTCCCATAGCCGGGGCCGGTGCACTCATGCGTGCCCCACTTGGGTGGAGATCATCCAAGACTGCAGGCCCAGCAAGTTGAGGGCTTTTTCATAGCGCTGATCAGGTGGGGTGTCGAAGATCAAGGCTGGGTCAGCTGCAACGGTGAGCCAGCTATTGGCTCCCAACTCTGACTCCAACTGACCACCACCCCATGAGGAATAACCCAAAGACACTAGAACCTTGCGTGGGCCACCACCGCATGACAGGGCTTCCAAGACGTCTTTGGAGGTGGTCATCTCTAAGCCACCAGGAATCTTCATGGTGGACTGGAACAACTGATCTGTCTTGTCGTCGGGCATAGCCAGGATAGGCTCATGCAGCACAAAGCCACGATCCCCTTGCATGGGGCCACCCAAGTACACCGGGGCTTGGCTTAAGTCTGCGCGCTGAAGCGGGAGTTCGACTTTGTCAAAAAGGGACCCTAAGTTGATATCGGCTAGCTTGTTAATCACCAAGCCCAAGGCACCACGCTCACTGTGCTCACACACATAGACCACGCTTTTTGAAAATATCGCATCCTCCAGTCCGGGCATAGCGATCAAAAAATGGTTGGTGAGGTTGATAGGTGCAGAATCGCCGGACATCCTTTTATTTTAGCGGCACAGATGCAAGCGCAATTCAAAACAGGTTTGGTATGGTTCAGACGCGATTTGCGGCTGCATGACAACGTGGCCCTCAGTACAGCCCTAGCAGAGTGCGAACAGGTGCACTGCGTATTTGTCTTTGACACGGCGATCTTGTCGGCGCTTCCCAAGCATGACAGACGCGTGGAGTTCATCCATGGTGCAGTGCAAGAGCTTGACGCTTCGCTGCGCCAAGTGGCAGGCCACGCACACGCGGGTTTGCTCGTTGCGCATGGAGACGCGCAAACGCTGGTACCGGAGATTGCGCTGGCCTTAAGCGCCAACGCAGTGTATTGTGGACGCGACTATGAACCTGCGGCCCTCAATCGTGATGCTGCCGTGGAGCTAGCGCTTTCAGGCCAAGGGATCGCATTTCGAACAGTCAAAGACCATGTGATCTTTGAGCGCATGGAAGTTGTCACGCAGGTGGGTAAGCCTTACACCGTGTTCACTCCGTATTGGCGTGCGTGGTTAGCACGTCTGGAGGACACGCCACTGGGACCGTGTCGGCTCGATGATGCAGAAAACATGCTCGCCGCAAAACCCGCAGCATGGAGAAATGAGCTGCCAAGCCTTGAGGCTTTGGGGTTCGAGCGCACCAATCTCAGTGCGCTCCATCTAGGCGCTGGCGAGGCTGCAGCGAGTGCCCTGCTCGCTGATTTCTGGCCCCGCTTGGAACGATACGACAGCGCACGCGACTTCCCTGCCGTCAAAGGGCCAAGCTACCTAGGTGTTCATCTCCGCTTTGGGACCGTCTCCATTCGCCAATTGGTACAACTTGCTTACGAGCAGTATCTGGCTGGCAACCAGGGCGCCAAGGTGTGGTTGAGTGAACTGGCCTGGCGTGACTTTTATGTGCAAATTCTTGCGAATTTTCCGCATGTGGTGGGACACCCCTTCAAAGCTGCCTACAACAACGTGCAATGGGAAGAAGGACCTACTGCCTTGGCGCTATTTGAAGCGTGGTGCCAAGGGAAGACCGGCTACCCACTGGTCGACGCGGCCATGGCCCAAATTAACCAGACAGGCTATATGCACAACCGACTCCGTATGGTGGCGGGTAGCTTTCTTGTCAAACACCTAGGCATTGACTGGCGCTGGGGAGAGGCCTATTTCGCCGAAAAGCTCAACGACTTTGACCTATCGGCCAACAACGGGGGTTGGCAATGGGTGAGCTCCACAGGCTGTGACGCACAGCCTTACTTTCGAATATTCAACCCCATTACGCAGAGTGAAAAATTTGACGGCGAGGGTAAGTTCATTCGCCGCTATTTGCCACAGCTTGGCCAGCTTGGCAAAAGAGCCATTCACGCTCCCTGGCTAGCAAAACCACAAGAGCTGACGGTTGCCAAAGTAGTCTTGGGTGAGAACTACCCCCATCCCGTTATAGACCATGGGGAAGCACGTGCGCGCACCCTTGCAAGGTACGCGCAGGCTCGCGACGCCGATCAACCCTCGGCAGACACGACGCAATAGCCGCGCACCAACTCAAGCAACTCGTCTTCAGAGTACGGTTTGCCTAAGTAGTGGTCCACTCCCAGTTCTTTGGCATGCTCACGATGCTTACCCGCAATGCGCGACGTGATCATGATGATGGGCAAGTCACGCAAACGCTCGTCGTTACGAATATTGCGCGCTAAGTCAAACCCGTCCATGCGTGGCATTTCGATGTCAGACAGGACCACTGCGGGACGCTCTTCCATCAATTGCTCAAGGGCCTGAAGTCCATCAGCCGCCAGGGCCACACGATAGCCTTCACGCTTCAATAAGCGCTGCGTAACGCGTCGCACCGTGATGGAATCATCAACTACCAGAACTAGCGGTAGCTTGTCAGAGTCGCCCATCCAAACAGCAGACTCTTGCCCTTGCTGAACGGGAGCTCCAGCGGTGTTTGCAGCCTGCGCCTGCATGCGCATCTCATGGGCCTTCTCACCGTACACTGCAGCGAGAGCCACAGGGTTGTAGATCAACACCACGGCGCCAGACGCCAAGACAGACATCCCTGCCAAGCCTGGGAGCCGAGCCAGCTGTGGTCCTAGGTTCTTGACCACGACTTCTCGGTTACCCAAGACTTCGTCCACATGCAAGGCGAGCTCTTGGCCCGCGCTTCGCAAAATGGCGACTGCTTGGGTTTTGAGAGGCTCATCTTTGCTCATTGCCGAGACTTGCAGCAAGGCGCCCGCCCAGAAAAACGGCAAAGTACGTGCGCCGAACTCAAAACTATTGCTCTGATAAGCAGCATCCACGGCCTTCGAAGGCACTCGCAGTACGGTTTCAATCAAGTTGGAGGGCACCCCAATCGTGAACTCCCCCATACGCAGAATGACAACCTGCGTCACCGCAGTGGTGAGTGGCAACACCAACTTAAACCGCGTACCTTGGCCTTCAGTGGTGGTGGTTTCAATACGGCCACCTAGCGCAGTGACCTCTGAACGCACCACATCCATCCCAATCCCTCGGCCAGCTAATTCGGTAACAGAATCAGCCGTAGAAAAGCCCGGGGTAAAAATCAAATTGGCAGCATCAGAATCACTCAAGTCGTCGGTTTGTTTGATGACTCCGTTAGCAATCGCCTTTGCGCGAATCTTGTCCAAGTGCAAGCCAGATCCGTCATCACTAAAGGCGACAGAGATGTCATTGCTCTCTTGGTTAACCTGAATAGTGATCGTACCGGCGAGCGGCTTACCCGCCGCTGCCCGCACTTCAGCATCTTCAATTCCGTGGGCAATGGCATTGCGCAGCATGTGCTCAAAAGCTGGCGCCATACGGTCAAGTACGCCCCGGTCCATTTCAATAGATCCGCCCACAATGTCCAACTTAACTTGTTTGGCGGTGTCTTTAGACGCTTGACGGACTACCCCGTACAGGCGGTCTGAAATGCTCTCGAATTCGACCATACGGGTGCGCAAGAGATCGCGCTGTAACTCGCGGGCTTGGCGTCCCTGTGCAATCAAATCATCTTCGTTGCCTTCAATCGAACGCTGCAAATTGCGCTGTACCGTCGCCACGTCATTCACAGACTCAGCCATCATGCGGGTGAGTTCTTGCACGCGGGTAAATCGGTCAAACTCTAACGGATCAAACGCTTGAGCGGAGTCCTTGGTTTGTGCCAAACGCGATTGCATTTGGGACTCCGCCTGAAGCTCCACGTCACGCAGCTGTTGGCGCAATCGGTCCAAGTTACCACTCAAATCTACCAGTGATGAGCGAACCTGGGCCATGCGCGCATCCATGCGTGAACGCGTGATTAGCACTTCGCCAGCTTGGGCGACCATCTGGTCGAGTAGCTTGGAGCGCACACGCACTGACTGACCACTGACCTGCCGAATGGGTGCAAATGATGTCGCAATAGGAGCATGCAGTATCTGGCGCGCTGGTTTAGCCTGCCCACTCGCTTGAACTGACTCCTCAGTGACCTCAGCAGGTGTCACCTCATCTTCGTCCACCGGAGTGTTCAGGCTGGCAAAGGTGCGCTGTATGTCATCAAACCTTGGTAGCAGAGGTTCCAATTGCACAGACTGCAATTGCTCAGCACCTAACTGCTCAATACTAGACTCCATGCGGTGCGCCATTTCACCCAATCGCATGGCACCAGCTAAGCGGGCACTGCCTTTAAGGGTATGCAAAACGCGCAGAACGCTGTTACGGGCGGATGCATGGTCCGGGTGATCCACCCATTCGCGCAATGCAGCGCCAAGCTGAGGCAACAACTCCGTTGCCTCTTCGTCAAAGATGGGGAACAGATCATCATCCAAGCTATCCACCGCATCGATCTCATCATCACCCTGTTCAGCGAATTTGAGCGGCGCTGCTGCCATGACCCGTGGTACGTCGACCAAGGCTGGCGTTGCAACGATCAGGCTTTCATCGATGGCTGCCTCGATAGCTTGCTCTTGCTCTTGCTCTTGCTCTAGCTCTAGCTCTTGCTCTTGCTCTTGCTCTAGCGATTGGATCACGTCATCCAAGGGCATATCGTCAATGGTCTCGATATCGACTTTCATGGTCGGCGCCAAGAATTCCGTGTCGATGATGTCCTGCAGCGCTTGCATGATTGAGACATCAGCGTCTTTCAGAAACCCCGCTGCGAACTGGTGCAACAAGCGGCGGATGTCCTCTGCAGATCGGTTAAACACTTGGGCATGCTCCAAGGTTCCTTGGCGATGCAGCTGCACATGCTGAAGCGCTTGCTCTAACAAACGCGCCATATCCGACAAAGCGGTGAAGCCGACCGTTGCTGAACTTCCCAACAAAGAATGCGCCAAAACCACGGCCGAGTCAGGCAAGTCCTGCTCTAGTTCCAAGCTCCATTCAGTGAGTTCAGTCTGCAGTCGACGGGACCATTCGTCAGCTTCATTGAGGTACACGTTGTAAAGTGGAATGCTTAGACGCAGGGGGCCAATGACCTTGATGCGCTCGTCCAGGACTTCCGGCGCAGATTCAGGTTCTTCATGAACCTGTGCAGCTTCTTCAGCGCCTTGCTCAACGGAAGCTTGTGTTGGCAGCCCTTGCTCAGAATCCGGCTCAATCACTTCCCTTGCCAAATCGAAAGGCTCAGAAGACACCGGGTCTAAGTCTGCTCTCGTATCCGCAGAACTAAAGTCGATACCTTCTACTAAAACTGCAGAAGCGGGAATCTCAGCGGGGGTATCCAAAGTACCGAAGTCAAAATCGCCAAAGTCAATTTCTTCTACTTCCGTACCCGCACTAGCCAGATCCACAGGAACATCATTCGCGCGTAAATCAAAGGGCTGAGTGGCCTCAAAATCGACCGGTGCAGTGGCAGCGAACTCGGTAACAGGGGGATGGCTATCCGCGAAGTCAGGGCTGGCCAATTGCGTTGGGGAAAACCCATCGCGTGCGCTGTCGGGCTCATTTGGCCTCGTGGATGGGCTGACGGCAAGCTCCGCGCCAGCCAGTTGATTGGCGACTAACTCGCTCCGTTCTTCAGGAAGCTGTAGCTCTAACGGAATCTCTGGGACAGGCTCGGCCTGGTCAAAATCAAGCTCTAAATCAGGCAGTTCGCCATGCGGCTCTGCAAACTGATTCGCGGCCAATTCCAACGCAGCCAGGTCTTCCTCAAGCTCCGCAACATCGCCCCCGGAGGGATCCAAGCGGACGTCAAGCTCCATTGGGGAGGAGACGGTGGGAACCCGCCTAGGTGCCTCCACCCCAATCCGCTCATTGTGCAAGCGTAGACCGTCGGAAGCTTTACGAAAATCGGCGGAATGCCAAGCACCAGCATCGCCTGACGCGATGTCTTCAACCCAAAGCCCAAATGCGGTCATACCCGACGTAGCCACCGCAATGAGATCTTCACTCGCAGGCCGCTGCTCAGCAAGCCAGGTATTCAGGAGTTGTTCAAAAGACCATGCGGCCTCGCCAAACTCTGTGAGTCCCACCATACGTGAACTGCCTTTGAGGGTGTGGAACGCGCGACGCAGCACTGTTTGTTGCTCGAGATCAGCGGGATCACTACGCAAGGCTTCAATGGAAGCAAGTCCTGTCAGCACGACCTCTCGGGCTTCTTCCAAGAAAATGTCCTGTAGGTCCGTGTCGTCTTCATCTTCATCAATGACAACGGGAGACATGACCTTCGAAGCAACTGTTGCCGACGGAACGGCAAACGGAACCGTGGCCAGCATATCTATGTTTACATCGTTTCTGGCAGCCAAGTGCGTATCTTCAAGACCCACATGAACTTGGTCAGTGGATACATCCGGTACCACCGAGACACGCTCTCGCCCCATAAGCGGACGGAACTCTCCCAAGCTTTCGTCATAGACAAACAGCCGTTTGGCCAGTTCTCGCTGGTAGCTCAACATGTCGATGAGAAACCCCATCGCGCCCAAACTATTGCCAAGCTTCTCAAAAATTCCTAAGCGCGCTGCAGCTTCATCGATGTCGTCCACCAGAAACTGTTCCACGCTGGTACGCATCCGCAAGGCGGCTATAGCAGGTTGGTCCAATCCAAGGACAGAGAAGACCCCGCGCATCTGGGCAAGTCGGCTCGGCAATTCTTGCAACGGCGTCTTGTCGGCGGGCGCCCTGAAAAACTGGTCCAACGATTTTTCGACTTCATCCAAGGTGGTGCGCAGTTCAGCGACAACGCTCCCCATCGTTTGTCGATCACTCACGCGCCGGTACAAGTCCTCCATCCAGGACTCCATGGGTTCGGACACGCCTCCACCAACTACACCAGACATACGTTGCGCCAAACGTGTGCTGCGCTCCATCATGTGTGAATTTGTGGGATCTAAATCCTCGTACGCGGCTTCCAGATACAGAATCGTTGTCGCAACTTCCATAGCCACGGCAGGTGTTGGAGCGGCAGAGGACGCGATTGTGAACTCAATTGCACGCTGCAAAGCTGACGACAACTCGTGCGTCTCCGGATGCAGTTTGACCATGGACTCAGCCACGGACGTAAACTGCTCGCCAGCTGCCTTTAGTCGGTTTACATCGCCACCAGCCAAGGCAGACCAAGTTTCGGATGCAGCGGCAATCCGTTTGCGCGCTAAAACCAAGAGTGCTGGATCAAAGCGCCCGAAGTGCGCGGCTTCATAGTCCACGAACTTAGAGTCATCTAAGCCATAAGCACTTCTAACAGCGGTCAGCAGTGGGGCGGTGCCCATGGACGGCTGAGCCAAGGAGCAAAAAAACAACAAGTCCAATGCCAAGCGCTCCGAAGGAGCGGCTCCTCCTCGGGCCAAAATGGCGTACTGCTGTAACACCCGCGATGCGGCCCGTTTGGTGTAAACATCACTTGGACACAGGCCCATCGCAACCGCCTCAAAATAGGCGGCGCACACCAACCAAAAAGTTCGCGCATGGGCATCGACACCCGCCATCGCTAGACCATGGCATACGGCACTCAAACGGGCTGCAGAATGGTTGTCTCCCATCTTCACAACTTTGAGTACGGCCCAATCCATCTTTTCGCGCACCGCTGACGAATAGGCAAGTGCGGAGGTTTCCGGCACGGTTACATCCAGCCAACGCCATTCGACAGGCCACAAATCAGCAGGGTGGACTCGGTCGGTATCCGTCAACTCCAAGACCGACCGGTACTGGGCAAACAAAGCAACCGGAGATGCTTTTTTGCCTTTCAGCAAACCCTCAAGATACTCCGTCAACGCAAAGCTGGCGCGTTCCAACTTGTTGGCAGCCTCATCGCTGCAAGTCTCTGGGCGCTGCACAAACTTCTGGGCCAAAGCTTCCATTGCACGAAGCACTTTGGCAGGTGCACCTAGCCCAACCATTTCCAGGGCACCGACCGCTTGGTGCAACTGCTGCCGCGCGACGCGCAGATGGCTGGCATCTAAGTCAGTCAACTCTGCACCACGGGCCAGCTCGGCGTCCCGTACAAATCGACGCATTGCTTTGGTCGCGCCATCGAGCGATTTGCGCAACTCATCCAACACCCAAGCGAGTGGACCAAGATCGCTGGCCGCTATCTCATTTTCGCCAACAGCGGCAGGATTCGATGACATGGATTGGGGCTCTCCTGAGGATCACTTTGCTTAACAAATACGCGACAAAGACTGGCTTTAAGCAATCTTGAATCGTGACACCGACTGGCGCAACTCTTCCGCCATGCGTGAGAGCTCACGCACTTGGTTCGCTGTAGCGCGGGTACCCTCTCCGGTCTGCTCCGTCACCGCAAAAATGTGCTGAATGTTGTCTGCAACCACGTTGGCCAAGCCGGCTTCCCGCGATGCAGAGCCCGAAATCTGCTCAATCAATTCCGCAACACGGCGTGACACCCGGTCAATCTCGGTCAGCGCCGTACCCGCGTTGTCGGAAAGCTTGGCTCCTTCCACCACACCCTGCGTGGAACGTTCCATAGCGCCGATCGCATCTTGTGTGTCGGTCTGAATCGCCTTCACCAAGGCGGAAATTTGGCGAGTCGCGTCTGCGGAGCGTTCCGCAAGACGCTGAACTTCCTCGGCAACCACGGAGAACCCGCGTCCGGCTTCACCGGCAGACGCCGCTTGAATAGCGGCATTCAAGGCCAAAACGTTGGTCTGTTCGGTAATGTCTGAAATCAGCTCTGTAATTTCACCAATCTCTTGAGAAGACTCACCAAGGCGCTTGATACGCTTAGATGTTTCCTGAATTTGGTCGCGGATGGAGTTCATACCACCGATCGCGTTCTGCACCGCAGTCAAGCCGGTTTCCGCAGCCAGCAGCGATTGGCGAGCTACCGCAGCAGACTCTTGCGCTTGAACGGACACCTCGTTAATGCGACCGGCCATATCCACTACAGAGCGGCCCGTTTCACGAATTTCTAGCAGCTGCTCATTGGATGCAGCCAAGAGTTCTGTAGACGTGGCATCCACTTCAGAGGTAGTTTGCGCAACACGCGCAGCCGTGCTTTGCACGTTGGTTACCAAGGAGCGCAACTCTTCCACCGTGTAGTTCACCGAGTCAGCAATCGCTCCGGTAATGTCTTCCGTCACCGTAGCTTCTTGGGTCAAGTCGCCCTCCGCAACAGTTTGCAACTCGTTCATCAAACGCAAAATCGCAGCCTGATTGGCATCGTTCACGCGCTTGGCGTCTTGCTGTTGTTGCTCAGCTTCCAGCCGTTGGTCTTCAGCGACGATTTGGCGCTTGCGACTGTCTTTCAGTTGAACCGCAGAAAAACCTGCCGCTGAAGCCAGCACCAAGACTGCCAATGCCACCATGGCCAAGAAAAGCTCGCCAGAAACACCAGCCTGATTGGAGAGTTTTGCTTGCAACTCTTCGAGGTTACGACGCAGTGGCTCACTGTCTTCAATAATCGCGCTCTGCGCTTCACGCGCAGACACCAAGCCTTGCAAGTTGCCCAAAATGGCACCTGCTTGCACGCGGGTCTCACCGTACATTTTGATCAGTGCTTCTAGCTGTTCGCGCGTAGCGGCGTCTTTCGCGGCTGTCAGGCGAAGTTCAGAACTACCAGACAACAATCCTTCGGAAATTTCTTTGAAAGTGTTCAAGTCTTTACCCAACAAAAACACCGCCTCAGGGCTTACACCCTCAGAGGTCAAGAACTCATTGGAGGACTTACCAATACGTTGCGTCAACATCACCAACTGACCCACAGCGGAGATTTCAACGGAGGGCGAGTTTTGCTGAAGCTTCAACGATGAAATTGTTTCAGCGATCTCCAGCAAATCTGACGACTGGCGGTTAATCAAGCGCAGCGCGGATCCGATCTGGGTCAGAATTTTTTGCTGGGCCAGCACCGCCTTCGCATTTTTTTCAGCTCGGTCAACCAAGGGCGTAATTTTTTGCATTTCAGCGGCGTACTTATCACCTACAGCAGCCAAATTCATATCGTCATCACTGGACTGCAAACCCTTGATAGTTTTAGCCAAAACACCCGAACTATCTGAGACGTCAGGGAAAGCTTGCGCACTTCCCACAACAGCTTGCGTCACAGACTTAGCAAGACGCTGAGACTGCATCAAAGACTGCCCCGTTGCATTCAACTGCTGCGCAACCTTGTTCGATTGGCTGAGCGTGAGAAACACCACCACACCCAATAGAGCCAGCGACACGCCAAAAGCAACACCCAAACGCTTTTGGTGATCAGCAATCGTACGAGTTCCCAACAAGGGGACGGAAATCAAGTCCTGGTTTCCTGCATCTTCGGCTGTGGCGGCAGCTTTCACAGCAAGGTCTACGGCATCAGCCGCAGGTTTGTGCGCCAACGAATCATCCGAAGCCGCATCGGGAGAGCCATCCGGCATAGCCAAGCTGAGGCGTGAGTCAAGCTCAGACTCGACTTGCTTTTTGGCAAAAATGTTTTTCAATTGGTCGACTACGGACATGATGGCGCCTTAACAGTGAACTAAACGCTGATACTCAAAAACTGAGGGAATTGGGACAATGTGCGCAGGTTAATCTCCTGCCAATGCTCGCCCGTCGAATCTACAAATCGGTTGCCGAAATAGGCGGGCGCGCCTTCCGCGGGTGGCTCTGACGACTCAAATGCATCCACGCCGCGTAACCCTGCCAAACTATCCACTTGGAGGGCGCAATTGACTTCTAGAGCGGAGTTGAAGGTGACAACGCTAGAGTCCAAAGCGAGGGTTTCCGCATGCGGCGCTCCGCCAGTTTCAGCCACAAAGCCCGCCACATCAACGACCCCATACAGGCCCCCGCGGATATTTAAAACCCCACGGAACCACGGCCGCACATAAGGTACAGACTGCACATTGGACATGGGGTAAATTTCACCCGACTGCCCCAAGGGCAAAAGGTAGTTATGGCCACCAGCCTTGACTGCAAGCCAAGCCACCGCCACGCCTTCGGTGCGTGCCGCTTGGAGCCGACTGGCCAAACGGGCCTGCAGTTCGCGAATTGCTTCTCTGTTTGCCATGGGTGAGGCGAATCAGCTCAAGGCTTTGATTTTTGCAAACAACTCCACCGAGTCCACGGGCTTGGTGATGTAGTCTTTAGCGCCTTGGCGCATGCCCCACACACGGTCAGTTTCTAGGTTTTTGCTGGTGCAAATGATGATAGGCACATCCGCATACTCAGGGGTCCGGTTGATCGATCGTGTGAGCTGGAACCCGTTTTGACCAGGCATGACCACATCCATCAAAATGAGATCCGGCTTCTCTTCCGCCAAACGCTTGAATGCCTCATCGGCGTTCTCTGCGGAGCGCACGGTGTAGCCATTTTTTTGCAACAACTCCGTGAGAAACATGATCTCTGTCTTTGAATCGTCAACGATGAGTACTTTATGTATTGCCATCAAATAGCTCCTTGCAAAACGGCACCAAACTGCTGCACGGCCTGCAACAGTTGATCCTTGGTAAATGGTTTGGTTAAGTAATCTTGGGCACCCACCATACGTCCGCGTGCTTTGTCAAAGATTCCATCTTTAGAGGAAAGCATGATCACGGGAACGTTCGAAAACTTGGGGTTGCGCTTGATAATCGCACAGGTCTGGTAGCCATCAAGGCGCGGCATCAAAATATCGCAAAAAATGAGCTGTGGCTGGTAATCATTCACCTGCGCCAAGGCCACAAAGCCATCTTCAGCCAACATCACTTCATGGCCACCCTGCTTAAGGAATATCTCCGCGCTGCGGCGAATCGTGTTGCTGTCATCTACGACCAACACCTTGAAGGTTGAAACACTGGTACTCACAAAGCATGTCTCCTGAACAAATAGGGGCTTGAATCACCAATACGCAGCGTCAAAGCTCCACCATCTCGAAGTCTTCTTTGCGCGCCCCACATTCGGGACAGGTCCAATTCATGGGCACTTGTGCCCATGCAGTGCCTGCGGCGATCCCGTGCTCTGGGGCGCCTGCGGCTTCATCATAAATCCAGCCACAAATCAGGCACATCCAAGTTTTTGCATCAGTCACGGTCGCACTTACCTTCGAATAGAATGGAATGATTGTATAGAGGCAGCGTAAGCGAACGAACTGCACGCCCACTGAATGATCACATTCTGCCTGAGGACTAACCCCAATACAGGCTCACCAATGCAAGCAAATCCCCCACCCAACCTTGACGACGAAGACGCCGATGACGGCCCCTCTGCCTGCATTATGGTGTTCAATGCCAATGATGCCAGTGGTGCGGGCGGCATTAGCGCCGACCTCACCGCCATTGCGTCAGTGGGCGCTCATGCGCTACCCGTTATCACTGGGGCGTATGCCCGAGACACGTCTGAAATATTGGACCACTATCCCTTCGATGACGAGGCTGTGACCGAGCAAGCCCGAGCGATTTTGGAAGACATTCCGGTAGATGTGTTCAAGGTCGGGTTTGTAGGCAGCCCTGAGAACCTCAGCGCCATTGCGGAGCTTGCATCTGATTACGCAGATTTACCTTTGGTTGCATATATGCCAGACCTTTCGTGGTGGCAAGAAGACCTAACCGACCAATACCACGATGCCTGCACCGAGCTTTTGCTGCCGCAAACCACGGTCTTGGTGGGCAACTACAGCACCCTCACCCGCTGGTTGCTGCCTGACTGGAGCACCCCGCTGCCCCCTTCCGCACTCGACCTTGCCCGCGCTGCCAACGAGTACGGCGTGCCCTACACCCTGGTGACCGGCATGCCCCTGCCTGACCAGCACATTGACAATGTACTTTGCACGCCAGAGGCAGTGCTATGCAGCCACAAGTACGAACGTTTTGAGGCCGTTTTTTCAGGGGCTGGTGACACACTGAGTGCCGCGTTGGCAGCGTTGATCGCCAGCGATACAGAGCTGGTGGAAGCCGTCGGAGAAGCACTGAGTTACTTGGATAGATGCTTGGAAAACGGCTTTCGCCCTGGTATGGGCAATGTTCTCCCGGATCGGCTTTTCTGGGCCCACCCTGAAGAAGACGAGACCGACGACGCCACTGACTTAGATTCCAACTTTGAGATTTCCCCCAATGCAACCCGTCACTGACCGCAACCTCCAACTCTTTGAACGCGCACAGAACGTCATTCCCGGTGGCGTGAATTCCCCCGTGCGGGCCTTTAAGGCCGTGGGCGGCACGCCCCGTTTTGTCTCCCGTGCGCAAGGCGCCTACTTTTGGGATGCCAACAACAAGCGTTATATCGACTACATAGGCTCGTGGGGCCCCATGATTTTGGGACACGGGCACCCGGCCGTAGTGCAGGCCGTGCAAGAAGCAGTGCTCGAAGGCTTCTCGTATGGTGCCCCCACCGAGCGGGAAGTAGAACTGGCCGAAGCCATTTTGCAAGCAGTGCCCAGCATGGACATGGTGCGCTTGGTGAGCTCTGGCACCGAAGCCTCTATGAGCGCCATTCGAGTGGCCCGAGGCGCTACCAACCGCCCCAAGTTCATCAAGTTTGAGGGCTGCTACCACGGCCACTCGGATGCACTCTTGGTCAAGGCCGGCTCTGGCCTGGCTACGTTTGGCAACCCCACCAGCTCTGGCGTCCCCCCTGAAGTGGTGCAGCACACCTTGGTGCTGGAATACAACAATGTGGCGCAACTCGAAGAAGCCTTTGCCCTGCATGGCAAAGAGTTGGCCTGCCTGATCATCGAGCCCATTGCGGGCAATATGAACTTTGTGCGCGCCTCCGTGCCCTTTATGAAGCGCTGCCGCGAACTGTGCTCTGAGTACGGTGCACTCTTGGTGTTTGACGAGGTCATGACCGGCCTGCGCGTGGCCTTGGGCAGCGCGCAAAGCGTGTACGCGCGCTCCATACCCGGCTTTGAGCCAGACATGACCGTATTGGGCAAAGTGATTGGTGGCGGCATGCCCTTGGCGGCTTTTGGCGGCAAGCGCCACCTCATGCAGCAACTGGCTCCCTTGGGCACGGTGTACCAAGCCGGCACCTTGTCTGGCAACCCCGTAGCCACCGCCTGCGGCTTGGCCACTCTGCGCGAAATCAGCAAACCGGGCTTTTATGAAGCACTGGGGCAAAAGAGCCAAGCCTTGATCAGCGGCCTGCAAGGCGCTGCCGATGCCGCGGGTGTGCCCTTCTGTGGCGACAGCGAAGGTGGCATGTTTGGCTTCTTCTTGTTTGACAGCCTGCCGCAAAACTACGCGCGCGTCATGCAGACGGACAACCAACGTTTCAACACCCTGTTCCACGGCATGCTAGATCGCGGCGTGTACTTTGCCCCGGCGCTCTACGAGGCGGGCTTTATGAGCGCAGCCCACACCGAAGAAGACATCGCCGCGACCGTGGCAGCCGCTAGCGAAGTCTTCAAGTTGCTTTAATCCGCCCCCAGGACCACCGTTGCCATGGTGTCAGGCTGCAGTTTGCGCGCAAATGCGGCCTGCACATCGGCCACGGTGAGGGCTTGGACGCGCTGCGTCCACGTGTCTAGGTAATTCAAGGGCAGGCCATTCCACGCGATATTGGCCACACTGCCCACCAGCTTGCGGTTGCTATCCATCAGCAACGGGAATCCCCCTATCAAATTGTCTTTGGCCGCCTGCAGCTCCTTCTCGGTCGGCCCCTCTTTCACAAAGCGCGCGAGCACGGTGCGCACCAAGTCCAAGGCTTGTTGTGCTTGATCAGGGCGGGTTTGCAAACCAATGCCAAACGCGCCCGCGTGCAAACCTGGCGAAAAGGAGCTGTAGACGCTGTAGCTCAGGCCCCGTTTTTCACGCACTTCCTCGGTCAAGCGCGAGCTAAAGCCACCGCCGCCCAGAATGTGGTTGCCCACGGTCAAGGCGAAAAAGTCAGGATCGTTGCGCTTAAACCCAGGCTGCCCTATCAGCACTTGGGCTTGGGCGGACGCAAACGCAATGCGCTTTTCACTGGCAGCTTGCAAGGCCTGCACCTCTGGCACGGCGGCCAAAGGTGCACAGGCCGCCACCGTCACCCGTGAAAACAGCTGCTTCACCAAGGCGTCTGCCTGCGCCTTGTCTACGGCACCCACAATACTGACCTTGGCGTGGCAAGGTTGCACGGCGTGCGCGTGCAGCGCCCGCATGTCTTGCACGCTTATGCGCATCAGTGTGGCCTCGGTCATCTCCTGCCCGTAGGGGTGGCTGCCGTACACCGCTTGGCTAAACGCCCGGCCTGCCAAGGTTGCGGGGCGTGTGTCTGCTTGCTTCAGGGCTGCCAGCATTTTGGGCCGGTCACGCAACCACAAAGCCTCTGGGTAGCTGGGCTCCCCTAACTGGCGCGCAGCCAACGCCACGGCTTTGGGCAGCAAGTCGGGATACGTCAAAGAGCGCAGAGAAAAACTCAAACGGTCCGCGCTGGCTGCACCACCAAACGATGCCCCAAGGTCTGCCCATGCTTCGCTCAAGCCGTTTTCGTCTAGGGCTGGGTCGGCCCCATGGGCGCGCACCCCGTTCGACATAGAACCCGCCATCACGCTGGCCAAGCCCGATTGCGATGCTGGGTCGCGGCGGCTACCGGCGTCAAACTCTATTTGCACATCGACCATAGGAATCGCCGGGCTTTGCACCAAGTACACCTGTGCGCCGGACGCTTGCGTCCAATGCGCAATGGGAATACCGGCCATGGATAAAAGTGGTAGAAAAAGGCCTGTAGCGCCCATCCACATTGCGCAAACAGCTCTTAAATTTATAGCAATCATGAATTCCTTCTGTGTTCAACGAGCAGACCCAGGCACCGCAGCGCGGGGGCATGGCCTCAATGCCGCGCACCTACTGGCACTTGGCGCGGTTTACGGCTGGTGTCTAAGGGCTGCGGCAACAGGGTGGCTACCGTCAAAGCGTCATCGCCAAAGTACTTGGCAGCCACAGCCTGCACCTGCTGCGCCGTCACGGCGCGCAGGCGTGCGATCAGGCGCTCCTCTGCATCCAAGGCAAAGCCACTGGCCCAGTTGCTCCCCAATGCACGCGCTTGGTTGAACACGCTATCGAGCTTGTAGACCTCGCCCGCTACCCAGCGCACTTTCACGCGCGCCAACTCGGCCTCGGTCACCCCGTCACGGGCCACTTTGGCAACTTCGGCACGCAGCGCGGCTTCCACTTGCGCGCTGGTTTTGCCTGCAGCGGGTACGCCATACAACATGAACAACTTGGGGCCGCGGCCACTGAACCCGTAACCGGCACCCACATCGTCGGCCACGTGGTCATCGGGTTGGGTCAGCGCGCGGTCTAAGCGTGCACCTTCATAGCCATTGAGCACGGCGGACAGCACGGTGAGCGCCAGCGCGTCTTCACCCTCGCCTGTTTCCAGGTCAGCGGCGACCAAACTCGGCACCTTAAAGGCCAACGCGACGTACGCCTGCTCGGCAGGTGCTTTGAACTCCAAACGTCGCAAGCCCACCTGCTCTGGCTCCACGCGCGGCTTGCGGGTTGGCAAGGCGCGGACGGGAATGCCGCCATACAGCTTCTCAGCCAACGCACGCACCTGTTCTGGCTCCACGTCACCCGCCACCACGACTGCGGCATTGGCAGGCGTGTACCAGCGGCGGAAGAACTCGCGCGCGTCGTCGGGTGTCATCGCATCCAAGTCGCTCATCCAGCCCACCACGGGACGGCGGTAAGGGGAAGCCGTAAACACCGTCGACTCCAAGGCTTCGTGCAAACGGGCATGCGGGTTGTCTTCCGTGCGCATGCGGCGCTCTTCTTTGACCACCTCTAGCTCTTTGCGGAAGTCATCATCGGTCCACTGGTTGTTGGCAAAGCGGTCTGCCTCCAAGGCCATGACCTCGGCCAATCGGTTAGCAGGAATCTGCTGGTAGTAGCCGGTGTAGTCTTTGGTGGTGAAGGCGTTTTCGCGCCCACCTAGGGCAGCCACCTTGCGCGAAAAGTCACCCGCTTTCACGGTGGGCGTGCCTTTGAACATCATGTGCTCCAGCACATGGGCCACACCGCTGGTACCGTCCACCTCGTCCATGGAACCCACACGCACCCAGAGCATATGGACTGCCGTGGGCGCTCGGTGGTCGGGTTTCACAATCACCGTAAGGCCATTGCGCAAGGTGTACTGCACCACCGGGCTGGCCGCCGTGCCTGGGGTTGCGCCGGTCAGTCCTTGTGCACCGGCAGACAGCGCCACAGCGGCAATAGCCAGAGTACCTAAACGCAGTGCCTTGATGGGGCTCAACAACAAGGGAAGAGATAAAGACCAAGGGCGTGCCAAAAACCGCGCAGGCAGGTGAAAATGGTGTTTCATAGAATGGTGTGATTCTAAGAACGCCCAACATGTTCAGTTTTTTCAAAAAAAAATCCCCTCCCCCACCGGCTGCAGCGCCCGTTGCAGCACCTGTTGCAGCACCCGCTGAGCTGCCTAGCGCTGCACCGGCAGCCGCATTCAGCGCCGCATCAGCGGCTGCCAGCCCCGCCTTGGGCGGCTCCCTCATTGGCAGTGCGCTGGTCACGCCCATCGACATTCCCGTTCCCAGTGCCACACCGCCTGAACGCCAAAAGTGGCTGGACAAGCTCAAGGCGGGCCTGGGCAAAACAGCGTCCAACATCTCGGGCGTGTTTGTAGGCGCCCAGATTGATGAGGCCTTGTATGAAGACCTAGAAGGCGCACTGCTCATGTCAGACGCAGGGGTACCCGCCACAGAATACGTGCTCAAAGAGTTGCGGCGCAAAGTCAAAGACAGCGGTATTACCCACCCCGTCGCCCTGAAAAACGTGCTGACCGCCACCTTGACCGAGATGCTGCAGCCCTTGCAAAAGCCCTTGGTCATTGGCGCGCAAACGCCCACCGTCATCATGGTGGCCGGAGTCAACGGCGCGGGCAAGACCACCAGCATTGGCAAACTCACCAAGCATTTGGCAGACAGCCAAGCCACTGTGCTGCTGGCAGCGGCCGACACTTTCCGCGCGGCAGCACGTGAGCAGCTCACCGTGTGGGCCGACCGCAACACGGTCGAAATCATCAGCCAAGACGGTGCCGACCCCGCTGCCGTGAGCTTTGACGCAGTCAGCGCTGGCAAAGCACGCGGTAAAGACGTGGTGCTGATTGACACCGCTGGTCGCCTGCCCACGCAGCTGCACCTGATGGAAGAGCTCAAAAAGATCAAACGCGTGATCCAAAAAGCCGACGGCACCGCCCCCCACGAGGTGCTGCTGGTCATTGACGGCAACACCGGACAAAACGCTGTCACCCAAGTCAAAGCCTTTGACGACGCCTTAGGCCTCACCGGCCTGATCATCACCAAGCTCGACGGAACCGCCAAAGGCGGCGTGCTGGCCGCCATTGCCCGCGAGCGGCCCATCCCGGTGTACTTCATTGGCGTGGGCGAGAAGCTCGACGAGTTGGAAACCTTCAACGCACGCGAGTTTGCACAGGCCTTGCTGGCGTGAGGAACGCGAGCGCCGGATCGCTGCGGTAAGAAAACGCCGCAGTCCACGACCCACTCTTTTGCACTCTATTTTTCACGGCCCGTCACCATGACCATTCAGCTCAACCGTCGCCACTTACTAGCGTTGTCTAGCCTAGCCATCGCATCCCCAGTGTTTGCCCAAAGCAGTGCCAGTTGGTCCACTATCGAGGCCAAAGCCAAGGGCCAAACGGTGTACTTCAATGCGTGGGCTGGCTCGGAGCCCATCAACGCCTACATCCAATGGGCGGGTGCTGAAGTGCTCAAGCGCTACGGCGTCAAGGTTGAACATGTCAAAGTGAGCGATGCTGCCGACGTGGTCAAGCGCGTGCGCAACGAAAAGGCGGCGGGCAAGACCAATGGCACGGTCGATTTGGTGTGGATCAATGGTGAGAACTTTTTGGCCATGAAGCGCGACGGCCTGCTCTTTGGCCCCTTTGCTGAAAGCCTGCCCTCGTTTGCCAATGTGGACGTACAAGGCAAACCCACCACCCGGATCGACTTTTCGGAGCCTGTAGACGGTCTAGAAGCCCCATGGGGCATGGCGCAGCTGACCTTCATGGTGGACAGCAAAAAGGTAGCTAACCCACCCAAAAGCATGGCCGAGTTGCTGGCCTTTGCCAAGGCCAACCCCGGCCGCGTGAGCTACCCACGTCCGCCCAACTTTCACGGCACCACCTTCGTCAAGCAAGCGCTGCTAGAACTCAATGCCGACCGTGGCGCGCTCTACAAGCCCACTTCCCCGGAAGCCTTTGCCAAAGCCAGCGCGCCTTTGTGGGCGTTCTTAGACCAGATGCACCCCCATTTGTGGCGTGCAGGCAAACAGTTTCCGCAAAACGCGGACGCCATTCGCCAAATGATGGCGGACGGCGAATTGCTGTTGGCGCTGACCTTCAACCCCAATGACGCAGCCAACGAAATTGCCGCCAAGCGCCTACCAGAGAGCGTGATTAGCTACCAATTCAGTAGCGGAACCATTGGCAACACCCATTTTGTGGCCATCCCTGTCAACGCCTCAGCCAAAGAGGGCGCGCAGGTGTTTGCTAACTTCTTGCTCAGTGCGCAAGCCCAGGCGCGTAAAGCCGACATTGCGGTGTGGGGCGACCCCACCGTGTTGGCTGTGGACAAGCTGAGCGCGGCTGACAAGGCGCGTTTTGCGGCCAAGCCCTTGCCGGGTCAAGTCATCAGCCCGGCTCCCACCATTCCAGAGCCGCATGGCAGCTGGGTAGACCCGCTGGAAAAAGAATGGTTGAAACGGTATGGGCAATAAGCGCTACGATGTGGGCCTAAATCGTTGGTAGCGGCTCCACCAGTCGCAGAATAAACTGAACCCATGTCCGAACTTGTCAACCGGCTGGCCAACCTCACTGCCATTCGCGACCGTGACGCTCTGGACATGGCATTGGTCAGCGCCATCAGTGATTTGCTGCAGCCTGAAACCTGCGCGATTTACCGGGTCGTGGGCGAAGTAGGCAATGAGCACTGGCTCACCAGTGCCCAGTTGGCACAAGGTCAATTGACCCCCACCTTTGACGCAGCATGGTCCTCCTTGGACTTACTGCCTAACCTCAATGACCACCCGCTGCGGCAGAAATCGGTAGAAACACAAACCGTGCAGCACTCTGAAGGCGAACCCAGCGTGGCGGTGTTCCCCATCGCGACCGGGGTCGAGGGGGCCAGCGTGCTCGAAGTGCGCACCGCAGGCCAGATGTCCTCGGACTCCCTGCGCTTGGTGACCGGCGTGCTGCGGCTGTACCTGAATTTTCTGAGCTTGTTGGACTACGGTGAGCGCGACTCACTGACGGAGCTGCTCAACCGCAAAACCTTTGACACGGCATTTCTGAAAGCCTCCAACGAGCAGCGGCTCGCTGCCGAAGTTCCCTTGGGGGAACGGCGGGCCACAGAAACGTCTGGAAGCTATTGGCTGGTCATGATCGACATTGATCACTTTAAGAAGGTGAACGACAACTACGGCCATTTGATCGGCGATGAGGTGTTGTTGCTGCTAGCACGCCTGATGCGCACCCACTTTCGCTTCCACGACCAACTCTACCGGTTTGGTGGCGAAGAGTTTGTGGTGCTCATGCGCTGCAATGGCGAGGCCGAGGCCTTCAACGTGCTGGAGCGCTTGCGGGTCACCACCGAGGCGCACCGCTTTCCGCAAGTGGGCACCATCACCATTAGCGTGGGCTTTTCCGAAGTCATGGCAGGCGACACCCCAAGCGGCGCTTTTGAGCGGGCGGACCAAGCCGTGTACTACGCCAAAGGGCATGGACGCAACCAAGTCTGTAGCTATGCGGCCTTGATTGCCCAAGGTGAATTGGCCCAACATGCAGAAAACATCGGCGACATGGAGCTGTTTTAGGCATCTTTGCGTCGCAAGGCTGGCAAAATCTCGCCTTGGCTCGCAAAAACACCGTGTCCCAGCGCTAGCCAAGGGGCTAGTCAGCGCATTGAGCCCTTGGTTTTATCCCTGCCCTTGACCAGAATCACCGCAAGCGGCGGTGTTTCTAACGTTTATTAACCCCCACACTGCTAGGTGCCCCACCGTGACCTTACTGCCCCGTATTGAAATTGAAAGCGCCCCCAACCCCACTGCCGCCGTCATCTGGCTGCACGGCTTAGGTGCCGATGGCAATGACTTCGCAGGCTTGGTGCCTGAACTTCAGCTGGCAGGCTGCCCGCCCATTCGCTTTGTGTTTCCACATGCGCCCAGCATGCCAGTCACGCTCAACGGCGGCTATGTGATGCCCGCTTGGTACGACATCACCGGCACCGACCTGATCAGCCGCCAAGACGCCGCCGGCATCCAAAACTCCGAGCGGGCCATCCAAGCGCTGATCCAGCATGAGATTGCGCGTGGCATTGCGCCTGAAAACATCGTTCTGGCAGGTTTTAGCCAAGGCTGCGCCATGGCCTTGCACACCGGCTTGCGCCTGCCGTTTCGCATTGCGGGCATCATGGCGCTGTCTGGCTACCTGCCCCTGGCCGAGCGCTTTGGCGACGAACGCCACAGCGCCAATGCAAACACCCCCGTGTTCATGGCCCACGGCACGCAAGACCCTGTGGTCGTGCTGGCGCGTGGAGAAGCCTCGCGCGATGCGCTGGCAGCCCATGGCCACCCCGTGCAATGGCACACCTACCCCATGCCGCACAGCGTGCACCCCCGTGAAGTCGCCGACATTTCGGCATTTTTGAAGCAAGTATTAGGAACCCCCGCACGTGCAGCGTAACGACGAATTAGCCTCTTTAGCCCCCGTCATTGGTATTGACTTTGGCACCTCCAACTCTGCCGCCGCGCTGATCAACAGCAGCGGCCAGTTAGAGGTCATTCAACTCGACGGTGCGCGCTCTGAAATGCCCACCGCCTTGTTTTTCTCCAGCGAAACCCACAGCGTGCTGTTCGGCTCGGCCGCCATGCAGGCCTATTTGAGCGGCACCGAAGGCCGATTGCTGCGCTCGCTCAAAAGCCTCTTGGGCAGCGCGCTCATGGACGAATACACCGTGGTTGACGGCCAAAGTATTCGCTTCTTTGACATCGTGGTCTTGTTCTTCAAAGAACTCAAAAAGCGCTGCGAAGCGCAGGTGGGCCACCCCATCACCCACGCCATGCTGGGCCGCCCCGTGCACTTTGTGGACGACAACCCCGAGCGCGACACCTTGGCCCAAGAGACCCTGGGCCGCGCGGCGCGTGAAGCTGGTTTTACCGACATTGCCTACCAGCTTGAACCCATTGCCGCTGCGCTGGACTACGAGCAACGCATCACCCAAGAAACCACCGCCTTGGTGGTGGACATTGGCGGGGGCACATCTGACTTCACGGTGATCCGTCTGAACCCTGCGCGCAGCCACTTGGGCGACCGCAGCGAAGACATTTTGGCCACCACCGGCGTGCACATTGGCGGGACCGATTTCGACCGCCTGTTAGACCTTGCCACCGTGATGCCGCTTTTGGGCTACCGCCATGTGGGCCAGGGGGGGCGCCCGGTGCCCAACAGCGTGTTCTTTGACCTGAGTACCTGGCACTTGATCCACCAAGCCTACACACGCAAAGCCATGCACTTTGCCAAAGAGCTGTGGACTGACTACGCCGACCTCAGCCTGCACCGCCGCTTGATGAACGCGCTGGACGAGCAACACGGCCACCGCATGCTCGCAGGCGTAGAGGCCGCCAAGATTGCCTGCTCCATCAGCGGCGAGTCGGCACGGGTGGACTTGGACTTTTTGGACCGCAACATCCCAGCCGAGCTCAGCCCCATGGTCAGCGCCGATGGCATGGCCAACGCCCTGCAGCAGGCCCTGGGCCAAGTGGTCGCCTGTGCGCAGGAGTGTGTGGCGGCCGCTGGTCTCACGGCTGTGGATGTGGTGTACCTCACGGGTGGCTCATCAGCCTTGCGCCCACTGATCGAAGCCTTGCGCAGCGCCATGCCCGAAGCCACCTTGGTGGAAGGCAACCGCTTTGGCGGCGTGGCAGCGGGCTTGGCCGTGGCCGGCGCAGCCAGCGCTACAGAGGCCGTGGCTTGAGCATCGTCTGGACCTTGCGCATGCCTTGCTACACATTCAATAGCTGCTTACGCATATGCCACGTGCGCAAACAGTACTTTTAGCCCTTTAGCTCGCGCCACGTGTCACGTTCCCTCACGCCCGCCCTCTATGGCGCCGTTCTCTTGGCGCTGGTGGGTGTGCCCATGGTGTGGAGCCTGTGGGGTGCTGCTGTGGCAGGCACAGACACGGCGGGCTGGGTCCGCCTAAGCCAAGACCCGCAGTTCTGGCCGTCGCTGGGCATGAGCGTAGGGACTGCGCTCACTGCGACCACGCTGGCCTTGGCCGCCAGCGCCTGGATCGTGTCGCGCAGCTTTGGGCAGACCGTGTGGCCACGCTGGGCGCAGCGCCTCCCCAGCCTGCTGGCCGTGCCGCATGCCGCCTTCGCCATCGGCTTTGTAGCCCTGCTTGCGCCCAGCGGGTGGGTGTTGCGCGCCTTGTCGCCTTGGGCAACCGGTCTGCAAAGCCCACCGGCGTGGGCCAGCACCCAAGACCCTTGGGGCGTGGGCCTGGTTGCGGTGCTGGTACTCAAGGAGATTCCGTTTCTGTTGTGGACGGCCATGGCCTATTTGCAACAGCCTGACGTTGCGCGCCGACTCCAAGCAGAACTGCGTTTGGCCCACACCATGGGCTATGCCCCGCACCGTGCGTGGTGGTGCGTGGTCTGGCCCCAGCTCATGCCACGCTTGGCGCTGCCCGTGCTGGCGGTGTGGGCTTATGGGCTCACCGTCGTGGACATGGCCTTGGTGGCGGGGCCTACCTCCCCCCCCACTTTGGCCGTGCTGGCGTGGCAGTGGCTGCAAGACGCGGCCCCTGAGACCCAGGCGCAAGGGGCTGCTGCTGCGTGGGCGCTGGCTGGCTGCGTCGCCCTAGGGGCGGCCCTGCTGTGGTGGGGGGCTCGCCTCTCGGTATGGAAACGGCTGTGGACCGCAGGCGTGCCCGCTTACCACGCACAGCCCACGCCAACGCGCACCGGCGCATGGCAGTTGCATGTACTCACCGCGGTCTATGCCGTAGTGCTGCTGGCGCTGGCTATTGGCAGTGTGTCGGGCTACTGGCCCTTTCCGTCGCTGTGGCCCCACAGCTTGAGCACGGCGGCTTGGGCCTCGGTACTGGGCAGCGCCAGCACCCTGGGCACAACGGTCGCACTGGCGCTGGTGAGCGCGGGCACGGCCTTGGTGTGGGCGGTACTGTGGCTCGAGTTTGCCCCCCCTGCGTGGCACCAACGCGCCCAGCCGCTGCTGTTCATGCCCCTGGTGCTGCCCGCCGTGTTGTGGGTGCTTGGACTGCACCGTTTGGCCTTGGCATGGGACTGGGATGCGCAGGCCAGTGGCTTGTGGCTGGCCCATAGCTTGGCGAGTCTGCCCTATGTAGTGCTGGCCTTGGCGGGCCCCTATGCCGGTTTTGATGCGCGCTTGGGGCAACTGAGTGCTACCTTGGGCCGCAGCCGATGGGCCTACCTGTCGCAAGTGAAATGGCCTTTGCTAAAAGCCACACTTGCCTCCGCCTTTGCCATTGGGTTTGCCGTCAGCGTGGCGCAGTATTTGCCCACCTTGTACGTTGGCGCGGGACGGTTTAGCACGGTGAGCACAGAAGCTGTCAACCTCGCAGCCGGTGGCCAGCGCTCCCTGACCGCAGCCTACGCAGGACTGCAGTGGGTGCTGCCCGTGGCCCTGTTTACGGTGGCCCATTGGCTAGGCCGGGCCCGCACTTTTCGCACCAACGCCATGGCCAACCCGGCACAATAAGGGTTCGATTGACATGACCCCACAACGCTTGCGCTTGCCCATGCCCTCACCCTCTGCCGAGCCCCTGACATGGTCTGATCTCCCACATGCGCCAGCCCCCGGCACTGCGTTGGTCATGCTGAACGACCTCGTAGAGGGTCAGGCACAGATGGTGAGCGTGACACAGGCCCCAGGTGCTGCAGACAGCGCCACTGATTTCAAAGTACTGGTGCTTCGCAATGGCACGCAGGTGCATGCATTTGCCAACCGCTGCCCCCATTTTGGAGTGCCTTTGGCGGCACGCCAAAGCCAGCTGATCCAGACCCCCTATGTGTCGGTCAGTTGCAATGTGCATTACTCCCGCTTTCGTTGGTCTGACGGCGTCTGCGAAACGGGTGAATGCGTGGGTGAGGCCTTGCTCAGCGTGCCAGTGGTCGTGGACGCTCAGGGCCAAGTGTGCATCGCCACAGCCCCTAGCGCGGCGAAGGGGTAGAACGATGGCCTTGCAGCTCCACATTCACCGCCTCGCTACCCCTCGCCACACCTTGCTGGCCCATATTGATCTGGTAGTGGCCCCCGGGGTGGTGCATACGGTCATGGGCCCCAGCGGCTCGGGCAAAAGCAGCCTCTTGGCGGCCGTGTGTGGCACCTTAGACCCAGCCGTGCAGTTTGAAGGCAGCATCACCCTGGGTGACACACGGGTAGACACCCTTCCAACCCAGGCCCGTCGCATTGGCATGCTGTTCCAAGACGACCTTCTGTTTGCCCACATGACGGTGCTAGAAAACCTGCTGTTTGCCTTGCCCAGTGGGCCACGGGCAAACCGCAAAACCCAGGCCCAGCAAGCGCTGGTCGATGTGGAAATGGACGCCTATGCCGAGGCCAACCCCGCCACCTTGTCCGGAGGGCAGCGCGCCCGCGTGGCTTTGGCACGTGCCCTCTTGGCACAGCCCCGCGCCTTGCTGCTGGACGAGCCCTTTTCCAAACTCGATGCGAACTTGCGTGCGCGCATGCGTGCTTTGGTGTTTGGCTTGGTGGCACAACGCCAGATTCCTGCGCTGTTAGTGACCCATGACACCGCAGATATTGCCCACCTCGACCATCTCACCCACCTCACGCACGCCGTGACCCAACCCGTGTAGCCACGATGCGCTGTTTACCCTTCCACACCCAACCCGCCACCCCACGCCAGTCTGGTAGCACGTACTTGCGCGTCTTGCTGCTCGCCGCTCTGGTCCTCTTGGCAAGTTGCTCAGCCCCTGAGCGCGACCCCGGCAAGCCCAGCCAACTGCGGGGCTTTGTGAACAGCCCCTACTGGTCGGTCAGCACCGGGCTTCAACCCTTGGACACAGGCGATGCGCCCACCAAGGCCCTCAAAGTGCCCGCACATGTGGGCGCGGTGACGCTGGCGTTTGCGATTGGCGAATGCGGCAAAGAGGCCTGGGACGGTGAGGTCAGCCGCAACAGCATACTGGCCACCATTGACAGTCTGCGCGAGGCCAATATGGGCTACATCGTCTCCACCGGAGGGGCGGACGGTGTGTTCTTTTGCGACTCTGTAGCGGGCATGGATGCCTTTGTCCAGCGCTACAGCTCGACCCACTTTATTGGCTTGGACTTTGATATTGAAGCGGGGCAGCCAGACGAGATGCTCGCGCAACTGGCCCGACAAATTGCCCTCGCAACCCAACGTTACCCGTATCTACGCATCAGCTTCACCTTGGCCACGGTGGCAGACACCACCGCCACCAAGGACAGCCTGAACATCGATGGCCAGCGCGTCATGAAAGCCATTGCCGCAGCCGGGGTAAAGAACTACTACCTGAACTTGATGGTCATGAACTTTGGCAAGGCCTCGCCCTACAACTGCGTGGTGGTCGCCAAACGCTGTGACATGGTGGCCTCGGCCTTGCAAGCCGCGCGCAACGTGAGTCAGCGCTATGAGATTCCGATGAACCGCATAGAACTCACGCCCATGCTGGGCGTCAACGACTTTGCGCCCAATGTGTTTACCTTAGAAGATGCGCAGCGCTTAGGACAAGCGGTCAACAGCCTGGGCATGGGGGGCTTGCATTTTTGGTCAATCAACCGCGACGGCCCTTGTGCGGCGGGCAGCACGCCGCATTCACCGCCGTGCCATGGTCTGGAGGGTGTACCCAAATTTGCATTTTCCAAGGCACTGAATCCGCCGGTCGTGCCGCTCCAATAGACTATCCTGCACCGGGGCCGAGGCACGGCAATGGCGGCCTACACTGCAGGTTTTTTCGACTCACTTTTTTTAGCTCGTTATGCACTTTTCACTTCATGAGGTTCGCGTCCTGCTTGCGCAATGGCGTACGGACGATGCGCTCGTGGAAAGTGAGGCTGATTTGGCCAATCTGAGCCGTATCCGCTGGTTTGCGCCCATTGGTGCATTTTTTGGCCTATTGACGGCCTTGGTCTTTGGCGTCTCCATCGTGGTCAACATGGCAAGCGACACCGCCGCTTGGCGATGGGGCTGGGGCTCGGTATTGATGCAAAGCGCCATGGGCTTGGCCCTGCTGGGCGCAGCGTGGTTGGCCAAGCAGCAACCTCGCACAGGGCGCACCAAGACCATGCGCTATCTGCCTATTGGGCTTGCGTGTTTTTGCATGGCCGACGCCATCGTATTTGTGTATTTGGAACAGTGGGGCAGTGACAGTGTCACCCCTTACATCTATGTGTGCCTGCTCTTGGCCGTTTCACTGCTGCTCAAGCCAAGCACGGTGGTGTGGATCTATTGCACGGGTTTTGTGGTGTTTAACTGGGTGCTGGGCCAAAGCCCCAGTTCACCGCACCAAATTTTGACCAACCGCTTGGATGCATTGACCGCCTGTGCCATGGGCATGGGCGTTTCCATCTACCTGTGGCGTCGCTACGTTGCCTTCTATGTTCAACAAGAAGCCCTGCAACAAGCCAATGCCGAGCTGCAAGACAAGCAGCGGGAGTTGCAGCGCTTAACCCGCACCGATGGCTTGACCAACCTGTTTAACCGCAAGACCTTTGTAGAACTCACACAACAAGAGCTACAACGGGCGCAGCGCCAAAACTCGTCCACCGCCATTTTGGTCATGGATTTGGATTACTTCAAAAAGGTGAACGACACCTGGGGCCATCCTGCGGGGGATGCGGTCCTCAAACACGCCGCCACTTTGGCCAGCTCCGCCGTGCGCAGCACCGATTTGGTCGCCAGATTGGGGGGGGAGGAGTTCATTGTGTTGCTGCCGTCCACCAGCATCGACGCCGCACGCCGACTGGCGGAGAAGATTCGCGCCAAGATCGAAGCGCACCCCGCGCAGTGGAGTGGCCAACGCATACCCGTGACCGTGAGCATTGGCAGCGCTGGCTGCACCGCCGCAGAGAAGCTGGATTTCGACGCGCTGTACTACAACGCTGACAAAGCGCTGTATTTGGCCAAACAACGCGGTCGCAACCGCGTCATATAAGCCGCAGCCAGGTCGGTATAGCCTAGACCCCCGTGGTCTTGATGAGCTCCAAACGCCGCGCCGTGGCTTTGCCGCTGAGCGCAAAACCACACTGCGCACCCACTGCATTGACAAAGCGCCACACCTCGCCGGTCATGGCGGTTTGTGCGTCATCGCGCACCCACTGACCGTTCGCTTCGGGCGGCGGTGGCTGCACCACCAGTGGCAAAACCGGCGTCTTGATAGCGACTGGCATCAAGGGGAACACCACCGGCGTGGGTGTGCCTGCCAAGGTGGACGCGAGCGCTTTGGCAGCCTGCATGATGGGCATGACGTAAGGCAAGGTGCGCCCGCCGGCTGAGGCATATTGGGCACAGTCGCCCAAAGCGTAGATAGCAGGCGCAGAGGTTTGCAGGTGCGCGTCCACCACAATGCCACGCTCACACACGAGGCCAGCGGCTTGTGCCAGCCGGGTGTCCGCCCGCAGCCCCACCGCGCTGAGCACAAGGTCGGCTTGCACGGTCTCGCCATTGGCGAGCGTGGCGGTCAAGCATGGCCCGGGTGCCTCAGAGTTATTCAGCGCTTGCACAGTGGTGCCCATGTGCCAGCGGACGCCCAGTTCGGCCAGCGTCGCTTGCAAAGCCAGGCCCAGGCTTTCAGGCACCAAGGCGGCCAGGGGCCTGACGCCTGGATCTACGACATGTACGCGGTGGCCGCCTACAGCGAGGTCGTTGGCAAACTCGCAGCCAATCAGCCCCGCGCCCATAATGAGCACCGTTTTGCTATTGTTTTCAGAGCTACCTGCGCTTATTCCATGACCGCCCAAGGCCAAAAACAGCTTAGAAAAGTCGTCTAGCGAATTCACAGACATCGCGCTCGCGCCCGCACTGCCTTGCAAGGGCACCGTGATAGGCTGCGCGCCTGTGGCGATGACCAAGGCGCTATAGGCCACCGTGTGCACAGCCTCACCCTGCGCGACTTGCACGCTGCGGGCTTGTGGGTCCACAGCCGTCACCCGGCTATGGGCCATGAGCTGCACGTTCAAGGTCTCAGCCATCTTGGCCGCCGAGGTGCTCACCAATTGCTCTGGCGTGCGCTTTTGGGCAAACGCGTTGGACAAGCTTGGCTTGGCATAAAAGTCGCCGCTGTCTGCGGTGATGAGTACCACCGGCACCTCGGCCTGCAGCTTGCGCAACTCACGCACGGTGGACCAAGCAGCCAAGCCAGCCCCCACAAGCACAATGGGCGCAGCGCTGCTCAAGCGCCTGCTCCCGCCGCTTGCTGACTATGCGCGTGGCCTGTGCCTTGGCGTCCATTGATGCGTTCCCAAGCCTTTTCATGGAAAAAGAAGGCAAAGGCCTGGACCGTGGGTTCCAGCAAACTCAGGGTCAAAGACACCAGTAAGTTTCCGGTCACGGCATAGGCAACCAAGGCAGCCACTGTGATGTGCACCACGTAGTAGCTGGCCGTCTTCTTGAGCGTGGGCAGGTTGTTGCGGGCGAATTGGGCCATGGTGCACTCCTTGTGAATGGGGGGACTTAGAGCTCGACGACTTCAAAGTCGGCTTTGGCCACGCCACATTCGGGGCAGGCCCACGTGGCAGGCACATCGGCCCACAGCGTGCCGGGAGCGAGTCCGTCTTCAGGGCGGCCAGCGGCTTCGTCATACACAAAGCCACACACGATACAGATATAGGTTTTCATACAAGTCTTTCAGTTAGTGGGAATTCAACGGGAGCTTAGGCGCTGACCTTCGCGAGCTGGGCTTTGTAGTGGTTGGCGTGGCGCTCTTCCACGCGGGCCAGTGCGGCAAAGCGTTTTTGCGCTTTCTCCAGCGTAGCTTTGAACTGTGCTGCATGCACCTTACTTTCTTCTATTTGCTCGTCCATCTCAGCGACGGCTGCGGCGTTGCCTTCGGCTTCGGCGGTTGCGCGAAAGCCGGGGTACATCTCGGTGTACTCATAGGTTTCTCCGTCAATGGCAATCTGCAATGCCTTCGCAGGCGTCATGTCGGCCTTGGGGTACAACAAATCCAAATGACCAAAGGCATGCATCACTTCTTGGTCGGCCGTGGCTTCAAAGGCGCGTGCAGTGTCTTCGTCGCCCATCTCACGGGCCAATTTGGCAAAGTAACGGTATTTGATATGGGCCATGGATTCACCGGCAAACGCGGCCTCCAAATTGGCAAGCGTTTTGATTTCAGGACGTTGAGCGATGGTCATGGTGGCCTCTTTGTTGTGAAGGGTTGCAGCAAATTCTGCGATTGGCATGGGAGCAATGTTATGCAGCAGCACGCAAAGAAGCCAATTGATTTTCAATAATCAATATATAGAAACTATTTTTACAAGCCTTGCCGGCTGGATTAAGCCGGCCGTTCCGGATCGGGGCGCAAGCCCTTAGCCAAAACATTGACACACTGCTCAGCCGCTTGTTGCACATAGGCTTCGTCCGGCAAAGCACCCGGGATGCGCTTGCCTGCTAGCAACATGGCCAAACCATGCACCATGGACCAGGCCGCCATGCTCAAACTGGCGAGATCGCCCGCGCGGATCTCGCCACACTGCTGACCTTGGGCGATGGTGTGTTGCAGGCTCTGCGTCAATGCTTGGCCCACTGAAGCCAACTCGGGGAACGCTTGCCAGTCGGGAATGGCGTTGCTAAACATCAGCTGCAGCAATTGGGGCTGGCGAGCACCGAACACCACATAAGCACGGCCCGTGGCCAACAGCTGCGCCAGTGGTCCGCCCAGAGTCGATGCCAACGCGTGCTCGACCATCTGAGTCAACTGCTCAAAGCCCACGATGGATAAATCTGCCAACAGCGCCTGTTTATCCGCATAGTGGCGGTACGCAGCGGCATGGCTAACCCCTGCTACTTTGGATATTTCGCGCAGGCTTAAGCCTTCAAGGCCTTTGTCGCGCAATAGCACCAATGCGCTTTGCTGCAGCGCGTTGCGTAAGTCGCCGTGGTGGTAACTGCGCGGCGTTTCAGCGCCAGCGTCTGCACCAAGGCTAGCAACAAGCAATGGGGGGTTAGGGGGCATGTGACGGGTAGTAGACATAAGTCGGCATCAAGATTCACCCGAAGTTTACATCGGTAACATAGACCGTTAGAATTCATGTAACCAGTGCCAACATTGGCGCGTGGCTTGAACTGCTCTTGTAGGTATGGAGAAAACCGTATGAATCTGCCCGAACTTTTGCGCTGGCAAGCCAGCGGCTACCCGCGCTACCACGCGCGCAAAAGCAACTTACTCCTGCACATCGTGGCCGTGCCCGCATTTTTGCTGGGCAACGTGATGTTGCTTGCATCGCTGTGGCTGGGCGCGTGGGGCTGGGCTCTGGCTAGCCTAGTCCCTATGGTGCTGTCCCTGGCGGCACAAGGCCGAGGCCACCGCATGGAGGCAGTGCCCGCCGAACCGTTCACAGGGCCCGTGCAAGCGGTTGCCCGTTTGTTTTTTGAACAATGGGTCACATTTCCCCGGTTTGTCTTGAGCGGTGGATGGCTAAGGGCCTTTCGCCAAACGTAAGCGGCCTTTGCGGCGGAGGCTGGCATTATGTTCGCCCTTCCCGTATAAAGTGGGCATGCCAGTCTTCAACCGCTTTCGCCACTTACTAAGCGTCTGCCTAGCTGGACTGAGCATGGGTGTAGCTGCGGCACCCACTGAGCTCTATTGCTCACGCCCCATCAGGGTCGCGTTGTTTGAGTTTGGCTTGATGTACAGGCAAGCAGCGGGCGACGGCATCGATGCCCGCATGCTAGACGCCATAGCCAAGCGCACCGGGTGCGCGTTTGTGCAAGTGGTGTTGCCACGCAACCGCATCTGGGCGGAGCTTCAGGCTGGCACCTTAGACCTGGCCACAGCCGCCATTCCAACGCCCGAGCGCAAAGAGTACGGCTTCTTGCTGCCCTACATGAAAACCCGCAATTTGTTTTTGCTAGACAGGCACATTGCAAGCAAAGCCAGCACCCTCGAACAGTTCGAAGCCGGCAACTACCGACTGGGCGTGGTGCGCGGATTTCGCCACGAAATGGCCTACGACAGTTTGATTGCTAGGCTGGCAAAACAAGGGCGAGTCATTGAAAGTGCGGATGTCAATGAACTCTTCAAACTGCTAGACCGCGGTGTGGTCAGCGGCATTTTGAGCCAACCCTTGGTCTTTAATGCCTATTACGCCGAGAAGCAACTCAAAGCCAAAGTGGTGATCCACGACTGGACGCCCGCCGATCAGTTTTCCGTGGGCACCCTGATACTGGCCCGCAAGACCTTCACACCAGAGCAGGCCAAGCAATGGGACGCCTTGGTCAGCGACATGCTACGTGACGGCACGCTGCTAAAGATCAACTCGCAATACCTACCGACAGCCCAAGCGCGTGACTTGCTGTACACCGGGCCGCGCACGCCTGACTAGGTGCTACACACTGACCCGGCATCGCGGTTGGGCAAGACCTCAGGCTTGCTTGTTCTCAAAGCGCTTGGTCAACATGCCCCACACCGGTGCCAGTGCAGCCTGGATGGAGGCTCCATACAAAATCATGGCCAAGGCGGCCCCAATCAAAGGCAAGGCTGCAAACACCCAGCCCGTCAACACTTCGTGGCCTATGCCCGCACCGACCAGCAAAGCAACCGCTGGATTGACAAAGGAATAGCTACCCGCCACTGCGGCGCTGGTGTTTTGCAGCAACCAAAGATAGGCGTTGAGGGCAATCAGCGTCCCAAAAACCAGCAAATAGACCCATGCCCACCATGCGGACGCACTCGCATGCGCCAAGGCATCATGGGGTTCAAGCTGCCACGCGACCGCCAAGCCCATCACCCCGCCCGTGAGCCACTGGGCAGCAGACGCCATGGCCGTACCAGGCAAGTCCAATCGGCGGGAAGCGTAAGAACCGATACTCCAGCACAAGGGGGCTGCAAAAGCTGCCAGCGCTCCCAGCCAGCTGGCCGAAAAATCCCCTTCTAGCGACAACAGTGCTGCCCCTGCCACGCCCAAAGCCAGCCCAATCCAGCTGGTCACCGGCACCTTCTCTCCGCCCCAGCGCGACCACAGAGCCAACCACATCGGCATCGTGGTAATCACTGTTGCCATCAGGCCAGACCCAATGCCGTTCTTCTGGGCAAACACCACCAAATTCATGGAGACAAACACCATCAGCCCTCCCACCAGTGCTGCATTGCGCCACTGTAGAGCTGTGGGCAACTTCTCACCCCGCACCAGTGCCCAACCCAGCATCAGCAAGCCAGCCAAAAAGAAGCGCGCGCCATTCATCCACATGGGCGGCATGCTCTTGACTGCGATGCCGATCGCAAAGTACGTGGTTCCCCAGACGATGTAAACGAGCAACAAGGCGGTGATGAGCTTCCAGTACGCTTTTTTCACCCCACCCGTCTGTAAATTAGTAGGCATATTGTTAATTTCTTCGTAAAATTTTCTGCACGTTGGCGCAATATCGAAATAATACACAAAAAATACCACAATGCAAGCAAATATACAGATAGATAACATTGACGGAAGAATTCTTACGGCGTTAGGCAATGATGGCCGACGTTCTTACGCCGAAGTTGGCAACGAGGTCGGGCTATCGACTGCCGCCGTGCACGAACGTGTCAAGAAGATGTTGGAGCGCGGCGTGATTCGGCGCTTCTCCATCAGTGTGGACCCTGACTCTGTCGGGCTGGGGTTTACCGCTTTTGTGGCCATTCGTAATGACGGCGGCGCACACTGCCGCGAGGTGGCCCCCCGCCTGCGTGAGATGACCGCCGTACAGGAGTTACACAGCGTGGCTGGGGAATACGACTTTTTAGCCAAAATACGCACCCACCATGCGCGCGAGTTGGAAGCCGTGCTCTACCAAATCAAGTCCATCCCTGGCGTGGCACGCACCACGAGCACCGTGGTGCTCAACACCGAATTTGAGGACCAGCCCCTGCGGCCCATCGCGGCGTAGGTGCCGTGTTCGTCGCTACACGCTCCAAAACCCACGATGCGCTTGGCCGGGCGAGCGGCCATGTTCGAGGGCTTGGGCTACTCTGAGAGGTCGGCACGCCGCCGTGCCTTGTAAGACCTGGCCGCTGTGCCACGACTGAGGCTTAGGCAGGGCTCACCAGCCCCACATTCACGGCCATACGTAGTTTCCGCTACGATGGCCTCACCCCCTCCAACGCCCCCGCCATGCTTGACCGTTTTGCTGTCCGTTTGATTCGCCCCACCCTGCATGTCGCCGCCAAAGCCTTGGTAAAGCTGGGCGTGGGTGCCAACAGTGTCACTGTCGTCGGCTTTCTTATTGGAATATTTGCTGCGGTTTTGATAGCTACCCAGGCATATTTAGCGGGCGCAATCGCCATATTGCTGTCTAGGCTCAGCGATGGTATTGACGGCGCCGTGGCCCGCCAAACCCAAGCTACCGATGCCGGTGGATTCTTGGACATTACCTTAGACTTTTTGTTTTATGCCAGCATTCCACTGGCCTTTGCGTTGGCTAACCCTGCTGCCAATGCACTGGCCGCTGCCACGCTGCTCATGGCGTTTATGGGTACCAGCTCCAGCTTTTTGGCATTTGCTGCACTTGCCGCCAAGCGGGGCTTGCACAGTGTGGACTACCCGGACAAGTCGTTCTTCTTTTTGGGCGGTCTCACCGAGGCCACCGAGACCTTGGCCACGTTCATGGCCATGTGCCTGTGGCCCCAGCACTTTGCGCTGCTGGCCTACACCTTTGCGGCGCTGTGCGCCGTGACCACCGCGACCCGTATTTGGTGGGGCTGGAAAAGCTTTAGCTAAGCATCGCTGGCTCGCACTACCCCCAAGCGCCCTCACACACCCATGAAAACTTCCAAAATTCTTTTGCTCTCTGGCCTGGCCGCGCTGGTCGTGCTGTTTTTTGCGCTCGACTTGGGCCGCTTTCTGAGCTTGGTCTATTTGCAGCAAAGCCAGGAGAGTTTTAGCCAGTGGTATGCCGCATCGCCATGGTTGGTACGCGGCCTCTACTTCGCCACCTACCTCGCGGTAGCGTCGCTGTCCCTCCCAGGGGCTGCCGTACTCACGCTCGCAGGGGGTGGGGTTTTGGGGTTTGGCTGGGGCTTGTTGCTGGTGTCATTTGCGTCCTCGCTCGGGGCTACGCTCTCATTTTTGATAGCACGCTTTGTATTGCAAAGCACGGTGCAAGACCGTTTCGGTGCGCGACTGGCCGAGTTCAACAAGGGCGTGGAACGTGAAGGCGCGTGGTATTTGCTGAGCTTGCGGCTGATCCCGGTGGTGCCGTTTTTTGTGATCAACCTCGCCATGGGATTGACCACCATGCGGGCACGCACCTTCTACTGGGTCAGCCAGGTGGGCATGTTGGCAGGTACCGCCGTGTACGTAAATGCGGGCACCCAACTCGCCAACATTCACAGCCTGCAAGATGTGGTGAGCCCTGCCCTGCTAGGTTCTTTTGTGCTCTTGGGCATATTTCCGCTCATCGCACGCAAGCTGATGGACGCGGTCCAGCAGCGCAAGGTCTACGCCCGCTGGAAGCATGTCAAACCCAAGCAATTTGACCGCAATATGGTGGTCATTGGCGGCGGTGCAGGGGGCTTGGTGAGTGCCTACATTGCCGCCGTGGTCAAGGCCAAAGTCACCTTGGTTGAAGCCCACAAAATGGGCGGGGACTGCCTGAACTACGGCTGCGTGCCCAGCAAAGCCCTGATCAAAAGCGCCAAGCTAGCCGCACAGATGAAGCATGGCAGCCAGTACGGCCTGCACGACACGCCCGCCAGTTTCAGCTTCAAGGCAGTGATGCAGCGCATCCACGCGGTCATTGCCGCGATTGAACCGCACGACAGTATTGAGCGCTACACCGGCTTAGGGGTGGAGGTGCTTCAGGGCTACGCCAAAATTCTCAACCCGTGGACGGTGGAGATAGCGCTAAACGGCGGCGGCAAGCAGATTCTGACAACCCGCAGCATTGTGATTGCGGCAGGTGCACGACCTTTTGTGCCGCCACTGCCCGGCTTGGACACCGTGGGCTATGTGACCAGCGACACACTGTGGGACACCTTTGCCCAGTTGGATGAGGTACCCAAGCGTTTGGTGGTCTTGGGGGGCGGCCCCATTGGCTGCGAGCTGGCGCAAAGCTTTGCACGCTTGGGCTCCGAAGTGACCCAGATAGAAATGGCGGATCGCATCATGGCGCGCGAGGATGCAGAAGTGTCTGCGCTGGTGACCCAAGTGATGCAAGCCGACGGGGTGCGGGTGCTCACCGGGCACAAGGCCTTGCGTTGCGAAATCGACCAGGGTGAAAAGATACTGGTGGTGGAGTCTGCAGGCAAGGAGCTGCGCATTGGCTTTGACCAACTGCTGTGCGCCGTGGGCCGCGTGGCCCGTTTGACCGGCTATGGGCTAGAAGACCTGGGCATTCCGGTGCAGCGCACCGTGGCGATTAACGAGTATTTGCAAACCATTTACCCCAACATCTACGCCGTGGGCGATGTGGCGGGGCCGTTCCAATTCACCCACACGGCCGCCCACCAAGCCTGGTACGCGGCTGTCAACGGCTTGTTTGGCGACTTCAAAAAATTCAAGGCCGACTACTCCGTGATTCCTTGGGCCACCTTTGTGGACCCCGAGGTGGCGCGGGTTGGCCTGAACGAACAAGAGGCCAAGGACAAAGGCATTGCGGTGGAAGTCACCCGCTTCCCCTTGGACGACTTGGACCGCGCCATTGCCGACAGTGACACCCATGGCTTTGTCAAAGTGCTCACCCAGCCTGGCAAAGACAAGATACTGGGCGTCACCATTGTGGGCACACATGCGGGAGACCTGTTGGCGGAATACGTGCTGGCCATGCGCCATGGGCTGGGGCTCAACAAAATATTGGGCACCATTCACACCTACCCCACGCTCAGCGAAGCCAACAAATACGCCGCCGGTGAATGGAAGCGCGCCCACCAGCCCCACGGATTGCTCGAATGGGTGCGCAAATTCCACACCTGGCGCAGAGGCTAAGCCTTATGGATCGCAGAACTGCTATTCAATTTGTAGCTGCATGCACAATAACCACGGGCGCAAATGCGGTTTTTTCTCAAAATTCTTCCGGCATTGACCACCGCTATGCCGCATGGGATACCCTGCTCAAGAAATACGTGCAGTGGCTGCCAGACGGCAAGCAGTCGCGGGTGGACTACCGGGGGCTAACCCAGGCGAGAGCGGACTTGCAGGCCATTCTTGCTGGCTGGTCGGGCGTCAGCAAGGCCCAGTTTGAGGGCTTCTCGCCTGCACAACGGCAAGCCTTTCTCATCAACGCCTACAACGGCTTCACTTTGGAGCTGGTGCTGGGCAAGTACCCAGACCTCAAGTCCATCAAAGACCTGGGCACCCTCTTCCAATCGCCTTGGAAGAAGCAGTGGTTCCCACTGCTGGGCGAGCAGCGCAGCTTGGACTGGGTGGAGCATGCGCAACTGCGCCCTGTGTACAAGGACCCGCGCCTGCACGCCGCCCTGAACTGCGCCAGCATCGGCTGCCCCGCCTTGCGCCCTGAGGCATTTACCGACAGCGCGCTGCAGCGCCAACTGGACGACGGCATGCAGCGGTTTATGGGCGACCCCACCCGCAACCGCTATGCCGACGGCACCCTCTATCTCAACGCCATCTTCAAGTGGTACCGGGCCGACTTTGAGAAAGGCCACCTAGGGCTTTTCTCCTTAAGCGATGTAGGTGCCCGCTATGCCGACCAACTCAGCTCCCAAGCCGAGGACCGCGCCCGCCTCAAAGCAGGTGGCTTGCCCGTTGAATTCTTGGACTACGATTGGCGGCTCAATGACTTGGCCCGCTGAATAGGCCCCTTTCCCGCATGCAGCAAGCTCCCTCGCCTATCGTCAAAGACATCGTGCTTGTCGGTGGTGGCCACAGCCATGTGGGCGTGATCAAAGCCTTTGGTATGCAACCCGTGCCGGGGGTGCGCATCACCGTCATTTGCACCGATGCACACACCCCGTACTCAGGCATGTTGCCGGGCTATATCGCGGGGCACTACAGCTACGATGACGTGCACATCGACCTCAGCCGCCTGTGCGTGTTTGCAGGAGCCCGCTTCATTCAGGCCGAAGTGACCGGCATAGACCGAACCGCACAGACCGTGCTGCTGCGCGACCGCCCCCCTGTGCCCTACGACCTGGTGTCCATCAACATTGGCTCCACCCCCAGCGTGCGCCAAGTCGCGGGGGCGGCACAACATGCGGTGCCCGTCAAGCCCATTTACCAGTTCAACCAGCGGTGGTTGGCCCTTTTGGAGCGCGCGCGCCAGCACACAGGCGACCTCACGGTGGCCGTGGTGGGCGCAGGGGCCGGTGGCGTAGAGCTGTGTTTGGCCATGCAGTACCGGCTGCGCCAAGAGCTCGCCCGCTTGGGCCGCAAGCCCACCACCTTGCACTTTCACCTGTTTACGGCAGAGGCCACCATCTTGCCGACCCACAACCGCGGCGTGCAGCAGCGATTTGCGCAGGTCTTGATGCAGCGCGGTGTGCATGTGCATACCGCCGCGCGCGTGGCAGAAATTGCGGCCAGTGGTGTACGCGTGGCAACGGGTGAATGGCAGGCCGCAGACGAAGTCATGTGGGTCACCCAAGCCGGCGGCGCGGCGTGGTTGCAGAGCACGGGTTTGGCCTTGGACGCTGCCGGTTTCCTCCAAGTCAATACGCAGTTGCAGTCCGTCACGGACCCCTGTGTGTTTGCCGCAGGGGATGTGGCCAGCATCGCGGGCCACCCCTTGGAAAAGGCCGGTGTGTTTGCGGTGCGCATGGCCAAGCCGCTTACCCACAATTTGCGCCAGAGTTTGGCCGGGCTGCCGCTACGGGCTTACCACCCGCAAACCCGGTGGCTGGCCCTCATCAGCACGGGCGACCGCTACGCCATTGCCTCACGCGGTGCGCTGGGTTTTGCAGGCCAGTGGGTGTGGCGCTGGAAGGACCGCATTGACCGCGCGTTCATGCAACGCTTCAGCCAACTCCCCACTATGGGGCCGCACCAGACCAAGCCTGCCGCTTTCCTGCAGCCAGCGCTGGCCATGAGCACACAGGAGTCGCAACAAGCCCTATCGGCCCTGGCGATGCGGTGCGGAGGCTGCGGCGCCAAGGTGGGCCCTGACATTCTGGCGCGCGCCCTCTCCAGCCTCACGCCTGTCCACAACCCAGATGTGCTGATGGGCTTGCATACCCCCGACGACGCAGCGGTGGTCCGTGTGCCTGCGGGCAAAGCCTTGGTGCACACCGTTGATTTTTTTCGGGCCTTTATTGACGACCCGTATGTGTTTGGCAAGATCGCCGCCAACCATGCCTTGGGTGACATCTATGCCATGGGCGCTCTGCCCCACACCGCCACTGCCATTGCCACCGTGCCCGCTGGCATTGACCGCCAAACCGAAGCCCTGCTCACCCACATGATGGCGGGTGCCGTGGAAGTCCTCAACGCGGCCCATTGCAGCTTGGTGGGTGGCCATACCGGCGAGGGCCAAGAACTGGCTTTGGGCTTTGCCATCAATGGCTTGTTAGATATCAACGCGCAGGGGGAACTGCAAACGCTTTGGCGCAAGAGCGCCATGCAAGCGGGCGATGTACTGATTTTGACCAAAGGCCTGGGTACCGGCACGCTCTTGGCAGCCCATGCACGTGGGCTGGCCCGTGGGCGTTGGGTGCAAGCCGCACTGGCCAGCATGCTCCAGTCCAGCCAACACGCTGCACAGGTCTTGCAAGCCCATGGCGCACACGCATGCACCGACGTCACGGGGTTCGGACTTGTAGGGCATTTGCTAGAAATGACCCGCGCGTCCGGCACCGACGCCACCCTAGTGCTGGGTGATATTCCTGTTTTAGACGGTGCCTTGGAGTGCATGGCCCAAGGGGCCCTCAGCTCCCTGCACAGTGCCAATGCGCGTGTGCAAACCGCTTTGCGCAACGCCACTGAGTGGACGAGCCACCCACGCTACCCCCTGCTCTTTGATCCACAAACAGCAGGGGGGCTTTTGGCCAGCGTACCGGCCCAGCATGCCGAAGCCTGCGTACTGGCATTGCACCAAGCGGGCTACCCCTATTCCGCCGTCATTGGCCAAGTACTGCCGCCTAGCGAGGCGATAGCGCCGCTGGTACTTGCAGACGCGGTGCCCACTGCACGAGCCAGCTTAGGCTTGGCAGGCAAGGTCTGACCCATGAAACAATAGGCCCCATGACTGACACTTTTTTGCCAACCCACAACGAACACGACACCCATGTGGACGGTCCAGGCTACCAACCGCGCCAACTGGTGCTGCTGGGCGCTGGCTTTGCCCATTTGCAAATGCTGGCGAAGTTGGCGCAGTCTCCCCTGATCGGGGTGCGCATCATCTTGGTGGCCCCCCATCCTCGGCAGATTCACGCCAGCATGGTGCCGGGATTTGTCGCCGGGCATTTCGATTTGGACGAATGTGCGGTGGCGATGGAGCCCTTGGTGCGCCTGGGCGGCGTGCGCTGGCTACAGCGCAGCGTCAAAGCGCTCAATGCCGAAACCCAATTCGTGCAATTGGACGACGGCAGCCGCGTGCATTACGACTGGCTGTCGGTTAACACAGGGGCCATCCAAAACCGAGACCTCATTGACAGCAGCCTGCCCGGTGCCCGCGCCCACGGCTTGTTTATTCGACCGCTGGAAGCCTTCAGCGCCTTGTGGCCACGCATCAGCGACAAAGGTAACAGCCAAGCACTGCGTATTGCCGTGATCGGCGGTGGCGCAAGTGGTGTCGAAATGGCCATGGCCGTGCGCCACCGTTTGAAGAACGCCGCAGTCACCTTGGTGAGCGGGTCAACACCACCCGGTGCCAATTACTCGCCCTCGGTACAAAAGCGCTTGTTGCAAGCCCTCAAGAAACGCCGTATCACCGTGCTGCAAGACACCGCCACCCGCATCCACAGCGATGCCGTGCACTTGGGCTGCGGTGCCCGCTTGGCGTGTGACGTGCCATTGATTGCATTGGGTGTACAAGCCCCCGTGTGGCTCACCGGCAGTGGGCTGGACCTGGATTCGCAAGGTTTTATCGCAGTGGATAAGTACCAGCGCAGCACCAGCCATGCCTCGATTTTTGCGGCTGGCGACGTATGCACCCGCACAGACCGGGCGTGGGAGCGCAATGGGGTGTACGCCATGCGTGCTGGCAAAACGCTGGTGCGCAACTTGGCGGCAGTGACCAGCGGTGCACGTTTGCATGCCCATTCCGCCTTGCCGCACAGCCTGAACCTGTTATCGTGCGGAGGCCGCTATGCCATCGCCAGCTGGGGAAGCCTGAGCGCCCAGGGCCACTGGGTGTGGTGGCTCAAAGCGTGGATTGACCGCCGCTTCATTGCGCGCTTCAGCCGCGCGCCCGCTTAGCACGCTCCAGTGGGCTAAACCCCTGCCACATAAGCGCTTAAGGCTTGTCAGCGCTGGGGCAATCTGCGAATATCCGGCTCCCACACAAGGAGTTAGCCATGGCATCCACCAGCCCCGCCAACCCCAAACACACGGCCCTCGCCATTGGGTCACGCAAGGTGGATCTGCTTTTGGCGCATTACACCGCCAACCATACCCACCCCAGCAACGAACGCATCCACTTGGTCAGTACACCGCTGAACCTGTTCAGCGTGGTCGGCGTGCTGTATGCGCTTTACCCTTGGCTTGCTGTGGTGTTTATCGTCCTGAGTTTGCTGTACTACGCCCGGCTGTCTTTCGAGTTTTG
This sequence comes from Rhodoferax aquaticus, assembly GCF_006974105.1. Taxonomy (NCBI): domain Bacteria; kingdom Pseudomonadati; phylum Pseudomonadota; class Betaproteobacteria; order Burkholderiales; family Comamonadaceae; genus Rhodoferax; species Rhodoferax aquaticus. Next base: position 3,664,086 of record NZ_CP036282.1, read on the forward strand.
CGTTGCCATGGCCATCACCCTCCTTGCCATGCTGGTGCTGGCGGGCATTCTGGGTGCCTTAGGGGTGCTTTGGGTGCTTTGGGTGCTCAGCGTCTCGGCCTTTGCGGGTGCGTGGCTGCTGCAAGACTATGGGCACCAAATCGAAGGCAAGAAGCCCTCTGCCATGGAGGATCTGCAGTATTTTTGGGTGGGGCACTTGTTTGTTCTGAGCAAACTCTTTTTCAAATGGGGCATCCGCTGGTAAAGATCGGTAAAACGCTTCACAGGATGGTTTCGCCGTGCCTGCAACTGGGTTATCGTTAGGCATCACTCGCGGCGCGCACGACATGAAGTTTTTCTCCCAAATCTGGTACATCATTCGCGTTGAACTCAGTTTCTTTGCGCGCTACCCTCGGTTAGTGTTAGCCACGGCAGTGGTCGCCTTGATCCCTGCCATGTATGCAGCGATCTACTTGTCCAGCGTGTGGGACCCTTTAGCCCACACCAACGCTTTGCCTGTGGGGGTGGTCAACCAAGACCAAGGGGTGGAGTACCGGGGCACGGTGTTCAATATTGGCAAAGAAGTCAGCCAGCGGCTGCAGGCCAGTAGGCGGTTTGGCTTTCAGCTCATCGAAAGCGAAGCGGCGGCCCGCCATTTGGTGCGCACCGGCGAACTCGCGTTTGCCTTGATCATCCCTCCAGGGTTTAGCTCCAATGCCATCCCCGGAGCTTCGGTAGGCGCTGGCAAACTCGTGGTCTACACCTCAGAGGGCAACAACTTTGAAAGTGCCGCTATTGCGCGCCACTTTGCGGAGACGCTGGGCCAAGACGTCAATGACAGCCTCAATGAGCGGCGTTGGGCCTTGGTACTGAGCAATGCAGCAGGATCGCAGCGCAGTGTGGAAGCCCTGCGTAACGGTGTTGAACAACTGCGCACTGGCGCCAACGAATTGCGCGCCGGGACCGTCCAAACAGCCAATGGGGCGCGAACCCTCTCCAATGGTGCTGGACGTCTCAACGACGGAGTAGGCCAACTCACCAGAGGCGTGAAAGAACTGGGCGCAGGCTTAAAGACGATGGATGCGAAGCGCCCCGCCAACGCCGACCTGAACCGCTTGCGCAATGGGGCGGAAACCCTGTCCGCAGGACACGTAGAGTTTGGCCAAGGTTTGGCAGAGCTGCAGTCGGGCTCACAAAAGATACGGGACGGCGTTGGCGCATTCCAAACCGAGGCCAAAGACAGCATTTTTGTGCCCGCCAAAGTCACAGACAACCTCGACAAGCTGGCGGACAGCTTGGGACAGCTGCACACGGGAATCCAGAGTGCATCTGGCGCGCAGGTCAAGCTAGCGGATGGCGCCAAAGCCGTCAGCACTGGCGTGAACACCCTGACCAGCGGCGTACGCACTTTGGGCGGTGGCATTCGGACCATGGTGAGCAAACTGCCAGAAGACAGCCAGTTAGACGAACTCAGCAAAGGCGCTGGCGAAGTGGCGAATGGGGTGAGCAGCGTGGCGGAGGCGACCCAAAAGGTGAACGCGGGTGCGCAGCGCTTGGCGGCAGGCATTGAGCTTTTGTCTAGTTCCCTACCCAAAGACATTGCCAAGCTCGATGGCAGCGCGCAGGGCTTGGCGGTGTCGGTGCAACCTGTCATGGACGTGGAGGCAGCGGTACCCAACAGCGGCAGCGGCTTTGCGCCCAATGTGCTGCCTGCGGCCCTGTGGTTGGGCGCAGGAATTGCGGCCTTCTTGATTCATGTGCGGGTCTTGCCCCGGCATGCCCAATTCTTCCTCCCCCCCGCGCAAGTCATTGGGAAAATCGCGCTACCCAGCGCCATTGTGGTTCTGCAGGCCGTGCTCTTGGCGGCCATGGTGCGCTACTTGCTGCACATACCTTTGGTCCACAGCGGAGCCTTTGTCTTGACCTTGGTGATTTCAGGGGTGACCTTTTTACTGATCGTCTTTGCCCTGACGCGTGCCTTTGGCGACGCTGGCAAGGGCCTTGCCATGATCTTGCTGGCCGTTCAGATGTCGTCCTCAGGTGGCATTGTGCCCATTGAGCTCAGCGGCGGCTGGTACAAAGAGATCAGCCCCTGGCTACCGGTGACATGGTCTGTGCGTGCGCTCAAAGCCAGCATGTTTGACGCCTATGAGGGCAACTGGCAGCACCCCTTGCTCATGGTTTCTGCTGCAACACTGGCAGCCTCTGTGTTTGCCAGTTGGATTGGCAAATGGCGCTTTGTGAAGCCCCATGAAATGCGCGCTGCCATTGACGTCTGAACCAAGCTCGTCGCGTGAGGCGGGTGGGCAAACCATGGCATGAAGCGGGTAGGCCTGCGTTTATGCTCTCAGACTTGTTTACAAAACTAGTCTTGAGGTTACGTCATGAGTGTTACCCAGAATGCGCCTGCCACCCACGCAAGCGCAAAGCCCGTCACCCTGTTTGGTCCCGACTTTCCCTTTCCATTTGATGACTGGATTGCCCACCCCGACGGCCTAGGTGTGCTGCCCTCGCATTGCCATGGCCAAGAAGTCGCGATTGTAGGTGCGGGTATGGCAGGCATGGTTGCTGCCTACGAGCTCATGAAGCTGGGACTCAAGCCTGTCATTTACGAAGCGTCCAAGATGGGGGGCCGCCTGCGCTCCCAGCACTTTGAAGGTGCCCAAGGCGTGGTGGCTGAGCTGGGCGGCATGCGCTTCCCTGTGTCTAGCACCGCCTTCTACCACTATGTCAACCAATTGGGCTTGCAAACCCAGCCCTTCCCCAACCCCCTGACCCCCGCGTCCGGCAGCACGGTGGTGGACCTGGAAGGCAAGACCTACTACGCAGAGTCTTTGGCAGACCTGCCGCCCCTGTTTCGCGAGGTGGCCCAGGCCTGGGCCGAAGCATTGGAAAAGGACGCGCGCTTCTCAGAAGTCCAGGCGGCGATCAAAGCCCGCGATGTTGCAACCTTGAAGCACATTTGGAATGACCTCATCCCCAAGTGGGATGACCGCACTTTCTACGACTTTGTGGCCAGCTCAGACGCTTTCAAACGCCTGTCCTTCCAACACCGCGAGGTGTTTGGCCAGGTCGGTTTCGGCACCGGGGGGTGGGACTCAGACTTTCCCAATTCGATGCTCGAAATTCTGCGGGTGGTCATGACCAACTGCGATGAGAACCAGCGCCTCATTGTGGGCGGGGCAGACCAAGTACCGCATGGCCTCTGGGAACTAGCGCCCGCCAAGCCGGTGCACTGGCCTGCAGGGACCACACTTGCTTCGCTGCATGGGGGTGCGACCAGGGCAGGTGTGGCCCGCATAGCGCGTGCGCCTAACGGGCAGCTGGCCGTGACGGACCGCTGGGGCGACACCCGTGAGTACGCCGCCGTTCTCACCACCTGCCAAAGTTGGCTGCTGACCACGCAAATTGACTGCGAGGAGTCGCTTTTCTCACAAAAAATGTGGATGGCGCTGGACCGCACCCGTTACATGCAGTCCTCTAAAACCTTTGTGATGGTGGACAGGCCGTTCTGGAAAGACAAAGACCCAGAAACCGGGCGGGACCTCATGAGCATGACCCTCACCGACCGACTCACACGGGGCACCTACCTGTTTGATAACGGTCCCGACAAGCCTGCCGTCATCTGCCTGTCCTATGCGTGGATGGGTGACGCGCTCAAAATGCTGCCCCAACCGGTGGAAAAGCGGGTCAAGCTCGCATTGGATGCATTGAAAAAGATTTACCCCAAAGTCGACATCGCCAGCCACATCATTGGAGACCCCATATGTGTGTCATGGGAAGCCGACCCGCACTTTTTGGGGGCGTTCAAAGGGGCTTTGCCGGGGCACTACCGCTACAACCAGCGCATGTATGCCCACTTTGTGCAAAAAACCATGCCCGCCGAGCAGCGTGGCATCTTCATCGCGGGAGACGATGTGTCTTGGACCCCTGCTTGGGTCGAGGGTGCGGTGCAGACCTCCTTGAATGCAGTCTGGGGCATCGTGCACCATCTGGGTGGTCATACCCATGCCAGCAATCCGGGCCCCGGCGATGTGTTTGACACTTTAGGCCCTATCGCCCTGCCAGACTAAGGTGGCAAACTCTGTGCAGCTCCCTAGACAAGACCTCACGCTGGCGCTGTACCAGTGTGCACCTTGGCCCTTAGACACAGAGGCCAACCTGCGCCGCCTAAACATCGCTGCCCAAAGGGCCGCGCAGCAAGGCGCACAGGTCTTGGTGACCCCAGAAATGTTCATCACCGGCTACAACATTGGGGCATCCGCATGCCGTCAATTGGCCCAAGCGAGCGACGGCAGCTATGCACAAGCGGTAAAAGCTATCGCTCAGCAGCAAGGCATTGCAATTGCGTATGGTTACCCTGAGTGCGATGCGGTGGGCCATGTCTACAACGCGGCCCAATTGGTGCAGGGGCACGACGCGCCGGGCTTGAACTACCGCAAAACCCATTTGTTCGGCGCCCTAGACCGCAACCAGTTTTCGGCAGCCCCCTTACAAAGTCAGCTGATCGAGCTACGCGGATGGGCGATCGGTTTGCTCATTTGCTACGACGTAGAGTTTGGTGAAAACACGCGGCGCTTGGCCTTAGCGGGGGCGGACCTGGTGTTGGTTCCCACCGCCAACATGCCGGACTACGACTTCGTCGCCAGCACATTGGTGCCCGTGCGTGCCTACGAAAACCAAGTTGCGGTGGCCTACGCCAACTACTGGGGGGCCGAAGCCGACGTGGCCTATGGCGGCCTCAGCACGGTATGCAACGCCAGTGGCCAAGTGCTGGGCGCAGCCGCACGAGAAGAGTCGCTACTGGTCTGCACCGTGCGGGCTGAAGACTTGGCACTCGCGCGGCAACGCCAGTCGCATGTGCGAGAGCTCAGGCAAGCGCAACACCCAAGCGCGGACCGCTGACCTAGCGTTCCCTGGGCCTTCGCGGCCCAGCGGACGCCAGAAGTGCTTATTTTCAAAAAAAATCACTTTTTTTAAAAATAGGCCTAAATAAGCCTCTAAATCTGCCGTTAAGAAATGTACGTCAACTCATAAAAGTAACCGGAGAGGCCAAGGGCCGAAACATCATGCAATTGCCGTCTGTCGATCGAAACCCAAATGTGCGCCCCGCCGGCGCAGATTTGGCTTCGTCTGCGGCAAACAAGGTGATTCCTGTGGCCCCGGTCAACCCTTCGGTTTCGGTGACTACGGCCGCAGAGCCAAGTCCCAGTGTGATCAACTTGGTGAACCAAGCGGCAAAGCCGAACCAAGGTGAGCCTGTGTACACCAGTGTGGCGGACCCTACGGCCAAGGGCAACGAAGAAGCCACGCTGCACCGCGACTGGACTATTCACCGCCCTGTGCCGCAAAAAGTGGAGAACCCACCTCCCAAACCCATATCGCAGGTTTTGATGGACCATTTGCGCACCATGTGGACAGCCAGCGCCAGTGCGGTGCAGGTGGAACAGGTCAAAAACATCAACGCTACGCCGCCCCAAACCAGTATTGAAGGGGCGGCGGCCCACATCAAACAGCAGTTGGTGTACTCGGCCAGCAAGGTCAACAAAAACGAAAACATCTGAGGCCGTCACCTCGCTCAGGGGCTTGCCTGCCCCTCGCCAACCGCACAAGGTCAGACTGCGGGCAGCACCATTTCTCTTATTTTGTATACAGTTTTGGAAGTTGCACTACCATTACGCCTATGCACACCACTGCCCTTGTTTTGTTTTCTGGGGGTCAAGACTCGACCACCTGCCTCGCCCACGCCCTCGCCCGATACGACCGCGTGGAAACCATTGCCTTTGACTACCGCCAGCGCCATAGCGTCGAGTTAGAAGCCCGGCTTCAAGTCCTGCAAGAAATACGCAAGCAGTTCCCCCTATGGGCACCCAAACTGGGTGAAGACCACATCTTGGACTTGGCCGTACTTGGCGCCGTGAGCGAGACTTCACTGACCCGGGACACCGCCTTCAAAATGGAGGCAAGTGGCCTGCCCAACACCTTTGTGCCGGGCCGCAATCTCTTGTTCCTCACCCTGTCTGCGGCGGTGGCCTACCGCCGCGACCTGCAAGTCATCGTGACTGGCGTGTGCGAGGCCGACTATTCGGGCTACCCCGACTGCCGTGACGACACCATGAAGGCCATGCAACTGGCCTTGTCTCTTGGCATGGACAAGCGCTACCTGATCGAAACTCCGCTGATGTGGATCGACAAAGCCGACACATGGCGTTTGGCACACCAACTAGGCGCCGCGTCGGGCGTGCCCGACGGTGGCCAAAAACTGGTGGACTTGATTGTGGAACACACGCACACCTGCTACCTGGGCGACCGGGAGCATCGCCACGCCTGGGGCTATGGCTGCGGCACCTGCCCTGCGTGCGAGTTGCGCGCCCGGGGCTACGAGCGCTTCTCCACCAACTGATACTTGGCGCCCATGCCGTGTGGGTGTGGCACTGGCGCTAGCTCCCAGCGGCGCTGGTGAAACTCCGCAACCCCAGGCCTGTGCGCTATGGAAACAAGAGCGCCTTGCCCAGTATTTACAAGCGCAAGCAAGCTTTTGTAGATACTTTTTTCAGTGGCTTCATCGAGGGCGCTCGTGGCCTCATCGGCAAAGACCCAACGCGGTTTTTTGAGAAACACCCGGGCGATCGCCAGGCGCTGCTGCTCGCCACCCGATAGCTTTTGCCCCCACGCATCGATGGTGTCCAGCTGCCCGCACAAGTGGGGCAATTGCGCCTCGCGCAAGGCGTCTTGCAGCATGGCGTCCGTGTAGTGGCTTGCAAACTCGGGGTAGGCCAATGCGTCACGCAAAGGCCCATTAGGAAAGTAGGGGCGCTGCGGAAGGTACATGGCGTCTGCCGGACTATGTACGGTGCCCTGGGCAAAAGGCCAAATGCCAGCCAAGGCACGAAACAGGGATGACTTGCCGCTGCCCGATGGCCCTTGCAGCAGCACCGTGTCACCAGGATCTACCGCCACGCCCACACCCGACAGCAAGACCTGCCCTGTTGGCAAAGCGACGCTGAGCCCTTCTGTGCGCAACCCCTCAGGCGCTAAACCGGCAGTAGTCGCTTCAACTTGCGTAGCATGCTGCGCAGACCCGGTGTCCTCTATCGCCACGACGGAGGCCTCGAAACTGGTCAAACGATCGGTGGTAGCACGCCAAGTCGCCAAGGTGCTGTAGCTATCGACGAACCAACTCAAAGCGCCCTGCACCTGCCCAAATGCGCTGGAGATTTGCATAAGCTCACCGAGCTGAATGGCCCCACTAAAAAAGCGCGGAGCAGCCACCACAAACGGAAAAACCACCGCCGCTTGTCCAAAAAAGCTGGTGAACCACACCAGGTTCTTTTGCGCCTTGATAAGCGCCAGCGTGTTGCCCATGACCTTGCCAAAGCGCGCGTCCAACTGCCCCCGTTCCGCCTGCTCGCCACGGTCAAGGGCAATGGACTCGCTGTACTCCCGCACACGCACCATGTGGTGGCGAAAGTCGGCTTCTAGGCGCTGTTGCTCAAAGTTCAGCCGTATTTGTGGGCGACCAATCCAATGGCTTATGACGCTGCCAACTAAGCAGTACAGCACGGCCATCCAGACCATAAAGCCCGGAATGGTGTAACTGCTTCCCTGCACCGTAAAGCTAAAACCGCCCGACAAGGCCCACAAAATGCCCACAAAACTCACCAAGGTCACCACCGCGTTGAGCAGCCCCATGCTCAGTGAAATGGTGTAGCTGGTGAACTGGTTGATGTCTTCTTGGATGCGCTGGTCAGGGTTATCTGGGTTGGCATGGTCTGCGTGGCCCGGCACCGCAAAACGCGCCAACTCCAGTTGGTAGAACGCATGGTGAGACAACCAGCGCGTGAGGTAGTGCCCCGTCATCCAGGTGCGCCAGCGCAGTTCCAGCATTTGCGTCAGGTAAAACTTGTACACCGCAATGACGATGAAGGCAAAAGCAAGGTAGGTAAACCGGCCCAACTGCGTCCAAAACACGGACGCATTTTTGTCTTGCAGCGCATCGTAAAACAACTTGTTCCAGTCGTTAAACAGCACGGCCATGTAGACCATGGCCAAGTTCAAAGCCACGATGGCCAGCAAGAGCCCACGCGCGCGCCATTTTTCGTCTGACACAAAGTACGGTTGGGTCAGCGCCCACACCCGGCGCGTCATCTGCGCAAACCCTATGCCCTTGGCACGAACGATCGACATAACAGCCATGAATTTACCTTTGCAAAGTCTAGCGTTCATAGTAGCGCCCAGCACGCCCTGCGATGGGCGTGGTTGGCCCAAGCCGCACAAACAACACTAGGACCGCATCAGCCCGTCGAGCTGCGCATCCCAGGCATAGCCGGGGAACAGGCGGTCCAGCTCCGCTGTGCCCACGCCTTGGCTATGGCGCAACACCTGGGCCAACACGGCCCTGAAGTCGTGGTGCACGGGCAGGTCACGGCCCTCATGCAGATTGCCGTTGGCCAAGCCCTCCCACCGGCCGTGCGCCCGCCCGCCTTGGACCTGGTTGCCCATGAGCCACAAGGCATTGCCATGCCCGTGGTCGGTGCCACGGGTTCCGTTTTCGGCGCTGGTGCGGCCAAACTCGCTGCACACCACCACCATGTCGTTAGGTTGCGAAAAATCTTTGCGCAGCTGCACCAGCGTTGCGGCCAAGTTGCCCAGGTTTTGCGCCAGCGCCCCCGTCACACCGCCTTGGTTGGCATGCGTGTCCCAGCCGCCTGCTGACAAAAACCCCAAGCGCAAGCGACGGTCTTGGCGCATCAGAGTGGCCAGATGCTGCGCATCCAACAACAAACCCTTGGAGTTGCCCGCGCCATTGTTGGCGGCCTGCATTTCTTGCGCAGCCATACCCGTGTCCGCCATATCGGCACTCAAGGTTTGCGCGGTTTGCATGCGGCTTTCTGCCCCGGCTCTGAAGGCCTCTGACAACTTGTCTTGGCCGGAATACAGCTTCATCACGGCGTCGCGAGTGCGGGCATCGCCCAGCGCACCTTGGCGCGTGGCGGCTTGGCCCTTAGGGACCAGTTGCACTGGCGCACTGCCAGCCAAAATCAAGGGGTTGGCTTCCCCCACGCCCACGGCCAAAGCTTTGCCTGGCCCCGATGCCGAAGCAGCGGCTGCGGCACGTTGCGCCGCCAGGGCGTTCATCCAGCCATCTCCACTGCCGCTCTTGCCGGGCACCCCAATCTCCCAGTGGTGTTGGGCGTCAAAATGCGAGCGCGTGGGGTCGGGTGAACCCGCACAGGGCAATGCCGTCAGCACGCCCTGCTGCCACAGCGGCAGCAAAGCTGCCATAGCGGGGTGCAAGCCAAACATGTTGTCGAGCTTAATTGCGCTTTGCTCACTGCCATCAGGCTTAGGAATGGCAATGCTGGAGCGTAAGCGGTAGTAGTTGGCATCCCCATGGGGCACCAAGGCGGACAAGCCGTCATACGCCCCCCGCAAAAACAGCACCACCAAGCGGGCATCCGCAGCCGCTGGTGCCTTGCTTTGCGCCCACAGAACCGGGCTTGCGTAAACCGCACCAGCACCCAAGAAACCTTGCAACAACGTGCGGCGTTGCAGGGTGAAATCAAATCCTTGTGGCATGTCAGTTCCTTGGCTATTTGTACATAAAGTCTGGGCTTGCCAGCAGCAAGCCGGTGCGCATGGCGGGCCGTTCTTGGGCAACCGACGCGCGGGTAGCGGCCGACATATACGGCAGCAAGAACTCGGCAGTGTCGGCTTGCCTGGCCAAAGTCAAGGCAAAGTCAGCACGGCGGGTCAAAGCCTCTGGCACCAGCCACGTTGCCGCGTCGAACTTGTAGCCGTCAGGGGTTTGCCAGCCGTGCAAGGGCTGGCCCGCTGCATCCAAAAAGCCCACCGCTAAAACCCAGCGTCGCCAATCTGGCGTATCGCTCACGGAGTCCACGGCGGCCAGCGCAGAGCAGGCGTAATCCATGGGGGTTTTGAACAAGCGGTTGTCGGGATGCCAAAAGTCGGCAGACTCCACCAAAGCGCGCATCACCTGCCGTATATCACCTTGGGTACTCAGAAACGTTTGGCTTAAGGTTTGCACCAACGCTGGCGCCGGCTGATCGGCCACAAAAAACTGGGCCAAACGCAAACACACACGCTTGGCGGTGTTTGGATGGCGGGCCAAGCGCCTGATGGCGTCTTCCCCTTCGCCCACGCCGCTACCCAAAAAACTATTCGGGTACTGCTGGCCCAACACGGTTTTACGGCCGGCATCATGCAGCCGCGCCACAAACCTAAAGCCGCTCTTGTCGCCCGGGTCCACGGTCCAGCCCGTCAGCACCCTGGCCATTTCACGCACATCGTTTTGCGAGTAACCACCGTCCACACCCAAGGTGTGCAACTCCATGAGCTCACGTGCATAGTTTTCATTCAAGCCCCGGGTGCTGCCCTGGGGGCCACGGCTACCAGTTGCCACGCTGCGCGCTTGGTCCAAGTACAAAAGCATGGCCGGATGTTTGGCGCTGGCTAGGAGCAAGTCTTCAAACTTACCCAAGGCGTGGGCGCGCGCCACGTGCACCGCGTAGTGCCCCACAAATGGACGCACTGCCCCTTTGCCTACATACACATTGAGGTGGTTGAACCAAAATTCGGTCATGCGCGCCAGCAAGGGTGCCTCGAGTTCCGGGTGGCTGGCGCTTTGCAACCGCCAAGCGGCACTTTGTTGCACCATGGCACGGCTAAAGTGCTCGGGCGCAGGCGGTGCAGCAAAGTCAAACCGTTTAAGGCCATCTTCGCCACGTGCCGTGTCCGTGCCTTTGTTGTCTTTAGCCTTTCTACGGGCATCGCGTTCGCGCTCGGCCCCTGTAAACAGAGACGGTAATGCGCCACTAAACGCACTGCGTTGCGCCTCTTGCCCAATGGGTTTTTGGCTGGCAGCCTAGGCTAGCTCCAGCTGCTTAAGCGCCCAGGCGCGGGGGGCGGTTGCCGCTTGAAGGTCTTGTACCAAAGCAGCCGTAGGCCCATAGCCCAAACGAGACATGACCCGCCATTGCTGCGCAGTGCGGTCCAACTCCGGCGCAGCGGCAATGGCATGCACCCACGGCGCACCTGCAAGCCCCAAGGCTCCGGCCAACAAAGTGCGCCGCTTCAAAGTGGGAGAGGGAACCAAGAGTTGCGCCATCTTTTTCTTTCGGTAAGGCCAGTACGTGGGCAGCACGGTGTGTGCGCAGCCCGTCCAACGTCAACGGCATTGTGGTCGCAAGCGATGACGATTGCGCCACTGGTTTACCGACTTTTACCCAGCTTCACATGCGCTTTACATGGGGCGTAGCGCCCCATAGTGACAAGCCCCGCGGCAGTGCCTTAGTTGCGCACGCCACTGACCACATGGCCTGATGGCACATGCCGCGCGGCTGACTCAATGTGGCCGGTTTGGTCGTCAAAGAAGAAATCTGGCTCAAACTCACGCAAGAACTCACCTTTGTCCAGGCCGCCCAAAAACATGGCCTCATCAATGTCAATGTTCCAGTCCATGAGGGTACGAATGGCGCGCTCATGCGCCGGCGCGCTGCGGGCTGTGACCAAAGCGGTGCGTATGCGCATCGCTGGCGTCTTGGCCTGCTGCATGCGGTGCAGCGCCACCAGCAAAGGCTTAAAGGGCCCGTCTGGCAAGGGCAGCGCCACCTTGTCCATTTCATGCTGCTGAAAGGCCCGCAAGCCTTGGTCTTGGTAGACGCGCTCCGCCTCATCGCTGAAGAGCACGGCATCACCGTCAAACGCAATGCGCACTTCATGGGGGTGCGCGTCACTGGCGTGGGCGGAGTGGGGGTAGACCTGCGCCGCCGGTACACCTGCGGCCAAGGCGGCACGCACATCACTCAAGTGCGTGCTCAAAAACAAATTGGCTTTGAGCGGCTGCAAGTAGCGCCACGGTGGCTCGCCCCGTGTAAACGTGCAGCGAATAATGGGCAAGGCATAGTGGGCTGCAGACTTCATCACCCGCAAGCCGCTCACTGGGTCATTGCGCGACAAGATCACCACCTCAACGCGCTGTGCGTCTGGCTCATTGAACGCCAGCAGCTTTTGCACCAGTGAGAAGGCTACGCCTGGCGTGGCAGGCACGTCCAAACGCTCGCGCTGTAGCTGCATGTAGGCGCGGTCGTCCCCCTGCTCAAAAATTTGGTTCTCTTGCTCAAAATCAAACAAGGCGCGTGACGATATGGCCACCACCAGTTTTCCATCCAATGTGATTGCCATGGCCTGCCTTTGTGGTGTGGCTTAGTTATTGCTGCAAGAACATGCGGTAGACCGGGTTGGCGGTTTCTTCCACATGCGGGTAGTCCAAGGTCTGCAAAAACTTGGCAAATGCTTTGTCGTCGGCTTTGGGCACCTGCAGGCCCACCAAAATGCGGCCATAGTCTGCGCCTTGGTTTCGGTAATGGAAGAGGCTGATATTCCAACCCGGGCGCATCAAACTCAAAAACTTCATCAGCGCACCGGGCCGCTCAGGGAACACAAAGCGCAGCAAGCGCTCGTCTTGCGCCAAGCTCGATATACCCCCCACCATGTGGCGAATATGCTCTTTGGCCAGCTCGTCATGGGTCAGGTCTAAGGTGGCGAACTTGTGCCGCGTGAAGTGCGTGGCGATTTTCTTTGACTCGCCTTTGCCCTGCGTGGTAATTCCCACAAACACATGGGCCTTGGCGCTGTCGCTGATGCGGTAGTTGAACTCGGTCACATTGCGCGGACCACCCGGCAATTCGCCAATCAACTCACAAAACCGCTTAAAGCTGCCACGCTCTTCGGGAATGGTCACGGCAAACAAGGCCTCACGCTCTTCACCCACTTCAGCGCGTTCGGCGACAAAGCGCAAGCGGTCAAAGTTCATGTTAGCGCCACACAAAATGGCGGCATAGGTCTGCCCCTTGGTCTTGTGGGTTGCCACATACTGCTTGATAGCGGCCACAGCTAAAGCACCAGCGGGCTCCACGATAGAGCGGGTGTCCACAAATATGTCTTTGATAGCGGCGCACACGGCGTCGGTGTCCACGGTCATGAACTCGTCAACCAGCCCACGCGCCACTCGGAAGGTTTCTTCGCCTACTAACTTGACAGCCGTGCCATCAGAAAACAAGCCTACGTCCGGCAAAGTGACACGCTTCTTGGCGGCCACAGACTGGATCATGGCGTCGGAGTCGTTCATCTGCACCCCAATCACCTTGATCGATGGATCAACCGCCTTGATGTAGTTGGCCACGCCGGAAACCAAGCCGCCGCCGCCAATGGCCACAAACACGGCGTCCAATGGCTTGTTGCCCAAGGTCTGCACTTGTCGCAGTATCTCCATGGCGATGGTGCCCTGCCCCGCAATCACATCCGGGTCATCAAACGGGTGCACAAAGGTAAGCCCCTGCTTCTTTTGCAAGACCAAGGCGTGGGTATAGGCGTCAGAGTAACTGTCGCCATGCAGTACCACCTCGCCCCCAAAGCCACGCACAGCATCCACTTTGACCTGCGGCGTAGTGGTAGGCATCACGATCACGGCCCGCGTGCCAAGCTTGCTTGCACTCAAGGCTACGCCTTGGGCATGGTTGCCTGCGGAGGCGCAGATTACGCCTTTCTTCAGCTGCTCAGGCGTCAAATGCGCCATCTTGTTATAGGCGCCGCGCAACTTAAAGCTGCGCACGGCTTGCTGGTCTTCGCGCTTTAACAGCACCGTGTTGCCCAAGCGTTGGCCCAGTTGTGCGGCGGGTTGCAAGGCGGTCTCGGTGGCCACGTCGTAGACACGGGCAGTCAATATCTTCTTAAGGTAGTCAGCAGGTTTCAGGGGTTTGGTGGTCATAGGCGCTTCTGAGGTGTGTCCAGATGATAATCGCCACCACCCACGTCAGCGCTAAGGCTGGCCCGTTGGGGTACTTCACTCGCCACATCAAGGATTGATTCACCATGGAATGCACCGTCAGCTGGACAGGCAACTTAAACACGCGCTCAGGCATGGGCTTTCTGGCCGAAACCGGAAGTGGCCACACCCTCATGATGGACGGTGCGCCCGACGCTGACAAACCCGAAAACGGCGGCCAAAACTTGGCCCCACGCCCGCTAGAAACCGTGCTGGCCGGCACGGGTGGTTGCACCGCGTATGACGTGGTTCTGATCTTAAAGAGAGGCCGCCACGCGGTACAAGGCTGCACCGTCAAGCTCAGCGCCGAGCGCGCCACCACCGAACCCAAGGTGTTTACCAAAATTCACATGCATTTCACCGTCACCGGCAAGAACATTCCTGCCGCTGCGGTGGAGCGCGCCGTGGCCATGAGCCATGAAAAGTATTGCTCGGCCAGCATCATGTTGGCAAAAACGGCAGACATCACCACCAGTTTCGAGTTGCAAGAAGCGGCTTAAGGCAGGTAGCACCGCACATCCGGTGTAACCCTCACCGCAAATGGGGTGCGCCGCCTAGCCAGAGCCGCTAGATGCGGTATGCCACCGTAGTCATGACTTTGGCGGCTGCTTGCATCAGGGCTTTGACAGGCTGGGGCAATGTGGCAGCGCCGGCATGGTGGGCATCATCCGCATGGCGCAGTTCGTCGTCCCGCATCTGCGCAACGATCGCCCGCGATGCGTGGTCTTGCGCTGGCAACTCCGCCAAGTGGCTATCGAGGTGTGCGCCTACTTGGGTTTCGGTTTCCACCACGAACCCCAAGCTAACTGCATCACCCAAGCGGCCTGCGACCAAGCCAATTCCAAAAGCACCGGCGTACCAGAGCGGGTTCAGCAAGGAAGTGCGCCCGCCCAACTCTTGCAAGCGCTGTTCGGTCCATGCCAAGTGGTCAGTCTCTTCAGCGCATGCGCGCTGAAAGTGCTCGCGCAACTTGGCATTGGGAGTAGTCAGTGCCTGCGCTGTGTACAAAGCCTGCGCGCACACCTCGCCCACATGGTTGACGCGCATCAGCGCGGCGGCGTGCTCGTTTTGGGCTGGACTCAACTCAGCACCACGTTCGACTGACTCAGGACAGCCCAAGGAAGCATGTGGCTTGGCAAACAGGGTACGCAGTGCTCTATCGGCAGCGATGAGATAGGCGTCTTTGATACGGGGTTGCAACATCGTCCCGAGTCTAATGGATGACCTAAACGCGCACTTGATCTGCATCCAATCTGCTGCATTTTGCATAGAAACAACAGCTGCGTTGTTTTTATGCAAAACTTTGGCCGCTTATTAGAACTGTCACATGCGCTCAGTAAACTAGCGCCAATTTCAAGCTAACCGTTAGCAGAAAGAGACCGTCCCAACAGTGGGGCTTATACCTAGTTATTGGAGTTTTTCATGATGAAAAAAACACTCGTAGCAGTTGCAGTTTTGGCAGCTTGCTCCGCATCTTTCGCCCAAGTAACAATGTCCGGCAAACTGGGCTTCAGCTACCAAAAGAATGCCAAGGCAGCTACTGGTGCAGCTAACCATGGCATGCAAATGGCCGACGGCGATGTTGGCTTTAAAGCTGTTGAAGACATCGGCGGCGGCGTGTCCGTGTCTGCAGACGCGCGCTTGAAGCTGCGTGGCCGTGACACAACAGTCACCGCTCGCGATGCCATCTTGGGCGTAAAGGGTTCCAACTTCGGTTTGACTTTGGCTTCTGTAGAAGTTGCCTCCCCTCTGTTTGCTGGCCATGCTGGTGCACCCGTTTCTTTGGCAACTGGCCATGACAACGACGGCAACCGCGCTCCATTGGACACCACTTACAACGCAGACGTTGCAACTCTTTCCATCCCATTTGGCGCATTCACAGGTAGCTTGGCCTACTCTGAAGTCAACAACGGCAAAGGGATTTTTGGTACCAACACAGTTGTGGGCACCCAGGACACTTCTGGTGGTAACAATTCCGGCTTGACCAGCACTGGCTTAGGTTTGGCTTACGTCGACGGCCCAGTCGCAGTGGCAGTGGACTTCACCGTATTTGCAGCCACAGCTGCAACACCCTTGTTCACCGCGGCTCAACTCAACTTGGCTGATGGCTTGGCTCGTACCACATTGACAGGTACCTACGACTTTGGCGTCGCCAAGGTTGGCTTGGGTCTGCAAACCAAGAACCATGGTTTGCCAAACCAATACACATTGGGTTTGAACGTACCAGTGGGTGCCATCTCCTTTGGTTTGATTTACTCCGCTCGTAACTCGCAAGAAGCTGACGCCTCAGTCGGCCTAGGCAAAGAAGACGCGCGCTCCGCAGCTGCTGTCGGCCTGGACTACAACTTCAGCAAAACTACTGCTTTGAACGTTAGCTACGGTACATATACCGGCAGCAACACCACCATCGGCGGTAAAGAAACTTTGGAAAACGAATACCGCATTCGTTTGATGAAGAAGTTTTAATTAACGCGTAGTTTGAGTTGCCTGCTTTGCGGTAGGCAGCTGCGAATTTCAAAGCCCGGCACTGCCGGGCTTTTTTTATTAGGGTTATCCCGCGTAACAATAATGAAACATTTCTAAGTAATTTTTCGCTTTTTTGCGGATCCAAGCAGGTACCGGCTTGTACCAACCACATGTTCATGATTCAATTTGACTTGGCTCGTAAAGGCCGACTTCGCTATCGCGAGACATCGCGCAAAAGCTTTATTGTCATAACTGGAGACACGGAACATGAAAAAAACACTCATCGCCTTGGCTGTGCTGGCCGCTGCAGGCACTAGCTTCGCCCAAGTTACGGTCAGCGGAAAACTTGGTTTTTCTTACCAAAAGAATGCCAATGCAGCTGGCGGTGCTGCCAATCACGGTATGCAAATGGCTGATGGCGACATTGGATTTAAGGCAGTCGAAGATCTTGGTGGCGGTATGTCCATTACTGCAGATACACGCATGAAACTGCGTGGCCGTGACACCACTATCGATGGACGCGATGCACACCTGACGCTTGTAACTGGCGTAGGAGCCTTTCGCTTGGCAGCAGCAGAAACTTGCTCCAAGCTAGAAGATGTAATGTCTGGCGCTACATCCACTTCAACAGGCATTGATAGCAAATTCAGCGCCTTAGACACCTGCAGCAACGTGGACGCAGCGTCATACATCGTTCCTGTGGGCCCCTTCACAGGTACTTTGTCTTACATCGAATTCGTTCCAGGCGCTGGGGTGGCAAGCACTGTGACCGCTTGGGTCGTTGGAGGAACCTACAGCTCTGGTCCTCTGATGGTTAGCTTGGATCACACCGCTTACCAAGCGGACAAAACCGCGGGGCTAGCAGTATCACCAACAACCACCGTGGCTGGGTTTGGATCCTACGCAGATGGTGGAAGCCGTACTCGCTTGGTTGGCTCCTATGACTTTGGTGTTGCGAAAGTCGGCGCAGGATTTCAAGTCAAGAACAAATCCGCCGCAGACCAATACCTGCTGAGCTTGGCCGTGCCAGTTGGCGCATTGACCTTCGGCATCGACTACGCCAACCGTGCCGCACAAGGCAACCCAGACCTTGACGCTGCCGCTAAAGGTGCAGCTTCTGCTGTTTATGGTGTTGCCAACGGTGACGATTCACGCACCTACTTGGCCGTTGGAGCAACCTACGCTTTGAGCAAGACAACGAGCTTCAATGTCACCGCGGCACAACACACAGGCGCTGGTGCAAACTCACTTACCGGTGCTAAAGCCCAGTACGAAAATGAGTACCGCATGCGCTTGATGAAGTCTTTCTAAGACTTTGAAACTGCTGACTTAGCAAGGCAAAAGCCTCTCGCGGAAGCGGGAGGCTTTTTTGTTTGGAAAGTGATTCTGTGAGTGGCACTCAAGTCAGCAATGTGTTGCGTTTTTGTGTCACTTTACAAAATTACCCATCACAAATGATTAACACCCTTGAGTTTTCGTGGTGAAATTCTTTCAGGCGTTTAGTTGCCTTGATCAGAAAACTTGATTGACAATTTTTCTGTTTCTTTAACCCTTATTGAGAGTCTTCAATGAAAAAATCACTCGTCGCATTGGCAGTATTGGCTGCTTCAGGCGCTTCCTTCGCGCAAGTTACTGTGTCCGGCGCTTTGGGATTCAGCTTCCAAAAGAACGCAACTACTCCTGGCACAGCTGCTACCAAAGGCATGCAAATGACCGATGGCAAGATTAACTTCGAAGCCAAGGAAGATTTGGGCGGCGGCATGTCTTTGACTGCAGCTCAGTCTTTCAACTTGAAGGGCCGTGACACCGGATTGAGCGCACGTGACGCTTCTTTGACTTTGGCTACTAAAGCAGCTACTTTGCAGTTGGGCGCAATTGAGCGTTGCACACGTATCGACAACGTAGCTGGTGCACCTGTGTCCTTGGCTACTGGCCATGACGCTGGCACCGCTGGCGCGCCATTGGACTACTCTACATTCACATTGGACGGTTCTTGCCACAATGTGGACACAGCTGCTGTGAGCTTGCCTTTGGGCGCAGTGACTCTGGGCGCTTCTTACAATGAAGTGTCCGGTGTTGCACCAGGCGCAGCTGCTGGCACTGCCAACAGCACTGGCGGTAACGTTGGTGGCGTGAACTACTACCTGTTGTCTGCTGACTACGCTGCAGGCGCCTTGGCTATTGGCATTGACTACCGCACTGTCAAGGCTGACAACGCTGCAAACACCGCTTTCTCGCCAGCGGCTTTCAACGACGGTTTGGCTACCACCAGCCTGTCCGCTAGCTACGATTTTGGCTTTGCCAAAATTGGCGCTGGTATCAAGACAGCTAACCACAATGCGCCTACACAAACAACATTCAGCGTGGCTGCTCCTTTGAGCTCTGCTGCAACTGTTGGCTTGATCTACTCTAACCGTGCATCCGTGTCTACAGACGCTGCTTACTTCAACACAGCCGTAAACTCTGTCAGCGCAACAGCTATTGGTATTGACTACAAACTGAGCAAGTTGACAGTTCTGAACGCAAGCTACGGCATGTACTCTGGCTTGAACAACAGCCCTATCGACAACGAATACCGCATTCGTTTGTTGAAGTCCTTCTAATTTGACGCTGGCTTTTGCCAGCTGATGGTTTGAAGCAAACCCGTTACTTCGGTAGCGGGTTTTTTTTCGTCTGCACGTATCAAAACCCTGTTGTAAAAACTCGACAATTCGTAGGGCGCCGCATCTAACCTAGTAGTAACGCTAAGGTCACTTCGCTGCATGGTGGGTATGCTGACCTCTGATACTTTGATTAAGTGTCTTTGGCTTCGTTATCTATCTCATAACATTTACAAGAGACGTATTTATGAAAAAATCACTCGTCGCGTTGGCCGTTTTAGCGGCTTCTGGCGCTTCTTTTGCGCAAGTTACGGTGTCTGGCGCATTGGGCATGAGTTACCAAAAAGACCGCACCACGCCTAAGGCAGTGCACGGCTTGCAAATGACCGATGGCCACATCACCTTCACCGCAAAAGAAGACTTGGGCGCAGGCTACTCCATTACCGCCAAGTCCGAAATGTTGCTCCGCGGCCGTGATACGGCCTTGAGCGCACGCGACGCTACTTTGAACTTGATGACACCAGTGGGGCTAATCACAATGGGCGCTTTGGATGCAAGCAACAGCATCATTGGGCGTGGCTGGGCGGATGCTCCTGTTTCCCTTCCTACAGGCTTTGATGGCGAAGTCATTCGTGGCGGCAACAATGTCGACGTTATTGCGTTCAACACCCGCCTAGCGGGAATTGTGGTTGGAGCTGCATACTCGGAAAGCGGTTCAAAAGATGTCAATGACCTAGCTGACGCATTCGGCGCGATGGGGGCTTTGACTGGCGGCGCAGCCGGAAACAAAATTGCAGGCGGCCCTGGCGGTGGTGGCGGCCCCTTGCAACACGTTTCGCTCAACGCGAGCTACGACAATGGCCCGATTTCTGTAGGCATGTCCATTGGCCAAGATTCATTGAGCATCAGCTCCTTGCAAGATGCCAGTGCCGCTGCACTTTTCAAAGCCGGCTACGAAGGACGCCAAAGCACCAACATCTCTGGCTCCTATGACTTTGGTAGCTTCAAAGTTGGTGCTGGATTTAGCACAAAAACCAAAGGCTGGGCAAATGAAACTGTTGTCGGCTTGACTGTTCCCGCTGGTGCAGCCACGTTCGGCCTGATCTACGCACAAAAAGGCGACGACAGTAAATCACTGGGTGACGGCATCCGTGCAGACTCTGCGGGTGGAACATTAGGTGCGGCCGTTGCTTCTCTGACAACAGCTGATGTCAAGGGTACTGCGGCGCGTAGCGGTGTTGCAGTGGGTATGGACTACGCATTGAGCAAGCTCACAACCATTAATGTGAGCTACGGTGTTTACGATGTGAAAGATCCAGAGCGCGTCAACCCAGTAGCTAGTTTGCGCAAGACCGCCTCCAACACCAACGAGTACCGCATTCGTTTGCTGAAGGCGTTTTAAGCTCCCTTAAGCGCACACAGCGCTTAGGTTTTTTCGATCTCTGAGCCCCACTGCCCGCACAGCGTGGGGCTTTTTTGCGCCTATCCGTTTTATGCTCAGGGTATGGCACTGCAATTTCACCCTCCCCATAGCCGTGTGTTTTCACGCATGGCAGAACTCCACCCAGAACTCACCGCATTGCGTCGGGACTTGCATGCCCACCCTGAGCTGGGGTTTGAAGAGGTGTACACCTCGGCACGGGTCATTGAGTCGCTCAAGGTGTGCGGGGTGGACGCAATTCACACTGGCTTGGGCAAGACGGGGGTGGTGGCCGTGATTGAAGGACGTGGCGGCAAAGCCGCGTCCACCTTGCCCCACCCAATGATTGGGCTGCGGGCCGATATGGACGCGCTGCCCATGGCCGAGGGCAGCGAGGTGCCTTGGCAATCCACCAAGCAGGGCTTGATGCACGGCTGCGGGCACGATGGACACACGGCGATGTTGGTTGGCGCCGCACGGTACTTGGCTGAGACGCGCAACTT
The DNA here is from genome assembly GCF_006974105.1 of Rhodoferax aquaticus. Taxonomy (NCBI): domain Bacteria; kingdom Pseudomonadati; phylum Pseudomonadota; class Betaproteobacteria; order Burkholderiales; family Comamonadaceae; genus Rhodoferax; species Rhodoferax aquaticus. The sequence continues at coordinate 3,684,900 of NZ_CP036282.1, forward strand.
CAGCGGCACCGCCGTTTTGATTTTTCAGCCGGGGGAAGAAGGCTATGCGGGTGCGCGCGCCATGATGGAAGACGGCTTGTTTGAACGCTTCCCGGTTCAGTCGGTCTACGCCATGCACAACTGGCCTGCCATGCCCCCCGGCACCGTGGGTATCAACCCCGGTGCGATGTGCGCGGCGGCAGACCGCGTGACGATAGAGATTACCGGGCGCGGTGGCCACGGCGCGCACCCCTACCAAACCGTAGACCCGGTGCTGGTGGCGGCCCACATCATCACGGCAGTGCAAAGCATTGTGTCGCGCAATGTGAAGGCCATTGACAGCGCCGTCATCAGCCTGTGTGCCATGCAGGCGGGAGACATCAACGCCATGAGTGTGGTGCCCGAATCGGCCACGCTGGTGGGTACGGTGCGCACCTTTAACCCATTGGTGCAAGACTTGGTCGAGCGCCGCTTGCATGAGCTCTGCACTGCCGTTGCTACTGGCTTTGGTGCCACCGCACAAGTCACCTTTGAGCGCATGTACCCCGCCACCATCAATACGGCGGCTGAGGCGCAGTTTGCTGGGGATGTGGCTGCTTCTCTGCTGGGCGAGGCCAAGGTGGTGCGCAATCTGGAGCCCAGCATGGGGGCGGAAGATTTCTCGTTCATGCTGCAAGCCAAACCGGGGGCCTATTTCCGCTTGGGGCAAGGCACAGAGTCCGGCCCAAGCTCTTGCTATTTGCACAATAACCGCTACGACTTTAACGACGAGGTGCTGCCTTTGGGAGCGGCTTTGTTTGCCAGTTTGGTTGAGCAAGCCATGCCGATGCAAGGCTCGGGAGCGCCATAGACAATGCGCAAATTGCTACTGTTTATATAGCTGCTTGCGCATATCCCATGCGCGCCAGCAGCCCTTTCGCCCCTGACACAATCAAGCGTAGCGCTTGTTACGTAGGTTGTGCTTCATCTCACGCAACAGGGGTTGCAGCTTGTCCCCGCCAATGCGCAGCGCCACGCTGGTGGCCAAGATGTCTACGATCATCAAATGCAAGAGGCGCGACACCATGGGGCTGTAGCGGTCAAAGCCCTCTGGGTGGTCGGCACACAAGTGGATGTTGCCCGCGCTGGCCAAGGGCGAGCCGCTGGCGGTAATCACAATAGTGGTGGCACCGTTTTTGCGGGCAATGTCGCACGCGTCCATCAGGTCGCGGGTGCGGCCGGAGTTGCTGATCACCACCACGCAGTCGCCAGGGCCCAGGATGGACGCGCTCATGACCTGCATGTGGCCGTCGCTGTACGCCGTGGTGTTGATGCCTAGGCGAAAGAACTTGTGCTGCGCGTCTTGTGCCACGATGCCTGAGTTGCCCACGCCAAAGAACTGAATTTGGCGGCCCTCTTTGTAGGCCTCCACCAAGGCAAACACCGCTTTCTCAATGGCCACGGTCGATGCGTCATTGCGGTAACGTAAAAACGCGGCCACGGTGTTGTCGATGACCTTGACCGTAACGTCGCTGATTTTGTCGTCCGCATCCACGCTACGGTGGATGAAGGGCACGCCTTCGTTCACCGTGCCAGCGAGTTTGAGCTTGAAGTCAGCCAAACCATCGTAGCCCACGCTGCGGCAAAAACGCACCACCGTGGGTTTACTCACATGGGAGCGGTCGGCCAGTTCACTGACCGGCAGTTTGGCAAACGCACGCGGATCGGCCAAGCACAGCTTGCCCACGCGTTGCTCAGCGGGAGCCAAGGAAGGTAGGGAGGCTTTGATTCGATCTAGCATGGTGTGTCCTTTGTGCGAAAAGATCAGCTCTCTTCGCTCCAGCAAAACCCGTCGCGCGCAATCATGGCGCTTGAGGCACTGGGCCCCCAAGTGCCAGAGTTGTACAAGCGTGGGCCTTGGGCGTCATTGGCCCAGAACTCCAGCATGGGTTCCACCCAACGCCAAGCTTCTTCTTGCTCGTCGCTGCGCACAAACAAATTCAAACGCCCGTCAATCACGTCCAGCAGCAAGCGCTCATACGCGCCTACCCGGCCCGAGCCGAAGCGTTTATCAAAGTCCAAGTCCAGCTGCACGGGCACCAAAGACTGGCCGGCTGCATGCGTGGTCTTGCGGTTGTCTTGGCCTTGCGCCAAGAGGTGCAACTCCAAGCCGTCTTTGGGCTGCAAGTTAATTACCAAACGGTTGGCCATGCCGATTTGCGAGTTGAAAATGGCGTGCGGTGTGGGGTGAAAGTTCACCACGATACGCGCATCGCGCCCCGCCAAACGTTTGCCGGTGCGGATGTAAAACGGCACGCCCGCCCAGCGCCAATTGGAAATCTCGGTGCGCAGTGCCACAAAGGTCTCGGTGTTGCTTTGGGGATTCACACCTGGCTCTTCGCGGTAGCCTGGCACTTTGCCACCGCCGCTGGTGCCGCTAGCGTACTGGCCGCGCACCACATCTTGCGACAAAGACTCTTGGGTCCAAGGCTTCAAGGAACGCAGTACCTTGAGTTTTTCATCGCGAATGGCATCGGCATGCGAGTTAATGGGCGGCTCCATACCAATAGCGCACAGCAACTGCAAGGCGTGGTTTTGTACCATGTCACGCAGGGCACCGGTGGTCTCGTAAAACGCACCACGGCTCTCTACGCCTAGGTCTTCGGCAATGGTGATTTGGATGTTGGCAATGTGCTCACGGCGCCACAGCGGCTCAAACAAGGCGTTGCCAAAGCGCAGAGCAAACAAGTTTTGCACCGCAGGCTTGCCCAGGTAGTGGTCGATACGGAAAACTTGGTTTTCTTCAAAGATGCCGCGCACCGTTTGGTTGATCGCGCGGTTGGAGGCGAGGTCGTGGCCCAAGGGCTTCTCTAAGACCACGCGGGTTTTGGCGTTGTTGAGGCCTACGGCGCCTAGTTGTTCGCACACAGTGGTGAACAGGGAGGGCGCCGTTGCCACGTACAACACCACGGTGTCGGCATTGCGCTCTTGCAAGGTGCTGGCCAAGCGGGCGTAGTCGGCGGGCTTGGACAGGTCCATGCGCACAAATTCCAACAAGGCTGCAAAGCGGGCAAATTCTTCGGCGCTGGGGCGTTTGGCCAGGTCCACCTTGTCAAAACGGGACTGAATGAGCGACCGGTACTGGTCATGGCTCAGGTCATCACGGCCTACGCCGATGATGCGTCCGCCCTCTGGCAGCGTGCCATGGCGAAAGGCTTGAAACAAGGCGGGCATGAGCTTGCGCCAAGCCAAATCACCGGTACCACCAAACAAGACTAGATCAAAGCTCATGATTTCGAGTTACATAAATAATGACGTTGTAATGTAACTTTGTTTCAACCATAATTCAAGGCTGTTTTCCCCAACTTTTTGCAATATTTCGCTCTGAATGGCCACCATGAACCAACTCGACGCGCTCAAACAATTCACCACCGTAGTGGCAGACACCGGTGACTTCAAACAGCTGGGGGCTTACCTGCCGCAAGACGCCACCACCAACCCGTCCTTGATCTTGAAGGCGGTGCAAAAAGCCGACTACGCGCCTTTGCTCAAAGACACGGTGAACCAATTCCGTGGTCGCCCGCTGGACGAAATCATGGACCGCCTGCTGGTGCGTTTTGGCTGCGAGATTTTGAACATCATCCCCGGTCGTGTGTCTACCGAAGTCGACGCCCGCCTGAGCTTTAACACCGAAGCCACTGTAGCCCGTGGTGAGCGCTTGATTGAGCTCTACCAAGCCCAAGGCGTGCATACCGACCGCGTGCTCATCAAAGTAGCGTCCACGTGGGAAGGCATCCAAGCTGCTGCCCAACTGGAGCGCAAAGGCATTCACACCAACCTGACATTGCTGTTCTCGTTTTGCCAAGCGGTGGCCTGCGGCCAAGCCAAGGTGCAACTCATTTCCCCGTTTGTGGGCCGCATTTACGACTGGTACAAAAAGTCTGCCGGGGCCGCATGGGTAGAAGCCGACAACACCTTGGCCAATGACCCGGGCGTGAAGTCCGTAACCGCCATCTACAACTACTACAAAAAGTTTGGCATCCAAACCGAAGTCATGGGCGCGAGCTTTCGCAACGTAGGCCAAATTACCGCCTTGGCAGGCTGCGACCTCTTGACCATCAGCCCTGAGCTGCTAGCGTCTTTGGCTGCTAGCGAGGCGCCTTTGGCTCCAGCGCTCAGCGCGCAAGCCGCACAGGCTTTGGACTTGCAGCATGTGTCTTACGACGAAAAGAGTTTCCGCTTGGCAATGAACGAAGACGCCATGGCCACGGAAAAACTGGCCGAAGGCATTCGCGGTTTCTGCGTAGACGCCGTAAAGCTCGACCAGCTCTTGCTAGGGGCCTAAAGCATGGCGCGTACCCGTTGCGACCGCACCCCGGCCTGGGGTGCGCTACAAGCTGCCTACAAGGCTAGCGGACAAGCGTTTGACCTGCGTAACGCCTTTGCGGCTGACGCCCAACGCTTTGCGACCTTTAGCCAAGAGGCGCCCTATGTGTTTGCCGACTTGTCCAAGAACCGCTTGGACGCGCAAACCCAAGGCTTGCTGTTCGACTTGGCGCGCCAAAGCGGCGTGCTAGAGCACCGCGATGCCATGTTCGCTGGCGAAAAAATCAACGCCACCGAAGGCCGCGAGGTTTTGCACACCTTGTTGCGAAAACCGGCCTCTGCGCCCACCAATACTGCGCAAGCAGCTAGCACTTTTATAGCAGATGAGTTAGCCAAGGTGCATAGCACGTTGGACGCCATGCTGGCCTATGCCGAAATCGTGCGCGCGGATGGCGCGATTACCGACGTGGTGAACATCGGCATTGGCGGCTCTGACCTTGGCCCGCAAATGGCCGTGCTGGCGCTAGACGCATTTGCCACCAGCGGCAAACGCATGCACTTTGTGAGCAATGTGGACGGCCACGAGCTCGCCGCCAAGCTGCCCCAGCTCAAGCCCGAGAGCACGGTGTTTTTGATCGCCAGCAAGACCTTCACCACCATTGAGACCATGACAAACGCGGCCTCCGCCAAGGCATGGTTTGAATCGCAAGGTGGCTCCGACATTGCCCGCCACTTTGCGGCCCTCACGACCAACGTGGCGGCGGCCAATGCCTTTGGCATTACCACCACCTTTGGCTTTTGGGACTGGGTGGGCGGGCGTTACTCCATGTGGTCTGCCATTGGCTTGCCGATTGCGATTGCGATTGGCGCAGCGTGCTTCCGCGATTTGCTGGCAGGCGCGCATGCCATGGATGAACACTTCCGCACCGCGCCGCTAGAAAGCAACTTGCCGGTGCGCCTGGGGCTCTTGGACGTGTGGTACCGCAATTTCCACGGCTTCAGCAGCCGCAGCATTGCGCCCTACCACAGCGCGCTACGCCGCCTGCCCGCCTACCTGCAACAGCTAGAGATGGAAAGCAACGGCAAGCGTGTGGATGCTGCTGGCGAGGCCCTGCCGTTTGACAGCTGCCCGGTCTTGTGGGGTGAGCCTGGCACCAATGGCCAGCACGCCTACTTCCAGATGTTGCACCAAGGGACCGAAGTGGTGCCCGTGGAATTCATCGCCGTCAAAAAAGCACGCCACGATTTGAAGGGCCACCACCCCATGCTGCTGGCCAACGTGCTGGCGCAGGCGCAGGCCTTGATGGTGGGGAAAAGTGATATTGGAGGCCACAAGCATTTCACCGGCAACCGCCCCAGCACCTTTTTGCTATTGGATGACTTGACGCCTGCCTCGTTGGGTGCATTGATTGCGCTGCAAGAACACCGGGTGTTTGTCAGCGGTAGCCTCTGGGGTATTAATAGCTTTGACCAATGGGGCGTGGAGCTGGGCAAGGTCTTGGCCAAAGACATTGAACCCCGCTTGGCCTCGGGAGATGCGACGGGGCTAGACGGTTCTACGGCGGGCTTATTGGCGCGTTTGCGGGCTTGACCTTCGTGGAGGGCGACACAACGGGACATTGCGGCGGGCTCATACTGCCAAACGCGCAAAAATCGCCCGCCGCAACATCCCGCCGTGCCGCTTCGCTTCCACACCATTGACCATGATCACACAGCAGCAAGCCCGCAACCTGCACCTCGCAGCGCAGGGCTTGCTGCAAGCGCCCGCGCGTGCTGCCAAGCGCTCCGATGTGGCGGCCAGCGTGCAGCGCATGGGGCTGCTGCAGATTGACACCATCCATGTGGTGGCGCGCAGCCCCTATTTGGTTTTGTTTTCTAGGTTGGGCCACTACCCGCGCCAGTGGCTTGAAGACGCCTTGGCCCAAGGGCAGTTGTTTGAAACCTGGGCCCACGAAGCTTGCTTTGCACCCGCCTCTGACCTACTGCACCACCGCGCGTACAACCGCGACGGCCGCAAGCACTGGGGCTTGGGCAAAGCAGAAGCGCTGCATGCCACCCAACGCCCCCATCTGGATAAGCTGCTGGCGCACATTGCAGCGAATGGCCCCGTCAAATCGTCTGACTTTGAACGACCTGAGGGCAGCAAAGGCGGTGCTTGGTGGGCTTGGAAAGACGAGAAACGTTGGCTAGAAACCCTGTTTGGCCGCGGCGAACTCATGGTGCGGCAGCGGGACAAATTCCACCGGGTCTACGACCTCACCTCGCGCGTAGCGCCCGAAGCCTTGCTTGCAGAACAAGGGGGCCACGCCCCCACCGGTGTGCAGGCGCACCAGCAGTTCATCACCCAATCTATTGCCGCGCTGGGCATATGCCAAGCCCGGTGGGTCAACGACTACTACCGCCTCAAGCCCCGACTTAAAGATGCTGACCTCGACGCCTTGGTAGCAGACGGCACCGTGGTCCGGGTAGACGTGGAGGGCTGGGATGCGCCGGGCTATGTGCATAGCGCCCATGCCGCGCTGCTAAAAAAAGCACTCAAGGGGCAATTGCTGGCCAGCCACACAAGCCTGCTCTCGCCTTTTGACCCAGTGGTGTGGGACCGCGAGCGCGCATCCACACTGTTTGACTTTGACTACCGCTTGGAGTGCTACACGCCGGAACCCAAACGGGTCTATGGCTACTTTGTTCTGCCGATTTTGTGCCAGGGCGAACTCATAGGCCGGCTTGACGCCAAGGCCCACCGCAGCGAAGGTGTTTTTGAAGTGAAAGCACTGCACTGCCAAGGCCCTAGGCCGTGGTCTGAGCTGCAAATCAAGGCCGTGGCCCAGGCGCTGGTTGAATGCGCGCAATGGCACGACACGCCCACGGTCAACATCAGCCAGTGCCGTGCCAAAGGGCTCAAGCTTGCGCTGCAACGGGCTGTCAAAATGGCGTCGGTGCAGGCCAGTCCCTCCTTGCCCCAGTCGGCAGCTTGAGCCCCTGGCTGCCCCGCACGGTATGTGCCCCCTCTTCCCTTCGAACGCACAAGCGGATGCTTGGGCGAACACCTGAAAGCAGACGAATGAACATTGTTTTTGATTTTGGCGCGGTGCTGTTTACCTGGCAGCCTGTGGTCTTGGCCGCGCAGCACTTCCCCACGCAAGCAGCCACCACGGCGCAAGCCGGGCATTTGGCCCACGCAATGTTTGCCCACGCCGACTGGCAAGCCTTTGACCGGGGCACGCTGCATATTGACGAGGTCATCACCCGCACCGCCGAACGCCTACAACTTGACCGCGCAGCGCTGCACCACTTAGTGCATGGCATTGGTGACTACTTGGTGCCCATGGCAGACAGCGTGCAACTACTGGAAGACCTGCACGCGCGCCGCCAGTCTGACCCCAGCGTGCGCCTGTATTACCTCTCCAACATGCCTGTGCCCTATGCCCGTGTGTTGGAGGCGCGCCATGGGTTTCTTAAGCGCTTTGACGGCGGCGTCTTCTCGGGCGATGTGCTGCAAATCAAGCCTGAACCGGCGATCTACCAAACGCTGGAAGAGCGCTATGGGCTTAGGCCGCAAGACACCGTGTTCTTGGACGACTTGTTGCCCAACATCGCCGCAGCGCAGGCACGCGGTTGGCACGGCATCCACTTCAAAACGGCTGACGATGCGCGTGCTCAGCTCACGCACATACTAGGCAAATAGGCCTCTAGCGCACATCCCTATTGCGCAAACAGCTACCAAACCTATAGCAAGCCCTCTCAAGCACTATGACAGCATCCTCTAGCCCCACGCCGCACCGCTGCTTTTGGTGCGATGACTCGCAGCTCTACCGCGACTACCACGACACGGAGTGGGGCTTTCCGGTGCACCAAGACACGCGCTTGTTTGAAAAGGTGTGCCTAGAGGGGTTCCAGTCGGGCTTGAGTTGGATCACCATTTTGAAGAAGCGTGAAGCGTTTCGCGCGGCCTTTGCCGACTTTGACATTGCCCGTGTGGCCCGGTTTGGTGATGCGGACGTGGAAAGGTTGGTGGCAGATGCCGGCATCGTGCGGCACCGGGGCAAGATTGAAGCAGCCATCAACAACGCGCGCTGCGCGGAGAAGCTCTTGGAGTCACAAGACTCGCTGGCACACTATTTTTGGAAGTTTGAGCCCTCACCCACCGCACGCCCTGCGCGCATCACCCGGGAGGCACTGCGCAGCATGACGCAGTCGCCCGAGTCGGTGGCTTTGTCCAAAGACCTCAAGCAACGCGGATTCAAGTTTGTAGGCCCCACCACCATGTACGCCTTGATGCAGGCCATGGGCTTGGTAAATGACCATGAAGAAGAATGCCATGTGCGCGCGGCGGCGCTGCAGGCGCGGGCCGCTTTAGCGCCTGTGTTGGGCTAAAGCGGCGCGAAACATCAACAGGGTTTAGTTGATTTCAGTGATGAAGTCCGCACGGGCACGGCGGACCTTCTTCAGACTCGCCAACCAGTCTTGGTCCGCCTGGCGGTAGCCCAGAGGCATGATGGCAGCGCTGCGCAAGCCGCGTGCTTTCAGGCCCAAGAGTTCGTCCAAAGCTTTGGGGTCAAAGCCTTCCATAGGGGTGCTGTCCACGCCTTCAAACGCAGCCGCAATCAGCGCGGCGCCCAAGCCAATGTAGGCTTGCTTGGCAGCGTGTTGGAAGTTCACCTCGGAGTCACGGCCAGGGTAGGCACCCAGCAAGAACTTGCGGTAGTTTTCCCAGCCTTCGTTGGTGGAGCCACGCTCGGAGTTGGTCAGGTCAAAAAAGGTGTTGATGCGCTCCGCGGTGTAGGTGTCCCACGCCGCAAACACCAAGAGGTGGGAGCAGTCCGTGATCTGGCCTTGGTTCATGGCAATGGGCTTGATTTGCTCACGCAGTGCCGCATTGCGGATCACGATGATTTCAAAGGGCTGCAGGCCGCTGGAAGTAGGCGCCAAACGCGCTGCTTCCAAAATCCGCTCCACCTTGTCTTGGGGGACCACTTGGCTAGGGTCAAACTTTTTGGTGGCATAGCGCCATTGCAGCTTTTGAATAACTTCTGACATGTATTGCTTTCAGGTTGGTAAGAAATAAGAAGACCCCGCAAAGTCTAGGCTTTGCGGGGTCTTCAATGGGTTATGGTCGGAATTACCCGACGCAGCAAGAGGGCTTGCGCCCCCCAGCGGCTGGCAATTACATGCCCATGCCGCCCATGCCGCCCATGCCACCCATATCAGGCATGCCGCCGCCAGCGGGTGCGTCGTCCTTTGGAGACTCAGACACCATGCACTCGGTGGTCAACATCAAAGATGCCACGGAAGCTGCGTTTTGCAATGCAGTACGTGTCACTTTGGTGGGGTCCAAGATACCCATTTCGATCATGTCGCCGTAGGTGTCGTTCGCAGCGTTGAAGCCGTAGTTGCCCTTACCGGCCAACACAGCGTTCACCACCACAGACGCTTCGCCGCCAGCGTTGTACACGATCTCGCGCAGAGGCGCTTCGATCGCCTTCAACACCAGCTTGATACCAGCGTCTTGGTCCGCGTTGTCGCCCTTGATGGCGCCCACCGCTTGCTTAGCGCGCAACAGAGCCACGCCGCCGCCAGCCACAATGCCTTCTTCCACAGCAGCGCGGGTCGCGTGCAATGCGTCTTCTACGCGGGCTTTCTTTTCCTTCATTTCGACTTCGGTAGCAGCGCCCACCTTGATCACGGCAACACCGCCAGCCAACTTGGCCACGCGCTCTTGCAGCTTTTCACGGTCGTAATCGGAAGTCGCTTCTTCGATTTGCACGCGCACTTGCTTGACGCGGGCTTCGATGTCAGCAGCAGCACCAGCACCGTCGATGATGATGGTGTTTTCTTTGCCCACTTCGATACGCTTAGCAGAACCCAAGTCAGCCAAAGTCACTTTTTCCAAGGACAGGCCGATTTCTTCTGCGATGACCTTGCCACCGGTCAAGATAGCGATGTCTTCCAACATGGCCTTGCGACGGTCACCGAAGCCAGGAGCCTTAACAGCCACAACCTTCAAGATGCCGCGGATGGTGTTCACCACCAAAGTTGCCAAGGCTTCGCCTTCGACATCTTCAGCAATGATCAACAAAGGACGGCCAGCCTTAGCGACTTGCTCCAATGTAGGCAGCAAGTCACGGATGTTGCTGATCTTCTTGTCAAACAACAACACGAAGGGGTTGTCCAACAAAGCAGCTTGCTTTTCTGGGTTGTTGATGAAGTAAGGAGACAAGTAACCGCGGTCGAATTGCATGCCTTCGACCACGTCCAACTCGTTTTGCAAAGACTTGCCGTCTTCCACAGTGATCACGCCTTCTTTGCCCACTTTGTCCATCGCGTTAGCGATGATGTCGCCGATGGAGGCGTCAGAGTTAGCAGAGATGGAACCGACTTGGGCGATTTCCTTGGAAGTGGTGGTGGGCTTGGAAGCCTTCTTCAGCTCTTCAATCAAAGCAGTAACAGCCTTGTCGATACCGCGCTTCAGGTCCATGGGGTTCATGCCAGCGGCTACGTACTTCATGCCTTCGCGAACGATGGCTTGAGCCAACACAGTAGCGGTAGTCGTACCGTCACCCGCGTTGTCAGAAGTCTTGGATGCCACTTCCTTAACCATCTGCGCACCCATGTTTTGCAGCTTGTCTTTGAGTTCGATTTCCTTGGCCACGGACACACCGTCCTTGGTCACGGTTGGGGCGCCGAAAGAACGCTCCAGAACCACGTTACGGCCCTTGGGGCCCAGTGTCACTTTGACCGCGTTGGCCAAAATGTTCACGCCTTCAACCATGCGTGCGCGGGCTTCGCCGCCGAAAATTACGTCTTTTGCTGCCATGTTAGGCTCCTAAGATATTTAAGTTAAATTGACTGCTAGCGCGCACAGATATTGCGCAACCAGCTATAAATTTGATAGTAATTAGATTACTTCTCGACCACTGCGAACAGGTCGTCTTCTTTCATGACCAACAGCTCATCGCCATCCACCTTGACGGTTTGGCCGCTGTACTTGCCGAACAAAACGCGGTCACCGATCTTCACGGTCAACGCAGCGATTTCGCCCTTGTCATTGCGCTTGCCTGGGCCCACAGCCAAGACTTCACCTTGATCAGGCTTTTCAGCAGCGCTGTCAGGAATCACGATGCCAGAGGCAGTTTTGGTTTCGTTTTCGACGCGCTTAACAATTACGCGATCTGCCAAAGGACGCAGTTTCATGAGGAATCTCCTAGGTTTTGAAACAGTGGAAAACTAGCGCCGACGTTCAACAACATCAGCACACATTCACTTGAGAAGCCAAGTGTTAGCACTCAACTCCTACGAGTGCTAATGATAAGGGTGTTTTCGCCAGTTTCAAGGGGGTCAGTGGAAAGCCCCCCCTTTTTTCAGGTGTTGTTGTCGGCCGCGACCGCACCCAAGCGATTGCAGCGTGAGCTCACAGCCGCCCAGCCCAATCAGGTTTGGGGAACCGATATCCCCTACATACGAGCCTATGAGAGTTGGCTGGATTTGAGCGTCGTGATCGGCCTGCACTCACAAGCAGTCGTGGGCTGGCCAATGCAGTCCACCATGGCCACCAAACTGGTATTGGATGCGCTGATGATGGCGGCAGGGCGCAGACAGCCACAAACCCCTGTGATGATTCATTCAGATCAGGGCAGCCAGTTTGGCAGCGATGAGTTTCTACCATCGAGTCCGCAGGCACAGTCACCTCGACCCGTTGAGCCCGCTGGCATTCGAGCAACTTCGAACCGACAGTTGAAATAGGCCTACGAAAGCGGGTCAAGTCTAATCCTACTCGGCCGTTCAATTTCAAGTGTTGGCAACGGCAAGCCGCTGGGGAATGCAAAACGTACAGCCGTCAGAAGCGCCTCCAATGTTGCCGCTGCAGTCGCCAGACACTCATCGGTCGCTTTTGTCGTTCGTTTGGGATCTCTGAAAATGTCTTCCAGCTCTCTAACCACCTTTTCCAGCTGCTTAGCACCTAGGTATCCGGCGTGACTTTTGAGCGTATGTGCCTGATCTGCCGCGCTTGTGACGTCATTCGAAGAAACAGCCTTGCTAATAGACTTTATGGCATTCGACTGGGTAGACACAAATGTAGCCAATGTCTTGAGATAGAGGCTTTGGTTATTGCCCATAAGCATTAGACCAGTCTTGAGGTCCAAGCCCTCGATTTGTTCGGGCATCGCCATATTCGGTAGCGCTGAAGTCTGTGCCATCTCGCTTGGGGATTTCAACTCTTCACCCAACGCTATCCAACGCAACAGAGTCCTCCAAAGCTGCGTTGGAGCAATCGGCTTAGTCAAGAAGTCATTCATCCCAGCAGCAAGACAACGCTCCTGGTCGACCTGCATCGCATTGGCCGTCATCGCCACAATGGGCAGGACCGCTGCGCTATAGTTCAGCCGAATCAGGCGAGCAGCAGTAACGCCATCCATGACTGGCATCTGCATGTCCATCAAAATCAGATCGTAAGGAAGCTCTTCCAACACACGAGCCTCCACACAATTGACGGCCTTTTGGCCATCTTCGGCAAGATCCACCACAAACCCCGCATCGGTAAGCAGTTCGTAGGCTACTTGCTGATTGAGTCTATTGTCTTCGACCAACAGAATCCGAGCACCGCAGATTTGCTGCAACGCAACTTCGAGTTCACCTGCTAGGTTTTGACTGTCGCTGCGGAATCCCATTGAAGGTAGCGACGCCGGCATCGCTTCGAAACTCACGATTGCTTCCTGGAGTGCGGCAATGCTCAATGGCCTAGCAAGAACCTGAACCATGCCCAAAGCATGCATAACCTTCGAATCTTCTGCTCGCTGGTCAGGCGCACTGATATATATGAGAGGTATGTACCGACCGGAAAGTGAACGAATAGCGTCGATATCTCGCAAAACGCCTGGTTGCGACATTGGCCAATCCGTGATCACGAAATCAATGGAACTAACCCGGACGTTGGCCGGTTGAATGGCATCCAAAATGCCCTGCCTTGTACTCGCAATTTCTGGAATTAACCCCAAGTCCTCGCACATTGCACATAAATTCAGAGTCGAGTGCACATCGTCGCTGATGACCAGTACCCCCTTGCCGCGCATGCCCATACCGACCGCAAACGCCCCTCTTTTGTCGGCTGAAGCCTTGCCTAGCCGTACGGTAAACCAAAACGTTGATCCACATGCCAATGTGCTATTGACGCCTACTTTCCCTCCCATTTCCTCCGCCAAACTCTTGCTGATAGCCAGTCCCAGACCGGTACCTCCGAACTGTCGAGTAATAGAACTGTCGGCTTGACTGAAGTTATGAAATAGGTTTGCAATCTGCGCCTCGCTCAATCCAATGCCTGTGTCGCGAACCTCAAAGCGAAGAAAGATATCAAAGTCAGTCTGCTCGATTACATTCAAATTAATGCACACCTGCCCCTGGAAAGTAAACTTTATAGCATTCCCAGCAAAATTAATAAGTATTTGGCGAAGCCGAAGCGGATCACCCACCATGATTCGAGGGACATCCCGATTGATATCGACAATTAACTTAAGACCCTTTGCTTCCGCCTTCTGAGCAATCAGGTTTACCACATAGCCGAGCACCTCATTGATCTCAAAAGGCACGTGATCAATACGAAGCTTACCCGCATCGATCTTGGACATATCCAGTACATCGTTAATTATTCCGAGCAGATGCTCGCCTGAACCTCTAATTTTCTCCAAATAATCATGAACCCGTGTGGGCATCTCGTTTTTAAGCGCCAGCGCAGATAACCCAATGATGGCATTCATTGGGGTACGCATTTCATGGCTCATATTGGCCAAAAACAAACCCTTTGCCGCAGCGGATTCGTCAGCCTTTCTCCGAGCCATTTCCAGATCTTCACGGCTGCGATGCCCCTCCTCCAGCGAATGTGCCAATATATAGTTAATTTCCTTATGGAAACTACGAAATAAAGCGAATTGCTCGCAAAGTGACTTATAACGCCATGCGATAGACTTTAACTCCTGATCATCAAATGGCAGCTCATCCTTATGTCGTAAACGAGCTATTTTTTCTTCAATTTCATTGTGCGCCAAGCGCGGGTTCAACTTGAATTTCACACGCACTGTAAACCTATTCAGGAACGGATTACGCCCAAACACCTTAGGCTTCCAGTCTACTGAAACATAGTCTATGTCGCGAAACATATTACACCCAGCATAAATCACTCCGGTAATAAACTCCGGGCGAAGTGGCATGACCATGTCGTAAAGAGCATGTCCACTTACTTTATCCAATGAAAGCAATGAGCACCATCCAACATCATTTAAATCAGCGCCACGCACATAATTGTTATAGTCATTGGGTCCGCGTCTGCTAATCCAATCAATAAACGAAGTCGCGGATGAATTGTCTTTGCCACTTGTAGGCCATACGTTAAGCAAGTTGGCGCCAGCCTCAAAGAGAATGTTTTCTGAAGATTCCGGCAAGGCAAAATCAATTCTTCTGATCAACTCCAGAAATTGATCATAGGGATACCAATGCGAAACATCAATTTCACCCACTTCAAGCAGCATTTCACCCTTTGGCAAAACAGAAAGATTAAGAAACGCCTGCTTAATTCCAAAAAGAAAGACGCCAGACACTTCGCATTGAGAATATTTTGACAAATCAGACATAACTAGGAACCTTGCTTCTTCGAAAGTTGATACCCCACAAAAAATCTCTAATCAAACGACCAAGAGAGCCACAACTCCTAAAAATACAAATGCGATTAACTCAAACACCCTAGCGCAGGAACATAATATGGAAAATCATCAAAATTGCAAGGCTCAATTTAAGGCCTCTCAAACAATAAATGCCGAATGCGAAATTAAAAAATCCAATACGGCGCCATTCCATTTGAGAAAATCAACACGTGATTTTTGCTTTCGACCACTTTTTGCCGAGTTAAACATGAAGCATCTTTGCTACTTGGACGCGGCCATCCGCCTATGATTTCTTAAGCTAAAATCAAAAAAAGCTTCGAGCAAAGGGTGGAATCCAAATTGCAACCGCCCCTGCCATGGCATGAATTCATGAAGGCATGCACTGACAAACGCTCAACCAAATAGTACGCAGAGATTACATCAAAAAAATGCACGACAAAATTGAATACATGAAAACATTCAATTCTGTGCTGGACAACTATGTTTTGTGGAAATACCGATGAATGGAATGCTTCAATATCCAGCGCAAATCATAAACCACCAAATATTTCACTTTTCCCGCAATAAGGTGCTTGACCTCGTGATTTCACCGCTATCAATTAATCGACTTTTTGACATGTGATTTAACTCGATTGGAAAATAGTTGATTCACATTGCAATCAGTCATTCATCAGAAAAGCGTTCAGCAATCAAGCGAAATTCATTTTTTATTTTCGAAAAAGCAGAAACGATAAGTGGGTCGAAATGGGAGCCAGCTCCCTCAATGATAACTTCTGACGCAAGATCATGTTGCATTGGCGGCCTGTACACTCTTCCCGTAGTCAGGGCATCATAAACATCAGCAACCGCCATAATTCGAGCTGAGAGTGGAATTTCCTCGCCGCGCAATCCGTGCGGATAGCCACTGCCGTCCCACTTCTCTTGATGACTTAGAGCGATTTCTTTGGCGGTAGTGAGAGCCCCCCCCTCTATTCCCAAAGAAATTTCTGCGAGTTCTATCGCATCTCGTCCAAGCATCGTGTGTGTCTTCATTATGGCGAACTCATCGGAGTCAAGCTCACCAGGTTTTAATAAAATCTGATGTGGGATTCTAAACATTCCAATATCATGAAGCGCGGCCGACTTTATATATACGTTGATTGTAAAATCATCCAACTGCGCCTTATAGCTAGAATGTTTACTAAGCTCCAAGGATAGTAGTTTAACGTAATGCTGTGCTCGTAGCATGTGCCCACTGGTTTCATTGGCGCGTGTTTCCACCAATGAAGCCATAACTTGTAGAGCCACATCTTGAATACTACCTAACTCTTTTACTCGCTTATCGAACTCTTTCTCAAGAGAATTCGCTCTATTGGAAAGCGAATCGACATACATCTTGGCCTCCAAGTGGGTCTTGACTTGGGCCAGAAGCAAATCAGGACCCACAGGTTTTATAAGGAAGTCTGTACCACCAACCTCAAGGCCTCTCTTTTTGTCTTCATCCGATGATTTGCCAGTGAGGAAAATAATTGGAACATGCCGAAGTTCAGCCTTTTCTCGCAGACGTTTACAAACTTCGTACCCATTTACTCCTGGCATTACTACATCCAAAAGAATGAGGTCTGGACAACTGCCTATCTCAACTCGCTTCAGAGCAGCCTCACCACTTGTTGCAATATTTATATCGTACTCATCTTTTAGGAATTCGTAAAATATTCTCAATGTCTGAATAGTGTCGTCAACGATTAGAATATTTTTCTTCGCGTGGTTCATATTATTTATATTTAACAGACTGAAGAATTCACTTCATCAACCCATAAATTACATCATTACAATAAAGTAGATCGCCCACCAACATCAGCTACTTTTACCGATCCACTCAAGTCGATAGCCCTCTCCATATACACTCGAGAGTTGCCATCCATAGGTCGGCGTTAGGTTCAATTTTTTTCGCAAAGTACTTATACATACATCTATCTTGCGAGATTCAACGGTAGATGAGTGCTGCCAAACGGCCTTTAGAAGCATTGTTCTGGTCAATAATCTTTCTGTGTTTTCGAGTAGAAAAAGTGCAAGCTCCATTTCTCGCTTGGTTAGAACAATTTTTACGTCATCAAAAAATATGGTCCGACTGCTGAAGTTGACGCACAAAGGTCCCCAACTCTTTTTTTGCCCACGGGTTGCCTGACCACTCCGTCGCAAAAGTGCAGTAACTCGCGCAACAAGAATGGCCGCAGAGACCGGTTTTGTAATGTAATCATCTGCACCAATCGCGAGCATTGACAAGACATCATGTTCTTCTGCGCGGGATGTCACGAAAACTATCGGAAGATCACTACTTTTTCGAGATTCACGTATAGCACGCAACACATCTGGCCCCACTACGTCTGGAACCATCCAATCCAAAACACAAACAGCGTATTGCTGTCGTTGAATCGAGCGAATGCACTCCAAGCCGCTTTTAAACCAGTCAACAGCGAAACCAGCCTCAGTAAGAGCATTGATCAGAATATTCCCAACGATATCGTCATCTTCTAAAAATGCGACACGCACATGGGGGCTTGATGATGTATCTTTTAATGTATTCATTTAAAAATTAATTACAAATAAAAGTCCAATGAACTTCAATCAGCATCCATTGCTTTAAGTAAAATACCGTGGAATTGCTGGAGGCGATAACCTGAAACCGTGACGTGGGAGTTAAAATATGCTGGATTCCTCATTTAAATCAAAGACTGAAATCGCATTTTCATATTCACCCAGAAAGTGAGCGTGAACAGGGGCGACTTTGTAATCAATAACCTGCCCTAAAACCTCAAGGCATATGCCTGACTGGCTTTCATCGGCAAATACCTTAAGCGCGTCAAATTCAACGCATTGGCCGATGCAAAGTGCTCCGTGCGTTCTAGCGCTTTCAACAGCGGCATCCTCAAATTCTGTCTGCCCATCTTGTGTTTGGGCAAGAGCGCCTTCCACGCGATAGAGGGCTTTTGGAACCACACTTTCTTCACGCGTGCATTGAGTCTGGGGGGGCTTATATCCAGCCCGACTCTCGGTCAACGCGTGCACACTAATGCCGCCTCTTGGGTCCAGCTGGGTACCCTGATGAATGATTTGCTGCTGAACAGTCCTACGAATGGGCAGCCCATAGACTTTGGCTCCATCGAGTGTCGCCGCACCTCGGGTGATATGAATACCTTCGCCATGGACTACCGCGGCACTGTCAAGCAAACGGTGGGACGCACGCATGCAAGCGTGGTGGGCTATTGCCCGCGCCGCGCGGTGTGCCTTGGCAGCCTGGGCTACTACTTGGAGCTGGCACTGCGCCCGGGCGCGCAGCACCCGGCTTACGGGGGCGAATTTAACTTTGCGCTGACCTTGCCTTTGGCTGCACGCTGGGTGGATAGCGGGATGGCCGATGGGCCGGCGCACCACAAGGCTACGCATCGTCGCATCAAAAAAGCGATGCAGGAGTTGATGCTCAAGGCTGCGCGCACGAGCCATCACACTTGCCGCTGGGTCTTGGGCTTGCACAAGAGTGGCCCGGGCTTTGCGATGCGTGATCGCCATCAATGGCAACACGGCGCCGCGTAGCGGCTGTGTAACTTTCCACATCTTGCGCAGTTTGCAATCAACCTTGCTCCCCAACTGCCCGACAGACATAGCCACGCGCAAGACTTGCCTCAGACGCAGCCATTTCCACGCCAGGTAGAGATGTGAGCACACTGAAACTGTAGCGGTGTTGATGCGGGGATACGGGTCCACGGTACTTTGCAAGGGTATTGAGCGAAACTAGGCTTGGCATTGCCCGGAAAACTGAGATCACATATTGGTGCCAACCCCCACCAACCTGTTGTCAACAGCTTGTATTTCTTCGTTTTCAAGCATTGTTTGCATTGTCTTACACTTGCAATTCAATGCCAAACAAATGTATGTTGTCATTTACATTGTGGGGCGATCAGCGAAATGCCTGAGTGGACTGAGCTCTTAGATTAGTCAAAACATGCGACCTGCGACTGCGCGTACCTCGTCCTAATTGATATAGGCTTTGGTGGGCTCCGGCCCATTCGTTCGACACCCACCTTAGGGCATTAACGATTAAGTCCCGAGCTGGGCCGACGAGTCGCCGAATGCACGGCTAAGGCGCCTGGACAAGGCCAACTGAATTTCGATGCTGTCTACTTGTCGTTTGCAATAAAGCACCGAGTCCCTATTGTGCGAGCGTTGCTCGAGGAGAGTTCCGCTGCACCGAATCACTCTGCACCTCTTGGGAAAAATGCCGAAGCACTGACTCTCGCAGCGTGTCCAGCGCCTCATCAGTTGCCTGCAGCGCGTGTTGCATATCTCGAATGTCGCTCTGCGGCTTTGCTAGCAATTCCTCCAGCGCAGAGGCAGTTCTTCGCAATTCGTTGGCACCAAGATAGGCCGCCTGTCCTTTGAGTGTGTGAGCGAGGCGTTCCGCAGTTGCAAAGTCTCTCTCTTCGATCGTTCGCTCGATCACCATAGTGGCGTTGCCCTGGGTTTCGAAAAAACTCCAGAGAGTCTTCACGTACAGATCCCAGTTTTCGCCCATAAGCGAGAGCCCAGCCTGCCAGTCGAGACCATCTATATGCAGGGGCATCTTTGTTGTGAATATTGCCTCGCTCGCAGGCCGCCTTAGCAGCCCTTCTCTGGGGCTGACCCAGCGCAGAATGGCTTGCCACAATTGGGCTGGAGCAATTGGCTTGGTCAAAAAATCATTCATGCCCGCTGCCATGCACCGCTCTCTGTCTGTCAGCCTAGCATTGGCTGTCATGGCAATAATAGGCAACTCTTGCGCTGAGTGGTTCAGCCGTATCAGGCGTGAGGCAGTCACACCGTCCATTACCGGCATTTGCATATCCATCAGAACGAGGTCATAGGGCAGACGTTCCAGCGCACGCGCCTCTACGCTATTCACGGCCTTTTGGCCGCCATCTGCAATGTCCACAAGAAAGCCCGCATCTGTAAGGAGCTCAAAGGCCACTTGTTGATTGAGCTCGTTGTCTTCCACCAGCAGGACACGTGCACCATTCACCAGCCGCAAGCCGCTTTCGTGGGGTTGCTGGAGGCGCAGACTGTTTAGGTCAGTGCCCACGGCTGTCGTTGCGGATGAATGGGCCACAGTTGACATTAAGGCGTCCAACAGCATCGAGGCTTCCACTGGCTTGGTTATAACGTGCATAACTCCTTGTGCCTCAGCACTTTGAAACAGATCTTGGCGCTTTAGAGGTGTAACCAAGAGAATGAAAGAGCCGGGATCGTTAACTCGCGCACGAATGGCATGAATGGTCTGCAGCCCATCCATACCGGGCATGGACCAGTCCATAAACACAAAATCAAACGGTACCTGCCGAGTATGGGCGGACAGGATTACATTTAATGCTTCTGGTCCGCTATGGGCAATTTCTGCTTGCAGACCGAAGTCTTCGAGGAGAGCGCGGAGTATCAAGGCGGCGTCTTCGTTGTCGTCCACCACCAACGCGCGTTTAGCATGTAAGTCCGCGCTGAATGGGGCTATGCGCTGGCTTGGCCCTTCAACCAGCCCTAGTCGCGCGGAAAACCAGAAGGTGGAGCCTTTGCCCATGGTGCTAGTCACTCCCACCTCTCCACCCATGCCTTCGGCCAGACTTTTGTTGATCGCCAGGCCCAGCCCGGAGCCGCCAAACTTGCGGGTAGTGGAGCTGTCTGCCTGACTGAAGCTTAGAAAGAGTTTCGAAATTTGGGCATCGGTAAGACCGAGGCCGGTATCACTCACTTCGAATCGCAGCAAAATGTCGTCTTCAGTTAGCTCCAGCACACATACGTGCAATCGCACTTGACCTTGCTCTGTAAACTTGACGGAATTGTTGACGTAGTTCACCAATATTTGGCCCACGCGCAATGGATCCCCCACCAGGGCGTCAGGCACCGCTTTGTCGACACTAATGAGCAGCTCCAGTCCCTTGACCTCTGCCTTTTCTGCGATGAAACCCATGACATTGTTCATCACGTCTGCGAGCTTAAATGGAACACGCTCTATCTCCAACTTACCTGCCTCGATTTTGGAGATATCAAGGACATCGTTGATCACCCCCAGCAGGTGCTCACCTGAATACTTAATCTTGCTCAAGTAGTCATGCACTCGAGCGGGCATGTCATACTTAAGAGCCAAAACAGACAAGCCGATAATGGCATTCATTGGAGTGCGAATCTCATGGCTCATATTGGCTAGAAATTCTGATTTGGCCCGCGTCGCAGCCTCAGCCATATTCCTTAATTGATCAAGCTCAGCCACGATATCGCAAAGATTTTTTGTCTGGGTGGTCAGCTCTTCGTTTTTCTTCACCAATTCCCGCTGCGTATGATGTAAATCACTAATGATCTGCACGCGGCTCATCGTGGAGCAAATATGACGGGCAACATAGCTCAGTATTTCAAGGTCTTTGGGGGTATAGACAATGTCATCGCTATATGACTCCACCACGATAGCACCCATTGCAATACCGTTAAACTCCATGGGGGCACCCATCCACGAAACTTGGTCGCTACCGCCCACAATTTCCTCCACTGCTCCAGAAGCCATTAACTCGCTTTGCAGCTTCTGATCAATGAGCCAAGGTCGACAGTTGTGCAAAACCAGCCGAAGTAGCCCCTTGTTTAACTTCCAGCGCGTGGGGAGAGTCGTCTCTTTTTCATAGCGCTTAAAAGCCACAGATACTTCGCTATTGGGCCAGTCATAAAAGACGATATAACAATTCGGTAAGGGCAATAAGCTAGCAAGGATTCGGTGCAACTCTTCGTAATGCCTATCTGGGTTCTGCGGATCCGGATTGGTAGACGCAATTTCAAATAATGCACGTTGTACTTTCTCGGCGTTGCGCCTCTCCTCAATCTCTTGCTCCATACGCAGGGTACGACGGGCAACTTCAAGTTCCAGCGCATTGCGGCGCTGTTCGCGCTCTAGCGTTGACGCCACCAGGCTTGCAATCATTTTGATCAGCGCAACATCTTCATCGGTGTAGCCGCGCTCTGCTTTGTAACTCTGGGTTACCAGAGCACCCATGATAGTCTGGAAGCTATCGTACAAGGGAATCCCTATCCAGTGCTCTGCTTGACATTCCTTGACTTCAGCTTTACCCCAAGTACGGTCGTGCTCGTCGATGGCCGCCCGCGTCAGTACGATGGCTTGTCCGCTTAGGAGCACATCCACTGTCAGCAGGCCAGTGCTTTTGTCGATGGGAAAGCGCTCTTCGGGGTTGACCTCGCTCGCGTCTATAGAGTCTTTGAAATACGGAACTTGAAAATAGGTACGATCCTTATCACATGTAGCTACAAAGAAATTAGACGCGTCCATGATGTTGTGCAGTCTCTCGTGGATCATGCCCATCAAGAACGTAATGCCACCATTCTTACTTTGAGCATTGTCTATATCCAGCACCAGAGACACAACACTCTCAAGTCTGTGTAGACGCATTTGTTGGATATCGTCCATTGGCATCTGTGCTCCAAGCGGACCGGCAATTAAACAAGCAAGCTAATACTCTGGGCCTTCGGCTCAAACCTGCAACTACATTCGCGGAATCGCTGTCCTAAAGTGCCATGGAATTGTAGACGCTGAAGCATACTTGTGCGTCCAGCCATTGGGGGCGAGTACACTTAGCACTGTAACGCTCAGCGTTCCGACAATGGCACACTGCTAAAGACACCCACACACTCAATGTCCCATTGCGTGTCGCTAGCCCGGTGCAGTACAGGGGCAACCATCAATACCCAAAAGCCAAATGGTACACACCTACGCGACTTATCTGTAGTTAATTGTGAAGGTTGCGATCCCAACGACCGATCCTGGAGAAACCGGCCCAGTGGCAATATACTGGGCGAAAAAACCCTTGCTCAACTGAGTACCACCAGCGGGAACCACACCGAGTTCAACAGTGCCACCATTTGAAATGGGACTCTGATTCGCGTCTAGCAACTGAGTCTCCACATTCACTGCCCCACCACTGGTTACCGCATTCGCGATGCTATTCTGGCTAGCTCCGGGCGTAAACGACCACTTCGATGTGGCAAAGAATTGGTTATTGCCATTCGAACAACCGGTCAAATTCAGATTGAAAGGCGTTGTTCCGGCAGCATCGCCAACTCTACGGAAAGAATTCATACCAACATCCGGGAGTGGAACTGCGATATTAGCTGGCGATAAAGTGCAGGTGGCCTGAATAACATACTTAACACCGCCACCAATAACCGTTATATCATCCGTATTAGAGGCTTTTTTAAAATTAGCATAAGCAAATGGCAAGTTAGCCACAGTCATAATATACCCCCATTTTTGAGGAGCTATTGTAACTAGAGTTACATTAGGATCGCCAAAAGTACTAGACGTCGCTCTATTGTCGATCACCGAAATTTTAATATTTGGAATTGTCGCCATTACCGCAGAAAGATCTGTGACGTAAATCGGCTTTGAGCAGTATATCGTGAGGCCCGTTTCAATGGTATCTTTGACTTCTTCTAGAACGCATCCAGCCGGAAGGCCAGTCACAACAGCTCCCGGTGCGCTTCTATTAATAGATAAGCCAGTAGGAGTGGTATTCGTACCACTTTTTACAATAATTTTGCCAGGAGTTCCACCAGTAGATACCACAAAAGCAACTCGAGGGTTTGTTTTTGTTGATCCCGAAAATGAACAGCCATTGAAACGTACAATAGCCGTCCCCGACCAGAGCACATCCCCATTTGAGCGACCAGTCAATACAAATTGTGGAGGAAGCGGCGGGCTGAACTCAAGTGTTACCGGCCCCCCAGTGGTGCACTGCTCTGCATGAATTGCTCCCACGTAAAAAAACGAGCCTATTAATATCTTTAAAATGGCAAAAATTAATATTTTCATGACCTATTTTTAATTAAGTTTCTGTGCAGATAATGTTGCAGGGTCTCTGCACACCAATGATTGTTGCCGTGCACTGAGTCGATCAAACTCAGCGAGACAACTTTCACCTGCGCCTTCGCCCCAAGTGGCTCTTAGCATCTGGCTATATTTGTGAACCCTCAGCATAAACCGGCCATCGTCCGCCACGGTAGAAATTGAAGGGTTTGTTTCACCCACTGCCATAATGTTTGCACCACGTTCCAGCGGTTCACCATTGCGATGGACTAAAAAGCCACTGATTCGCACCCTATCGCCCAGCGAAGAAAAATCTGCCCCACTTACAGGTGGACGACTTTTCTTCTCGACGTTTGCCTCCTCACGCGGCGTTGACTCTTCTCCGACGCGTAGGGCATCAGATGGAACTGGAGCAGCTACAAGCTGAATAAGCGAGGATTTGACCTCATCAGCCACAGCGTATGTCACTTCGTACCTATTACCTAGACCATCAGGAGTTTCAATGTAAAACTTGCCGGCCTTGTCTTTAAGGCGTACTTGAATTTTTTTGCCTTGGCCAACATTTCCAATCAATTTACCGTCTTTATCTAATACAGCTGCGCCAAAGGGAATTAAATCACTATAGCGACCTTCAAGCTTAATAATTGCCAATTTCGAAACATCGGTATCGAATTTAACGAGTGTAATAGTTCCTGATTTTGGAACTGTCAGTTGCGAAGTAGAGCGAAGCTCAACATCTAAAGGCAGGTTGTGCGTATCAAGTTCGATGTTATTTTGGGTATATGGCGATGCATACGGGACTACACCATAGCCGTTACGACCAATTTTAGAATATCCATTGCCACTAATATTTGCACCCGCTGCAGACTCTGCTCGAACAATAGTAATGGTGTCACCCAACTGAGGTGCTGCCAATATTCCATCGCGGTGTACCACAAGGCCCCCACGGAAGCTCAGTGAGTTTGAACTCGAGTTCTGGGACTGGCTGGCACTGCCCGATAAAACACCGACGCCAGTACTCCAGTTAACGCTACCCGAGGAACTGTTGTTCGATTGGCCGTTTGTACTATTCAGTAGACCGTAGGTTACCGAAGCGTTCTCATTCAAGGCGCCAAAGGCTCCCACATTAGCATCCATTTGCCCTTTATCATCAGACCGAATGCCACCATTGACGACTGTTCTCCGTGATGATGAGCCAATGGGTATAGATGCAGTGATTGAATATAGTGCACTATCAGCCCCGTCTCTTTTTACTTTTGACGCCGATAAGGCCAAAGCTGTGCCGCCTACGTTTGTGCTCCAGCCAAGCTGAAACTCAGTTTGCATGGGTGCATCCAACCAGTTACTCGCTTGAGATGCATTGACGTATAACGAGCCCCAGCTCCCCAAGGACTGATTGAGACTAATCGCCAAGCGCTCTTTTTCCCTAGAAGTAGCCCCAAGATCACGCCCATAGACATTGTTAACAAAGCTCATAGCGTCGTTTATCGAATAAAAGTTCTCCGAGTTATTCTGATAGGACGCGATACTGAAGTTTGTCTGCACCCACGGAAGTACAGTGGAAAACCCGGTCCGAAGGCTAGCACCCCCATATGTCGGCTGTCCGGGTAGGTGTAAAGAAGAGTTCAGTAAATCAATAGACCAAGCGCCAACTGACGATCCGACATTTAAACCAACGTTTGATGAGTCGTAGTAACGGGACGCAAATACAGATCCTGCAAGGGATACATTGTCCAAGATACCGTATGCACCACCCATCTGCACAATTCCGTAGCCAGACTTTGCGCCTATCTGATCGTATTCTCCAAAAGCCGCGTTGTATTTAATACTGCCACGTGGCAGCAAACTCGGTCCAGAGATGTAAGTTGTATTATATTCACTTTCCGACCCGTCGGCCTCAGTAATTTTTACACGATAGTCGCCGAAATAACCATTAGCATACAAATCGTTTATCTCAAATGGACCCGCTGGCACGGTGGTTTGATAAACCAATATACCACGTTGATAAATGGAAACTTTTGCATTGGATTTTGCCTGCCCTCTAATAATGGGGGACTGGCCTCTGGCCGACAAGGGTAGCATGCGGTCATCGGAGAACAGCTGTATACCTTTAACCGGTACTGACTCAGTATCAAAACCCCTGGTGTAGGTGGTTCCCATTAACAACTTGCCATTAATTTCTGGCAGGTCTGTATAGATAAAACTCGACGATGGTGAGTAAACCGCTTCCACTCCATTGCCTGCCGAGTAACTTCCATTGTGCCTAAGCCGCCAGCGACCGGCGCTGGCGCCTCCATCCAGCTGTCCAAAGGTAGTACTCACGCCTCTACCACTGGAATTTGATTGGTAGTTTGCCAACGAGTAGTTCAGCATTCCGCCAGGAATGCCATCATCCCAAAACTTTTTGGTCGAACCACCCATCGCGTTCTTTTGTAAATAGATCTGAGGAATCAATACATTGACCCGCAACTCCGCCAAGTCGATAGCCGCTCCGGCACCGGGCATTATTTCCTCCAGCGAAGTGCAAGCGGGGAGCTCATCCCCCTGACTCATTTGGATACGATTGAGCTGTTCAACACCTTTCGCATCAAGGCGACTTTGATCAATGCTAATACCTTGAAAGAGTTCGCGGTTCCAACACATCTTTTCTAGGTAGGGATTGGCGCCGGGTTCAATAGATACATCTAGCTTGCGCAACCACGTTCCATTGAGCAAGAGGTCAACGCGGTATTTCCCTGCGATGACGATATTACCCCGAGCAAATTTAGCCACCTCTTCTTTGCCCATTCCGCCAATGGTCATTTGTTCATTAAACTCAACCTCTGGAATGATTTTCTCAACACTCGCTTGCGCTGCGCTAATGGAGGCCACCCATAATAGAACCAGAACTACACGCATCATCATTTTTCTTATACGCATGGATTGCTTCCAGTTCGTTAATCTGTTTAAAACCGAAACCCCCACTCCGCCCCCTTATCGCCGTACTATTGGCATGCCGAAGGTAGATGATGCACCGTTATCATCGATAACAGAAAATAGGACTTCAACCTTTTCTTTGTTAATTTGCGACAAGTCGACCTCAGAGAAATCTAGCTCAGTACCGTCAAATGGCGATACCGTTGCGTATAGTGGCTTGCCAATCTTTTGGCCGCCCTCCATAATGGCTATTTCTCCAAAATTCAGGTAGTTTGCTGACGCGTTGACAAGCTTCATTCGCAATGGTTTTTCTTGCACTATTTGAAGCCTTACTTCCTTAGCGGAGTTGACCACATCGTTACCAACTTTTTCGGGTCTGTAAATGAGTTTCAATCTGGTACGAACCGAAAACTGCATGTAGTTTTGCCCCTCATCCACTTTTGGTTTGGGGGGAATCTCTAAAATATTGAGCCAGTACATAGTTTCCCTGTCTTGGGGGAGCGTGGGATTTGTAGCGATAAGCCGAAGCGCACGGCTTTGCTTTGGCTCGATTCTGACTGTTGGACTGCTTATTACAAAAGGCACATCAATTTTATTTGGTGCCAAATCGGGAGCCCCGTCGTCAATCCATAACTGAACCAAAGCGGGATTTTCCCCTTCGTTTGACAGCCTTACGGAAACATCGCGATTATTGGATTTGTATATGAACCGCGTGGCATTGACAATGACTCCTGAATATGCAATTGAAGCAGCAAGCACTCCCATCAGTAGAAATGCTATTCTGATAGGCCTGACATTAAATTTCATAGCGTTGATCTCTTAGATTCATTGATAAACTAACGAGTACCTCAAATATGCGTAAAATCGCCCGGGCTGGACCACTCCGGTCGCGTAGTACTCAGCAATGAAACGTTGACTTCCAGAATTTGAAACCAGCCCACTAGAATTAACTTTCTGTTGACCAAAGCTTTTTGACAAATCCACAATGGTCCCATCGCTATTTTTAATCTGGAGCTCCACATTTTTCATCGGCGATAATATATAAGGAAATTGTTTAACACGGCCAGAAGGGCTCGTCATTGAATTAGGTTCAAAATATGGTGTAACGCTTACGATGCCTGGCGTGCAGTTCGCATACGAAAATTCAAAGGGCGTTGCACCAGCGGTGGCGCCCACAAACGAAAGAGCCGACACGGAAAGTTGCGGGAGAGTAATTGAAATACTTGCCTTGCCATTATTTACTTGGCATGTGCTTGCAGTAACCTTGCCACTGATGGTGACTTGCTGTGCAAAAGCAAAGCTCATATTAAACACAGTGACCATCACCACCAGCACTTTTATTTTAATACTTAGTACAGTAGGCATTGGGTCTGGTCTGAGATTATTTATGGCACCTAAGTTAAAAAGCGAGGAGATTTAGCTCCTCGCTTTTCACTCAATTAGATAATTACTTACTGGTATACAACCGAGTAAGCTACTTTACCAACTACAGTACCTGCCGTCGCATTACCATTCTCCGAGTAGTAAGCAACCGCGTAATTGGCCGTAGCGTTTCCAGTGGCGTCCACGGTAACTGCATTCACGCCTTGCGCCGAAGCCACGGCGGCTGCATTGATAGTGCTGCCATCCGTATTCAAAAGCCTCAGCTGAACGTTCTTGGCAGAACCTGTATTGTTCAGATTGCCTGTAGCGGCATCCACGCCAGTGCCCGATTCAAAATAGGGCTTGAACGCTGCTCCCGTAGAACAACCTTTCACCGTAATGCTGAAAGGGGTCACACCAGCAGTAGTCTTAGTGGTCGTCATAGAACTAGTAGGCAAGGCGGGCAGTTGGACTGCAAAACTCGCAGACACCGGTTGGACAACGCAAGTCGTGGCAGTCAAACTACCAGTGAAATCAATGGTTCCATCAGTCGCCTGCGCCATCAACGGAACAACCATTGCAGTTGCAAACATCAGTTTACTGATCGTATTTTTTGTCATAGCCTTTACTCCAATTTAAGTACCCGAAAAATCTCGGAAGCCGATTCTTGATTAATAGCTTGCTGCACCCAAGAATTGTTATGGCTTATTTACATTCTTTGCTTGCAGAGCGCTTCGCCCCTCTGCAGCGATGTATTCGCTAGCGGTATCTGTTGTGTTACGCGGGTGCCCTCTGTACTTACGCGCCGCTGAGCTAGGACTTCAGCAATGGGTTAACACCCGGCCAGACGTATGCGACATGGTTCTGGGTCGATCCCTCGCGGGAGAGGGCTGGAGAGTGCTCGCAAGTAGTCGGCGTCGCACTTCGTCTGGACACAAGCACGCAGTTTGCTGAGCGCGGTGAGAGCAGGAAGCAGTTGGGTGTTGCACTGAGATGTGGCGTTCATCCTGCGAAGGCCGGCCGGTGGAAGCGCAAAGCCAAAGCTCAGGCCCTTTTCTTCTTGGTTTAGGCCTGCTGTTTCAGACTGCTCGGTCTGGGCGATGGGGTTGGTGTCTTTGCTGGATCCTTGATGAGTTCACCGGCTTTGGTGGGATCCGTCTTTACGAAGCCAGTCTCAGGGGCTGGGTGTCGATGCTGATTTTGTCTTGCAGCTGCATACCCCCAGTCAAGATTTTGGTTGGGGTCGTTGTGGTGCGTTGAAGGGTGTTTTGTGCCGACGACAAATCCAACCCAAGTGTGCACATTGTAAATTTTCATTTGCAATCTTTGATGAGCAGCCTGCGGATTGGCAAACTCGGGCCGTGGTTATTGCAGACGATGAAATTTCGCACAGAACAAAGTGGCCTGTGTAAGTGTGAGTCAATTTGACAATACTCCACAGATTTGCTGGCAATTGATGTCAGTTAGATGGCGAGCATATTTGGAGCTTAACTAAATACTTGAATATGCGATCTCAGTTTTCCCGGTAATGCCAAGCCTGATTTAGTTCAATACCCTCGCAATGTACCGTGGCCCCGTATCCCCGCATCAACACCGCTACAGTTTCAGTCTGCTCACATCTCTACCTGGCGTGGAAATGGCTGCGTGTGAGGCAAGTCTTGCGCGTGGCTATGTCTGTCGGGCAGTTAGGAGAGAGATTGATTGCAAACTGCGCAAGATGTGGAAATTTACACAGCCGCTGCGCGGCGCCGAGTTGCCATTAATGGCGATCACTTTCTGGGCGAATTTGAAAATGCGAGTTAAGTCTTTGATTTAAATGAGCACTCCAGCATATTTGGGCTCCCAAGTCACGGTTTCAGGAGCACGAGCACCAACAACTACCGCACGGCTCCCGATGGCGAATTGTCGGTCGTTAATTGCAATTCGCCATTTTGAAATATTACTCAAGGCCTCTATCCGTTTGGAGAACTCATTATGAACAATTTTAATCTGGGTATTAAAGGATTGAGTGAAGGTGAGACTAATTTTATTCGAGATTTACTCAGTTCCATGACCATTGATCCCGATTTTAAATGGATTTACTCGTCTAAAGAGCCGTTTGATGCATATATTGCAGATGCGGAAACATATTCGCATTTGGAGATTCCATATGTTTCAGATATTGAAATCGTACTGGCGGGCGCGCCTTCTAATAAACTGCGCTTGAGTCGCCCCATAGATGCGCCTAGTTTAAAGGCTTGCCTAATTGTGCTCCAAAGGGTTATCTCTTCCCAGCAATACACGTTAGATTTGGTCCAGCCAAAATTATTCACTTCAGAAACAAATAATCAGCAAGTATCAGCTGGGCTAAAAGGAATCGAAAGTTTAGAGAGTATTGCTGAAGAAAAATACCAACTCATTCGTTGGCCTCACCAGGTCGCGATCCGTGGAAGCAAGGACCGTGTGCGTTTATCTAATTTTTTGATTGGCAGAGCGTGGTCTATCCGAGAGCTAGCTATTTCTTCCGGAGTTGCACTGGAGGAATGCATATCTTTTATTGCAATTTTAAAGTCTCTTCGATTGGTCTTGATATCCTCCAGCGAGGTACCTGATAAGGCTAAGGTAGTCGAATTTCTACCAAGTAAGAAAAAGGCTGTTAGCCATGCTAATCGTGGTTTTATTTCCTCACTGCGACGGAAGCTGGGCCTCTGAAACTCACTAATCCTATGAATGAATACAAAATACTAATAAGCGGTACCACTGGTTCGGGGAAAACCACTGCAATAGGTGTGGTGAGTGATTCTCTGCCCATCGTGACGGATGTAAAAAATACAGATCCTACAGTTTCTAAGCTGCTGACCACAGTAGGACTTGATTTCGGCTTGGTTGAACTGGAGAGTGGTAACCGTTTGAGGTTGTTTGGGACGCCAGGCCAGGATCGGTTTGACTTTCTTTGGAAAATTCTCGCGAAAAATGCGCTGGGTCTCATTATCTTGATTGATAACTCCCGCCCTAAGCCATTGGAAGATCTTGAAAAGTACCTCAATGGCTTTAGTGAGTTCCTCGGAAACACACCCTGCGTCATTGGTGTAGGGCGTTTGCCAGAGTGCCCAGATCCGGATGTTGACGCGTATGCAGACTTCTTGTTTAACCGGCAATGCTTGGTGCCCGTTGTTCCCGTTGACGTGAGACAGCGTGACGATGTCCTCATGCTCATTGACATCTTGTTAACGCAAATTGAAGCTGATCTTTGACCGTTTGATTCAGCACACCCCACCGGCTATTTGACAACACATATATGAAAAATAATACAGCTATAGACAATATTCGCAATTTTTGCGAGCAAGAGGCACAAAAAATTCTCGCCGAGATTACCGGAACGCTGGGAGTTGTAGTTTCTACGGTCGATGGTTTTGAAGTCGCCTATGCCCACCACGGAGATCTTGTCCCCGAAAGAATTGCAGCGATGGCCAGTTCAATCTCTGCCATTGGTTCGGTGGTCGCAAGAGAATCTTTTTTGGAAGATCCATCAGATATAACGATCTACTCTGGAAATGGGTTTGTCCAGGTATTTTTGGTCAATCAATCGGATGCAAACTTATTGATAGTGAATATTGTTTCAGACTCAACGGCAATAATGGCTCAAGTAAATCACCGTGGAAAGCGATTTGCCAAAGCCTTGAGGGAGCTGCGCTAAGAAATGTATTGCGGTGCAGGCGGCTGGCCTTAAAAACTGCTAGAAAACCAAGCGCTATTCTTAAGCAAATTAATTTAAAAATCTTGTGCGGGCTGCGGGGCACTCGTCAAAATAAAAAATCCGCAGCGAATTAACTAAATTGATAAGGAACAACACTATGTCTACGATTAAACAAACACTTGACGAACTCATGACAGCTGATGGTGCCGTTTGCACTGCCATTGTCGACTCAACCAGCGGCATGATCTTGGGTAGCGCTGGCTCTGGTGTGGATATCGAGGTGGCTGCGGCGGGAAATACCGAAGTCTTTCGCTCCAAAATGAAGACTATGCGCGCATTGGGTCTGAATGACACAATTGATGACATGCTAATTACCTTAGGAAAGCAATATCACATTATTCGACCATCTGCTTCCAAGGAAGGTGTTTTCATTTATTTTGTTTTGGATAAAAGCAAGTCAAATTTGGCAATGGCTAGGCGCAAAGTGCAGGATGCTGATAAGGGTTTAGACTTTTAAAGTTCAGCCAAGCGCCCAAGCAGATAGGCCCGTTCACAAACGGGCCTTTTTCATGGCGGAATAGTCGGCCGAGCGAAACCCTAGAAGCAAGCCCGCGTAGTCGCTTACTTGCGAGGGTTTGTATCCGATGATCTGCACCTGAGGGCCTAAAGCGCTAAGCGCGCGGTCAACCCATCTTTCGCCTGAGGGCAATAGTTGGGAGCATGGTGTCCACTTCAACAAGGTGGACACGTGCACACTACATACATTCAATTGCCCACTGCTGGTCGGCCTCAGGGCCGTTACAGCGACGAATTCAAACGCCAGATCATGGCTGCCTGCAAGCAGCTCGGAGTGCCCACTGAGGCTGTAGCGCTGGCAAACGGCTTGGACGCTAACGTGCTGCGTCGCTGGATTTCTGAATCCCAAACGCGCTTGCTCAAGTCTGATACGGCGAAGCAGACCATGGCGCTGGCTCTACAGACACAAACCCAGTTCATCGCCTTGGAGATTCAGTCTGGTGATGCAGCCTCAGCCAATGTACAGATTGAACTGCAGCGCTCAGCTACCACGGTGCGCGTCCAATGGCAGCTCGTTTGTGCTGCTGAGTGCGCCGCCTGGCTGGCGGCACGCAGACTGCATCAAGGTCGGTTTGTCTGGCCACCCATTTGTGGGGTAGATCAATTTAGCTTGAGTCACCCCCAACTGGATCACTTGGTATTGAGTTCGGCGGGGCAACGCATGGGGGATGGCGGCACCATCACCATGGTGTGAATCCTGCAAAAAGCATAGCAACAGCGTCGATGTTGGCATGCACCAATGGTGCTTTGTGGTGGGCAGTGACACACCGCGCTTCATGGTGATTAGCCCGCAACAATTGCCCCACATGGGCGCAGACGAACTGCGCGACGTGGTGCAGTCCCTGTTCAAGACGCCTAGCTTCAAACAAGCCACCATCTACAAGCTCACGCACGAAATTGCCATCCTCAAGCGGCTGAAGTTTGCCGCCCAATCTGAGCGCTTCAGCGCCGAGCAAGGTTGTTTGCTGGAAGACACCCTGGATGAGGATCTGCAAGCGGACAACGATGAGATCGAGCAACTCAGCTCCAGTGATGCTCTACCCCGAAGACCAAGCAGCAACCCAAAAGCCAGGCCCTACCCGCGAATCCGCCCTCGCCAACATCCGCCATGCGCCTGACGCCACCACATGCAACACGCCCGGTTGCGGCTTCCAGTTAAAACGCATCGGTGAAGACGTGGCTGAGAAACTGGACGACGTGCCTGGTGTGTTCAGCGTCATACCCGAGGCAAGTGGGCTTGCGCCCAATGCAAGACTCTGATTCAGGCATCTGTGGATGCACACGTCATCAACAAAAGTTTCCCCACTGCGGGTCTACTGGGCTAGGTGTGTTGGCCGCCAAGTTTGGGTATCGGTTGCCGCGGTACCGCCCAGAAGCCCTCTTTGGGCGTGCCGGTTTGGCCACCTCCCGCTCCACATGGGTGCCTGGTGGGTAGTTGCAGGGGTACTGTTGCAGCTTTAGGTGGATGTACTTAAGGCCTAGATCTTGAGCCACAGCGGGGCGCATGCTGAGGAAACGCCACTTCAAATGCCGAAGCCCGGAGCTGGCAAGACCCACCGAGCGTAGTTGTGGGCCTTTGCCAAAGGGGCGTTTGAAGATACCAAGGCTGTTGTCTACGATTTTTGTAACTGCCGGGGAGGGGAGAATGCAAAGTTGTTTCTGGGCGGCTGGAGAGGCGGTCTCGTGGGTTGTGACTTCAGTGGCTGCAAGCAGTTGATCACCCAAGGTGTCACGGAGGTAGGCTGTCTGGCCCACAGTGGGCGCGAGTTCTTTGATTTGTATGCCAGCAACTAAAGCCAGATTACCCACAGTGCGCTGAAGCCGATCGCAAGGATTTACGACATTGAGCGGGAGATCAACGAACTTCTGATAGATGAGCGACAACGCATTCGCTAGGAACGATCAAAACCACTGCTGGATGCCTTGCATCAGTGCATGACTCTGAAACGTCAAAAAGTTACGAATGGTTTGGCCAGGGGCAAAGCACTGAATTACAGCCTGCGCCGCTGGGGGGCTATGACGGGGGTTATGACTGATAGGCAACTCCCGGTAGCGAACAACCCTATTGAGAATCAGATTCGTCCGATACCCATTGGCAGAAGTAATTGGTTGTTCGCTGGCTCCCTTCGTGCGGGAAAGCGTGCTGTACGTTTGGTGCAGGAGCATCGTCAAGCCTATGCGTCACTTTGGGCTTGCGTGTAATCTATATGGCCCTCAAGAGTAGATGCACAGCGGAGCCGCTCCATTAGTGGAATAAACGCGTACAAATTGACGGATGGCCACCGCATCAGGTTAAAGGAGCTTGGCTTAGACTTTGTGGGTCAGACTGCTGAATGTAAAACCCCAATTAGTTTTATCCGCTCGATTCTTACCTAAAACAATAAAGAGATTAAAAAAATTTACTCTGTATTTTGAAAAAATTTCTCTGCGCTCCTACATTTACAAATACGATGGAAACATATGTGGTGGACTTAAATCTACCCATTGACTTTTCCTGCTTGAAATGGCCATTGGACAAGTTTTTTCCAACACCATTCCAGACACGGGTGCTGGCCGAAAAGTATTAGCGGAACCCATCAGTTCCATAAGTGACAACAAAGTATCGTCGACACTTACGAAGGGCAGCCCCATGATCTCCTTATCAACGCCATAAAGAGCCACACATTGTGCCGAACAGAAATTGGCCAATTTCTTGATAACCCAAGGATTGTGAATATTGGCGGCACATATGAGCGCCAGATGAGGTCGTGAGACAATATTTCTAAGCCCAACATGCCACTCAATAATGCGCTCATCAATGGACGAATCTCTTATCAAACTGCGAATTTCTTCCGCGGCGGTCTTTTCAAAGTTAATAAATTCTATGAATTTCATTTTGTAATCTCGCTTTTGGCGGGCATAGTCTCGTCTGAACTCTGCCCAGAGTCGGGGTAATCGCTTTTTAGCTGGGTTAAAAATGTTGATGCAATGCTAGAGTCGAAGTGGCGTCCATCCAACTCGAGTCGAATGGATCTATATTGAACAAAATTCATGAATTCCAAAAGTTTCCTGCTGTCAAAACTCGCTTCTCCAAGGTACGAAGGAGTGTCATTAGCATGCATGAAAGGATGGGGGTCGGAATGCATGAAGTTGCCTTTAGATATGTAAAAGTATTTGGAGATAAAGTAAAATAGATGTTCTAAAAATTTAAATACTCATGCGCAAGCAGGTGTTCGTTAAAAACATAACTTCTATATTGGCGACCCCTTTCTTTATTGCTTGAATTCGTTTGGGATATCGCATGATTTTGGCTTTTTCAATCTACAATCCGAATTTTCAAGTAGTATGGATCTGTTAGGCCACAACTGGACTTTCATCGATTTTCGGAATCTGCAGAGGTGCCGTCAAAAACTGCAAGTTCAAATTTACAAATAGAGCATCCCTATTGGATTTGTCGTTAACATAAATCGTCTTGAAGTGAATCCCGTTGCTGAACACCGACAAATAAAAGTCGAAATTCAATGGGGCGTAACCCCACACAGGCCTTCGGGGACTGTCCCAGCGGCTATAAATCCGCTCAGGGCAAAAAGTATCGGTGTGAGAAGTTGACTGCACTCGCCGATCGGCTCTATTGGCGTGATGACCGTACTTGATGATTTGCACTTCCCTAGGATATAGAGCCTGTTTAGACACTCCTTTGGTGATTGCAGTGCTTGGCAGCTTTATCAAGAAAAATGCACATAGCACCAGCACCCGATTAATTCAGGGCGGCT
This sequence comes from Rhodoferax aquaticus, assembly GCF_006974105.1. Taxonomy (NCBI): domain Bacteria; kingdom Pseudomonadati; phylum Pseudomonadota; class Betaproteobacteria; order Burkholderiales; family Comamonadaceae; genus Rhodoferax; species Rhodoferax aquaticus. The sequence goes on from NZ_CP036282.1 coordinate 3,720,981, forward strand.
CACGAGCTTAGGATGATTTCTTCGCTCAGGCAGCTTGAGGGTGTTGAGCAATGCAGCCAGGGAGTTATCTGCACACGGGTCAACCATTACCGGAATAGATGGAAAAACCAACCGGAATACGCACTAATGGCAGTCAGAGTTAGGGTGCCTGCGCAGACATTGGTTACTGTGTCTACATGGAGTAGAGCCCGACGGACTCTTTTCGCAAAACGTGCCTTGCTTATAAAAATCGCAGTGTTTCGTCCGCACTCCACAATAAGCACTCTAGAAATAAGAGATCGTATTCGCAATCAGGTGATCGAACTGGACCAGGAATTGAGGGTATTTACAATCGATTTCGAAGGCACACTCACCTTGGCTATCTGAGCTCACTGGCATTCGAGCAGTTTTGAACTCGATGCTGAAGTAAATCTACGAAAACGAATAAACTCCAATTTTATAAAGTAGCCGGTCTTCCGAGTGATTAATTTTCACTCTAGTAAATAGAGAGTTGTGAATTTATTGTGCAATACAAGTAACAATCTAGTTGTTTCGAATATTGTTACTAAATTGGTTGAGCGGCTGTGCTGAGGCTTTAGCAATCCCATGATGTTGCATTTGGAATCTACATCATCTTTCCATAATAAGCAAATATTATTCCAATAATACTTCCAAGTAATACTGCCGCAAGGAGGGAGGTGGATAATGAAATTTCAAGAAAATAAAAACATATCACAAAAATTGAAATTTCCAAGTAGATTATTAGCATCCCAGTGCTCATATTTTACGCCTTGTTTAAATGACTACGCTTGGCTCTTGTGAATGTAATTTGTTTTCTGAAATTTAAAATATGTTCAATCGAGGAGGGGTTGAATTTAGCAATGTTGCCATTTTCTTTGCTTAACCCCTTTGAAGATATGTTGGAGTGAAATCCATGAAGCCACAGCAACTCTATCTGTCTCAAGCTTAGGTTAAACAATTCATCTTGAATGTCCATTTGTCGGTCTATTTCCATAATACTTTTGAAAAGCAATCTTTTAACTTTGACTTGATCGCGTTGGCAGTTTTTATGAGTTCACCATTCTCTTCAGTTGAATGGTGATGGTGTTAGCTCCATCATGCGCGCCCAAATAAAGGCATCCCAACCGCCATAGCCAAATATGAATTTAGAGAGATAAATCTCATTTGCTTAGATGAGTTGAATGAATCTAGGAAGGCGATGTCTTTTAAGTTTCACCGCTTTCTTTCTTTGGCGACACATGTGTAAGGTATTTTTTACATTTTCAGATTCCCAAGATTGGACGCGATGATGTGTTTACGGTGTGGATGAATATGGGCGTATCTAGCGGATCAGCTGAGTCGAAAATTTTGCATTAAGTCGCCGTGGGTGAGCCAACACCTCTTTGCCTCAGGCGTTAAGACCAATCACTGGTGCTGAGTCAGAATTAGTTTTCTGATTAACTAAAGACCGGGTCAATTGAACAGATCATGGGGCGTGGCCGTTCAATGTCCGAAGTTGCAGTCCGACTTGGGACCATTCATGTTTACCGGTGCAAGTTGATACAAGGGCCGTAGTTGTCCCAAGCTGAAAGGCAAACATATGAATTGGTCAGCTCACCGTGAGGTTGAACGGGAAATGCCCCCGGAATTTGTGGCAATCTGTAGTCAGAACTGGCGCTCGACCTCTCGCCGAAGCGCAGGAGCCACCGGAGAGCGCAAGGCGTCTCCCCCTGTCAATTGCTTCATCCAGTCAGTGGGTCGCCCCATCAACACCTCCTGGTTAAAGGTGTTGCGATGACCGGTTGAATCGGCCCGATATACGAGCTATGACTGGCCGGATTACCTCAAGCCCCCACACTCTTAAAGGCATCATGAGCCGACGTGGCAATTGGCCTGGCAACGCAGTGGACGAGAACGCCAGAGTCATTCAACTCAGCCTATCAAACCCATCCGCATTGCCTTCGCTAGGGCCTGAGGGCGTGTGTGTACGTCGAGTTTTCGCATCAGGTTCTTGACATGGAACGCTACTGTGGGTTCAGACACATTCAGGATGTCCGAAATTTCTGGTGTCGACTTGCCGACTGCAATCCATTGCAGACACTCACTCTCACGTGCCGTTAAGGTAGATTGTTGCTTTTTTTGATTGGTTTCCAGCAGTTGGTGGGCAACCTGATGAACACATGCTGAGATGACTTGGGCGCAATTCAGTAGGTAGGCGGATTCAGTTGCCGACTTTGTCAAATCCTGATCACGCACTAGCGACATCATGCTCTTGGTAGCAAAGCGATCGTGTACGGACAGACTTACACCATGATGCAGGCCGTAACTCCGGGCCTCCTCAAGCATAAAGCCCGCCTTGGATTTTTGGAAGAATTCTGCAGACCAGACGAGGGGTGCTCTCGACTTCTGGCAATAAGCGACAGTAGGGTCCAGCGCTGCATACCCTTGCTGGTCATAAAGCTGCTGCCACCGTTGTGGATAGTCGCTCATAACGTAGTGCGCAATGCGGCCATCCTCAGCACGACGTTCAAGCCCCACCATGAACGTATCAAAACCCACTTTCTGGACGATAGTCTTGATGCGCCCAAGCAATTCCTGCTGATCCTGACTGCCCATAACATCAGCGATCATGCCAATTTCTCGGGCAAAACCTCTTTTACCCACCCACTGTCTCCGGCTTATCCATATGCCTATTGGTCGTTCCCCGTCGATGCCCAAGGTTTTGACGGGTTGTGAGCCTGTCAGAAATTTTGACTGTGAGGAATGCCATCTCACCGAGGAGCATACATGCCTAGCAAAACACGGAATATCTCAGCAGGTACTTAAACGGTGATCACCATGAAAATGGTAGGCAAGGTCAGGCGCATGAAACTGCGCGACAAACTCACCCACTGTTCGCTCGCGAAGGCCACGGGATTGTCACGCGCGATGGTCAAGAAATGGCTCAAGGCCGCTGGCGACAAAGCGCCCCTAAACATGGCCGACGCACTGGACGCGCGTTGTTCAAGCAAATCCAAGCTCTGCGCTACCGGGGTGGCTACAGCATGGTGAGCAACTTCATTCGCGCATGGCGTGAGAAGACGGGCAAATTGCCCAGTAAAGCCTTCGTGCCACTTGGTTTTTGGTAGGGTGATGCGTTCCAGTTTGACTGGAGCGATGAAGGCTTGCTGGCGGGTGGCAACTTCTACAAGGTACAGGTCTCGCATCTGAAGCTGTGCGCCAATCGAGCATTCTGGTTAGTAGCCTAGCCCGGCCAGGGGCATCTATGACAACATGAAGACGGCGCTGTACAAAGTCAAGAAGGGCAATTAGTCAGTCACCGCCTTCACCAGCAGCTTCCAGCGAATTGGAGGCTTGCTTTCATAGTGTTGGTGGTGATTCTGTGGTGGAAAAGAGTCGGATTTGTTGCAAGTCACTTCTTTTCCGCAGATTAAGCACACATAGATACCGGAGTCGGGTACCACTGAGCCTGGGCTGTGCGTGACTGTCCAATGGGACAAGTCCGGTTTTGCTGACTTCTTTACTCGGTTGGAGTCTATATACCACGCCACGTTTGTTCTCTCAAAAAGCTCTTGAATACGCTAGATTTGTTGCTGTTGCTACGCCAAGAGCAGCTGAGCATTGTCCTTTTGGGACTGTTTAGGGCTACAAAACACCAACCGCGCTCAACGTGATGTTGTCGACTTCAATGAAGCAAGCGACAGCAGCAGCTACGCCGACTTTGATGGGCGGACCGATGCGGTGAATGTTTAGGCCCTGGCGTTTGAGCATTCGCTCCAGGATGGGTGTCGTGACGGTCACGTAACGCTTGATTCCGTTTTCCGCAGCAAAGTAGGCCGACTGGGTCATGAGTGCCTTGGAAAGTGGGCCGAAAGTACCATTGGCGGTCAAAGATGGACTGCTGCTGACTGCGAATCGGCTCATTTCCCAACAATCGTCTGCACAAGGTGCAGTTTGACCGTGCAAAAGCTCTGGAAAGGTATCTCGCAACATGTTGGGGCCGGTGGTCGGCAGCAAACGCCAACAGCCCTCGACAACACCATTTGCCGATTTGGCTAGTACATAGGCGACGTCTTCGACGTCGTCGAATCGATCGCGTTCCAGTCCATCGCATGACTGCACATCCCAGCCCAAGCGCTGCGCAAACACTTCGTGGCGCAAGCGATGCATGCCCAAGGCATCTTGGTGATTGATGTCCTGACTACCGTAAATTGAAAGCTGATGTTGCATAGCGGGCACTCCTTGTGTGTCAAAGGAGCGATTACAAACAGAATTGGTCGTCTGCGTAACTATCTGAACAGATAGGTGGCAGTTGGCCAGAGCATGCTGCTGTTGAGATTGTGCAGGGCACCTGCGCTGGGCATGGCCAGGGAGGGAAAGCCTGCATTAATGGTAACGGTTGTGTCCGAGTTTTGCTGCGACACACCAGCCCGCAGACATAGGCGCTTCTGCGTCGGATCGACATGGGCGCCGATCCTGCCGTGCCGGATCATGACATGCGCATCACGGACTTTTTGGAGCCAGCCGAGCTCCATCTCCAATCGCCCGATCTCTCCGTAAAGCCGGTCAGGCGCACTCTCGGCTGAATGCCGTCGTGATCCACGGTGGCCTTGAAACATCGCAGGCGAGGCTTCCCTTCCATTCCATTCCCCCAAGGAACCTGCGCATAAGTTCCCCGGCTCGCGATTCGCAGAAGTCGTAGACCACGGCTTTCATGTCTTCAAAGACACTAGGTGCGCACGCCCACAGGTAAGCCCGGTGTGTTTTGCCGTCGCCCGGTTTGAGCATCTGCCCCGGTGTTTCATCCGCATGTAGTACGCGGCGTTGCAGTATCTCGGCCTTCAGCGCATCGACCAGGGGTTGCAGGCGCACTCCGCAAAGTCCTACCCATTGCGCCAGGGTGGAGCGCGGGATGGGCACCCCAGCGCGGCCAAAGATTGTTTCCTGACGGTAGGTAATCCCCCCGATTTCCATCGGAGCTAAAAGTAGAACAGTTATGCAGCCATGGCCAAATGCTGCTTTGGGGTGAAACCGCCCAAGGCCATATTCGGGCGGTCGTGATTGTAGGACCACATCCATTGCGTTGCGAAGCCCTTAACTTCTTCAATACTTGACCAGTAATACTGGGATTACCATTCGTAGCGAACGGTCCTGTTGAACCGTTCAACATAGGCATTCTGCTTTGGCTTGCCCGGCTGAATATATTCAAACCGGATGCCCCATTCCTCGGCCCAGTTCTGGATAGTGCCACTGATGTTCTCGGGCCCATTGTCACAACGAATAACCTGCGGTTTCCCGCGCCAGGAAATGATCTGCTTCAAAGCTCTGATCACCCGCTCAGAAGGCAAGGAGAAGTCCACCTCGATGCCCAGCGCCTCGCGATTGAAGTCTTCAATGAGGTTGAACAGCCTCAAATTCCTGCCGTCTTAGAGCTTGTCATGCGTGAAGTCCATTGATCAGACCTGATGGAACGGCCAGTGGTTCTGGCTTCTCGCGCACCAAGCGCTTTCTGGGTTTGATGCGCAGGTTGAGTTCCAGTTCGCGGTAGATGCGATACACCCGCTTGTGCGCTTGTGATTCCAGCCATAGCCCTTTACGTTGCGCAGATACAGGTAGCAAAGGCCAAAGCCCCAGTTGCGGTGGTTATCCGTCGACCGCATTAACCGGTCGGCGATGAGTTCATCCTCAGCGTTTTGCTTGGACTCGTAGCGGTAGCAGGACTCGCTGATCGAGAACACGGCACAGGTGACCCGTAAGGTCAGCCTAAGCTGCTGCACGACCTCTTTGGCCCTCTCGCGCCGGCGAGACGGCCGGGTGACTTTTCTGCGAGGTACTCGTTGGCGATCTCGGCCTTGAGCTTCTCTTCGAGGTACATCTTCTTGAGGCGCCGGCTCTCGTCTTCAAGCTCCTTCATTCGGGCCATCAGGGACGTGTCCATGCCACCGAACTTGGCTCGCAATTTGTAAAGCGTCACGGTGCTGATGCCCAACTCCAGACAAATATCGGGGACAGGCAAAGCAGTTTCAACACGCTTGAGGGCAGCAATGATCTGGCTGTCCGTAAATCCTGACTTCTTCACGCAGAACTTCCTTCTTGGAAAATTCTACTTGTCGGTCCTTTGATTTTTCGGGGGGATTACTAGCGGCGTCGGCCTGCCCGGCGCGGGCATTGTGCTTAATCAACGCCTGATGAGTGGCATGCAAGGCATGGCTGGTGAAATTGGCCACAGCATCATGCAGATTGACGGGCCCTTGTGTGGCTGCCCAAAGCCTATATGCGCCTCATGTTCACTGAGGAATACGCATGCGACATGTCTAACGCCAGCGGCACCCTTTGGCTGGACGTGCAGCAGCGCGACTGGTCTGACGCGCTGCTCGCCCTCACCCACCCGAACCGCAGCCACAGGCGCTGCACCGGCCGATGTGTGCTGGACCAGAACGCACACATACAACCCGTCTCCGGCCCTTTCCGGCTAGGTGCTGGACCGCGACGAAGAGCCTCTCGAAATCAGAAAATATCAAAATGTGCAGGAAACATACCTCAGAAATAAGGCAGGCAGAGCAAGGGCTTGGATATGCGAGTCGACTGCACAATAGCGTAGCCTTTGGTTTGGGCCCGTTCTAGACCCGCCCCTGCGCTTATTGAACCCAAGTAACTTGAACCAGCCCACATCACCGGGGCGGAGGATTCCTTTCTGCAGTCACTGCCCCATGCCATTTCCACACCGACGCCGTCCTGAGTTTAATGAGGCTCGTCCATACGAGTACCCCCAACACCTGCGTGAGGGCATAGACGGCTTACCCAATACGCCCGGAGTTTATGTCTTTCATGGCGAAGAAGGTGATCTGCCGCTCTACATAGGTAAGAGTGTCAATTTGCGCAGCCGTGTGCTGTCCCATCTGCGCAATCCCGATGAAGCTCGCTTGCTGCGACTAACCCGCCGCATCTCGTTTATCCGAACGGCGGGGGAAATTGGCGCGCTCTTGTTGGAAGCCTGCATGATCAAGCAACAGCAGCCTTTGCTGAATCAAAAGCTCAGGCGAAGCCGGCAACTGTGCTCGCTCAGGCTCAACCAAGGCTTGCCCGAAGTGGTCTATTCCAAAGACCTGAATTTCGCGACAACACAAGACTTGTTTGGCCTGTACGCGAGCAAGCATGCTGCGTTGCAATCGCTTCGCGACCTGGCAGATCAGCACAAGCTGTGCTACGGCACATTAGGCTTAGAGAAACTACCTAAAGGCAAGCCTTGCTTCAGAGCCATGATTCAACACTGTGCCGGTGTCTGCCGAGGCAGCGAGAGCCTAGACGAGCACCAACAAAGACTTCTTGATGCACTCGAGGGCGTTCGGGTGGCCTGTTGGCCCTTCTCTGGGGCGGTTGGCCTGGTCGAGCGCTTTGAGGACGAATGCCAAATCCACGTGGTGCGCAACTGGACTTACTTGGGCAGCGTGAGTGAGCTCAGCCAAGCGAAACAGCTCGACGCCATGGCGGCAGGGTTTGATGCGGATGGCTACAAGATTTTGTGCAAACCCATCCTCACCAGTGCGGTTGAACTCGTTCTGCTTTGACGGCTTAGCCATCAGATTTGGTCGCGGTAGTCCTAACCCTGATGCAGCCATGTCGGCTTTGCGAGGCGAAAGCACCAATGGCTTACATCCACCGCCACATACCAAGCAACGCAGCGGCTGACAGTTGGCGCAGTGTGTGCCATTGGCGTCGCAAGGCATTGTCTGCCAGCTTCTGTGCGCCACAGGCATGGGGTTTGAGCGTCGAACGCAAGGCTGCACTGCGCCAAGCATGGCGATCAAAGTTACTTTTTTCCGTGGATAGTGTGTAAGGCTGTACTACTGGGATAGGCATGTTGTGGCTCCTTGTTGCATGGACTTAGATTTATGATCAAGTCCATGTAGCTCATAGAGTGAGCTACAACTAAAAAAAGGACCGCCTGTGGACCGAACTGAGCGCTTTTACAAGATTGACGCCCTGCTGCAAGGTGGAGCCATAGTGCCCGTGGATCGTTTTTTGCGCGAACTGGAGGTGTCGCTCGCCACTTTCAAGCGCGACATCGAGTACATGCGCAGTCGGCTGAACTCACCTATTGCCTGGAGCAAAGCCGATGGTGGCTACTCCTACACCCAAGGCACAAAGACTCAACAAGCCCTGCCAGGTCTGTGGTTCAACGCCAGCGAAGCCCATGCCTTGCTGATGATGCAATCCTTGCTGTCCGATATGCAGCCTGGCTTGCTGGGGCCGCATGTGGCGCCGCTCAAAGCGCGATTGCGCGCCGTGATAGAAGCGGGCAAACACCCCGTGGGTGATGTGGAAAGCCGCGTTAAGTTGCTCAATGTGGCGGCTCGCTCTGTGGCCGACAGCAACTTTGAGGTGGTGGCAGCAGCGCTCTTGAGGCGCCAGCGGCTGCAGATTGATTACTTCAACCGTTCGCGTGGCGAGTTGGGTGCGCGCGAGGTGTCACCGCAACTCTTGATCCACCACCGGGGCAACTGGTACTTAGGCGCTTGGTGCCACAAGCAAGATGCCATGCGCTCTTTCTCCATGGACGCAATGGAAACCGCCAGCGTGGTGAGCAAAACCGCCAAAAGCCTGCCCCAGGCAGCGCTAGACCGCTTTGTTGGCCAAGGCTACGGTATCTTTTCGGGCTCAGAGGTGCAGTGGGCTACGCTGCTTTTTTCTGCTGAGCGCGCCCGCTGGGTCTCGCGTGAGCTATGGCACCCACAACAAACACTGACCCAAGAGGAGGATGGCAGTCTGACCATGCGCTTGCCGTTTACCGATATGCGTGAGCTCACCATGGATATTCTGAGGCACGGCCGGCATGTGAAAGTGATTGCACCGCGAGCCTTGCAAGAGGAAGTGCACAAAGAATTGCAGGCTGCTTCTGCGCAGTACGCGCCCTCCCCGGTCTAGCGCAGCTTATCTGTACACGCCCAGAAACCGATCCAACACCGCGGCGTGGTCGTCAAAAAGCTGGTCTTCCATGGCGGGCAAGTTCGCAATGGGGACCCAACTGGCCTCCATAGCGTCGTCGGCACCTTTGACCTCGGGTAGCGCGATATTGCCCAGGTTGAAATGGTGGGCGTGCGTGATGATGCGGCCCCTTGGGCTACGGCCGGGGTGGTCAAACACCACGCTGCCCTGAAATGCGGCTTGCATGGTGGGGGCGAGAGTTTTAAAGCCGGTTTCTTCTTGCAGCTCGCGCAAGGCGGCGGCGTACATGCGTTCACCGGGCTCCACGAATCCACCCGGCAGCGCCCACAGTCCATGTCCGATGTCGCCGCCCCGGCGCACCAGCAGCACTTTGCCACTGGCTTGGACCACGGCATCTGCCGTCAAATGGAAAGGCGCAGCCCAGCGCTTGCGGTAGGCCGCTACTGCGGCGTGCTCCGACATGCGCTCGGCAAATGCAGGCAAGCGGGCCCATGCTTGCAAATAGGCCAGCACCTGCGGGCTGATATAGGGCTGTAGCACGCTCAGGCGCGCGTCTGGGTCGGCACCCTCAAAGTAAACATTGCGCAGGGCAGTGGCATCGATCTCGATCTCGCGGTCCACGCCCTTCCAGGCCCAACCGTGGAAGTTGTCTAGGTAGTAGCTGGAGCTGTCCTTCTTGAAACCCACCAGGGTGATGGGTTGGGTACATTGGGTGATGCGTTGAACCCCCTCGCGTACAGCAGCGTTCCAGCGGGTGTCGTCGTAGTAGTCGCGCACCGGCAGGTACTGCACGCGTGCCTTGTCTTCGGCAGACAAGATGGACTCCACCATGGCCTGGCGTTCCTGCCAGGTGAATGGGTTTTGCGGGTTGCGCGAACGAAAGGCGGAGCCAATCACCACGATCACCTTCGGCGCAGTGGCCAGGGCCGCCTTGAGCAGGGTTTCATGCCCTTTGTGAAAAATCTGCCAGCGGCCGATGATGAGTGCGGTACCGGAGGTGGTTGGTTTGGTTTCGGTCATGCGTTTGTGTCGGGGGTGTTTGGGGAGTCGCTTCAGGCGTATTGCACTGCGGCGATGGGCACCTGGCGGCCGCTGCCGAACGCCCGCCCGCGCAAGCGCAGCACGGGCGGTGCCTGGCGGCGTTTGTACTCGTTGCGGGCAATCATTTTCTGGATACGTTCAATCATCGCGCGCCCAGCAGGATCGGCGCGCAAATCAGCCATTTTCTGTTCAGCACGCGCATGCTCCCAGTCGGGTAAACGCGCGCCTTCGATGAGGGACTTGAGGATTTCGTCCAGCACTTCATAAGGCGGCAGGCTGTCGGTGTCTTTCTGTCCGGGTGCGAGCTCGGCGGACGGGGGCTTGTCGATGATGGCGACTGGAATCAGCTCGCGACCCGCAGTGGCGTTGATGTGCCGGCACAGCGCAAAGATCTCGGTTTTGTACAGATCGCCAATCAGCCCCAAGCCACCGTTGGTGTCGCCATAGAGTGTGCAGTAGCCCACGCTTACCTCGGACTTGTTGCCCGTGGTCAGCAGCAGGTGGCCGAAGGCATTGGAGTATTCCATCAGTGTGGTTCCGCGCACCCGGGCTTGCAAGTTCTCCAGTGGCAAACCTTGCAGCGGTTTGCCGAAGGCCGCTGCAAAACCTTCTTCAAAGCTGGCGACCATGCTGCGGATCGGGTGCTCAATGAGCGTAATGCCCAGGTTGCGACACAGTGTCTGTGAATCAGAAACGCTGCCTTCGCTGGAAAACTTGGACGGCATGGTGATACCCACCACGTTGGCTGCGCCCAATGCCTCGACCGCGAGCGCCAGGGTCAGCGCAGAGTCAATGCCACCGGAGCAGCCCACCACCGCCGTGGTGAAGCCGCAGCGCCGCGCATAGTCCTTCAGGCCCAACACAATTTGCTGGCGGTAGAACTCCATGGTGGGCAGGCCGGTGACTTCTACTTTTGCAAACGACTCACCTTGTGCGTCACTAAACGTTTGTAGCTGGCTGCTAAAGGTCAGCGTGGTGATGTCCTCGGCAAAACGCTGCGCCTCATAGACGACCTTGCCGGTGGCATCCATGGCAAAGGACGCACCGTCAAACACCAGCTGGTCATGGCCGCCAATCTGGTTCACGTACAACAGCGGCAATCTGTGCCGGCTGCATGCATTGCCAAACACGGTGTGGCGCTGTTCCCGTTTGCCAATGTTGCTGGGGCTGGCGTTGATGGAGACCACCAGATCGGGGGCCGCGTCGGCTAGGCGTTGGAATGGGTTGACGGCGTAGTCTTGACCGTCGTCGTTCCAACCATCCTCGCAAATCATCAGGCCGACCTGTTTATCGCCGATTCGCAGCACGCGGGCCATGTCTGCCCCGGGCTCAAAATGGCGGCGCTCATCAAAGATGTTGTAGGTGGGCAGCAGCTGCTTGTTGTACTGAAGCACGATTTCACCGTTCTTCAATACCAGCAGCGCATTGTGAAATGGCTTTCCGGTGCCCTCGCGGCGCATGGGCGCTCCCACGATCCAGTGCAAGGCAGGTGCTTCGCGGGTAGACAGCTTCAACTGCTCCAGGCCAGCGTCAAGGCGGCGCTGAAAGCTCGCATCGTCCAGCAAGTCTGCAGGGTAATAGGCCGTGAGGCTGAGCTCGGGGAACACCACCATGTCGGCATGCGAATCCCGCGCCTGGCGGGCTGCGCGCAACATAAGCGCTATGTTGCCGGTGATGTCGCCAATGGTGGGGTTGATTTGGGCGCTGGTGATTTTTAACATGGCGTGCCTGGGGTTACGGGGTGTTGCTGATGGCAGCAAACGAGTGTGCGTTTGTCTGGCGTTCTGCGAGGGCCTGCATGGCTGCGCGGCACCGCTCTTCGGGGGAGCCGGTGACTTCCAGCCACGGCACAGACTGCGCTGTGAGCACGTCGCGAAAACGTTGATTCATCCAGCAGCGCAAGTGTTCACCGTCGCGCAGGCCATCGTCTTCAAACGGAACATCCACTTCACTCGTCAGTACGTACAGGGCGCGTGGTGGCATGGCTTTAGCAATGGCTGCCAACGCATCGCTGTGCTGACCCATATGGCGCTCATGCCAGATGCAGGTGGCTAGTGCATCGGTGTCACACACCAGCACCGTGCAGCCATGGCGTGCGGCCTGTTCTTCCAGGGCACATTGGGTGCGTGCAATGTGTTCAAAGTCGCTGCTGCGCCAGTCACTGTTCAAAGCGGTGGCTCGTGGGTTGGCGGCCTTGGCAAGTGCGAGCAGTTTGGCGCTGTACTCACGGCCGTACTCAGCGACCCAACGGGTCTGCGACCACACGCCGCCTTGTTGTCTCAGAGACTTGGCCAAGTCTTGGCTCAGGGTCGTGGTACCTGTGGACTCCGCACCCACCACCACAACCCGTAACGCCAGACCTGCTTGCACGGCAGGCGAAAGCATGTGCCACTGGCCTGGCACGTCGGCCCGCACGGCGGTGCCTGATACGGGGTAGAGGCTGCGACTCTGGTCTAGGCACACATGCCGCGCAGCAAAGTAGTGGGCCAAGCGCTCCCCATAAGGCTCAGAGCTGAACACTGCATCCACAGGGACCAGGCCCGGTGTGCTTTGTTGCGCAGCCTCGATGGTGCATTTCATGATGTCCACATGCGCTTGCCAGATCGCGTCATCAAGGTAGTCCACCGGCACATCGCCCAACGCACCGATCACTTGGATGTTAGGGTTCTCTTGCAGTGCGTCTTGCAACCATGCAACCCGGTTCGCTATGGAGATGCGCTCCGCACTTGCCCCAAGTACCAGCACAGTCACTGAAGCGCTGTGCTGGGACGCAGTACGCATCAGGTATTCGTGCCCCAGGTGCGGAGGGTAGAACTTGCCGATGACCAGGGAGTGTTGGAATGCGATCCGTTGCATAGACTCAAGCCGCACTCAAGTTGTTTGCTGGCGCTATTGAGCGTTGGGCGCGCTGCCAGTTACGCAAGCCATGGAAGCAGATGGCCAAGATAACAACATACAACACGGCAATCAGATACCACCCGCGGCTCCAATACAAAGGGATGGATACAAGGTCCACGGCGATCCACCAGTACCAGCTGGAGACCTGCCTGCGGTTCAGTTGCCATTGGGCGCACAGGCTGAATGCAGTGATCAACGCATACCTGGGGGGCGCGCTGCCGCGCAACTGTTCCAACACCGCCCACAACAGGACTGCCATGCCCAAGCCGGCAGCCAGCAACACCAATTGATCCCGCGCTGTCGTGCCATGGAACGCACTGCTTGCAGGCCCAAAGCGCCGGTGCCATTGAACCCAGCCTTGCGCTGACAGCACGACAAACACGACCTGCAACCCTGCATCGGCGAAGAGCCGCTGGTCTAGAAACACAACGCCCAGAATCAAGCTGTTGACGATGCCCCAAGGAAAGTTCCGGATGCTGGCTTTGGCTGTGAGCCAGACGCACAACAGCCCAGTGGCAAAGCCCAGTGCATCGCCTAGGGTCAAGCTGATGCTGCCCAGGGCAATGGACAGCTTCAACCAGGCGGCAAACTCCATGGAGATTGGTCCTATTCGGGTTTGTTGAAGATCTGGCGCAAATACGCCAAGAACGTGGCGTCTTCGCAAAGCGTTTTGCCGGGGGTGTCGGATAACTTGGCGGTGGGTTGGCCGTTGCAGCTCACCAGCTTCATCACGATGTTGAGTGGGTGCAGGCCCGTGTCATTGCTCAGGTTGGTCCCGATGCCAAAGCCTGTTTGCACGCGGTCTGCAAAGTGCTGGTGCAGTCGGATGGCGGTGGCAATGTCCAGGCCATCGGAGAACACTAGGCGTTTGTTGTTCGCATTGATCTTGAGCTTGGCATAGTGGGTCAGCGCTTTCTCACCCCACACGACTGGGTCTCCACTGTCGTGGCGAAGACCATCAAAGAGCTTGGCGAAGTAGAGGTCGAAGTCGGCCAGGAAAGCGTCCATGCCGACCACATCGGTCAAGGCCGTGCCCAGGTCGCCTCGATACTCCTGCACCCAAGTTTCCAACGCGGCCTTTTGGAAACCCCGCAGCTGCACACCGGTAGCCTGAAAGGTTTGCAGGTATTCGTGCGCCATGGTGCCTATGGGAACCAGGTTGCACTCCTTGGCCAACAGCACGTTCGACGTACCTTTGAAGAACTGTGGTACCTCGCGCGCAAGGGTCTTCACCATCTCGGTTTGCCATGCGCCGGAGAAGCGCCTGCGCACACCGAAATCAAAAAACTCGAAGGGGTGCGTGGTACCGCCTAGGTTGATGCCACGGAGTTGTACGATCTTGGCTTGCAGGCGGGTTCTGGCCTCTGCCAAGAAAGGCTCCACACCACCGCGCAGTTGCGCCATACGGCGAAAGTACAGCTCATTGACGATGGCCAACACATAGATTTCAAAGCCCATGACATGGACTTGCGGCCCCTCGGCCACGATGTGCAGGGTATCGCCTTCGGTTGTGACATGGATAAATCGGCGCTGAAACTGGAACAAGCGCAAGAAGTCGATGTAGTCCGACCGCAAGAATCGCAGACCACCCAGATATCGCAACTCGTCCTCGGTAAAGCGAAGCGCGCACAGCGCATCCAACTCTGCGTTGACCTCTGCAGCCAGTTCTGAGAGAGGAAACTCCGGTGCGTTGCGACACACAAAACGGTACTGCGCTTGGTTGGTGGGCATGGAATGCAGCATGGGTTGCTGCATGGTGAATTTGTAGAGGTCAGTCTCCAGCAGGCTGTGGATCACAAGGCTGGTAGGTTTGCTGGTGCTCACGTGAAATCCCTTTTCAATTCAAAGCAGCCTGTGCTTGAGCGGTGGTCATCAGCTCTGCGCCCCAGCGGGTGGCGCGTTCGATGAACGCTTGCTGGTCTGCCTCGAACCCGGTCACCGGGCTCATGCAGTCACTCAGCAGCACGATGCGGGGGCGGGGTCCCCCACTGCGGTCCAAATAGCGCATGAGCTGGTCTATGCTGGAGGCCACACAGTGGCTGCCCGCTTCGCCTGCCACAAACAGGGTGTCTACGCCTGCGGTGAGCTCTGCCGCCAATTCGGTATTGAACTGGGTGGATGCAACGCCAGCGTCTGGGGCATCAGCCTCAAACACGCCAAAGTGTTCGGTCAGCGGGTATTCGCCTTTGAGTACCTTTCGCACCGCCCGTTGTTGGGCGAACTCCCAGCGGGCCAACTGCTCAGCCAGCGGGGCTGCGATGTTGTGGCCCCAAGTGCCGGTGACGCAGTGCACCGGCCACACCACCAAGCCCGGACGGCCAGCTTGTGCAAGCTGTGCCAGCATGGAGGTGACCTTGGGTGTGAGCAATGCGTCGCGTGGCAGCAATTTGCCGCTGGCTACATCGTTGCCAGTCACAAACGTGAAGGGGGCCGGTGCGCTGCCCTCGGCAGTTTTCCAAAATGTGGTGCGCTCCACGGCCACGCTGGGGTGCGAGTCCAGAGTGACCGTGATGCCATCCAACCCTGTGTTAGCAATGAAGTCTGCCAAGCGCAGCATGTCTGCATAGGCCCCGGCTACGGGCAGGGCAGCGCCGGGGATGTCGCAAAAGTCGTTTTGCGGATCAATGATGAGTAGCTTCTTCATGGCCTGGCTCCTGGTATATGGCTTTCGACTGCTGATGGCATCAGTCTAGCAAATATAAATGCAGGTTGCAATTAAATAATGTCATTGACAAAAATATTCATTAAAGTGTTTAATGAAACTAAATAAAATGAATGAATTCATGGTCACTCCCATTCTGACGGTGGATACCGTTCTGCTCACCATTGTTGACTCAGAGCTGTGCGTAGCCCTGCACCAGCGCGAGGCTGCGCCGTTTGCTGGTCATTGGGCCCTGCCAGGGGGCTTTATACACACCCACGAAGATGACTCCGCTAAGGCTGCCGCGGCTAGAGTGTTAGAGGTGAAAGCCGGGGTGCGGAGCCCCTACCTTGAGGAATTCGGAACCTTCTCGGGGCCGGTACGTGACCCGCGGGGCTGGTCGATGACGGTGGTGTACTTTGCATTGGTGCCTGTAGTGTCGCAAGCAGCCGCCATGTTTCCAGTGAATCAGTTACCGAACCTTCCATTCGACCACAGCCAGATTGTCTCCGGCGTGGTCCAAAGAGTGCGCAGCAAGGCCAGCTATTCATCGCTTCCCGTGTTTTTGTGCCCTACTGAGTTCACCATTGCTGAACTACATGCAACCTACGAGGTTGTGCAAAACGAAGCCATCAATATCGCGAATTTCCGCAGAAAACTGGCTGATTTAGACGTTTTGGAGCCCGTACCCGGCGCACTACGGACAGCAGGCCGCAGCCGCCCTAGTCAAATCTACAGGCTAAAAAAACGATACAAAGATGCTTTATCCGTAAGAGAACGGGGCATTTAAAACCGCGCAAGAGAACCGGCATTACTTTGCTGGAGTCCCTGCCAACTCCAGCTGCATCACGATCATGTTGACTAACGTCGCTACAGAGGGGCGCCCTGTTTCCATGACGAAATGCGCTGTTTCTCGATACAAGGGGTCGCGCACCGCAAACAAGTCGCGCATTTTTCCCAAAGGGTCAGCAACTTGCAAAAGAGGTCTGCTTTGGTCATGTCGCAATCGCCGATACAGTTCGTCTGGATTGGACTTCAAATAAACGACAGGGCCACTTCGGTGCAGAGCATGTCGATTATTGGTTCTCAGCACCACCCCACCACCCGTAGACAAAACACAAGAAGGTCCCGCAACCAACTCTGCAATGACCTGTTCTTCGAGATCCCTGAACGGCGCCTCACCGTGTTGCTCAAAGTATGTTCGAATTGGGATGCCAATCCGAACTTCAATGACTTGGTCTGAATCCTGAAAAGGTAACTGGAGGCGTCTGGCAAGTTGCCGGCCTACGGTGGTTTTTCCGGAGCCTGGCAGCCCTACTAAACTAACTATCAAAGCAATACCACTAACGAAGCTAAAGTAACTTATCGACCCAAGGCCTTCTCAGCCAGCATTTTTGGGGTGATAAACACCAGCATTTCGCGCTTTGTTGTAGAGCGTGACTTGTTCTTAAACAAGATTCCCAATCCAGGTAGGTCCCCAAAGAATGGGACCTTGGTCTCGCTCTCAGTTTGGTCTTCAGTGAAGATTCCGCCAATGACGACAGTTCCACCGTTCTCCACCAACACCTGCGTTTTGACATGCTTAGTGTCAATTGCAAATCCCGCAGGTGTGGACTGGCCGACCGTATCCTTTGAAACATCGAGATCGAGAATCACATTGCCATCCGGTGTGATTTGAGGCGTTACTTCAAGCTTCAAATTCGCTTTACGAAACGCAATGGAAGTCGCTCCACTCGAAGAAGCAACCTGGTAAGGCAGCTCAGTACCTTGCTCGATAATTGCGGGCTTCTGATCCGCGGTTACAACGCGAGGACTAGAAACAACTTTGCCTTTTCCGTCAGCCTCAAGCGCAGAGATTTCTAGATTCAAAAACGGCCCGGCACCCGCCCCAAATAAAGACACTGCAAAACTGGCCGCGTTGCTAGAGCCCAATGCCCCAGTCGACGGTAGGTTTACAAAATTGCCGGAAGTTGTTCCTTGCGCACCAGCAACATAGCTCGATCCAATTGCACCTCTGAATGGGCCTCCAGAGTCGGCACCAACGTCAATGACTTGCCCACCACCGCCCAGCTTAACACCCAAAGATTTACCAAAACTATCAGAAGCCTCGACAATGCGCGCCTCAATCAAGACTTGACGAACGGAAACGTCAATCTTGCCGATCAGCTGCTCCACTTGCTCCAATTTGCTTGGGATGTCGGTGACAAAGAGTTGGTTGGTTCTAGTTTCCGAAATCACACTTCCGCGCGCACTCAAAATAGCCTTCGCCCCAGCACCGCCCCCACCGGTCAAACCAGCCGCTATTTCTGTGGCTTTGGCATAGTTGATCTGAAATGACTGCGTCCTCAACGGCTCCAAACTCTGAACTGCAGTCGCAGATTCGAGCTCAAGTTTCTCCTTAGCTGCGAGTTCGTCCTTAGGCGCAATCAGTAGTACGTTTCCTGTTTTGCGCATGCCAAGATTTTTTGACTGCAAGATGATATCCAAGGCTTGATCCCACGGCACATCTTGCAAGCGCAAGGTGACTGCACCCGAAACAGCATCTGAAGTAATAATGTTGAAATTGGTGAAGTCAGCTATCACTTGCAAAAGGGAGCGTACTTCAATGTTTTGGAAGTTCAAAGAAAGCTTTTGCCCAGTATAGCCAACGCCTTGCGTGAGCTTTTTGGGGTCGACTTTGATTTCCTTGACTTCAATGACGAATTGCTCATCGCTTTGGTAGGCGCTATGCTCCCATTGCCCTTGGGGCTCAATGACCATCCGAACACGATCCCCCGTTTGGAAGGTTGTTACGGTCTTAACAGGGGTCCCAAAGTCAGACACATCCAATCGACGCCGCAGCCCCTCTGGCAAAGTAGACTTCATAAACTCAACCACCAACGATTGCCCTTGCTGACGAATATCAACCCCCACTTGGTTGTTGGGCAAGCTGACTACGACACGTCCTGCACCATCAGCCGTTCGCCTAAAGTCCAGATCTTTCAATGGCGCGGAATCTCTAGCCTTACTTTCGGAGAACGAGGGCGCCGTCGCTGAACTGGCAGGTACAGCGCCAACAGGGTCCAAAACTACCAACAGAGACTTCCCTTGAATCTCCGCCCTATAAGCCGCAGCTTGCTTGAGATTAAGCACTACACGTGTGCGCTCGCCTGCCTGCACCACACTGACGGACTTCAAATTGCCTTGGTTTATTTCTACGCTGGACCGTCCCATTGAATTTCCAACGCCGGGAAAATCCAATGCAATACGCGCAGGAGATTGAATTGAAAAACCCGTTGGAACCGCGCTCAACGGTTGACTTAAATCGATTCGAACGACCTCCGAACCACCTTGTACCGAACCAGTCACCGACTCAATGGCGACTTGTGCGTAGGAATTCAACGCAATGAATCCAGTGAAAACCACAGACCCCAACTTAGCAAGCATGCCCATATACAACTGATATACATTTCTCATTTAGAACCTTCTTTCAGCTGCAGTGTCGCAATACGTTCCGTCCACTCTCCAACAGCATCTTGCACAATCTCTCTAAGCGTTACTTCTGTTTCATTGATCTTCGTCACCTTACCAAAGTTTTGGCCTAGGTAATTGCCAACCTTCACTTGGTATAGAAGTTGATCTACCTTCACTAAAGCAATCGGTTGACTAGCTCTAAAGATACTCCCCACCAAACTCATGCTATCCAGAGGAAATCCCTCCAGTGGCTCTTTACGCCTTGCCAATTCGGGAGCAACTAGGGCCCCATTCGCTGCTACTTGAGCGGATTCTTTTTTCAGTGCTTGCGTTAACTTTTGGCTGCTGAATGGCTCTGTGGATGCTGAGTTTGTATAGGCCTCTGGCACAAATTGCTTGGGGGCAGGTAGCGGTTTGACTTTCGGTCTCGCCTGGTTTTTTTCGTCAACCATCCATTGGCGTATTTCATCTTCTTGCGCGGCCCCACATGCGGATAGCAACAAGATGAGAAGTAAAACAAAAGATAAACGCACCATCACTTCTTCGCTCCAGCAGCTGATTTTTGAGAAGCGACCTCATTGGCATCCAAATATCTAAATGTCTTTGCAACCGCATCCATGGTCAATGTACCATCTGCGCGAGGTGCAATGTTTAAACCGTTTAAGGTCACAATACGTGACAAGTGTGCAATATCAGACGCAAAAGCACCTAGGTCATGGTATCTTCCGCTCACCTTAATTGTGATGGGGAGTTCTGCATAATACTCTTTGACGGCAATTTGGCCGGGGCGAAATAGGTCAAATTGCAAACTCCTACCTATACCGGCTTGGTTGATATCCGACAACAAGGCATCCATTTCAGCTTTACTAGGCAGCTGTTTTTCTAGTTGAGTCACATATTGCTCAACTTGCTCTCTCTGCTTCTTCAGAACATCCAAATTAACAGCCTTAGTTAACTTCGTCCTGTATTCCTCACGTAGCTTCACTTCTTTTTCAGCTTCTTGTTGCAAGACCTCTTGTGACGAACTGAGCCAAGCAAACCATAGTACGATCACAACAGCTATCGAGGAGGCTGCAAAAAGCGCCATTCTCGGCACTATTGGCCATAGCACCGGATCTTTAGGATCCAAATCACGAAACTGTCCGAGCAACTGGTTCTGCAGAGCTGCCAAATCGATGCTGCTTGATTCTTTTTTTGCCATGACCATTTCTATTTTTTAACCGCGGGGTTGGGCGTCTTTTCACTTGGAATAGATGCCTCCGCTTTGGCTAACGCTTGCTCCGCTTCGCTCGCCCTCATCAGCCTAAACTTGATTGTAAAGTTCGCTACTTTTCTTGAGTCTTTAGGACTCAAAGCGACGGATCCCGACACAATTTCAATCAGTTCTGGCTTGCTGAACCACGGTGTATTATCCGAAAGCTTGCGAAGCAACTCTGAAACCCGCTCATTCGACTGAGCTGAACCAGTAATTGCAATAATCTGGTCAATTTGAGCCATCTTATTGATGTAAACACCATCTGGCAGCTGATTAACCAACTCTGTAAGTAGATGGACCGGCAAATTTCTATCTGACTGCAAGTCTTCCACAGCCTGTTGGCGTGCTCGCAAGGCAGCAATTTCCGATTCAAGTCCAGCAATATCTTTGATCTGGCTGTCGAGTTTTGCAATCTCGGACGAAAGCACCCCATTACTATTTTGTTGCACAGCAATCGCTGCTTGGTACCAAAGGAATACGGCTCCTGCTATAACGCCACCAAACAATGCCGATGCGCCCAAGGAAACATTAAAAAGATCACGTCTGCGCTTTCTAGCAGCTTCCCGATGGGGCAATAGATTGATGAGAATCATTGACTGAATCTCCTCAACGCCAAACCACAAGATGTAAGGTACGACGGCGCCTCACGTGTCATACGCTTTAATTTGACAGAGTCCCCAATTTCCATTCCATCGAACGGATTTAGAAGACTACATGGAAATGAACTTTGCTGAGTTACGGCTACAGTAAGACCAGGCAGCGCTGCCGATCCACCTGCGAGCAAGATATAGTCCACTCTATTGTGAGGGGTGCTGGTGAAGAAAAACTGCAATGCGCGACCCAGCTCTTGGACCATTGTCTCGATAAATGGTTTTAAGACCATCGCATCGTAGTCTTCGGGCAATTCCCCGCTGCGCTTTTTGGCCTCCGCTTCTTCCATTGAAAAGCCATACTGGCGCACAATCAATTGCGTTAATTGTGCGCCGCCAAAGGCCTGATCACGATCGTAAAGCACCTCTTCATCACGCAGCACTTGCATGCTCGTTGTCATTGCGCCAATTTCAAACAAGGCGACAATAAGTCCTGCACCTTGATTGGGCAAATTAGAGATCAAGCGCCCTGCGGCCAAGCGTGAAGCATACGACTCCACATCAACAATAACAGGGGTCAGTCCGGCGGCTTCGGCCAATCCTTGTATATCTTGCACCTTTTCCCTCCTCGATGCAGCGATCAGGACCTCAACATCACCCGCAGAGGTGGCACTGGGCCCAATGACACAAAAGTCAAGACTCACTTCATCAAGAGGAAATGGAATGTATTGATTAGCTTCTGTCTCCACCTGTTGTTCTAGCTCTTGCTCAGACAGTCCACCCAAAAGAATGATCTTTTTTGTTATGACCGCCGATGGTGGCAACGCCATAGCGACGTTCTTAGTTTTCGTGCCACTTTTCTTGACTAGTCGACGCAGCGCCTCAGCCACTTCATCGAACTTTTCTATGTTGCCGTCGACAATCCAACCTCGATCTAGAGGCTCAATGGCGCAGTGCTCCAATACTAGGTTGCCGGCTTTGTCTTGCCCTAGCTCCACTAGCTTAACGCTAGACGAACTAATATCCAGTCCTAACATAGGAGCTGGTTTACGACTGAATAACGACCCCAACGAGATCAAAAGCATCTCCTAGCTACAAAGACCGTTCGACGGCCACTCTTAAGAAACCACTTGAATGTTATCAGTAAGACCTTTGTTCACCAAAGACTTTTATGGTTTCAAGTTGTATTTGCCGTTGCCGAAAGTGGACTACAACCTGTGCACTTTGTCGAGAACTTCACCATTGACCCTCGTGTTAAACACATACATCAACGAAGCTGAAGGTTGATGTTGGCACAGCTTTCGTATTTCTATAATTCCTTTTCTGAATCAAACACTGGTGGACGTGAAAATTGACCAATACTACAAGCCCCAAGACCCCACCAGCAACACTTGTTAGCTTGCTTGTACGGGGACTGATATGGGTATGCGGGCTGACAGCTGCCGGTGTATTGGCGTTGGTAGCTGTGATTGCAATGGCCTTGGCGGTTGCATACCCTAACCTGCCAGATATTTCAGATCTTCTGGACTACAGACCTAAGCTGCCTCTGCGGGTGTTTTCCGCAGAGGGCGACCTGCTTGCCGAGTTCGGCGAGGAGCGGAGACACCTCACCCCCATCAAAGAAATCCCCAAAGTGATGATCGACGCCGTTCTGGCCATCGAAGACTCAGAGTTTTATCAGCATGGTGGCGTTTCTTACAAGGGATTCGTGAGAGCTGCAATCGCCAACCTTGGGCGATCCAAAAGCCAAGGCGCCTCAACGATCACGATGCAAGTGGCCAGAAACGTGTATCTCAGCGCTGAGAAGAACTACATGCGCAAGATCTATGAAATTCTGCTGACGTTCAAGCTCGAGCATTTGCTCAACAAGGATCAAATCCTTGAAATTTACATGAACCAAATTTTTTTAGGCAATCGGGCCTATGGATTTGCTGCAGCAGCAGATGCCTATTTTGGCAAACCGCTTAAGGAAATAACGATTGCGGAAGCTGCTATGTTGGCTGGATTGCCCAAGGCTCCTTCAGCCTACAACCCTATAGTCAATCCCAAGCGCGCGCGCGTTAGACAGCTGCACATTATCGATCGCATGCTAGAAAATGGATTCATCACGGCACAACAAGCGGAAACCGCCCGGACGCAGGATCTAAAGCTAAATAGCCCCTCCAGTGCGACCCGAGTCCATGCCGAATACGTCACCGAGATGGTTCGCCAATTGATGTATGCGCAGTATGGGGAAGAGACCTACACCAGAGGGCTTGACGTGCAGACCACCTTAAGCAGCTCAAACCAAGATGCCGCATATAGGGCGTTGCGCCGCGGGATTATGGATTTTGAACGCCGTCAGGTCTATCGTGGTCCAGAGAAGTTTATTGCTTTGCCCAGTACACAGTCTGAAAGAGACGATGCGATTGATGAGGCTCTGGATGAACATCCTGATAATGGCGATGTACTTTCAGCAGTTGTTCTAGAAGCGGATGCCAAGCAGATCAAGGCAATTCGGCAAAACGGTGAGTTAGTTGAGATCAGCGGAGATGGATTGAAGCCTGCCCAGTCAGGCCTATCAGACAAAGCGCCGCCGAATATCAAGATTCGCAAAGGTGCAGTGATACGAGTAACGAAGACTAGCAAAGGCACATGGGAGATAACTCAATTGCCTGAAGTCGAAGGCGCATTTGTCGCCATCGATCCACGCGATGGTTCGATCAAAGCCCTTGTTGGAGGATTTGACTTTGCCAAAAACAAATTCAATCACGTAACCCAAGCTTGGCGACAACCTGGATCAAGCTTCAAGCCGTTCATTTATTCCGCAGCATTGGAAAAAGGATTCACCCCTGCTACGGTCATCAACGATGCACCGTTATTTTTCGATGCCAGCGTTACAGGTGGCCAACCTTGGGAGCCTAAGAATTACGACGGAACCTTTGAGGGCCCCATGACCATCCGTCGTGGATTGGCAAAGTCCAAGAACATGATTTCCATTCAAGTCTTGCAATCTATTGGCCCTCAATATGCACAAGACTGGATCACAAAGTTTGGCTTTGAAGCGGAGCGGCATCCGGCCTATTTGACAATGGCGCTAGGGGCGGGATCAGTGACCCCAATGCAAATGGCCACGGGCTATTCGGTATTTGCAAATGGCGGCTACCGCGTTAACCCGTGGTTGGTCACACAGGTTAAGGAACAACGAGGAAAGGTCTTGGTAGGAGCCAAGACCCCCTCACTAGACGAGACGTCAAGAGCCATTGATGCACGCAATGCATTCATGATGACCAGCCTGTTGCAAGAGGTTACACGCTCAGGAACCGCTGCACGCGCGCAAGCAACCTTAAAGCGCCCTGACGTATATGGAAAAACAGGCACTACGAATGATTCAATGGACGCATGGTTTGCTGGCTACCAGCCCACCCTGGCTGCAGTAACTTGGATCGGATACGACACACCTCGCAAGCTCGGAGACCGAGAAACCGGTGGGGGACTTAGTTTGCCCGTATGGATCAGCTTCATGGAAAGCGCACTCAAAGGAGTTCCCATTTCTGAACCACCAGCGCCAGAGGGCGTAGTCTATGTGGGTGGAGAGTGGTACTACGACGAGTACGCAAAAGGCGCTGGAGTCAGCAGTTTGGGCTTAGGAGAGAAGTCAGACGCCCCGAGCGGCGGAACTCCTGCGCCCGCAACCGAAGAGAAGAAGAAAATCTTGGACTTCTTCAAGAACTAAGACTTGTAAATTGAAGATCGCGCCCTGCTTGCTCACTCGCGCAGCGCGCGAGTATGCTGGGGAGGCTACCCAGCCCTTTGCTGTCCTCCCAACCTGTTGCAACCCAACGAAAGTGGTAACCGCCGGACCTCGCGGCCAGCCATACTTCTTGAAGCGGTTTTTGCAAATTGAGAATGACTTGACTTCTGTTTGAAAAAGTAATGGTTAGCATGTTCCCGATACGCTGATTGTCCAAATCAACATCCATCTCTTCGTTCAAACGGTCGCAGTTAGTCTCAATGCCGTTTAGCAAAGCCTCAGCGCGGTCCATAAACTCAGCATCTGTCATTCTCACCTCATCACAATCACATGAAAAAACTTCAGCATACGTTAGCTTTAGTAGGAGTTGTAGGGTTTCTGCTTGCTGGTTGTGGGCAGCCTGGCCCACTCTACCTTCCCAAGCCTCCAGACACACAGGCGTCAAGCCCTAGTAACTCCAGCTAACTTGCCGCCTAAAGCAGGCTCTCAAGGCCAGCGCGAAAAAGACACGCTATTTTGAGGCATTACGTATACGCCATCCCAAAAGCATGGCGACTATTGCCGCATAGACAAACACTTCGTTGAAGTTGTTCTTTCCTGCTCGCATCCAGAAGAAATGTACCAATGCCAAAACGGCGACGACATAGACCAGCCTGTGCAGCATCTGCCATCGGTCCCCCCCCAACCATTTGATGGCACGACTAAACGAAGTAGCGGCTAAGGGCGTCAATAGCATCAAGCACGCAAAGCCTACAAAAATAAATGGGCGTTTGGCAAGATCAGACCCAACATCAATGAGTTCAAAGCCCATGTCCAACCAAGCGTAGGCGAGAAAGTGCACGACGACATAGAAGTAGACAAACAGCCCCAGCATCCGCCTAAACCTAGCCAACGCGGAGATCTTGAAGGTAACCCGGAGTGGGGTGATGGACAAAACTACGCAAAGTATTCTTAAAGTCCAATCCCCCGTCGACCGCACCAAAGCTTCTGCCGGATTGGCCCCAAGCTGATCCGACCAAGCTGCAACACCCAGCCACAGCACGGGCAAACACCCAAGGAAGAAAACTACAGACTTAGTGCTCCGGTGCAAGAGCCACTGGTTCAGAGAATTGCGCACATGCACCGTCAATACAGCTTCTTCAAATCCATCCCAGCGTAAAGCTGCCCCACCTGATTCTCATAGCCATTAAACATGAGAGTCTTGCGTTTTTTCGAAAACAAGCCGTCTTCGCCGATCCGCCGTTCAGTGGCTTGACTCCAACGTGGGTGGTCTACCGCTGGGTTAACGTTGGAATAAAAACCGTATTCATTGGCTGCTGCCTTGTTCCATGCAGTAGCCGGCTGACGGTCAGTGAATCGGATCTTGACTATGCTTTTTGCACTCTTGAAACCATACTTCCATGGAACCACAAGTCGCACTGGAGCACCACTTTGATTGGGTAATACCTCTCCATACATTCCAAATGTTAGCAATGTCAAAGGGTGCATGGCTTCATCCATTCGCAGACCTTCGACATAAGGCCAATCCAAGACACGGGACCCCACGAGGGGCATTGTCTTTGCGTCCGCAAGAGTCACAAACTCCACGAACTTTGCGCTCCCTTGCGGCTCCACCCGTTTAATTAGTTCAGCCAACGAGTATCCCACCCATGGAATCACCATCGACCATCCCTCAACACACCGCAACCGGTAGATACGCTCTTCCAGGGAACTAAGCCTTAGCAAGTCTTCCAGCGCCCACCTACCAGGTCTTTTGACCAGGCCCTCGACATCAACCGACCATGGACTGGTAACCAAGGTATGCGCATTCCGGCTCGGGTCTGCTTTGTCTGTGCCAAACTCGTAAAAATTGTTGTAGGTACTGGCATCTTTATAGGCTGTCGGTTTTTCCATAGTGACGCCTCCGTCAAGGGTAGCCACACGTGCAGCCAAGGGCGTCAGCTTGCCTGGAGACGGATACACTTGCGACGTTTGCCCGTGGACATGGCCCGAACTAAGCGCCGCCAACGGCCCACTTGAAACCCCTAATGCCAAGCGCTTCAGTGCTCCACGTCTGTCCTCGTAGATAGTCTTCGGTGTTATCTCGCTTGGGGGCACATGCTCTACCCCGGAAGCATTTGATTTAATCAACATAGCCCATCCTTCTATTGAGCCTTGGTCGGCGGGACTTAGACGTTCTTACAAGGTACCGTAACTGTGCAGACCACTCAAAAACATGTTCACCCCAATAAAGGCAAATGTCGTCACCGCCAAGCCCCCCAGGGCCCACCAAGCGGCCACATTGCCCCTAAGGCCTTTCACCAAACGCATATGCAACCACGCGGCATAGTTAAGCCACACAATCAAAGCCCAGGTTTCCTTTGGGTCCCAACTCCAATAGCCCCCCCACGCTTCCGCTGCCCATAGAGCTCCCAAGACGGTTGCAATGGTAAAGAAAGCAAATCCCACAGCGATGGACTTGTACATGACATCATCCAAAACCTCGAAGGAAGGAAGCCGTGCGGCCAATCGCTTGCGACCGAACACGATGCTGCCAATGACCAAAGCGGACATACCAAAATACACGGCCCAGTAATCACTTAAACCACTTGCGGATGCTTTGCGAAATACCAAAGGCTCAAAGCACAACACGATTCCCAACAACCACAAGGGCGCAAGCCTGTACCACCGTGACTCCGTTGCTGACTGTTTGATCAAGTAGGCGAAGGCCACCATAGCGGCTAGAGCGAAGGTACCGTACCCGATAAAGTTAGCAGGCACATGCAACTTCATCCACCAACTCTTTAGCGCGGGCACCAAGGGCTGTATTTCATGCGCCTGGCGCACCAAGGTGTACCAAAGCAAGAAGCCCACCGCAGCACTCACCACCAACATGACAAATGCCCCCAAAGAACGGGTCTTGTATTGCGCTTCGTAGTACAAGTAAAAGGTCGCCGTCATCCAGCAAAACAGAACGAACACCTCGTATAAATTGCTGACGGGAATATGGCCAATGTCAGGGCCTAACAAGTAACTCTCGTACCAACGCATCATGGTGCCAGTCAAGGCCATGGTGACTGCGACCCACAAAAGCCGAGAAGCCGTCTCTTCGATACCATCAGCACGCTCTTTCAGGAACACGCCTACCCAGTAGAACGCCGTGCTCACAAAAAACAGCATGCTCATCCATAAAATGGCAGACTGGCTTGACAGAAAGTACTTGAGCCAAAACACAGTTTCTGCACGTTGCATGGTGCCCTGATAAGACCATACACCCAGCAAAGACAAGAAAGCCACCACCATCATCAAGGTCCGCAGGGGTCGCCAAAACCACCCCAACCAAATCGCAGCCGGAACGCTTGCGATCAAGATGCCTTGTTCATAGACATCCATAGCACTGCTATACAGAGACAATGCGTACAAGGCTCCTAACAACGTCAATGCGGCAAACACCCAATCCCAAGCGTTGCGTTTGCTAAAAAACCCCTCATGAAGGAGCACCTCTGTGGCGCCTGATTGAGACACACTCATTTGGCTGTTCATGTTCGTCATTGTCATCTCTTAGTCCGTGAGGCCCAAAACCTTGTCTTTGAGTTGTTCAAACTCCCGGTCGCCATCCATTGTTTTTCTGTTCATGGACATGGCCATAGTGACTTGCGACGTCACATGGTTACCCGTGGTCACAGGAGCGAACCATACCCACAACCGCCGCTCTCTGATGTACAACATGGCAAATATCCCCAGAATCAAGAGGGCACATCCAAGATACACGACCTTCTTGCCTGGTGCCCGCGCAACTTGAAAGACACTGGCTTGTACCTGATTGAAGTTGGTCAGTTGCAACACCACAGGAGCAGGATACAGCGGCACATCACTCAGCGCCAATACCGCTTGGGTCATAAACTGTTGGGTGCTTGTTTCTGCAACTAGCGGCTTGAGCCCTTCCGATTCGCGTGCAACTTGCGCCAGTTCAAACAGCGTGCCGTTCAAAATGCGGATCAACACTTCGCCAGCTTTGTTACGTTCAGACTCTGGGACGTTGGCCTCAATAAAGTCTGAAATAGCCTGCAATCCGGCCACTGGCGGGCTACCTGAGTTTTGCGGTCCCTTGCCGGCAAACAAGGCCAAAGCGCGCGCAGAAGATGCCGCAAGTTGATCGACCAACTCGGGCCGTTTGGCATCAACAGATTTGCTTGCATAGCGCTTTACGGCTCTTTCGCGCATGGCTGCGTCCGACAAGGCCCCGCTTAGTCGAAAGAACTCGTCCATGCTGCCATTGGCGTCCACAGGAACACGCAAGTAACGGAACGGTTCCGATGGAGACTCGCGCATCCCAAGCAAATAGACTGGCGAACCATCCCCCATATCCACCGGCAGCATGTAATTACTGAACTCTCGCGCTTGTCCAGCGCTGTCGCGCAGCTTGTAGCTAACGCTTGGCCCTACATTGCGCAGGTTTTTGTTTTCATGGGTTTTGTTTGCCGCTCCCATGCGCGCATCCAATGAAGCTCTCAAATCCACTTTGCGAACGTCCGTCGCAGCTGTTTCTTGTGCGAAGTTCTCCACATTGATCACACGAAGACCTGTGTACTCCACGCTCAGCTCTTGCACGCCACCTTGAGCCACCAGTTTAGACGACCCACCCACGGTACCTTGCAGGTCGAAAGGCTTACCGTGGCCACGTATCGGCATTGCGCGTAGCTCCAAACTACTACCGCCATCATCAAAACTGGACTGGTAAATCTCAATACCCTTGAAGTTTGCCGGATGGTTCACCTCAACGCGCGCAGGCTTGGCTTCCCCGGTCGCCAAGTCGTGAATCACCACTTCGCTGGCAAAAAGCTTAGGCATACCGGTTGAGTAATACTCAACGATGAACTTCTTGAGCTCTATGGCGAATGGCAACTCTTGTAGCAATACTCCATCCGACTGACTCAGCGTAGCCGTACTCGATTGCGTCCCTTCGCTCACCAATACATTCCCCCTGAAGGTGGGGTTGCGCTCGCTCAACCTATGTTGGACAGGTACGTCCGCAATCATCCCTCCACCTGTATATGGTGTCTTGCCGTTGAAAAGCATTTGAGCCCGAACAACCAGGTCACCATCCAATAGCCCACCCACACAAATCAAAATGATGGCGCTATGCGCTGCAATATAGCCAAGTTTATTGGCGGAGCCAATCTTGGCAGCAAGCATCCAGCCCCCGCCATCGCGTTGCTGCAGTTTGACTTTCCATCCACCGGAGGTCAGCAGACGACCAATTCTGTGCGAAGCACCTTCTGGAGCCTCTTCCATAGAGGCCTGTGCGCGATGACCAAAGGCCAACAGGCTTTGCTCGCGAAGGTTCTCTTTGTAAGAGCGCAGATCCTTCAATATTTTGGGAGAGTTCCGCGCCACACATAACGATGTGCTGAGCACCAAAAAAGCGAGAATCAGCAAGAACCACCAAGCGCTGTAAACGTTATAGAGACTTACTGTCGCAAAAACTTCCGCCCAAAATGGTCCAAACTGATTGACGTAGTTTCCGTAGGGTTCGTGCTGCTTAAGCACCGTACCAATCACGGAGGCAATACAAATCACCGTCAATAGCGATATTGCAAACCGCATGGAGGACACCAACTCCACGGCCGCGCGCCATGCCCGAGATCCCGTCTGCAATACAAAGCCCTCAGTAGAGGCAGTCATAGTCAAATCTTTAAAGCGCCAAAAAAAAAGGGCAGACCACGCATCCAGTGGGCCCGCCCCGTTAGGGTTAGTTTGGGTGGGATAGTTCCCTTCCCAAACTACTAATTCACTTCAAATCAACGCAGTCCTGCAATGTAATCAGCCACTGCTTTGATTTCACGGTCATTCATCTTCGCAGCAACTTGGTTCATTTGCGCGCTGTTCTTGCGAACGCCATCTCTAAAGGCCACCAGTTGAGCCACAGAGTACTCAGCATGCTGACCACCCAAACGGGGGTACTGGGAGGGCAAACCTGCGCCGTTTGGGCTGTGGCATCCAGCACAGGCTGGCACTTGGCGGTCCGCGATGCCACCACGGTAAATACGTTCACCCAAGGAAACCAACTCTTTCTCCTTGGCGAAGCCTGGCTTTGCTTTTTGCGATGACACCCAAAACGCGATGTTACGCATGTCTTCATCTGACAAAGCCGAAGCAAAGCCCTTCATCACAGCGTTGTTGCGCTTGTCGGACTTGAACTCCTGCAGCTGCTTCACCAAGTATTCTGGGTGCTGCTGAGCGAGCTTGGGATACCCTGGCGTTCCAGAGTTGCCATCAGCACCGTGACAAGCCGCGCAAACCGCTCCGTAGCTCGCTGAGCCCTTGGCTAGATCAGGCTTTGCTTGTTTGCTAGCTGGAGCCTCGACATGGGCTGCAGGAGCGTCTGCGGCTATAGCGGAGAACTGAGTTGCCACAGCTGCAGCAGCGAATAATAAATGTGCAATCAACTTCATAGGAATGATGTTTCTGGTGAGCAAAACTGCGACATTCTACAATGCGGGTCCGGGTCTTACTCCTAAATAAATGACAACCAATACAAATCCCCCCTCACTTTCGCGACCCGGGTTACCTTCGAGTACCCCAGAAAAATCCGAGTCCGCCATCGCCATGGGGTGGATGCATACGGCCAGATTTCTTACCACCGCGCCGCAGTTGCATTTTTTACCAAAGCTTGATGTACCCGAAATTGCTTTCGTGGGACGATCCAACGCAGGAAAATCCACTTGCATCAATACGCTGACACAGCAAAAACAGCTGGCTTTTGCCTCCAAGAAGCCAGGCCGCACCCAGCATATCAATCTGTTTGCACTGGGCAAGCAAGGCGTCACAGACGCCATATTGACCGACTTACCTGGTTACGGTTATGCGGCAGTTCCTAAACAAGACAAAATTCGTTGGCAGCAAGTAATGGCGAATTATTTGGTGACCCGGGAGAACCTGAAGGGCATTGTGCTGATGTGCGACCCGCGACACGGCATGACAGAGCTCGATGAAATCCTCTTGGATGTGATTCGGCCAAGGGTGCAAGAGGGACTTAAATTCCTCATCGTTTTAACTAAGGCCGACAAACTGAACCGCAGCGAAGCCACCAAAGCGCTATCGATTGCAAAACTCCAAGCGGGTGGTGGCGAGGTCATGCTCTTTTCAGCGCCAAAGCAAAAAGGCATTGATGATGTGGCAAAGCTCTTATGGAAATGGGCACACCCCAGTACCCCAACCACTGCGCCAACGGACACGACTGCTCAGTAAGGACCTGCCTCCCCATCGGGCCTATCCTTAAACCGCTTGTGCACCCAATAGTATTGCGCGGGCATGGCGTCAATGTATCCCTGAAGTCGCAGATTCATGGTGGCAGTGTCTGCGCGCAAATCCGCTGTAGGAAAGTCTCTCCACGCCGGCAGCAGTTCAATGGAGTAACCCTGCGCTGTCATTCGCGCAATAACCGGAACCACTTTGGCTCGTCCCAGCTTGGCAAACCTCGATAGTGATGGCACGGTCGCAGCCGGCACTCCATAAAACGGGACAAACAAAGACTCTTCCGGACCAAAGTTCATGTCGGGTAGCAAGTACAGTGGCTCGCTTCGCTTGAGCGATGCAAGCACTGGCTTTACCCCATCGACGCGTCCCAATACATTGGGCGAGCCAAAACGCCGGCGGCCACGCAAAATCCAAGCATCAGACGTTTTATTTTGCTGATCGGTGTAGATCGTGGTGAAGCGCCTAGGCACCCCGAGAGTCAAAGCAGTCCAAGCAGCGTCCAAACCAAAAAAATGTGGTGCGAATAGGACCGTAGGCTCTTGCCCGTCTAGCTCGTGACAAGCCCCCACCAATTTCAAGCGACGACGCAAGAGCTCCGGGGATGCAGTCCACAGCCACCCACGATCTAACCATGCTTGTGCAAAACCGACAAAGGTTCGCAGTGAGTAAAGACGGATTTCCCACGACGTCCAATGTGGGAAACACAAACTCATGTTGGTACGTACTACCCTCCTTCGCGACCCCACCCCCACATACAAACCCAGACCCAGGAGAACTCCCAAACAACGAAGCACGGGCAAAGGGAGCCGCCCTAGTTGCTCCACCAGGCCCAAAACCACCGTGGTTAGGTTGATAGGCTTAGGCATGAGAATTTAGCTTAGGCGCTTTGTAGCGGGCATAGCCCCACAAGTACTGAGATGCAGCAGCTTTGATCACTGCCTCCATCGCCTGATTGATTTGCACTGAAGCACTTGTCAAATCTGCCGACAAGTCACCCTCAAAGGGGCGAACATGCACGATGTACCCACGCCCCCAGGGGCGCCGTTCTCCCCAAGCCACCAAAATGGTGGCTCCCGTTTGGATGGCCAATCGGGCCGACAAGGTCATGGTGTACGCCGGCTTGCCAAAAAACGGGGCCCATACCCCCTGATCCATTGGAGGAACCTGGTCGGGCAGCAGCCCTACGCATTGACCTTGCTTGAGTGCGCGAATCAACTGCTTAACGCCTGCCAAGGTTGTAGGCGCGGTCAGCAACCCTGGTCGCTGACGAGCCGACTCCACCACGCTTCGCAACCAAATCTGCCTAGGCGGCCTGAACAAAACAGTAATGGTCCGCCCAGCAACACCAAAGCGCTTGGCGTAGGCTTGTGCCGTCACTTCAAAGCAACCAACATGCGGCGTCATGAACACAATGCCCTTGCCAGAGTCCAAAGCATGATCTATCAGCGCATCGCCATCCCATCGCACGCGCACGGGACGCCCAAACCAAAGGCGAGGTAACTCCGCGACCATTTTCCCTGCGCAGCCTACAGCTCCCAGCAAACTTAACCAAGAAACCCCCGCCTGCTTTGCATTGAACAAGAAACGTCCCCTGTAGCTCGGAGAGGCAAGGAACGCCACCCAACCCAGTGCACACCCTAGTCCATGCAGCAGCCACAAAGGCAAACATGAAAGCAAACGAAATAAAAGTGTCATGACTGGGCTAAAATCCGCGCTGCCGCTGAGTTATGGAACTACTTGCAGGGCGGCACTCACAAGGGCTATTCTAAGTAGGAGCGCCATTGTGCCTTGTCAATGACAAGACATCTGCTAAAGCGTTCGCAAAAGGCCATCCGGTCCAAGCAACGCGGACAAGAACTTATGATCCCGAACTTGCAACTGGAGCGTTAAACATGGCCAATGACTTCCTCTTCACGTCTGAATCCGTCTCAGAAGGTCACCCCGACAAAGTCGCTGACCAAATCTCGGATGCGATTTTGGACGCCATCTTCAAACAAGACCCCAAATCCCGCGTCGCCGCAGAAACGCTGTGCAATACCGGTTTGGTCGTGCTGGCTGGTGAGATCACCACCAACGCCCATGTGGATTACATCCAAGTGGCGCGCGACACCATCAAGCGCATTGGCTATGACAACACCGAATATGGCATTGACTACAAAGGCTGCGCTGTTTTGGTGGCCTATGACAAGCAGTCCAACGATATCGCCCAAGGCGTAGACCATGCGTCGGACGATCACCTCAACACCGGTGCCGGCGACCAAGGTTTGATGTTTGGTTATGCCTGCAATGAGACCCCTGAGCTCATGCCTGCCCCCATTTACTACGCCCATCGCTTGGTAGAGCGCCAGGCCCAGCTGCGCAAAGACGGCCGTCTGCCCTTCTTGCGCCCTGACGCCAAGAGCCAGGTAACCATGCGCTATGTGGATGGCAAGCCCCACAGCATTGATACGGTGGTGCTGTCTAGCCAGCACAGCCCAGAGATGAGCAATGGCACCACCATGAAGCAAGAGTTCATCGATGCCGTCATTGAAGAGATCATCAAGCCGGTGTTGCCTGCGGAGTGGCTCAAAGACACGCGTTATTTGGTGAACCCCACAGGCCGCTTTGTGGTCGGTGGACCCCAAGGCGACTGTGGTTTGACGGGTCGCAAAATCATTGTGGATACCTATGGTGGTGCTTGCCCCCACGGTGGTGGCGCGTTCTCTGGCAAAGACCCAACCAAGGTGGACCGTTCTGCCGCTTACGCTGCGCGCTATGTGGCCAAGAACATTGTGGCAGCCGGTTTGGCCAAGCAATGCCAAATCCAAGTGGCCTACGCCATTGGTGTGGCTAAGCCCATGAATGTGACCGTGTACACCGAAGGCACTGGTGTGATCTCGGATGAGAAAATCGCCGCACTGGTCAACGAGCACTTCGACTTGCGCCCTAAGGGCATCATCCAGATGCTGGACTTGCTGCGCCCCATCTACGAGAAGACTGCGGCTTATGGCCACTTTGGCCGTGAAGAGCCTGAGTTCTCTTGGGAACGCACCGACAAGGCCCAAGTGCTGCGCGCCGCCGCTGGCTTGAATTAAACCACTGGCTTCGCCCACTCCCAGACATCATTCGACGCACAGTTTTCATGCCCAACTTCAAACCTAACGCAGCCCAGCACTACGACATCTATGCCATCGGCAATGCCTTGGTAGACGCTGAATACGAAGTGAGTGACGCCCAACTGCAGGCCATGGCCGTCGAAAAGCGGCACATGACCCTGATCGACGCAACGCGTCGTGCTGATCTGCTGCAGGCCCTCCAAGGCTTGCACGCGCGTCGCACAGGTGGGGGCTCCGCGGCCAATACGGTTGTCGCCTGCGCCCAATTGGGTGGCTCGTCCTTCTACTCGTGCCGCGTGGCGGATGACGGTCTTGGTGCATTCTTTACCCAAGACTTGGCAGACAACGGAGTCGACTCCAACCTTAGCCGCACCCAACCGACAGCGGGACAGACTGGCACTTGCATCGTGATGGTCACTCCAGACACCGAGCGCAGCATGTCGACGTTTTTGGGCGCCACTGCAGACTTGGATCACACCGCGCTGGATGAAGACAGTCTTCGCAAGGCCAAGGTGTACTACATGGAGGGCTATTTGGCGGCATCACCCACGGGTTTGGATGCAGCCTTGCAGGGCAAAAAAATAGCAAAGGATGCGGGCGTATTGTTGGCCACCACCCTGAGCGACATGACCATGATCCAGTACTGCCGCGCTGGCCTAGAAGCCATCATTGGCGATGGACTGGACTACCTTTTTTGCAATGAAGAAGAAGCCCAAGTCTGGTGCGGGTCCACAGACTTAGCTGCAATTTGCAGCCAAATCCGTACGCTGGCCAAAACCGTATGCCTGACCCGTGGTAGCCAAGGTTGCATCGTCTTGCACGGCGAGGAGCAAACCGCAGTTCCTGCCGCAAACGTGCAGGCGCTGGACACCAATGGCGCAGGCGACATGTTTTCTGGCGCGTTTTTGTATGCGGTTACGCACGGCCACAGTGTGACCCAAGCCGCATGGCTGGCCAACCAAGCGGCAGGTCAGGTGGTCAGTCAGTATGGCAACCGCTTGAGCAAAGAGACTATGGGCAGCATCCACACTCGGTTTACCCAGCACATCGGCGGCTGAACCTGTCCACCTGCGCGTTCGCAAAAGGCCATCCGGTCCAAGCAACGCGGACAAGAACTTATGATCCCGAACTTGCAACTGGAGCGTTAAACATGGCCAATGACTTCCTCTTCACGTCTGAATCCGTCTCAGAAGGTCACCCCGACAAAGTCGCTGACCAAATCTCGGATGCGATTTTGGACGCCATCTTCAAACAAGACCCCAAATCCCGCGTCGCCGCAGAAACGCTGTGCAATACCGGTTTGGTCGTGCTGGCTGGTGAGATCACCACCAACGCCCATGTGGATTACATCCAAGTGGCGCGCGACACCATCAAGCGCATTGGCTATGACAACACCGAATACGGCATTGACTACAAAGGCTGCGCTGTTTTGGTGGCCTATGACAAGCAGTCCAACGATATCGCCCAAGGCGTAGACCATGCGTCGGACGATCACCTCAACACCGGTGCCGGCGACCAAGGTTTGATGTTTGGTTATGCCTGCAATGAGACCCCTGAGCTCATGCCTGCCCCCATTTACTACGCCCATCGCTTGGTAGAGCGCCAGGCCCAGCTGCGCAAAGACGGCCGTCTGCCCTTCTTGCGCCCTGACGCCAAGAGCCAGGTAAC
This sequence comes from Rhodoferax aquaticus, assembly GCF_006974105.1. Taxonomy (NCBI): domain Bacteria; kingdom Pseudomonadati; phylum Pseudomonadota; class Betaproteobacteria; order Burkholderiales; family Comamonadaceae; genus Rhodoferax; species Rhodoferax aquaticus. The sequence continues at coordinate 3,757,519 of NZ_CP036282.1, forward strand.
CATGCGCTATGTGGATGGCAAGCCCCACAGCATTGATACGGTGGTGCTGTCTAGCCAGCACAGCCCAGAGATGAGCAATGGCACCACCATGAAGCAAGAGTTCATCGATGCCGTCATTGAAGAGATCATCAAGCCGGTGTTGCCTGCGGAGTGGCTCAAAGACACGCGTTATTTGGTGAACCCCACAGGCCGCTTTGTGGTCGGTGGACCCCAAGGCGACTGTGGTTTGACGGGTCGCAAAATCATTGTGGATACCTATGGTGGTGCTTGCCCCCACGGTGGTGGCGCGTTCTCTGGCAAAGACCCAACCAAGGTGGACCGTTCTGCCGCTTACGCTGCGCGCTATGTGGCCAAGAACATTGTGGCAGCCGGTTTGGCCAAGCAATGCCAAATCCAAGTGGCCTACGCCATTGGTGTGGCTAAGCCCATGAATGTGACCGTGTACACCGAAGGCACTGGTGTGATCTCGGATGAGAAAATCGCCGCACTGGTCAACGAGCACTTCGACTTGCGCCCTAAGGGCATCATCCAGATGCTGGACTTGCTGCGCCCCATCTACGAGAAGACTGCGGCTTATGGCCACTTCGGCCGTGAAGAGCCTGAGTTCTCTTGGGAACGCACCGACAAGGCCCAAGTGCTGCGCGCCGCCGCTGGCTTGAATTAAACCATCGCCTATGAACATCCAGACACAACGTTTCATTGACCGCTGGGCCGGCCAGCTACTCTGCGGCGCGGTGTCTGCATGGGTGCGCTTGACCCAACTCTTTGGGGGGCCAGCGCGCATGCCTGCTTCCCCAAAAAACATTTTGGTGATTTTGTTGTCGGAAATGGGCAGCATCGTTCTCGCGGGCCCCATGTTTGCAGCGCTGCGCCGCACGTATCCCGGTGCTGCGATCCACATTCTGCAACTCAAAAAGAACCAAGAAGTCTCCAAGCTCCTCTCGCTGACCGAGACAGACTACATGCATACGCTGGACGACAGTTCCGGCGGGTCTCTGGTGGCAGACATTCTCAAAGTGAGTCTGAGGATGCGCAACCTCGGGCTGGACGCGGTCATTGATTGCGAGCTTTTTTCACGCGTAAGCGCTTTGTTGTCTTTCAGCACCGGGGCCCCGGTGCGCGTGGGCTTTACACCCCACACGCAAGAAGGCCTGTACCGTGGCAGCTTCATCAACCATAGTATCCCGTACAACCCTTACCAGCACATCAGCAAACAGTTCTTGTCCTTGGTCGACGCCCTAAGCGCACCAGACAGCATGCCCCGCAACCGGGCGGCTGCCATACGTGACACCCCCGAAGACACAGAGCTTTCGGTTAAGTTCACCGACACAGAGCTTGAGACATACCGCAGCAAACTTGAAAGCGACCACCGCGTCACGCAAGATCGGCGCTTGGTGCTGGTCTATGCCGGTGGCGGCATCTTGCCCGAGCGGGCTTGGCCTGCCAGCCACTATGCACGGGTGGTGCAAGGACTATGTGCTGCAGGCTATGCCGTAGGGCTGATCGGCCTTAAAGATGACGCCATCTTGGCCCATGAGCTGCAAGCCCAAGTGGGGCACGAGGCCTGCCTGAACCTGACGGGCTATACCAAAAGCATCCGCGAGTTGCTGATGTTGATGCATGCCAGCGCCTTGCTCATCACCAATGACGGCGGCCCCAGCCACTTCGCCACGGTGACACCTATTCAGACCATGGTGTTTTTTGGGCCCGAGACCGGCAAGCTCTATGGTCCCTTGGGGCGTCGCACCATCATTTTGGAAAGCGGCATTGCCTGCTCTCCTTGCCTGACAGCCTACAACCACAGGCTTACTTTTTGCGACGGCGATAATCAATGCCTTAAACGCATTGCGCCCGACCCCGTTTTGGCCGACGCACTGCAATTTTTGAACAGTGCTCCGACCCAACCCTCTCTCGCATGACGCATCCCACTGGCTTTAAAGCGCGCATTTTTTCCACCGTTGAATGGCTAAAGAGCTTTCGCATTGTTAAGTTTGGTTTGGTGGGCGCCAGCGGCACCGTGGTGAACTTGCTCGTGCTTCACTTGGGGCATGAGTACCTTTTTCAAAGCTTTGAAGCCAGCTGGGGCAAGCCGTATGCCTCCTTGGCACTGGCCATTGCCATTGCCACACTGAACAACTTCACCTGGAACCGGCTGTGGACATGGTCTGACCGCGTCAAAAGCCAGGCCATGACTTCTGCGTCCACGAACACAACGATGCTGCGTCAGTTTGGCAAATACGCGACGGCTTCGTGGTTTGGGAGTTTGTTGCAGTACGGATTGACCATCTGGCTCTCACAATGGGTCCACTACCTGTTGGCCAACCTCACTGCCATTGCAATAGCCAGCGTGAGCAACTTTTTAGCCAACGACCGCTGGACCTTTAAGAAGCGCTAGGCCATCCGCAGGGGTAGCTTGCCGCCCCTTCGCTGCGGCGACAATAGGGCATGTCTAAGTTGGCCCACTCCCCTGCCTTTCCCTTGCGCCTTTGGCCTTGGTATGCCTTGGTGTTTTCTGCCCTCGCGCTCTACGTGCTGGGCCTCGGTAGCCCCTACGCCCCAACCAATGGCGATGAGATGGTGTACATCCACATCGCCCGCATGACGGCCGAAGCCGGACACTGGTTGCCACTGCAGTCTGAGCTTGTGGGCACCCGTAATACCAAACCCCCCCTGCTGATTTGGCAAGCTATGGTGGCAGGCGACTGGGGGCAGCAGTGGAGTCTTTTTGCACTGCGCCTGCCGAGCATTGTTTACACGTTTGCAACCACAGGCTTGCTGGCGTTTTTCGCCTACCACATGGCACAGCCAGCGAGCAACACCTCGCCTACCGCCGGTGCTGAAGCTGCACACACGGAAAAACTCCGCACCGCCTGCATCGCAGCCAGCCTGTATTTGCTGTTTTTCTGCACCTTCCGCTATGGCCGCGCCTACCTCACCTCAGCACCCGAAACCTTTTGGCTGGCCTTGCCCATGTGGTGGGTGTTATGGCGGTGCGTGCGCGTTGGCGCAAGTGCGCAGCCTAGTGCCAGTTCTGCGCCCGTGGGCTGGCTTGGCTACACCCTGATCGGTGTCGCCATGGGCCTGGGAGCCGCTTACAAATCCTTTGCGCTACTGGCGCCCAGCGCAGCCGCTATTGGGTGTGCCGCGCTGCTCAGCACACCGGGGGGCCCCCGCTGGAACTGGCGCATGTGGTTTCGAACCAGTACCGGTTTGGCCTGGAGCACGCTGGTAGGCTTGGGCATCTTTGCGCTGTGGTTCGTCTTGGACCCCGATCCTGCGGCCGTCTGGCAAGAGTTTGTGGTGGCAGAGAACGCGGGCAAGATGTCAGGTGGGCAAGGCTACTGGCACGCCGCACTGTATGGCGCTTACCCGATGTGGACACAGCTCTTGGCCTACCCGGCGAACGCAGGCTTGTTGTTCTTTCCGGTGCTGGGTTTTTGCATCTGGGCAATTACCAAGGCCTTTAGGTCAAGCACCTACCAGCACCTGAGCCCGGGCCAGTGGGTGCTGCTCGCGTGGTTGCTGGTATGGCTGGTGGTGTTCACCATCCCCAGCCAACGCTCCGAACGCTACGTGATTCCCGCAATGCCCGCCATTGCGATTGCTATGGCCTTGGTATGGCGGCGCATCGCACGGATCTGGTTTTGGATCACCTTGCTGGTCTGCGCGCCCGCTTTGGTGATGCTGGCCCGCATCGGCTGGACCATGGGAGAGCTGCACATTGCCTCCGCCACTGAAGTCGCGCTCACTTTGATAGCTGCTTGCGCAGGTTTGACGAGCGCAATCGCCTGTTTTTTCTCAAAATCAAGCCTACGCAACGCCACATTGCTGGCGGTACTGGCGGTGTATGCCACCTTCGGTTGGATGGTCGCCCCCATCTCAGACAATGGCTACGGCGCGGCAGTTCAGGCCCGTATGCAAGGCCAGCGCGTTGCCGTACCCAACGGCTTTACCGGCCAGTATGAGCGGTTCCACTTTGTGCTGCATGGCGCGCGCATCACGCCCTACGACGCGGAAGGCCGCAACACGGGAGCGCTGTACCCTGACATGCCGGGGCACGAACGGCTCAACACGCTGTTGCGTGAGTTTGACGCAGTGGTGTGGTTGCAAGACGAACCCCATGAAACTGGGCCGAGCTGCCTGCCAGCCTGCGAAATATTGGGCAGCCGAGTGCATGTGAAAAGTCGCCACAAAGACGGCGAGGTCACACTCTCCAACCTGTGGTACCCCCAGACGTGGTTGTTCCGCAAAGAATGGCTCGTCGTGCCCACCCGCAACTGATAGCACCCCTTGCACGCCTCCTGGGCACATTTTCCGAGCAAGCTATCAAAAATATAGCTGCACGCCCAGTATCTACGTGCGGCTGCAATACTTTTGACTCACACTCACCACACCGGCGGGTGGGAACCGGGGGGCATGGCTGGACGACTCCAGCCTACGGGCGTGCGCGACAGTTTGGCGCTATGCCGCATGGCGACAAGCGCGCCAAACCCGGTGGCATAGGACTCCAAATAATGCGTACGTTCTGGCACGCTGGGGGCGCGTATCCCCCAACCCGCTGCAACTTGGCCCATGCTGCGCAACCAGTGCGCGGTTTGGGCGAGTGACACCCGCACCAACCAGGTCCCACCTTCTTGCTGCTGGCGGACCAAGGCCGCACTGCTGGCAAATGCCATCAAGTAGCCGGTGGCGTAGTCGAGTATCTGCACGGGCAATGCCTGGGGTTTTTCTACCCCGGCGGCCTGTGCCTCTGCCGTATTGAAGCCAGCCGCTGTTTGCACCAAGGAGTCAAAACCACGCCGCCCAGCCCATGGCCCTTGTTCGGAGTAAGCACTCAAAGACACAATGACCAGCCCTGGGCGTAAGTGCGCCAGTTGCGCAGGGGAATAACCCAGGGCATCGAGGCCCCCGGGGCGGTAGCCCTGAACAAACACATGGCTGCCTGCCACCAAGGCGTTCATTTGCTGGCGCTGTGCGGGATCCCGCAAGTCCACATGCACCGACCGCTTGCCACGACTGGCCTCCGCGATCATGTCGATGTTCGGAAGATGGGGACTGTTCACCAGCATCACATCCGCACCCAGCGCCGCCAAGGTGCGCCCCGCCACCGGGCCTGCCACGATGCGGGTCAGGTCTAACACCCGCACACCATGCAAAGGCCGCTGCGCTGCGCCAAGCTGTGGCAAAGGCAGTACCGGGCCGTCAGCCATGCGCTCCAAGGTAAAGAGTGGCTGGGCCGCGATGGCTTGGCCCTGGGCATGGGCGTCCCATTGCTCAAAGCTGCGCACGGCAGCGACGACCAAGCCCCGCTCTGCGGCCTGTGTTTCCAGATCCACCGCTCGCCACTGCGCTACCGCGTCTTGCACGGTGTCGCGCTCACCCGTGCTGGGCGGCAAACCCAATAGCGCCAAAACACCCAGGCGATGGTGCGCAAAATTGGTGTGCAAACGCACCCAGCCGTCGGCACAGCGGTACAGACCTGACAAGGCATCCCAAGGGTCCGGCACCACGCCATCTAGGCTGTACCAGCCTTGGCACTCCATGGCGGCTTGTGCCATGTCCACCGCCACATCTTGCCGGGCTTGCCCACGCACCGCCCCCAGTTCACACGCTGCCAGCGCGGCCGCAGCTATGCTGACCTGCGCGGCAGTGCCCACGGCAAACGAGCTGGGCAATACAGGGTCGCAACCCGTCAAGCGCAGGTACCCCAAGGCCTGCGGAGATAGCTCTCCCAAGGCCCACAGCTGGGCGAAAACCTCTGATGGGGCAGGCGCTTGGTTCATAGCCGCTTGCGAGAGCGTCGAAGCGCCAAAACCTTGCGCACCAACATCCCCTGCAAAACCAGCCACAGCCAGGGGTCCAAGACGGCATCCCACACATTGCCCGTGGGCAAGCGCAGTGCCACAAACACCAGCACTACGATTGGCAACAAAGCCCAGATCCACCGCGTCTGCGCCGTGCCCCAAAACAACCATGGCACACAGGCCACGGCCGCCACCACCCAAACCGCGGCTGCACTAAAGCCAAAGGCATACCACTCGCCAGGCAACAAGGCAAAGGTGTCCAACAACAAAACCCACCCTAGCAGCACCCCGCACACAGGCAGGAACCACAGACCTCTGCGAGCAACCGACAGGGGGCGGGCGCAGCCCCAGACACACGCGGCAGACAACAAGGCAGTGCCCACACTCGGTGCCAGAAACGCCAGCCCCAACCAATGTACCGGCCCCCAAGGGCCTGGCACCCAGGCCCACCCAAACGCGAGCACGGCGGCCACTCGCCGTGCTAGCAAACCGTGCGCATGCAGGCCAACACGTGCTGCGAAACTTTGCACCAAGGCCCCTAACCCCCAAGCCAAGACCAAGCCCCATGCCACATACAGCCAAGCACTTGCCACCTGAGGAAGCGGCAGAACCAAGGTGTCGGTGGCACCCAGAGAAGACGGTGCCTCACGCAGGTGTTGCAGCAAAGCCGGTACGCTAAAGCCGCTCATGGGGTCACCGCCTTGTCAGCGCCGTTTGTTGAAAACCGCTGCCACGAAATAGTCTTGCGGTCTACGGTGTAGCTCACCCACAAGTTGCCCTGCTCCCATGCCAAGGCGGGATAAGAGAATTCGTCATCCGGTGCTCCCTCAGCCATACGGTTCAAAAGTCTCCAGTCTTGACCGTTTCCGGACACGCTCAAGTCCATCACCGCCCTGGAGCCCGGCGAACTGTTGTGTACCAGCACCCCAAACCCCGGCGCCAAGCCCAGCCCAGCAACCGAGGAGTCGGGATTGATCAAACTCAGATCGGGCAGGTCTTGCCAACTGCGCCCCCCGTCCTGCGTGCGGGCGGCCAGCACACGCCCCTGGGCGCGCTCGTCCCGCATCAGCGCCGTCCACTCACGCGGACCTTGGGCTAGCAGTGTGGGCTGCAAGGCGTAGCCACGCCCGCTGATGCGGCTGATACCCATAAGCCCACCGTAGCGATCAAAGCGCAAAGCCGCCGGGTGCTTGATGCCCAGTTCAAAATGCACTGGTAAAACCATCCCCCCATCAGCCAAGGGCAAGGGGGAACTGCGCACCAAATAGCTGGTATTCCAGAGCCACGACACGGGCAGTGCAGGCATAGGCTCAAACTCTACGGCCCCAGCGGCGCGGCTGGCTTGCGTCTGGCGCAAATGCACGATGCGGCTGGCAGCCCAGCCCCCCGCGCCCGTCGCCACCACAAAGAGGTGAATGCGCGCATCTGCGTCTAGCCACGCCACCGGATTGCCCAAACGGCGCACCCCATAGCCCAGTTGCGCTCCCAAGACATGGCGGTTCACGGCCCACTGCGGCGGACTCCAGGCTTGGTCCGCACGGCGCCACTCAGACGTGGCAATTTGCACATTGGGGCCGCTCTCGCGCTCACCAGAAAACCAGAAGATGCGCAAGCGGGCTGCGGAGTCTGCTGGCATCACCAACAGCGTGCTGGCATGGGCAGCTGCAGATTGCGCTGGCATGGGCACCGGCCCTTGGTCTACTTTGGTAAGTACCATGGGTTGTGCGACGCCTGTGGTATCTGGCCACACGGTGGCCGCTTCTGCGGGGGACACAGGGCGTTGCGCGAGGTCCCACGCCAGCAAACCACTGACAGCCAAGGCGGCGATCAACAAGCGCCAATGAAATTTCAGAACATCCATTCCCTGATCTTAGTAGTTGACAAGGCCTAGGCCTGCTAGGCCAGCAAAAAAGCCCCACACCAAGGACAATGTGAGCTGACTGACTCCCAGCCCCCATTCCCACCATGAGCACCTCCTCCATCCTCCGCCTGGCCCCGCTGGGCTTTCCGTGGCAAACGCTAGACCCGTTTTTGTTTTGCGTGCACCACCACGATGCCTACCCCGCAGGCAATGCGCAGCTAGGCCCCCAAGCCAGTTTGGCAGGACGCAAGCTAGGGCAAGACTTTGCCGGCCAAGACGGGTGGAGCATGTACCACGGGGACACGGTGCCCGGGTTTCCCTCCCACCCGCACAGGGGCTTTGAGACGGTCACCATTGCGCGCCAGGGCTTGATCGACCACTCCGACTCTTTGGGGGCCACGGCCCGCTTTGGCGGTGGTGACGTGCAGTGGCTCACAGCAGGCCAGGGCATCGTGCACTGCGAAATGTTTCCCCTGGTCCACCCACACGCACCCAATCCCACAGAGCTGTTTCAAATCTGGCTCAACCTGCCTGCCAAAAACAAAATGGCCAAGCCCCACTTCACCATGTTTTGGCACGAAGACATTCCACGCACGGTTCACGTCGACGCAAAAGATGGGCACACCGAGGTCGTGTGCATCGCCGGATCCTTGTCCGGCATGCAGCCTTTGCCGCCCCCGCCTGACTCATGGGCCAGTGCACCACACAGCGACCTTGCCATATGGACGCTCACAATGTCGGCCGGCGCGCGTTGGACGCTACCTGCTGCGCAGCACCCCCAAACCCGGCGCATGCTGTATTTTTTCAAGGGCCCACAGCTGCAGGTGGCAGGCCAGGCGGTCAACAGCCATAGCGCCATCGAGTTGCAAGCAGACCACGCCGTGGAGTTGATCAACGGAAACGCAGAGTCAGAGTGCTTGGTGCTGCAGGGCAGACCTATCGGCGAGCCTGTGGCGCAGTATGGCCCGTTTGTGATGAACACCGCCGCCGAAATTCAGCAAGCGTTTGCCGACTACCAGCGTACCGAATTTGGTGGATGGCCTTGGGGTGCGAGTGACCCCGTGCATGCACGCGATCGGGGCCGTTTTGCCCAGCATGCCGACGGCACATTGGAGGAACGTAGCACCGAGTCCAACCCGCTTGCGCCGACGTCTTAAGAGTTGAGCGGTGCAGACGGCGGTGGAAACGCTGCCCTGAGCGCTGCCATGGATTGGTCCCAAGCGGCCGCACTGTGTGCCAACTGCGCGACAGGATCAAACGCCTTTTTTGACACTACCGCGCGCGCGCCCTTCAAAATCAAAGTCTTGGCATCCATCGCCATGCCAGCCAACAAGGCGTGCACGGGCTGCGCTGCGGGTGGCAATTCCTCGTGCAACCATTCCAGCCAAGCCGCCTGCAACTCGCTGGCGGCACCCCACTGGCGAATACCCGCAAACGCCCATGCGTGGTAGTTGTCCAGCCCCGATGCTTGAAGCTTGGGCAACTCTTGCGCAAACCGATGCGCAAACTGGATGACAGGATTCACCAGCGGGGCATAGGCCACGTGCTTGCCCATCAAGGCTTTGCTGGCTTGCTTGAGCGCACTGCCTTGCCAGACAGGGGGGTCATAAAAACTCACCAACTCCGCAAACAAAGGCAGGCCCGACGCTGGCCACTGTGCGGGCAATAGGTGGTGATAGTCCTCCCCCTGCGCCACAAAATAACCCGCATTGTGGAAATACCCTAGCTCTTGTGCCTCAGTGTCCACGGCGTTAATGGCAATTGTCGTTTTGCTGTGCTTATGGCGGTAGTCGGTGCCTTGGGTGTCCGGCAAGTAATAGGCATCGACTTCCACACAGATCAAGCGGCCAGCGGACAAATGCTCCAGCGCATGCTCCAGCAAGGGCTTCCACACGGTGAGCTCATGCACTTTGATGCCGTACAAACTGCGCAGCTCATCGTGCGATGGTTTGAAAAACGTCCACTGGTCGCCTTCGAAATCCATTTGCGCCACAAAGGGCAGCATGGCCAAGGGCTCCAAGCCTTTGGCGTGCAAGATTTCTATCCAGAGGTCGATGTAACAGTTTTTTTCAGTCCAGAGCGCGTGGCTGGCATGCAAGGCGTGGCGCGGGTAGTGGGCCGCATCTAGCCCCTGGATGGCTTGGACCTTGGTGGGCATCATGGCCACAGCAAGGCGCGGGTGGCCGCAGGCCACAGGGTGGTGTCCAGACCATGCGTTTTGAGCAGCGCCAAGGTCACGCGCTCCAAGCCGAACCCGAGACAGGCGGTGTGTGCCAGCCGATCATCAGCATCTTGAATGCCAAACTTGGAACTGAAATGCTCTTGGTGCCAATTGAACGAACAAATGGCGGTAGGGTCGGTGCTCGATATCACAGGCACCTTGAGTTCAAACTTGAGTTTTTGGTCGCGCTGGTTGGCTGCCAGCATTTTGCCCACGCGGCCGAAAAACGGGTCGTTAGCGACATCACTCTCTACAGGCAGTCCAAGGTCAAGCAACAAGGTGCGCGCACGCTCCAGCCACTGGTCGCGCCATGCCACAACGACGTCGGATGGGCCGACCCGAATGAACTCGCGCATGCGAAACGACTGAAAACGGGTGGGCTCATCGGAAGGCTCGTGCCGAAAAATCCAGTTGAGCGTGGTCACCAAACGCCCGTTGGGCGAGAGCTTTCCGCTAAACAAGGGGTACACGGGGTAGCAAGCCGCGGGGGTCATCATCACGTCGGTAATGTCGAGTGCGGCTTCCCATCGCTCGCCATTGCTGGCCTGGTCTGCCATCTCACGGGCCTTGGCGTCACTGCCAAAAAAGCTGTGCACTGACCCAATCAAATGCGGAAAGTTTCCGAGGTAGCCCATCTTTTCAATCAACGCCCGTGGCACCACAGGGGGGAAGGTGAGCTCCTCTGCCTTGTCATCCGCGGCAACACGTGAGACCAAGGCATTGAAGCGCTGCAAAATGTCTTCAAACGCGGGGCCAAAGCCATTGACACCCCGCACGCCTGAGGGCAACAGAAAGCCTTGCGCCTCCAGGGCCGCTTTGAATGCACGGGTTTCTTCGCTGGTGATCTGGGTCATAGCTTCGCTCGCTTGGCTCGTTGAGACAGTAGGGGCAATGCGGTCATTGGTCTTTGTAGACCAACAGCATCGAGGCGCTCTTGGCGGCTATTCGTTCATTGGACACCATGAGTGCCCCCGAGAGTGAATCGCGCAAGGCCCGGCTCACACTCAAGGGACCTTGGTTGTTAAAACCGGGGATTCCCAAGATGAGCAAGGCGTCTTGAATGATGGCGGGGGCCGCTTGTGAAGCGGCCGTCTTCAAGCTATTGAACTGCAAGGCCCAGCCCATTTCTTGCAAGGTATTGGTATCCGACCCTTGTTCCACCAACGCATCAAATTCGTCCGCCACACCTTGCCAATGGCGCCGCATGGCTTGCACTTTGACCATGAGCTCCGCCAAGCGCGTCGCAGCCGGTGGCACCTGGCCCGGGTTCTTGCGTGCTTGGTTGCGCACCAAGGTAGCGGCTTTGTCATAGGCCGAGTACGCCAAGCCCCACCACAAAGCGGACCACAAGGTATGCGAGTAAGGCACCATGCTTTGCGATGCGATCTCTGAGTACGGAGTCGGAAAAACTTGTTCTATGCCTCCTTGGCTGCGCAAACTAAAGCCCGGACTGCAGGTTCCGCGCATGCCCATGGTGTCCCACACGCCGTTGTGTGTGAGCTGTGCTTGGTGCTTGTCCACCAAGACCAGCACCTGGTCGCTAGCCTGTGCATCGCTGGCGCGGCGTGCAGTTACCAAAATGGCGTCGGCATAGGCACAGTACGAGCCGGTCGTTGCTTCCTTGTTAAGTACAAATTGATCGCCCTCGCGCTCCACCGCACAGATGCTAGAACGCGTGTCTCCGAACGTGCCCACTTCAGACGTCATAGAACCCAAAAGCCACTGCTTGTCCGCCATATCTCGCAAGTACTGGGTGAAGAACGCGCTGCCCTGTGCGTTGCGGGTGAGGCAGGCCAGCTGGCTGTAGTGCATGGCCAAGACCATGGCACTGGAGCCGCACCGTTGTGCAATCAGCGCAACGAGCTCGCACTGACCCCGCATGGTCAGACCCTTGCCACCCATTGCTACAGACACGGGTGCATTCAATAGCTTTTCGGACTGGAATGCGGCCAAAGATTCGCGCGGAAAGCGTGCCTGTTGGTCCACATCATGGGCGTGCTGTGCCGCTATCTGGGGGCTTTGTAGCTGTTTGACCCAGGCCCAAGAAGGACTGGTGGTAGAGGCTGTTGTCACGGTGAATCCCTGATAGATCGCTGCGGCGCGCCGCCTATGGTTGTAACCAATTGTATTATTATGCGCAGCTTGCTGTCGCATGCCACCATGGTGCTTTTGCCCTCTCTCCCGATTTGAACTTTTGCTGACTATGAACGACCTTGAATCCCGCATCCGCACCGTCTTGGCAGCCCATGGACGTCTGTCCCAAGACGCACAGACCTTGGCACGGGACGCCGACTTGCAGCAGGCAGGCATGACCTCACACGCCAGCGTCAACGTGATGCTGGGCTTGGAAGGCGAGTTTGACGTCGAATTTCCAGACCACATGCTGTCGCGCAGCGTGTTCTCCAGCGTCGCATCTATTTCGGCCGCGCTCCAGCAGCTGATCGCCTAGGCGCGGCGCATGCAGGGCTGGCCTAACGCGCAAGGGAAGAAAAGCTCTCGCCTTCCCTTAAGCACCTTGCCCCAGGCATGGGCCATCTGCCAGCAGGCCGTCGGCCAAACAGCGGATGACGTACCGCATGGCAGTGCTTGGCACACCATTGACCACGCCACCACGGTAGCCCACGCCTTGCAAATGGCGGGGCAATGGACGCTGGATGGCCCCGCGTTGGACTTGGATGCCAGCATCTGGTGGTTTCAGGTTCGCTTTGATGCACCGGCGTGCCCTGCCAACACCTTGCGGCAGCTGCACTTTGGCGGTTTGGCAACCCTCTGCCGCGTATGGCTCAACGATGTAGAAATTTTGGCCAGCGACAACATGTTTCTCGCCCACCAGGTGGACGTGACCCACCTGTTGGTGCCGCAGGCCAATGTGTTGCGCTTACGGTTTGACACGCTCACACCCCATTTACAAACCAAGCGACCCCGCCCCCGTTGGCGCACACCGATGGTGGCGCACCAGCAGCTGCGTTGGCTGCGCACCAGCTTGCTGGGTCGCACACCAGGGTGGACGCCCCCCGCCGCACCGGTTGGCCCATGGCGGCCTATTTGGCTAGAAGACATGGGTCCGTCTGCACACTTGGTGCGGTCTACGCTGGCCGCACATCTGGACGGTGCGCATGGCACTCTGGCGATTGATTGCTGGTTTAGCGACACCTTGCCCGCGCAGACCAGCGTCACTGCCCACATCCACGGGCCTAGCGGCAGCACCACGGTCGCTTTACAAGCCGCAGCAGATGGGCATTACCAGGTCCAGTGCCACATCCCCGGTGTTGCACCCTGGTGGCCCCATACCCACGGTGAGCCCGCGCTCTACACGGTCCGCGTCACTGTGGCAGATGCTACAGGCGCAGCGATGGCCTACGAACTCGGGAAAACCGGGTTTCGGACCATCACTAAAGCCCACGGCGACGACAGATTTGCCCTTTGCGTGAATGGAACCCCGGTCTTTTGCCGCGGCGCTTGCTGGATGCCTTTGGATGTGGTGAGCCTCGCGGCCAGCGAGGACGCCTACCGCCAAGCCTTGCTGCAAGTCAAAGCCGCGGGTATGAACATGCTGCGGCTCGCAGGTTCCACCATGTACGAAACACCGACCTTCTTCGCGCTATGTGACGCCTTGGGCATCATGGTCTGGCAAGACCTGATGTTCTCCAACATGGACTACCCCGCTGAGGATGCTGCATTTGCGCACAGCGTGTGCACCGAGGTGCACCAGCAGCTCACTGCCTTGCAGGCCCACCCCAGCGTCGCTGTAGTGTGCGGCAATTCCGAAGTTGAACAACAAGCGGCCATGTGGGGCGCAGACAAAAGCCAATGGGCTCCCCCGCTGTTTCACCACTCGCTGCGCGAGATCGCGCAAAGCCTCTTGCCCCATACCGTGTATTGGCCGTCCAGTGCCCACGGAGGCGCGTTTCCCCACCAAGTCAAAAGAGGCACCACCTCCTACTACGGCGTAGGCGCGTACAAACGGCCGTTGGACGACGCACTCACCAGCCAAGTCGCGTTTGCCACCGAGTGCCTGGCCTTTGCCAATATTCCGCCCAGCAGCACCTTGCGCCGAGCACCGTGCGGTGAAGCGCCGCAAGTCCACGCGCCGGCATGGAAGGCCCGGGTTTACCGTGACCAGTCGGTAGGCTGGGACTTTGACGATGTGCGTGACTACTACCTCGATCAACTCCTAGGGCTGCGCCCTGAAGCCCTGCGTGCAGTGGACCCCGCACGCTATTTGACTTTGGGGCGCGCTGTAGCCGCCGAGGTGATGGGCCGCACCATGGCAGCCTGGCGCACAGCACCGTCCGCCTGTGGCGGCGCGCTGGTGTGGTTTTTGCGCGACCTGTGGGCAAGCGCAGGCTGCGGGCTGGTGGACGACCAAGGCGTTCCCAAGTCGGTTTTTCATGCCTTGGCCAGGGTACAGCAGCCCCTCTTGGCTACCCTCGGTGCACAGGGTCTGAATGGCTTGGCTTTGCACCTCATCAATGAAACAAGCTCAGACCTTGAAACCCAGGCTGAGCTGACCCTGTACCAGCACGGCGAGTTTCGCGTCGCACAGCATGTGCGCAAGCTCGCAGTGCCAGCGCGAAGCACACAGGAATGGGACGTCAGCGATTGGCTAGACAGCTTTGTGGACCTCGCCTACAGCCATCGCTTTGGCCCTGCCGCGTTTGACTTGGCCGTCGTCCAGTGGCGAGATGCCGCAGGACACGTAATCGGCCAGGCTTTGCATTTTGAGCCCCAACAACTCATTGCATTCAATGGCAACCCGGGGCTTAGTGCCTGGGCCACGGCAGCCCCCGATGGCTGCATCGTGGTGCAACTCAGCACCCGCGCCGTGAGCTATGGCGTGCATTTTGAAAGTTATGGCTGGCAAGCCGACGACGAGTTTTTCCACATGCCACCGGGCTCGCAACGCAGTATTCGCTTCTCACCCACGCTGCCCGGCCACAGCCACTGGCATGCCAGCGCCATCGCACTCAATGGTCGGCAGTCTTGCCCCATTCCACTGCAAACACCCTCCGTTGCCCCATGAATACCAGCGTCGACATCCCCTTGGGCGCGGTGCAGGCACCTCCGCAGTCGTTCTTCTTTGGCCCCGAGTCGCGGCCTTTGTTTGGCGTCCTACACCGCCCGACCGCCAACCTCACTGCACCCTTTGCGGTGCTCATGCTCAGCCCCTGGGGCGCAGAAGACCTCTCCGCCCACCGGGCGTTGCGCGGCCTGGCCCAGTCCATCGCGCAGCAAAGCTACACCTGCATGCGTTTTGATTACGACGGATGCGGTGACTCCTACGAGCCCGCCCCCGACGACAACCTGTGGCCCCTGTGGCAACAGGCTTGTATAGCGGCAATAGATACCCTCAAGCAACTCACCGGCTTAGAACACGTGGTTTTGGTGGGGATGCGCTTGGGCGCTTTGCTGGCCGCCGAGATTGCGGCGCAACGCGCAGACATTGCAGCCTTGGTGCTCATGGCCCCGGTACGCAGCGGCCAAGCCTACCTCAAAGAGCTGCGCATGCTGGGGGGTGCCATGGCGCAAGGCGAAGCGCAGCCAGCGCATGCCGTGTTCGCTGCAGGCTTTACGCTCAACCATGCCACCGCCCAGGCCATTCAGGCGGCCAAGCTACCCGACGTTCTCAAGACCCACGCCGTGGCCGTCGTAGACCGCGACGACATGGGCATTGGCAGGCGCTGGATTGACAGCCTCGCGGTCCAAGGTGTGCACACGGTGTACAGCGCAGAGCCCGGCTACCCCGACATGGTGCTCACTGCGCACAAGGCCAAACCGGCATTGCGCATGTTTGACCAAGTCCTTGAGGCACTCAGAACCTTTTCTTGGCACCAGTTAGAGCCGCATGCGCTGCGCCCATCGCACGCAATCAAGCCAAGGCTACAAGCCCATGTGCGCTCCGACGGATACAACGTGCTTGAGAAAGTCCTACCGCCGTTTGGCCCCATGGGCATGGCGGCCTTGCGCATTGAGCCGGGGGAAGGGGTGTCGTATTCGGGGCGCGGCATCTTGATCTTGAACTCCAGCACCGAGCGGCGCATTGGTCCCAACCGCATGTGGGTCGGCTTTGCCAGAGCGCGCGCGGCCTTGGGTGACATCGTCATACGACTTGATATGCCAGGCATCGGCGAGAGCCAGCAAGACTACCCCTTGGGTACCAACTTGGTTTACCCCCCAGACGCCATCGAACACGTGGCGGCCTTTTTAAAAGCCCAGTTACATGAGCACCATTCACCGCGCTGGGCGGTGCTGGGCCTGTGCTCTGGCGCCTACCATAGCTACCGACTGGCACTGGCGCAGCGCGGCATCTACCACGTCTTCCCTATCAACGCATTTGGCTTCTTGCCCCAAGACGTGCAAGAGTCCGATGTATGGGCCCATGCCGCGCTGCAGTTTGCCGTGGCCCAAAACGCCAGCCGCAACCTCATCAAACCCGACCGATGGATCAAGCTCTTGCGCGGCCAAGTTAATTGGCGCGTCATTGCCCAATCGTTCTGGGGACGTGTGCGTGGGGAGACGCTAAAGAACCTCTTGAAGGCAGGCCGAGCACTCAAACTGATTGCCCCACCTGAGTTGGCGCGGGAGTTCCGCGTCCTCAACAAGCAAGGCTGCCGCGTTCACTTTGTGTTTGCGACGACGGACCCAGGCCCCGCCATGCTTCGCGAAGCCTTGGCCTATGACTCACCGACCTTGTTCAACAAGGGGCCGGTCACTGAAGACCAAATCGAAGGGGCCGACCACACCTTTGCTGGATTGGCGGGTCGCGCCCAGCTATTTACCCATCTCCACCGCCGCCTCGACAACTGGGTGCTGGCCCCTGTACAGCGCAGTCGCTTGCCGCAAATGGCCGACGAACCACCGTGGTACGAAGCACCCCCTAGTGCGCCCATGTCACTCTTTGGCACTGAGTTTTTACCCACCAACTTTTAAGCACCGTGAAACCATTCGCCTTGCCCTTCATCATCGGCGCTCTGTGCTCAGCGGCAGGGCTTTCTGTCTACTCGGCCTACCAACACGTCAGCCACCGACCCGCTCCGTCTGCACAAGCAGTCGCCATGCCGCTGGCCCCACTGGCCATCGACCCCACATGGGTCAAGTCCGGCGCGCCCAACTTCAAGTCGCTGGAGTTTGGTGCTTCCACGGACGCCAGCAGCTCTTCGGGTTTGTTTCAAGCCGATGGCGCTTCTTCGTTTGTGTGGCAGTACGGGCTGGATGAAGCCATTTACATTCTTGAAGGTGGCGTAGACATTGAGTACCTAGGCAAACGTTTCACCCTCAAAGTGGGGGACACCGCCTTCTTCTATGCCGGCACTTCGGCCACATGGAATGTGCACGCCGGGGGTGTCAAGAAAACTTGGACCATCTACAAACCCAGCAAGCTGGCCCGTTGGGCGGCCAAGCACCCGCAAGACAAGTCAGCCCCCTAACCCCTTGGCGCGGCCTTCGCAACCCCACGTGGATCTAGGGGTTGCTGATGCTCAGTTCAGCGTGCGGACTCCATCCGTCGGCCGCTGGCACCACCTTAGGGGCTCCCAAAAACAGCCGTGCGGCGGGCAATTGCTTCAAGCCCAAGTAGTCTTTCACCGCCACGCCACGCTGTAATGCCAATGCACGCACCGCTTCAGCGTTCACGCTCAAACTGCCCAAGAGCAAGGCGCGCATATCGGCATCGGGTAGGTCTTTGCTCAGCCCCACCAGGTTGCGTGGTTTGACGATATCAGCCCGGCGATACACCTCTTTGAGCAAAGCGGCGGACTCTGCCTCTGAGACAGCCTCCACCTGCGCCACGTCTTGCCCTGCCACTGCAGCTCGGCGGCGCTTCTCCGCCTTCAACATGTCGACCAGGCGTTGCGATTTGATGGCCTCTCGCTCTGCCTCCAGATTCGCCAGTCCCACCACGTTGATCGCCAAACTAGGTCGGTCTACCAGCGCCTTGGCCACTTTATCCAAGCCCTCCTTGGCCTGCGCCCCCAACTCGGCAGATCCCGGCGCAAAAGGCACTGCGCTGAGCTCATCCCCCGCGCCCCCACCGAATGCTTTGGAAAGCAAGGTAAACGGCGAGGTGACGGCTTTCACCACCAAGTTAGTAATCACCTTCCACACCACCGCGCCGAGCTTGAACTGCGGGTCATTGAGGGAGCCACTGATGGGCAAGTCAATATCAATCACCCCGTGGCGGTCGGCCAACAGCGCAACCGCCAGCTTCACCGGCAGGCTGTTGGGCGCGCCGTCTACTTTGTCGCCAAACACCAGTTGGTTCAGCACAATATTGTTGTTGGCCGTGAGCTGGCCATCGGGCTGCACGGTGTAGCTCACATCCACACTGAGCTTGCCGCGTTCAATACCGTAGCCCGCATATTTGATGGCGTAGGGCGAGAGGGGTGGCAATTCCAAATCACGCACCCGACCTTTGATGTCAAGCGCCAATGGCTTGGCCAAAGGGTTGACCTTGCCGGTGATGGCCAGCGATGCCGTGCCCTCGGCCCGCCCCCGCACATCCAGGTCGGCCAACTGCACTTGGCCATTGACGGGGCGCGAAGAAAACCCGCTCAACGACCCGGTCAACTCCGACAAATCGGCCGAGTAGTTGGGCTGAATAAACCGATCAGAAAAATACACCTTGCCATTGACCAAACGCACAGGCCCCATGCGCACGTGGGCATCCTGGCCAGCTGCCTCCGTACCGGCTGGTGCAGGCTTGACCAAGCCTTGCAAGTTCAGGCGGCCCTTAGGGTCTACCACCAAGCGGGCATAAAAGTCACTCAAAACCGCCTCACGCACATCCACCTGCGTGGCCGCACCGGGCGCCATGTCAATGCGAATGCCTGGTACGTTGAGCGACTTCCAACTCAAAAGCTCATCGCCCACGGACTCCGCTTGCCCTGCTGCGCTGGCACTGTGGGCCCGAAAGTCTTCGAGTGCGCCGTCACCACGCACCGTGAGGCTCACGCCAGCGGGCGCACTGGCAAAGCGCACATCGCCTTTGAAACTGCTGTCGGCGCGCAGCAAATCAATGTTCAGGCGCTCCCCCACATACGGGGCCAACGCGTGGGCTGGCACATCGATAGCTTCCACACTGCCCTGCACCAGCAGCGGTGCCCAGCTTGCAGTGCCGCTGTAACGCAGGCTACCCGCTTCGGTCCGACCTGCCTTCACGCGCGTGGCAACGCTCAGCGCCACGGGCTTGGCTCCATCTAGCGTGAAGCCCTTGGCTTGTAACTGCATTCCAGACAGCTCCACCCGCACCGGTTTGGGCATGCTGCGGTCGTCCAAGACGACGAAACCATCGTCCAAGGCCATGTCGGCCAGGGCAACAGTCCATGGCTTGCCGGGCACTGCTGGCGTTGCTTGGGCCGTTTGCGCAGCGGTTTCTTTGAGCCAGCGCTGCGCCATCCACTGCCCTTGGGCATCGCGCTGCAACAAAGCGCGCGGGCCTTGCAGTCGGACTTGGCCCACCTGCACGGTCTGGCGTGTTACATCCACCCGCGCATCCTTCACCTCTAGCAAGCGCCACTGCGGCCAAGCGTTGCCTTCGCCCCAAGCGGCCAAAGCACCGCGCTTGGGGTTTTGCCCAGCAGGTAGGTCGCCCCGCAGCGCCACATTGGAGAGCGAGAGTTTTTGTACCTTGAACGCCAATTGCCCGGGGCGCCAGTCAACATCCCACTGCGCATCTGCTTGTCCCATCAAACGTGGCGCTAAGTACTGCGACACATAGGGTTGTGCAATGGCCAGGGGCAGTTGCGCCAATTCGGCATGCACCTGTGCAGCCACATCGCTGCCCGAGCCTTTGAACTTCAGCGTCGCGTTTTTCCCAGCCATGGGTACGGCCAGCGAACCTTCAAACGTGGCCGCCTTGTCGGCAACAAACGGCCACGCTATGCCTTGCACCTCCCCCGCAATGTCTTTCACATCCACCCGCACTGGGCTTGGCAAAGCTTGGTCCACCCACTGCAACTCGCCGCCCTCCACGTGCAAGCGGGCTAGGCTGAACTTCCACGCATCTTGGGGCGCATCCGCTGCCTTTTGCGGTACTTCTTCAGAAGGTTTTTGGCCCGCTGCGCCCGCGGAATATGCCCCATCAGCTACTTTTTTGGTAGCAACAGGCGCTGTACTGGCCAGATCCCAATTCAATCGCCCGCCATGCGCACGCTGCACCCGCAGCTTGGGGCCTGTGATGGCCAATGACGTCAGCGCCACACGGCGTTCTAGGGGACGCACATCGGCCACATCGGCCTGCACCGAATCCAGAGCCAGCAATGCACCACCTGCAGGGTCCGCTACTTGGAGGTCCGACACCGTGAGCTTGCCCTCCAAGCGCAAAGAAGTTGCAGGGTCTTGCGCAAAGTGCAGCTGCATATCGGCAGCCACCACCGCAGACTGCACCCGCACCGGTAAGCTAGCAGGCAGGTAGGGCAAATAAGGGGCGAGGTCCACGTGTGTGAACTTGAGTGCCAGTTCGCCCTTACGGACCTGGGCAAAAGGCGTGCCTTGGGCCGCACTGTCAAAAGCAGCACCGTTGAGCTCAAACGCCAAGTGCGGCGTTACGGTGATGTCGCGCTGTGCGTCTAAATTGCTCAAGAAGGGGAGCCACAGCTCTACGTGGCGCACCGTGTGGTGCTGCACCACAGGCGCTTGCTGAGCCTTAGCGGGCAAGGTGTCGTAAAAGTCGATGGCACCGCCACTTAAGCGCACGTTGTGCAGCGCAAAGCGCACGGGCGCGGAGTCATTTGGCGTGTTGAGCTTGGCCAGCACATCATCGATGTCGTAACGCCCGTCCCCTAGGTGCGTGATCTGCACCACAGGGTCTTGCACGGTGACTGCGTCAAACACCGGCCCCATGCGCCATACCGACTCCCATTGTGCGTTGGCATAGACCTTGGCGAGCGACAGCTGCTTTGCCTGTCCATCGGCCGTGGCCACTGCCACGTCGGTCACCGTCAATTCCATGGACCAAGGCTTAAAGCTCACGGCCCCCACCGTCACTTTGCGCCCCAAGGCTTTTTCTCCCTGTTGCTGGGCCAGGTGTTTCACCAGTGGCGGCACGCCCAACCACGCCAACACACTGAGCAAGACGAGGCTAAGCACGGTCCATAGCGCGCGGCGTAACCAAGGGTGGGCAAAGAAAGGGGCGTTCGACAAGGTCATGGGCATGGTTAGGGGCTCAACACCACACGGTGTATCAGGGACTAGGGACTTCGTCAGTGTAGGTGTGGGCTATGCGTTGGAACTCACCATCCAAGGCGGTGAACGCATCCACGATATCGGGGTCGAAATGCAAGCCACGCCCTTCTAGGATGAGATCACGCGCTTTGGCATGGCTAAAGGCAGGCTTGTACACGCGGACGCTGATCAATGCGTCATACACATCGGCCACAGCCATCAGACGCGCGCTGATAGTGATGGCATCGCCCGCGAGGCCCAGCGGGTAGCCAGAACCGTCCCACTTTTCTTGGTGGCCGTAGGCAATTTCTTTGGCGCAGGCTAAGAAGGGCACGCTATGGCCCAAGCGGCGCTCGGCGATTTCAATGATGTTGCGCCCAATGGTGGTGTGGGTCTTCATAACCTCCATCTCGTCAGCGGCCAAGCGCGAGGGCTTGTGCAAGATGCGGTCTGGAATGCCCACCTTGCCAATGTCGTGCAGCGGTGCCGACTTGAACAAGAGGTCAATTTGCGTGTCCGTCAGGTAGTCAGTGAAGCGGGGGTGCTTTTGCAAATGCAGCGCCAAGGCTTGCACATAGTTCTGGGTGCGCACAATGTGGGCGCCCGTTTCGTTGTCGCGGGTTTCCGCCATGGAGGCCATGGCCAAGATCGTGGCGTCTTGGAGGCGCTTGATTTCATCCGTCTGGCGCGCCACCTCCTTTTTCAAGTACTGCGCCTTGTCTTTCAAAAACTCTGCGGCGGCCTGCACCGCCAGTTGCGTGCGCACCCGCGCCAACACAATGGGTGGGCTGATGGGCTTGGCAATGTAGTCGGCAGCCCCCATGCGCAGCCCCATTTCTTCATCGAGGGGTTGGCTGCGCGCCGTCACAAAAACAAGGGGAATGTCTTGCGTCTGCACACTGCTTTTGAGGCGTTTGCACACGGCATAGCCGTCCATCCCAGGCATCATCACATCTAACAAGATCACGTCAGGCTGCGCGTCTTTGGCAACCTGCAAAGCACGCAGGCCATTGTTGCAAGCCAGCACCCGGTAGTGGGGTGCCAACAGCTCATGCAACAGGGTGAGGTTGACCGGGGTGTCATCCACCACCAGCACGGTACGCCGACCGGGGGCTGTGGGCACCACTTGGCTTGCGCGCACGCCCAGTTGGGTCAACAGGGTCTGGGCGGTGGCCCAGTCATACGCCCCCATTGCAGTGTGCAAAGGTGTATAGGCGTCGCCCAGTGCCTCCTCTAATAGCTTAGCCTCGTGCTGCCACACTGCCAATGCCTGGGCATCGCTGGCATTGCACAGGGCTGCAATGCCTCCCAAAATTTCACGGCTTTGGCTGCTGAGCACGGGAGGGTGGGGGCTAACAGGGGCAGGGGCCGCGTGGACCACCGCACTTGTCAGGTCCGGCGCCTCTGTCCCGCTGTCAGCCGCTTGCGCGCCAGCCTCGTCAAACCATGCGGTGAACCAAAACGTGGAGCCAGCACCGGGCGCGCTGTCTACCCCCACTTCACCGCCCATCAGTTCGGCCATCTTTTTGGCAATGGCAAGGCCCAAGCCCGTGCCGCCGTAGCGGCGTGTGGTGGAGGCCTCTGCCTGCTGAAAGCTCTCAAAAACGCGGCCTTTGGCCTCTTCCGTCAGGCCAATCCCACTGTCTTGCACTGCAAAGTACAAGAGCACTCTCGCGCCATTGCGCTCACGCAGGCTGCAACGCACGGCCACACCACCACTAGGAGTAAATTTGATGGCGTTGCTGATGTAGTTCATCAACACACTGCCCAAGCGCACGGAATCGCCCATGACAAACTCAGGGACCTCTGGCGCCCGCTCACAACGCAGCGTGAGGCCTTGTGCCACCGCCTTGTCGGCATTCAAAGCGCAGCTCGTGTCCAACACCGACTGCATAGAAAACCGGTCGTATTCCAAAGTCATCATGTGCGCCTCGACTTTGGAGAAGTCCAGCACTTGGTTCACCAGCTCGGTAAGGTGCTGCGCCCCTTGTTGCACCAGCTCCACGTACTCGCGCTGCTTGGGATTTAAATCGGTTTTGAGCGTGAGGTAACTCATACCCAAGATGGCACTGATGGGGGTGCGAATCTCATGGCTGATCGTGGCCAAGAAGTTGGACTTGAACTCCGTCGCCTCCTCAGCCACCTGCTTCTCTGCCGCAAGCTTAGCCAGCAAATCTTGGTTTTCAAACCGCATGCGCATGGACTCTGAGAAGCTTTTGGCCATTTGTTGCGACTGTTTGGCCATCACCAATCCCACGCCCGCGAGGGCCACCGCCACCACCATGCCCCCCTGTCCGTGCGTCAACCAAAACGCGGCAGTTAGGGCTAGGTTGGAGAATGCCCCTGCGATAAACGTCGCCGGATGGGTCGACCCATTGACCATGGCCGCGCCCACATAGACCAGTTGCACCGCGGTGCAAAACCCGGCAGCCTCCAGGTTGCTGCCTTCGCCCAACCACCACACGCCCAAACCCACCAAGGTTTGGTTGACAAAGGCCATGCACCACAACTGCCACTGGTTGCGACTCAGCCTGGCGGCATCTGCCGTTTCCAGATGGAACAAAACTTGCGTGCACATGCTGGCATTCCATTGCGCCATGAACACAATGGGCAACACCCACGCCAAGGCATAGGCCAAGTCTCCCGCAGCAGACATGGCCAAAGCCGTCAACGTGGCGGCGATAGCAATCATCCAGCGCGAATGCACGGTCTGGGTCGCGCGCAAACGCAAAGACTCGCGCGCCACCTCTAAGTCCAAGGTGGAGGCCTTTGACAGGTCCAAGGGATTCCTAAATTGCAACCACGGCATGATGTAATTTGAGTAACTAAGCGTACCGCACCAGAGCAGGGAGAACCACGATGAACACAGAAAGCCACCGTACCGCCCACACCATAGACCAATGGCTAGACAAATACGGCGGCACCAAAGCACAGCCGGCTGCGTGCGATGTGCTCATTATCGGCTCTGGATATGGCGGAAGCTTTGCGGCGCGTGAATTAGCTGCCCCCGGTGAGACGGTTTGGGTCATGGAACGCGGGCGCGAATTTGCCTTGGGCGAGTTTCCTGAAGACATTGGCATGCTGCCAGCGCAGGTACGCATGCGCAACACGGGCTCTGCAGACGCCGTGGGCAATAGCGACGCCTTGCTGGAGTTTCGCCGCTTTGACCAACTCACCGTGCTCTTGGCCAATGGCCTGGGCGGGGGCTCGCTCATCAACGCAGGCGTGGCCATTCGCCCCGAACCCAAGCTTCTGAGCAACCCCAGCTGGCCCGGCCACTACCGGCGTGACCCCGCAGCTCGCACCACGCTGTGGGCCGCCATGGCCGAGGTAGAGGCCCAATTGCAAGTGGCACCACTGTTAGGCGCAACAGGCCTTGCCAAATACCAAGCACTGAACACTTTGGGCGAATCACACGGTGTATCGGCGTTTCCTGCCCCGCTGACCATTGCCTCACACGACCAAGTCAGCCCCGCAGGCGTCGCGCAAAAGGCTTGCACCCGCTGCGGCAACTGCTTCACCGGCTGCAATGTGGGTGCCAAAAACACCACGGTGACCCATGTGCTGCCTGACGCGGCCCGCAAAGGCGCGCAGTTTTACACCGGGGCCACCGCACTGGAGGTGCTAGCAGCCCGCACTGGCGCAAGCAACTCCGGCCAAGTACATCTGCTGCCTAAGGGCTTAAACACGCCGGCGGGCCGCCCGGTGCGATGGACCGTGCGCATGGTGTGCACCCAAGGTCAAAAAAGCGAGGCCACCCGCCGCGAGTTTGAAGTCCACGCCCACACCGTGATCTTGGCCGCAGGCGCCTTGGGCAGCACCGAGGTGCTGCTCAACTCCCCACACATCAAGGCCAGCCACCGCTTGGGCACGCGTTTTTCTACCAATGGCGATGTTTTGGCATTGGGTTGGGGCATGCAAGCCCGCACCAACGGCATGGCCACACCGGGCCAAGACACCAGCGTGCTGCAAGCCGCAGCGGACCAAGTGGGCCCCACCATCACAGGTATCTTGAAAACCCGCATTGACCTGCCCGAGGGCGGGACCCGTGAGGTGCTCATTGAAGAAGGTGCCATCCCCAGTGCCCTCACGCAAACGGTCGTCGCCCTGGGCGCCACCGCCTCACTGCCCCACCGCTACGTGGGCGCTGATGGCCCCGCATACTTTGGCCCGGGCCTGCAGGTAGACCGGCTCACCACCCCACCCGACATCGGACGCCACGCGCTTTTGCTCTTGGGCATGGGCCATGACGACGCCGATGGTGTGGTCAGCCTGGACGAATTGCCTGAGGAAGAAAGCGGCACCCACGGGCGCCACCAAGGCGCAGCGCACGCAAAACAACACCACCACAAGGCCACCAGCCTCAACATCCGCTGGCCCAGCAAAGACACCGGCCCCGCTGCCCCCTACTACCAAGGCATACACAACTGGCTCAAAGACGCGGCGGCCAAGCCCAACGGCGGCGGCTTCCAAGGCGGCGACTACCTGCCCAACCCCTTGTGGAAGGCCCTGCCTGACGGCTTTAACGCCATTGCGGGTGAAGCAGCGGCCCCGCAAGGCATGACCGTACACCCCTTGGGCGGCTGCGGCATGGGCGATGACGCCCACAGCGGCGTGGTGGACTGGCGTGGCACGGTGTTTCACCGCGACGGTGGCGTCTTGCAGGGCCTGCATGTGCTGGACGGGGCCATGCTCCCCAGTGCGGTCGGCGTCAACCCCTTCCTCACCATCTCGGCACTGTGCGTCGTAGCGGCGCGCAGTATTCGCCAAGAGCTGGACGTGTCTGCACCTGCAGCAGCGCCGCGTGCACTGGGCACCACTTCGCACCAGGCCGACGAGCCCGCTACGCCTAGCGCTCCCACCAAGCAATGGCAGTTGCCCCAAAAACGCCGCCAAAACGTGGGGCCCGTTACCCTGCGCTTTCGCGAGCATTTGCAGGGCCACTGGAAAGCCATCGCGCCGGAGTGGCTGCCCAAACCAGACCCTTCGCTCACGCCCAACGAGGCCCAGCGCGCGTGGATCGTGGCCGTGGATGTGTCGCTCGACCTGGAGCAGTGGCTGGCCAACCCGTCTATGCAACTGCCCGGTGCCCAGCTCGCGCTCTACCGCAACCCCACGCCCCACGCCATGACGGTGCAGCCGGATGCCTGCGCAGGCACGCCGGTGCTGCAAGGCACGGGCTGGCTGTCACTCTTGGCGCTGGATGCCCCCGCCACGCGCTGGGAGCAGGCCTTGCGCGTGCTAGCGGCCATTGGCACTTATATCGAGCGGCGTTCCTTCCAAGAGTTGCTGAACCTGGCCTTTCCCAAGCAGTCACCGTCGACCGCTAACCCACCCAAACAGACTTGGAAAGAGAAGCTAGACCATGCATGGACCAGCACCTTGGGCTACTTGCGCGCCGGGCGCAACATTGCGCAGTACCGCGAGTTGGTCTATGCGTTTGAGCTGCACAAGCCCGACCACCCGCAGTTCAAAGTGGATGCACTGGGCCGCAAACGCTTGGCCTATGCGCCCAAGCAAAAAAACGTGTGGGATGCGCTGGTCGACATAGACCTGGAACTCACCCCCCGCAATGGCCAAAACCCCGCCACGCTGAGTGTGACGGCGGACCTGATTGACATGGTGCGCAACCGCCGCCTGCAGGTCGAAAAAGCGCCCGACACGCCTACCGGCATTGCAGGCATGGGGGCTTTTGTGAGCCTGTGGTGCCGCAGCATTTTTCAAAGCCATTTCTGGAGCTTCAGAGGCCTGGACTACGACCAACTCGCCCCGCCCGCCCCGGCCGAGCATGGCCCCCTGCAGGGTGCACAAGCCCCGCAGCGCGTGGTACTGCCCGTGCCACGCTACCGCGACAACACCAAACGCAACGGCGCTGCCGCCCATGAAAAACTCAACCTAGAGCTCACCTGCTACCCCCCTCTTGCGGGGCGCAGCAATGGCGAGCACCTGCTCATGGTGCACGGCTTGGCGCATGGTGGCACCGTGTTCACCACCGACACGACCGAGGGCAACAACATGGCCGCCGCCTTTGTGCAAGACGGCTACACCGTCTGGGTGTTGGACCATCGGCTCTCTAACCGTCTGCCCTACCACAAGCTGGACCACTGCATGGACGACGTGGCCGCGCTGGATATGCCTGCCGCCGTGCGCCATGTGTACGCCGCAGCGGGGGCGCCCATTGCCGTGTTTGCCCACTGCGTGGGGGGCGGCGCCTTCGCCATGGCCACCTTAAAGGGCTGGCTCATGGACACCCGCCACACGCTTGAGCCCGTGAGCATGGTGGGTAAAGCCATCATCCACGCGGTGCACCCGTGGATCGTGCCTTCGGCGTCCAACCAACTCTCAGGCGCCTTGGCCACGCTGTACAAAGACCTGATGCCGCCCGACATTTCGGTAGACCCCGTGCCCACGGCGGAGTCCAGTGGTGGCATCAACCAAGTGATTGACCGCCTGGCCGCCAGCCTGCCCTGGCCTCTCGGCGAGCTGGGCTTGCACCTCAAGCACCAGTTTGACCCGCAAGGCGGCACCGCCACCTGCAACCGCATGACCCTGTTTTACGGCCGCGAGTGGGTGCACGACAACCTGAACGAAGCCACGCACCAGCAGCTGGCCTCGCTGGTGGGGCCCGCCAGCATTGAGGTGTTTCAGCAACTCTACTTCTTGATCAACCGCCAGCAGCTCACCGACCGCGATGGCGCGCAGGTCTACATGACTGCCGAGCAGTTTCAAGCGCACTGGACCTTCCCCATTTTGTTTGCCCATGGCTCCGAAAACCGGGTGTTTGACCCCCGCAGCGCAGTGCGCTCTTGGAACCGCTTGCGCCACGTGCAGCCCGAGCGCACGGTGCGCGTGTTCATGGCCGAGGGCTATGGGCATATGGACTTTTTGTTTGGCCAAAACGCCCACCGCGATGTCTACCCTGCGCTGTGCGAGTTCTTGCGTGCGCCCGCCGCCTCTACCAGCAGCTGGAACGCCGAGGTGGACGCCAGCCACATCCCCAGCCACTGGCAGGACCACAGCGCATGGAACCCACGCGCACCCTTGGTGGGCCCCCACATCCGCTTAGACGAAGTGCTCGTCAAGGGCGAGCCCCAGCGCCAACTGGTGCTCTGGACCGAGCTACCCAACGACCCCAGCTTGGCACCCGCGCCCTTGCTAGCCAAAGACGCGGCGGGCGACGCCTTGCCCGGCTGGTCGGCCACGCGCTTGCACGCGTCAGACTATGCCTTGCACGCGGGGCGCGATGTGGCGCTGCTGCACGGGCAAGGCGCGCATTGGGTGGGCCACCTCACCGAATCCGCAGCACTGCCATTTGCCCAACTTGAGGCCGTGCACTTGCAGCGCGGCTTAAGTGGTCAACAAGGCCAAGCCGTGCTGGCACTGCAAGGCCTGCCCTGGTTCAAGCGCTGGACGGGGCAATCGGTACACGCCCCGGTGAGCTGGTTGGCCGTGTCATGCCGCTGGCCAGGCACACCGTTTGAAGGCGTGGCAGTTGATACCTTAGCGCAGCAGATGCTGAGCCACGTGCACCACAGCAGCCTGCCGGTGGATGCGCTGGTCATGCTGGGCGACCAAATCTACGCCGATGCCGCCGCCAACCTTTTCAAGATCCGCGAGACCGACGAACTACGCGCCCAGGCCTACCGCGACGCCTGGGGTGGCCCGCACGCCCAAGCGCTGCTCAGCGCGCTGCCCAGCTACACCGTGGTGGACGACCACGAGTACGGCGACAACTGGAGCGGCGCTGCCGACAACTGCGAGGACACCAAGCTACTCGACGGCTTTGAAGCCGCACTGGCCTACCAATGGCGCTGGGGCAACGACCCCACCAGCCGCTACGCTGGCCTGCGCTCCCAGCCTGCGGTCACACACCAAGCGGTCACCGGTTTTTGGGGCCCGTTCGCCATTGGCGGTGTGCCCGCGTTTGCGGCAGACACCCGCAGCGAACGCAGCCTGCGCACCCAAGAACACTGGCGCCAGCAAGGCATGGTGGGCACCGCCCAAATGCAGGCGCTCACCAGCTGGCTCTTGGCCCATAAAGACGAGCCCAAGGTACTGTGCTCGGGCAGCGTGTTTGGGTTTGTAGAAAACGCGCTCGTCGAGACCGGCAACGACGGCATGAACAACGACAACGCCTGCCTGCACACCGACGACTGGTGGGCCTACCCCCACACCTGGCGCACCTTGGTGCAGTTCATTGTGGAGCACCAAATCCAGCACATCGTGTTTATGTCGGGCGACTACCACTTCTCTGGCATGGCCGAGCTAGAGCTGCACGCTGCAGGCGGCCAACCCATGGTGCGCGCGGTGTCGGTGGTGAGCTCCGGCTGGAACGCCAGCCTGCCCTTTGCCAACGCCGCACCGAGCGACTTTGTCATGCAGCGCTGGGTCAACGCCCCCTTGGGCGACGCCCAAGCCAATGTGCGCAGCTGCGCCGCACCCTTGAGCACCGCGCTACGCCAGTTCTCCAAAGTCAGCATCCTCCAAAACGCCCAACACCAATGGCAAGTGCAAAGCCAGGTCTATGGCGAGCAAGGCGAGAAGCTGGCGGAGCAGTGCTTGCGTTTGTAGGCGGTCGGTCTTGTTGGTATGCGCAGGCATTTGCTATGCAAAATATAGCTGCCTGCGCTTATTCCATGAGCGGCAGAGGCACTTTTTGCACAAATTGCCATTGTGCGCAGGGTACTCGGACGATGTACGGCGCGGCATTGCTGGCGTGGCGGCGCGCAGCGCAGTGGCGGGTTGGCCACCAGCAGCCGTCCGCTAAAGCCTACTTGGGAGTCGCGCGCTCGGCTTCCGAGTCACAATAGGGCTGTATCCTTACGTATACGTGACGTAGCGCGCATGGCAGGTTTTTGTGGGTTCGCAGCAATACGCCCTCACTTGCGCAAGTTCCCAATACCCCAACCAGCACTGTGCGATTTGCCCGAGAAGATTACCCACCATGCAACACGAAACATTCATCGATGTGGTTATGGAAGCCGCCGGCTTAGACGTTTGGGAAAACGAGCTGGTCAGTGGCGCCGTCACACGCAAAGCCACCAAGGTGTATGCCGAACTCGGATACACGGAGGAAGAGGCTGGCGACTGCATGGACAATATCTTTTCCATCGTCCATCCAGACGATGTGGATCGCATGAAACAAGCGATTGACGATCATCTGCGTGGTGCCGTCGCCAAATACCAATGTGAATTCAGATTAAAAACAAAATCGGGTGCGTGGATTTGGTATGCCAACAGCGGAAAAATCGTGGAACGCGTGGATGAACCGAACGCCAAGCACCTCATCGGCGTCACCTACAACATCAACGCACGGCGTCAACAAGAAGAAGAGTTGAAAAGACTCAATGGCGAATTGGCTGCACAGAAAGCGCAGTTGGAAACGCTCAACATCAGCCTGCACAGCATGGCGATGACCGACGCGTTGACCAAACTCCCCAACCGCCGCCTGCTCATTGACCGCGTGGAACAGGCTTTGAACGCCGCCAAGAGATCCAAACAATTGGGTGCCATCCTGTTTTTGGACTCAGACAACTTCAAAGAGGTCAATGACCAACTCGGACATGAGGCGGGAGACTTATTGTTGAAAGACATCGCGCGCCGCCTGACGGGGGCGGTGAGAGAGGCCGATACGGTGGCCCGGATTTCGGGCGATGAGTTTGTTGTGATGCTTGAAAACCTAGGGACAGACTCTACGCATGCCGCAAGCAAAACGCGCGATATCGCCGAAAAAATCTTAGAGTGCCTCAGCCAGCCCTATACCTTGGGCTCGGCCCCGTGGATCAATACGGTCAGTATTGGCGCTACCCTCATGCACGAGGGCCATCAGAGTTTTGATGATCTATGCCAGCAGGCAGATTTCGCAATGTATGCGGCCAAAAAGTCTGGGCGCAACACGTTTCGCATGTACGAGCCCACGAGGAAAGACTGATCCCATCCATGGGGCGCTCAAAGCCTCACCACGCGGTGATCTGCGCATAGCGTGCGAGACACACATGGCGACGATTTCGCCATGATTAAGCGTTGGATGCGCAGGCACACCTAGAGCTTGACGTTGGTGCGAAACAGCGCTGTTCTCAATTCGCGGCTAGCGGGTTGTGACACATCTACGGCTTGCACCGCCAGCGCGAAGGGTGAACCTGGCTTGATGTGGGCGGGGAGTACCTTTTTTACAGGATTCACCATGGGGTACTTGCCGCCTGCAGCACACATGCGCACGGAAAACCCGAATTCGTCCAGCACGCCTTTTGCGTACAACTCCGCCAACTGCTGAAACGACACGAAGGTTGAGCGTTTTACCTCCTTAGCCCCTGGCTCACGGATGGAACGCACGATCTCAAATTTGCCAAGGCTGTCGCGTTGGGTGTTCGTAAAGGGGTGCAACCAAAGCGTCGCAGGGAGTCCGCCCTTGGGGGACGTTGGCGTGTGCTCAACGGCAATATCAGTGAGTAGCATCTTGTTTTCCTTTTGGCTCAATATGCCACAGCCGGCCCACGCACATCGGCCACTATCACACTCCAAAGCATCCCGCTCACGATGCACCAACTGGGCCCACCAGGGCCCGATGCACAGACATCCATGGGCCGGTTTCATAGCATCTGATTCGCTAGACTCCGATTTTCTGAAAAAAGCCAGATCAGTTAACGCACCCAGCGCCCTGCCTGCCCACGCCACACCATGAAACGCTACGAACGTTACGCCCATGAAATTACGGCGCTCATCGAAGCCCAAACCTTGAAAGCCGGTGACCGCCTGCCCTCGGTGCGGGAGGCCTGTGCGCAGCGCAAGATCAGCGCATCCACCGTGTTTGAAGCCTACTACTTGCTGGAAGCACGGGGCTTGGTGCAGGTCCGCCCGCGCTCGGGCTATTACGTGAATGCGAAGCGCACGCCGCGCCAAGCCCAGCCGCACACCGCAACCCCTGCGCAGCACAGCACGGACGTGGCCGTGAGCGAGCTGGTGTTCAAGGTGCTGGAGTCCACGCGGCGCAAAGATGTGGTGCCGCTGGGCTCGGCCTTCCCCAGCCCCACACTGTTTCCGCTGGACAAGTTGGCGCGCTGCCTCACCCCTGCCATGCGCAGCTTGGCACCCGAACGCTTGTCGGAAGACCTGACCTTGGGCAACGACAAGCTGCGCGAGTGGCTGGCCTTGCGTTATGTGGTGGAAGGCGCAGCGGCAGCGCCCGAAGAAATTGTGGTGACCAATGGCGCCATGGAGGCGCTCAACCTCTGCCTGCAGGCCACCACCCAGGCGGGCGATGTGGTGGCGGTGGAGTCGCCCATGTTTTACTCCGCCTTGCAAGCGCTGGAGCGCCTGAAGCTGCGTGCGGTGGAGGTGGCTACCCACCCGCGCACCGGTGTGGACCTAGACTCTTTAGCCGACGTGCTGCAGCGCCACCCGGTGAAAGCCTGCTGGTTCATGCCTAACTTTCAAAACCCCTTGGGCAGCTTGATGCCCGAGAGCGCCAAGCGCGCCATGGTGGCGCTGCTGGCCCAGCACCAAGTGCCTTTGATTGAAGACGATGTGTATGGCGAGCTGTACTTTGACCTGCGCCGCCCGCTGCCGGCCAAGGTGTTTGACACACAAGGCTTGGTGCTGCACTGCAGCTCGTTTTCAAAATGCTTGGCACCGGGCTACCGCGTGGGCTGGGTGGCCGCTGGGCGCTACGCACCCGCGGTGCAGCGCTTGAAGCTCATGACCACTTTGTCTACCGCCGTGCCATCACAGTTGGCGATTGCGGGCTATTTGCAAGGGGGTAGCTACGAGCGGCACTTGCGTGGGCTGCGCAGCACCTTGGCCAACGACCAACAGCGCGCGCTGCGCTTGATCACACGCCACTTTCCCAAAGGCACGCGCACCACGCGCCCGCAAGGGGGCTACTTTGTGTGGGTGGAGCTGCCGGCGCATATCAACGCCCTGCAGCTGCAGGCCTTGGCGCTAGAGCAGCACATCAGCGTGGCGCCGGGCCAGCTGTTTTCAGCAGACCAGCGCTTTGCGCATTGCCTGCGCATCAACGTGGGCCATGCGCAAGACCCTCGCTTTGATGCGGCCTTGCAAACACTGGGGGAGTTGGCTTGCGGCTTAAGCTAAGCTGCAGGCCTACAAAAACATACCGCCTGAGGCTTCGATGCGTTGGGCATTCACCCAGCGGTTGCCCGGTGTCAGCAGCGATGCAATCACGCCGCCAATATCGTCGGGCTCGCCCACGCGGCCCAACGCGGTTTGCGAGGCCACAAAGGCGTTGAGCTGCGCGTTGTCACGCACAGCGCCGCCACCAAAATCAGTCGCAATTGCGCCGGGGGCCACCACATTGACTGCGATGCCGCGTGGGCCGAGCTCCTTGGCCATGTAGCGGGTCAGCACCTCGACCGCCCCTTTCATGCTGCCGTAGGCCGCGTAACCGGGCAGCGCAAAGCGCGCCAAGCCCGTGGACACGTTCACGATGCGGCCACCATCGGCCATCAGCGGCAAGAGCTTTTGTGTCAAGAAGAACACGCCTTTGAGGTGGATGTTGACCATGGAATCAAACTGCGCCTCGGTGGTCTCCATGAAACTAGCGTGCACGCCCACGCCCGCGTTATTCACCAAAAAGTTGAAGTCTTGCCGCTGCCAATGCGTAGCCAGCGCACTGCGCACTTGCTCTGCGAATGCGGCAAAGCTGCTGCTCTCAGACACATCCAAAGGCAAGGCCACGGCGCGGCGGCCCATGGCTTCGATGGCTTGCACCACGGCTTGCGCTTGGGCAGCTTCGCTGCGGTAGGTCAGGATCACGTCGCTGCCGCCACGGGCGATATGCAAGGCGCTGTTTTTGCCAAGGCCACGGCTGCCGCCGGTGACGAGGGCCACAGGGGTTTGTGATGTAGCTGCCGTGGATGGGTGGGTAATTGAGGTCATGGTGCGTCACTTTCTGAAGTGGGTTAACGATGAACGCAGTTTATTGATTGCGATTGGCAAGATAAACATAGAAAATTTGATTTATTTGTTCGCTAATTCACAAACAATGAACACCGTAGAGCACATGCAGATCTTTAGTCGGGTGGCCGAGTTGGCCAGCTTTACCCAAGCGGCCAGCAGCATGGACCTACCCAAGGCCACGGTGTCCACGGCCATTGCGCAGCTAGAGGCCACGATGGGCACGCGCTTGTTGCACCGCACCACGCGCAAGGTGCAACTCACCCACGATGGCCAGGCGTTTTACGAGCGTTGCAAAGATGTGTTGGCCGACCTGGATGAGCTGCAAACCATGTTTCAGCTCCAAGGCGAGCAGGCTTTGCGTGGGCGTGTCCGCATCGACATGTCGTCAGGCATAGCGCGCCATGCGGTTCTGCCCCAACTGCCCGCGCTGCTGGCTTTGCACCCCTTGCTGGAACTTGAACTCAGCTGTACAGAGCGGCGGGTGGACATCGTGCGCGAAGGTTTTGACTGCGTGCTGCGCGCGGGGCCGGTGCAAGACAGCAGCTTGGTAGCACGCCACATGGGTGCCATGCGCATGGTCAACTGCGCCAGCCCGGCCTACCTAAGTCAGCGCGGATTGCCTGCCACATTGGCAGACTTGGCGAAGCACACGCTGGTGCACTACGCCAACACCTTGGGCAGCAAGCCCGACGGCTTTGAGTACGCTGAGGCACACGGCTTACATGCCATTGCCATGCACGGTGCGATCACGGTGAACAATGCGGATGCCTACAGCGCCGCTTGTTTGGCGGGCTTGGGCATCATCCAAGTACCGCACTTGGGGGTGAAGGCCATGCTAGACCAAGGCCAGCTTGTCGAAATCTTGCCCCAGTACCGCGCCCCCGATATGCCCTTGCATGTGGTCTACGCCAACCGCCGCAATGTAGCCAAACGGGTGCGCGTGGTGATGGATTGGCTGGCGGAAGTGCTGCAAGCGCATCTGGAAACACCAGAAACACCCCACGCTAATTCCTCTGCATGGTAGGCTAGCAGCAAGGACTTTCTTTGTGGGAGCGAACCATGGCAAAACGGTTGGGGACCTTCATCGCAGCGTGGCTATTGGCGTCAGCGCCATGGGCTGTGGCGCAAAAGCCTGCGCTCAAAATTGCAACAGGGGAGCTGGCGCCGTATGCCACTGAGTCGCGGCCGGACCAAGGTATCGCGCTGAGCATTGTGCGCCGTAGCTTTGAGCTGGCGGGTTACCAAGTGGAGTACACCTTTTTGCCGTGGTCGCGCGCCTTGGCCGAAACCCGATTAGGCAAATGGGACGCCAGTGCTTACTGGGGCCACAAGCCGGAACACGAGGCCAGCTTTTTGCTCAGTGACAACGTCCTTACTGAGCAGTGGGTGATGGTGCACCGCAAAGCCATCGCCCTGCAATGGAACGCGCTGCCCGACCTCAAGCCTTACCGCATGGCCATGATTCAGGACTACACCTACACCCCCCAAATTTGGGCAATGGCCAATGCAGGCGAGCTCAAAGTGGAGCGGGTGCAAGACGACCGGGCCGCGTTGAAAATGTTGCTCTTAGACCGGGTCGATGTCAGCCCCATGGAGCGCAACGTGGCGTGCGACCTGCTACAAAAAAACTTTACACCGGCTGAAGCCAGCCGCCTGTCAGCCCACCCCAAACTCATGACGGACAGCTTTACCACCCACTTGCTGCTACCCAAGGCGCGCAACGAAAGCGCAACGCGCTTAGCTGAATTCAATGCCGGCCTGAAAAAGTTGCGGGCATCAGGTGAATACAACAAGCTACTGGCCCAGGTGAACTGCCCCACCGCTTGGAGCGTTACAACCAAGTAGCCTTAGGCGCTCACGCGCTCACGCGCTTACCCAGTTAAAACGGGCTACGCGCGGTCCGGGTGTTCACATGCTGGCTCAGGCGTCACACTGTTCGGCGCCGTCAAAGGCAAGACCATGACGAAGGTGGTGCCTTGGTTGACCGTGCTTTCCACCCGAATGCTCCCGCCCAGCACCACGGTGACCAAGTTGTACACAATGTTCAGCCCCAGGCCACTGCCACCCTGCCCTAGGCGCGTGGTGAAAAAGGGATCAAAGATGCGGTTGAGGTTGGCGGGCGTGATGCCGCAGCCATTGTCTTGCACGCGCAACTCTACGGCCTGGGGCGCACACGACCGCGCACTGACCGTGACGCGCCCAGCCACGCCCGGCCCAAAGGCATGCAGCACTGCATTGGCAATGAGGTTGCTGAACACTTGCCCCAAGGGGCCAGGGTAGCTGTCCATATGGATGCCGGTGGGCACATCGGTCAGCAGCTGATGGTTGCTGTGCTTGAGTGAAATGCCAATCGTCATCGCGGTTTCCACGACCATGGCATGCAGGTCGAAGACTCTGCGCTGCGCACTGGTGCGGTCTACCGCCACTTGCTTGAAGCCCCCAATGAGTTCAGCAGCCTGTGCGAGGCTACGCATGAGGATCTCGGTACCTTGCTGGTTATGGCTCACGTAGGTCGAGAGTGCACCTCGTGTTACCCCTTGGGCAAGGGATGCTTCAAAGCTGTCGCTGGTCTCGCGCAAGGTGCTGGCCACGGTAACGCACACACCAATGGGAGTGTTGAGCTCATGGGCAACACCTGCGACCAAGGCGCCTAGGGCGGCCAAGCGGTCGGTACGCTGAATTTCGTCTTGGGCATTTTTGAGCGTGGCCATCGCTTGCAGAAGCTCTTGGTTGGCCGTTTCCAAGGCTTGGGTGCGCTCTTGCACCCTTTGCTCTAGCTCGCTTTGAAAAGCGAACAGCTGCGAGCGCATATGGTCCATGCCATGCGCCAACGCACCGATCTCATCGTCACGCACGGCTAGCACGGGGCTTGCCAGCTCGCCACCGGCAAGTCGATCGGCATCGCGGTGCAGCTGCCGCAAGGGGCGCATCAAACGCCCCTCAAACAGCCAAAAAAGCAAAAGGCATGACACCACCAGTTGCACCAAAAGTGCCGCGGCTACCCGCACCAAGGTGTAAAAAAACTGCTGCTCTACTTGGGCGGTGGTCATGTCGACGGTGATACGGCCAATGGGCAGTCCGTTGCGCACGACTGTGCGCATTTCTTGGATGCGCGAGTCCTTCGGAACGTTGGGCTTTTCTGCCAGCACAAGGTGCCCCAGTGACGCGTCCTCCACCAGAATGCGCACCACGTCAGGGTTGAGCATGACGGAATTTACAAAGGCCTGCGCGGCCGGTGCATCCACATACCAAATGGGGTTGGGCATCGTTTGCTCCAGCATGGAGGCATATTGGTGCAACAGGGTTTGGCTGCGTGCCTGGATCTCACGCACATAGATTTCACGCGCCAAAAACGGCCCCACGATGAGTGCAGGCAACAAGATGCCTAAGGCAATGCCCACCACGATGGAGCGCTTGAGCGACAGCGCTCTTCCCCACGCCCGTAGGCGCGGCGGGCTCTCAGCGTTTAGCATGTCAACCATAGGCATTCCATAGGGTACTCAGGTGCGCATTCGGCCTGTACAGCGGACTTTCAGTATCCCATTGTTCCTAGCTGCTTGCCTAGCCCTGGACCCTAGCCCCATGGTGAATAGGGATGCGTCCACTTGCACGTTACGATAAAGGCCATTTGCCGCCTGAACTTCGCCACCGACCTCCGCCCCATCGCACCATGAACCACCACGCACTACCGACTTGGACCATTGCCGCTCCTCTTGTTGCGGCCCTGTTGCT
This sequence comes from Rhodoferax aquaticus, assembly GCF_006974105.1. Taxonomy (NCBI): domain Bacteria; kingdom Pseudomonadati; phylum Pseudomonadota; class Betaproteobacteria; order Burkholderiales; family Comamonadaceae; genus Rhodoferax; species Rhodoferax aquaticus. The sequence continues at coordinate 3,795,212 of NZ_CP036282.1, forward strand.
CGCTCTGAGCCTGATGGGGTTCTCCGGGGGCCTGTGGTTTACCGTTTTGGCCCTTGCACTGATGGCGACGGTCTTTGCCGCTGTGCACCATGCAGAAGTGGTGGCCCACAAGGTGGGCGAGCCCTATGGCACCTTGGTGCTGGCGCTGGCCATTACTGTGATTGAGGTAGCGCTCATTGTGTCGCTCATGCTCAGCGGTGGGCCAGCCACGGCGGCGTTGGCGCGTGACACGGTGTTTGCAGCCGTCATGCTGATACTTAACGGCATCGTGGGCTTGTGCTTGTTGGTGGGCGGCAGCCGTTACCGGGAGCAAAGCTTTGGCCTCTATGGGGTCAGCGCTTCACTGACCACGCTGGCGGCCATTGCGGTGTTGGTGCTGGTCTTGCCAAACTACACCACCAGCAGCCCGGGCGCGACCTACAGCAGCAGCCAACTCATTTTTGTGGCCATCGTGTCTTTGGTGCTGTACGGCACTTTTGTCCTGGTGCAGACCGTGCGCCACCGCGACTATTTTTTACCCGCCAATGCGCCTGCTGACCACGAAGCCCATGCCCAGCCCCCAACCCACGCGCAAGCGGCGGTGAGTGCGGGCTTGCTGGTTTTGGCGTTGGTGGCCGTGGTGCTGCTGGCCAAAAGCTTGGCCCCCACGATTGAATCTTTGGTTGCACAAGCGGGTGCTCCCAAGGCTTTGGTGGGCATCATCATTGCGGCGTTGGTCTTACTACCTGAAGGAGTGGCGGCCTACCGTGCCGCGCGCGCTGACCGTTTGCAGACCAGTTTGAACTTGGCGCTAGGTTCGGCGTTGGCCAGCATCGGCCTGACCATCCCTGCGGTGGCCGCCGTTTCAGTCGCTACGGGCTGGACCCTGACCTTGGGCTTGGATATCAAGTCAACCGTGTTGCTGTTGCTATCACTGTTTGTGTGCACCTTATCACTCAGCACAGGGCGCACCACCGTGCTGCAAGGCACCGTGCACCTCGTTCTGCTAGCGACCTACTTGTTCACGACCATAGTTCCCTAATTCCAAGGCCACTTTGGGGCTGGAGCGCCCACCGCCATTGCTCTCGCAGGTTCTTTTTTCGAAGCAACCCAGTTAAGGCGCTGCCAACCACTGCGCGAGCTCGGGACTTAGGCTGGCCATAAACTGCTCTACGGCGGTCGTGTACACCCCTGGAACCCCAAGCTGCGCATTGATTTCAATGTGCGACAGCGCTTGCGGCAAAACCTGCACCCGGCTGCCTACTTGGGCGCCACGCTGAGCCAAAGCTCGGGCCTGCACACACGAATCTGCTCGCTCTGAGGAACACACCGCCAATATCGGCAAGGAGTGAGCCGTTAACAGCTGGGTGGGCGAAACGCTCGCCCAGTAGGCGGGGTCTGTACCAAATGCAGGGTCGTACAGCCCCATGTGCTTGACCTGCATGATGCGAGTCACATCCATGGCCGCACTGTCAAGGGCCACCGTGCCTAACCACGGCGTTGCACCCAAGTCTTGGGCCAAACGCGGATATGCCGCCAACAGTGCCACAAGGTGGGCACCTGCGGAATGGCCCATCAGCACCACCGACTGGGGGTTGCCGCCCCAACTGGGGGCATGTGTCTGAACATAAGCCAGCGCACGGGCCACGTCGTGGGCTTGCTGCAAAGGGTCAGTCTGCGGCAGCAATCGGTTGTTAATCGAGACCAGCACAAAGCCCTTGCCCACCCAGCGCGTCACCTTGTTTTCAACCACTTGGCTATGGCGCTTGTCCCCTATACGCCAAGCCCCACCATGCACCATCAGAATCACAGGGGCAACGGGTGAGCCCACCTTGGCGCTCGCTGGCATGTACACATCCAAGCGCTGCTTTGCGTCTGTGCCATAGGCCAAGTCATGGAGCACCTTGCCCTTGGTCAGCGCTACCTTTGCGCTGGCACCATACGGGTCTTGCACGACTTGTTCAGGCCCCTGGGCCTGCTCCTTCATGGCACGTCGCTCTTGCAAACGGTCCCACAGTGGCCCTGATTGCGCCACCTGCGGCAGCACCGACAGGCTGACCCACAAAGCGCCAGTGAGCAAGCGATTGCGAACGCGAGGTTGCAAATATCGGGGTGCGGCCACAGGCCGCAGCAAAGGAATAGGCCTAGAGAAAGGCCGCACAGTGCGCATACAAGAGTCCTGATGACAGAGCATGTAAAGAAAACACTGTACCCATCGTGGTACAGGACGCGAGTACAAAAAATGTAACAAAACCGCAGCCATGTAAAGACCTCAAAGCATGTCCTAACACGCATGAGACCAGTACTAAATTGACACAAATAGGTGTAAACACTGCAATGGGTATGAAATTAAATACCAGAAGACTCGATCTTTGTACCATTTCAGAACATGGATACCAGTATCGTTCATGGGGTCGGTGCTAGCTGCAGACAAGCATTGAATAGCGCAACCCATCCAACAACAAGGAGACATTTCCATGAAACTGACGACCCGTCTTAGCCTGAGCGCTGCTCTGGTGATGAGCTTGTGCGGCGCATCGCACGCAGAAACTGAACTCGTTGTAGCCACCGTGAACAACGGCCACATGATCGAAATGCAGAAGCTCAGCAAGAACTTCGAGCAGGCCAACCCCGACATCAAACTCAAGTGGGTGACCCTGGAAGAAGGCGTGCTGCGCCAGCGCGTGACCACCGACATCGCCACCAAGGGCGGCCAGTTTGACGTAATGACCATCGGCATGTACGAAACCCCGATCTGGGGCAAAAAAGGCTGGCTGCAGGAACTGAAGACCGACGCCAAGTACGACGCGGACGACATCCTGCCCGCCATGCGCAATGGCTTGTCAGTGGACGGCAAGATGTTTGCGGTGCCCTTCTACGGTGAATCCTCCATGCTGATGTACCGCAAGGACTTGGCTGACAAGGCCGGCATCAAAGTGGCTGACAAGCCCACCTGGACCGACATCAAGGCCCTGGCTGCCAAGATCCATGACCCCAAGAACGGCGTGTACGGTATCTGCCTGCGCGGCAAACCGGGCTGGGGCGACAACATGGCCTTCTTGACCACTTTGGTCAACACCAATGGCGGCCAATGGTTCGACACAAGCTGGAAGCCCCAGCTGGAAAGCCAGCCCTGGAAGGACTCCATCAACTTCTACGTGGACCTTCTGAAGAACTACGGCCCTCCCGGCTCGTCTGCCAACAGCTTCAACGAAATCCTGGCGCTGTACAACGAAGGCAAGTGCGGCATGTGGATTGACGCGACCATTGCAGCGTCTTTCATCACCGACCCCAAGCAGTCCAAAGTGGCGGACAAGGTGGCATTTGCACAGGCACCCACCGCTGTGACCCCCAAGGGTGCCAACTGGTTGTGGGCATGGGCACTGGCCATTCCATCGGGCTCCAAGAAAGTGGACGCAGCCAGCAAGTTTGTGACCTGGGCAACCTCCAAGGAATACATCGAGCTTGTGGCCAAGACCAACGGCTGGGCCCACGTGCCTACCGGCACCCGCAAGAGCACCTACGCCAACCCTGAGTTCCAGAAGGCTGCCAAGTTTGCAGCGGCTGAAAAAGCAGCCATCGACTCTGCCAACCCGAGCGACAGCACCTTGCCCAAGAGCCCGTATGTCGGAGTGCAGTTTGCAGCGATTCCTGAGTTCCAGGCCATCGGCGCCACCGTGGGTCAGGAAATGAGTGCAGCACTGGCCGGCAAGAAGTCGGTAGACGCAGCCTTGAAGGCCTCTCAAGTCGCAGCAGAGCGCGAAATGAAGAAGGCCGGCTACTACAAGTAAGCATCTCTCCCGGTAAGTTGACTTCAGGCGCGCGGGGGAACCTGCGCGCCCTTTTATGTCACGTTTTCCGCCGCACTCCATGCCCCTTCGGGCCGGCGACGCTCAGTGAGAGACATCTTCATGAACCGATTTATTCCCCGCGCCCTGATGGCGCCGGCAGTGGTCACCCTCTTCTTGTGGATGATCGTGCCCTTGGTGATGACCATTTACTTCTCGGTCATCCGCTACAACCTGATGCAGCCCGACCAGAGCGGCTTCATCGGACTGGAGAACTTTGAATACTTCGTGACCGACCCTTCGTTTGGCACGGCAGTGATGAACACCCTGCTGCTGCTCGGCAGCGTGATCCTGATCACGGTGGTGTTGGGTACTTTGATTGCGCTGCTGATCGACGAGCCTTTTCCCGGCCGTGGTCTGGTCCGCATCCTGCTGATTTCACCGTTCTTCGTCATGCCCACCGTGAATGCCCTGCTGTGGAAGCACATGATGATGAACCCCATCTACGGCGTGCTGGCGCAGGTGTGGATCTTCTTCGGCGGCACCCCGGTGGACTGGTTGACTGACTTCCCGCTGTTCAGCGTGATCATCATCGTCTCTTGGCAGTGGCTGCCATTTGCGACGCTCATTTTCATTACCTCCTTGCAGAGCATGAACCGCGAGCAGTTGGAAGCCTCCCGCATGGACGGCGCCAATTACCTGCAGCAACTGCGCTACCTCTATCTGCCCCACATGGCGCGCTCGGTGGCGGTGGTGGTGATGATCGAGATGATCTTCCTGCTCAGCGTGTTTGCCGAGATCTACACCACCACCGGTGGTGGCCCGGGCGACGCGAGCACCAACGTGGCCTTCCTGATCTTCAAGCAGGCGCTCCTGAATTTCGATGCCGGTGTGGCTTCCGCGGGTGCGCTGTTCGCCGTGGTCCTGGCCAATATCGCCGCCGTCTTCCTGATCCGCATGGTCGGCAAGAACCTGGACAAGTAGTTATGAACCACCCCTGTCTTGCTTCGCTCGTCCCCCTCAAGGGGGCGGCTCTGGTGGCCCGGCAAAGCCGGTTCCACGGAGCCCTCGTTCGCTCCCCCTCAGACGCCATGGAGTCCTTCGCATGAAAGCTTCTATTTACACACCTGCCTACTGCTTGCGCACGCTGGTTGCGTGGCTGGTGACTCTGGTGCTGTTCTTCCCGTTGGGCTGGCTGGTACTCACGGCCTTCAAGACCGAGCTGCAAGCCATCTCGGTGCCGCCTTTGCTGCTCTTCACGCCTACGCTGGAGAACTTCCAGATCGTGCAAGAGCGTAGCGACTACATGCTCTACGCCAAGAACTCGCTCATCACCAGCGTGGCCTCCACCACTCTGGGCTTGATGCTGGCATTTCCGGCCGCGTATGCCATGGCCTTCTTCAAGGGCAAGTACACCAAAGACATCCTGATGTGGATGCTCTCGACCAAGATGATGCCCGCCGTGGGCGCCCTGGTGCCGGTGTATGTGATGGCTCAGACCAGTGGCTTGCTGGACACCCGCACCGGACTGGTGATCGTGTTCACCTTGTCCAACCTGCCCATCATGGTGTGGATGCTGTATTCCTACCTGAAGGAGATCCCGAACGAGATTCTGGAAGCATCCCGCATGGACGGCGCCACGCTCTGGAGCGAGTTCCGCTATGTGCTGCTGCCTCTCACCATGGGCGGGCTGGCCTCTACCGGTTTGCTGACACTGGTGCTGAGTTGGAACGAGGCTTTCTGGTCGCTCAACCTGAGCGCGGCCAAGGCCGGCACGCTGGCCACGCTGATTGCCAGCTATTCCAGCCCGGAGGGTCTGTTCTGGGCCAAGTTGTCGGCTGCGTCCTTCATGGCGATCGGCCCCATCGTGGTCTTCGGCTGGTTCAGCCAAAAACAACTCGTTCAAGGCCTCACCTTCGGCGCGGTGAAGTGATGCACACCTCCCGGCTTGCCCACTGCGTGTGGCCGCTTTCCCCCTTGCAGGGGGCGGTGCCAGCAGTCCGGCGGAGCCGGTCCTGCGGCACCCCTGGGCCTGTGTGCCTGGTACGCAAACGTTCCTAACAAAACTATTCAGGAGACCTTCTTCATGTCTTACCTCCAACTCAGCGGCGTTGAAAAGCTGTTCGGCGAACACCGCGTTATCAAGGGCATTGACCTGGCCATCCAACAAGGCGAATTTGTGGTGTTTGTGGGCCCGTCCGGCTGCGGCAAGTCCACGCTCTTGCGCCTGATTGCCGGCCTGGAAACCATCGACGGCGGCAGCTTGCAGCTCGATGGCCGGGACATCACCCACCAGCCCTCCAGCAAGCGCGACCTGGCCATGGTGTTTCAGAGCTACGCGCTCTACCCGCACATGAGCGTGTTCGAGAACATGAGCTTTGCCTTGAAGCTGGCCCATGTGGACCCCGCCATCATCAAAGACAAGGTGGACCGCGCCGCCAATATCCTGAACCTGACCAACTATTTGCAGCGCACACCCAAAGAGTTGTCTGGCGGTCAGCGCCAGCGTGTGGCGATCGGCCGCGCCATCGTGCGGGCCCCCAAAGTGTTTTTGTTTGACGAGCCGCTCTCCAATCTGGATGCAGCCCTGCGCGGCCAGACGCGTATCGAGATTGCCAAGCTGCACCGCGACCTCGGCGCCACCACCATTTACGTAACGCACGACCAAGTGGAAGCCATGACCTTGGCCGACCGCGTGGTGGTGCTACGCGACGGCAGTATTGAGCAGGTGGGTACGCCGCTGGAGCTGTATGACCGCCCGGCCAACCAGTTTGTGGCCCAGTTCATCGGCACTCCGCAAATGAACGTGGTCGAAGCCGCCAAGCTGCCCTCGGTGACTACCGTGGCCGGTGTGCAAGTGCCTGCGCTGGGTTCCATAGGCTTACGGCCTGAAAGCATCACGCTGGTGCAAGCCGGCCAGGGGGCTGTGCAAGCCAAGGTAGAGCTGATCGAGGCTCTTGGCGCCGAGACCCTGATCTATGTGACCACCCAGAACGGCGCCCAGCTGGTGGCTCGCTTGAACACCCGCACCGAGCTGCATGTGGGCGCTGACGTAGGCGTGCACATCGATGCCGATGCTGCCCACCTGTTTGATGCCAACGGCCGTGTCGTAGCCGCGGGCGCACGTTGATGTCCGCCGTTATGACACCTCACCCACAGCAAGCCCTTCACGGCCAGGTGGCCGCTGTCACAGGTGCCGCTTCGGGCATTGGCTTTGCCAGCGCGAACGCCATGGTTCAAGCCGGTGCCCGCGTGGTGCTGATCGACCGTGATCGCACTGCACTGGACAAAGCCTGCGCAAGCCTCGGGTCTCAAGCTGTGCCCCTGGTGCTGGACCTGCTGGACCGCGACCAGTGCGCCAGCTTGCTCACTCAAGTGCTGGCACTGGAAGGGCGCTTGGATGTGTTCCACGCCAACGCCGGCCTGTATGTGGGCGGCGACCTGGTCGACAGCGATCCGGATGCCATCGACCGCATGCTCAACCTGAACATCAATGTGGTGATGAAGAACGTGCATAACGTGCTGCCGCACATGATCGCGCGGGGCTCGGGCGACATCATCGTGACCAGCTCACTGGCAGCGCACTTCCCGACCCCGTGGGAGCCCGTGTATGCGTCGTCCAAGTGGGCCATCGACTGCTTTGTGCAGACGGTGCGCCGCCAAGTGTTCAAGCACGGATTGCGCGTAGGCTCGATTTCCCCGGGGCCGGTCATTACCTCTTTGCTGTCTGATTGGCCTGCCGACAAGCTGGCAGAAGCCAAGGCCAAAGGCAGCTTGCTGGAGGCCTCGGAAGTCGCTGACGTGGTGATTTTCATGCTGACCCGTCCGCGCGGCATGACCATCCGCGACGTGGTGATGATGCCCACCCAGTTTGATCTTTAAGCGATCTCCCAGCGAACCCTGATCCACTTTTTTTACGCCTGACCATGACCACGATTCTTCACCTCGGACTGGGCTCGTTCCACCGCGCACACCAAGCGCTTTACATCCACAAACTGCGGCAGCGTGGTGATACCGAATGGTCCATCACCGGCGGCAATCTGCGCCCGGACATGCTGGCCACCATGGAGGCCCTGCAGGCCCAAGGCGGCGCGTACACGCTGGAAACCGTGACGCCCCAAGGCGAGCGCAGCTACACCCGCATTGAGTCGATCCAGAAAGTCATTCCTTATCAGGATGACCTGGCCCCGCTGATTGCAGCCGGTGCTGAGGCTGCCACCCGCATCATTTCGTTCACAGTGACCGAAGCCGGCTACTACCTGGGTGCAAAAAACCAACTGGACTGGGCCACCTTTGCGGACCTGCGGGCTGACCTGGAGGCGGTGAAGGCGGGCCGCGCCGGCCACACTATTTACGGCGGCTTGGTCAGCATCTTGCGGGCCCGCATGCGCAGCGGCGCCGGTGCGGTGACCCTGATGAACTGCGACAACCTCCGCCACAACGGCGAGCGTTCGCGCGCCGGCTTGCTGCAGTTCATTGACGCACTCGGCGACGCCGCGCTCAAGGCATGGGTAGAGCAGAACACCAGCAGCCCCAATGCCATGGTGGACCGCATCACCCCGCGGCCCACGTCGGATGTGGCCGAGCGCGTGAAGGCCGCGACCGGCTGGGACGATCAAGCCGCCATCATGGGTGAGAGCTTTATCCAGTGGGTGATTGAAGACAACTTCATTGCCGGCCGCCCTGCCTGGGAGCAGGTGGGCGTGGAAATGGTGCAGTCGGTTGACGCCTATGAAGAAGCCAAGATCCGCCTGCTCAATGCCACCCACAGCTGCATCGCCTGGGCCGGCACCCTGGTGAGCTACCAGTACATCCACGAAGGCACGCATGACTCCGTCATCCGCCGCTTTGCGTATGACTACGTGACGGACGACACCATTCCTGTGTTGGATACGCCTGAAAAGCCCAGTCCGCTGGACTTGCGCGCCTACCGCGACGTGGTGCTGGATCGTTTCGGCAACCCTGCCATTTGCGACACCAACCAGCGCGTGGCCATGGACGGTTATTCCAAGATTCCGGGTTTCATTGCCCCCACCATTCGCGAGCGTCTGGCCCGGGGTGAATCCATCTCGAGCGTGTCCATGTTGCCTGCGCTGTTTCTGGCTTACCTGCAGCGCTGGCACCGGGGCGAGATTGCCTACACCTACCAGGACCAGGCCATGGATACGGCTGCAGCGCACGCCATGTGTGAATCTGCCGACCCGGTCGCTGCCTTTGCGGCAGACAATGTGCTCTGGGGGGCGCTGGCTTCGCACCCGCAGCTGGTAGGCGCCTTGCGGGTGGCGCACGAGCGGGTGGGCCTGTTTGTGAAGAACCACCGCAGATGACCGTTCTGCAAAGGTCCTGCATCAGCGCATCACATTGGCTATAAACAGCGCATCCGCAAACAGCGACAACCTATTGCAAGAAGTGCCATGGCAGCAAACAAGCACCCCACCACACCACGACAGCGGGGCCCCGAACTAGAGGCTGACTACAACCGCAATCCGTCCTTGGGCTACGAGCCCACGGCCGAGGTAGGGTTCATACGCTGTCTGGACCACGGCTACCCCACCCCCTTGGCGCGTTGGCACTGCCATGATGAATACGAGCTGCACCTGATTACGGCCACCTCAGGCAAGGCGTTTGTAGGTGACTGGATTGGACCTTTTCAGCCGGGCAACTTGGTGTTAACGGGTCCCCGATTGCCCCACAACTGGGTCACCATGGATGCGCCGCCGGGTGGAGTGGCAGAGCGTGACTTGGTGATCCAGTTTTTGCATGGCCCCATTGAAGCGGGCGCCCAGCACATTGCCGAACTACGCGACATGCTGCCGCTGCTCGAACGAGCCAAGCACGGCATAGAGTTCTTTGGCATGTTGCGTACTGCGCAAGAACATTGGCACCGTGTCAAAGCCAACCGGGGCTTGGCCCGCCTCGCCGCGTTTTGCGCCTTCATGGCGGAGCTGAGCCAATGCACGGACTACCGCTTGCTGTCTAACGCACAGCTACAGAGCGTAGACAGTGACGCGCAGCAAGACCAAATCAATGTGATCCTGAATCGCATCACTGAAAACATCGCAGAACCATTGGCCGCCTCCGAACTCGCGCAAGAACTGGGCATGACGGAAAGTCGGTTCTCACGATTCTTCAGACGCGCCACCGGCAACACCTTTACCGATTTTGTGAACCATGTGCGGGTCACGCGGGCGTGTCAGTTGCTGATGGAGTCAGACCACTTCATTGCTGACATTGGCTTCGAGGTGGGGTTTAACAACTTGGCCAATTTCAACCGGCGTTTTTTGGACATCAGAGGCATGACCCCCAGCGAGTACCGACGCCAGGCGGCGAGCCGCTTTGGCGTCAAAGCCTAAGGACTTTGCATGTATCTTGGCATTGATTTAGGAACTTCTGGCATCAAGCTAGTGCTTTTAGACGCGCAGAAAACCCTTGTAGCCACTTCAGACGCCGCGCTCACGGTGCAGCGTCCGCACCCGCTATGGAGTGAGCAAGACCCGCACGCATGGTGGCATGCGCTAGAAGATGCCGTGGCGCATTTGCGCCACACGGCCCCACAGGCGTGGGCACAGGTTAGGGCCATCGGTTTATCAGGCCAAATGCATGGCGCCGTGGTGTTGGACGCGCAAGACCAAGTCCTGCGACCTGCCATTTTGTGGAACGATGGGCGTGCGCATGCAGAGTGCTTGGCACTGGAAGCGCAAGTGCCAGAGTCTCGCCATATCACGGGCAACTTGGCCATGCCGGGGTTCACAGCGCCCAAGCTTTGTTGGTTGCGCACCCATGAACCGCAGGTGTTTACCCGCACCCGAAAAGTGCTGCTGCCCAAGGACTGGCTGCGCTTGCAACTTGTGGGCGACTATGTGAGCGACATGTCCGATGCGTCTGGCACTTTATGGCTTGATGTTGCGAAACGCTGCTGGAGCGTACCCATGCTAGAGGCATGTGGTCTGAACCTAAGCTATATGCCACGGTTGATAGAAGGCAGCGCGTCCAGCGGAACGCTGCGCACGCCATTGGCAGCGCAATGGGGCTTGTCACCGCAGATCATTGTGGCCGGTGGAGCTGGGGACAACGCGGCCAGTGCCATTGGCGTAGGTGCGACCTCCGAGGGCCAAGGCTTTGTGTCGCTTGGTACATCTGGCGTGGTGTTCCAGGTGGGTACGACTTATGCGCCTGCACCAGCACTTGCATTGCATGCCTTTGCACATGCGATCCCGCAACGGTGGCACCAGATGTCGGTCATGCTCAGCGCCGCCAGCGCCTTCAGTTGGGCGGCACGACTCACCGGTTGCACCAATGAAGCCGACTTTGCGCACAAAGCTGCCTCACTGACTGAAACGGAACAAGCCCAGGCGCCCCTATTTTTACCCTACCTCAGTGGAGAGCGCACGCCCCACAACAACCCCATGGCCACGGGTGTTTTGATGGGCATGCGCGGTGAGCATGGTGCGGCAGACATTGCCTATGCCGTCATGGAAGGGGTCTCGTTTGGGCTGCGCGACGGCTTAGCTGCCATGGGCCAGCCCAACGTGACTGCCAGCCAACAGCCAGCCTTAGCGTTGGTGGGTGGTGGTGCACGCAGCGATGCATGGGCCCAGCTTGTGGCCAGTGCGTTAAACCGTACCTTGCAACGCTCTACCAATGCCCCTATTGCTGCCGCACTGGGTGCAGCACGCCTTGCGCAGCTCGCAGATGGTGGGTTGGAAGAAGAGGTTTGCTCCCCGCTGGAGAGTGGCCAGTTGTTTAACCCAAGTCTTCGCCATCAAGCCCTACTAGCACCTCGGTACGATCGATATCGCCAACTCTACCCAGCTCTGCAAAGCCATTTTCACGCATAGTCATAGGCTTAAAAGGCCCGCCCCTTGCGCGAATGGCGGGTATTGGGCAGACTGAACGTCTTACAGAGGTACGGGTAAAGCGTTTGGAGCGTGCATGGCAATTGACCTTGGGGCGGATGAAAAACTGGCTTTGCTAGCGCAAGGCTTAGACCAGTTGGACATCGGGTTTACCGTTTTTGACCGTGACTTGGTGATGGTGGCTGCCAATAAGCGGTTTCAGGCCATGCTCAACTTCCCTGACCATCTGTGCCAAGTGGGCGCCACCTTGGAGCAAGGGCTCAGACACAATGCAGCCATGGGCGAGTACGGGCCTGGCGATATTGAGGCCTTGGTTAAACCACGCCTTGCATTGGCCAGGCAGTTTTTGCCGCACCGCTTTGAGCGCAAGCGCCCCGACGGCAGCATCATCGAAGTCTGCGGCAACCCGCTACCAGGTGGTGGCATGGCCACTACGTATACCGATGTCACGCAAGCGCGCTTGCGCGAGCAGGCGCTGGTCGCCCTCAGCGCCGAACTTGAGCAACGCGTAGATGCCCGCACCCAAGAACTGCGCCAACGAGAGAAAGAACTGGCCCACAAAGCAGACATGTTGGAACAAGTCATCAGCAATGTGAACCAAGGCATTAGTTTTGTAAACGCTGACTTAGAAATTGAGCTCTGCAACCAAAAATTTGGGGAGCTGCTGGACCTACCCGCGGAGCTTTGCAAGCCGGGTATTTCATTCACCGCACTGGCTTTGTTCAATGCCGAGCGCGGAGAATATGGCCCTGGTGACCCGTACATGCTGGCCAAGATGCGCATTGATGCGGCGCGCCAGTTCATCGCCCACCGATTCGAACGCACGCGCCCAAGCGACGGCATCACGCTGGAGATCATGGGGCAACCCACGCCGGACGGCGGCATGGTCACGACCTACTTGGATGTGACGGAACGCAAGGCCACGGAGCGAGCCTTGCAAGACGAGCGTGAGCAACTTCGCAACATCGTGCAAGGCACCCACGCGGGCACCATGACCTATGACCTGACTACGGGTGAGGTGGAAGTCAACGCACGTTGGGCAGAGATACTGGGCTACCGCCTGGAAGAGCTTGAGCCCATAAGCACCACCACACTGATGCGCGTTTGCCATCCCGCTGACTTAGAGGGCATCATGGACGCCATGTTTAGCCACTTTAAAGGGCAGACCGCTTACTACAACCACGAGCACCGGGTACTGCACAAAGACGGGCGCTGGATATGGGTTGCCGCGCACGGCCAAGTGTCTAGCCGCAGCCCTGAAGGGCGCGCCCTCAAGATGGCGGGGGTACACATCGACATTACCGAACGCAAGCAAGCCGAAGCACACATCCGTGAACTCAACGAAACCCTAGAAGAGCGGGTGGCCGAGCGCTCTGAACAGCTGAGTGCAGCCATGCAGTCGCTCCACAAGTCACAAGAAGAATTGGCGCGCAGCGCGGCCAAAGCCACGCTCAGTACCTTGGTGGCTAGTGTGTCGCATGAACTCAATACACCGCTGGGCAACAGCCTCATGGCTGCCAGCACCTGCTCAGCCGCAGCACGTCACTTTCTTATGCAGTACGAGGCGGGCCAGGTCAAGCGCTCCGACTTGGCGCAATTCGTGGAGCAAATCAGCGATGGCACGGCGCTGGTCGAGCGCAATTTGCACCGTGCGGTGGAGTTGCTTACAAGTTTCAAGCAAGTAGCCTCTGACCAGGCCAGCGAACAAATGCGTGAGTTTGAGGTGGCCGCCGTAGTCACCGAGGTCTTGGACACCATGAGCCCTACCCTCAAGCGCTACAAGCATCAGGTCACGGTCGACATAGCTCCAGAACTATGGGTCGCCAGCTATCCAGGCGCTTTGGGTCAGGTGGTGATCAACCTGGTTAACAATGCTTACCTGCACGCGTTTGAACATAAGCAGCAAGGCACTGTGCACATCGCAGCCCACGCGCAAGACGGCATGGTGCATCTGACGGTGAGCGACGATGGTGCAGGCATGGACGCAACGCTGCTCAACCAATTGTTTCACCCGTTCTTCAGCACCAAGATTGGCCGTGGTGGCACGGGACTGGGGATGACGATTGTCGAAAACCTGGTCAAAAAGGTACTGGGGGGCACACTCCATGTGCGCTCTGCGCTGGGCCACGGGACCACGTTTGAGATGCAGATACCCTGCACTGCGCCACACCCTGCGCAATGAAACCATGCCTCCCTCAAAAGCCCGTTTTGCCAGCTGGCTTACCGGTGCCTGTGTAATGGTGGTGCTAGATGTGCTGTGGATTGGAGTAATTGCGGCACCTTGGTACCACTGCGCGGTGCCCTGTTGGGTTTCGGTGCGTATGCCACTTACCACCTCACCCAACTAGCCGCGTTGAAAGCCTGGCCTTATTGGCTGGCAGCGCTGGACATGGCATAGAGAAGTGCCATCAGTGCCGCCGCTGCGCTGGCTGGGCAAAAACTATGGCTGCGACTCAGCCGCAAAGCGCAGGTGTAAAGACCCTGCTTAATGGCTAAGGCTGAAGGCCACACAAGCGTTTAAAGGGTCCCAGAACCGCCTCGCCTCTGAAGGGTTTGACGATCCAACCCGTAACCCCAATGGCCTTGCCTCGCTCGCGCATCAAGGGGTTGTCTTCGGTCGTGAGCATGATGATGTGTACGCTCTTGTTGTCTAGTTCGGTGCGAATTTTTTCAGCCATCATCAGGCCATCCATGATGGGCATATTGACATCACTGACCACCAGCCGAATGGCGGGGTCAGCGCGCAGTTGCGCTATTCCATCGCGGCCATCGGTGGCCGTCGTCACCTCAAACCCGTTCTTACGCAGATAACTGGACACAATCTCTCGCATTGTGCTGGAGTCATCAACTACCAAAACGTTCGCCATTGTGTTTTTCTCCTTGCCCAAGGCACATTCAAAACAAGTCCAAGTCGCCTGTAGGGGTGCCCTCAGATGCTGCCGCTGCAAACACTGCAAAGTCCTCTGGGGACCAGTGCAGGTTAAATATAAATCGTTGCACGATGACCAAGGCCTGCGCCCCCAAACGACCTGGGTCGGTGAGCTGATAACGGATGCACAGTTGGGGGTCGGGCGAGCCAAAGGAAATGTATTTGTGCGCATGGTTAATCACAATGGGCACTTGCGTTTGCTGGTTGGCAAAGGCTTGGGGCGGTATGTAGCGGTTCTTAAACGCACCCCAAATCAAGTTGGTCGTCTCCCCCAGCAAGTTATTGATCTCACGGAAGTTAAGGTCGCCTCCAACACCCTGAAAGCTCAGGCCCTGCACCAAGCCTTGGCGCAGCGCGCTCTCTTCGGTTTGCAGCATCATGTAACCACGACACCAGGTGCTCTCAATCGGAATCAGGGTGGACACCTCGCCATGGATGATGCGGTCATGCACCACATACGGAGACTCTGACTGCACCAGGGCATTGGGGAACATCGAGCGCAACGCGGAAGTGGTGAGATCCACAATACCGTCCACCAACGCCGTGGGGTAGCGCAAACTGAAGATGGTGCGCTCCACACTGGCACGCAAGCCATCAATGTCGTCGGATTGCCACTGGTGCCCTACGGCTTGCTGTTCAGACGCCGTCAAACCGCGCGTGGATGTGCGGCGCAAAAAAATGGGAAGCTCGGGGCGTAGCTTGTGTATGGCTTGCGCCAGTGCCAAGCCATCGGGTCCATCACATGGCATGTCTTCTGCCAACAGAACACCTGCCAAATCTTTGTTGCTCTCTAGCGAAGCGATGGCATCGTGCGCCGTACGCAGCAAGGCTAGCAAACCAATCGAGGCGCAAAAGTCAGTCAGCGTCTTGCAGTGCACGGAATCATGGTCCAGCAACAGCACTTTGGCCTCAAGGTGGGTGGTGTCCGTCATGTCTGGTGTCCCCAAAAGGAAGTTCAACCGCGTCCGCTTTTGCATCGTACCTGAGTCTTTGCAAAAGGTCACCGGTTTCCACACGCAGAACGTGCACACCGAGTTCAGAGGGCGTTTTCCGGCCTCTTTATGGCTTGTGCGCACGCATGTTCCCGACTATGCTGGCACAGTCACACACAACCCCTCGTTTGCATGCGCACGCTTCGGCAAAAACTGGTCTTGGCCACGGTCCTCGTTTTCTCTCTCACCACTCTGGCCATTTTGCTGGCCACGCGCGTGGTGATTGTGGACGCGATGTCGCAGCAAAGTAGCCGTGATAGCGCGCGCAGTGCCGCCCTGCTCTCCAGTGCCCTCGGGCCTTTGTTAGCGCAGCGTGACTTGGCGGGACTGGACGAACTGAGCCACGACCTCGTGCAACGGGGCGATTTCACTTTTCTGGAGGTGCGCGACAGCAACCAGCAGTTGCTGAGCCAAGCGGGCAGCACCAGTGCTTCTGCCGCCTCCCTGTCCGAAACCACGCTGCGGGTGGGCCAGCGTAACTACGGTGTTGCACGTTTCAGCCTCGACAGAGGGGGAATTGAAGCCGCAACCGACCAAATTTTGGGGCGTATGCTGGCGATCTGCTTAGGCACCATGGTGCTTGCTGCTCTCTTGTTGGTCTATTGGTCGGGCGTGCTTACCCGCAGTTTGACGGCCTTGCGCAATGGCGCCGACCGCATGGCGGCGGGCGAGCAAGACGTGCGCATTGCGGCAACAGGCAAAGATGAACTCGCCAAGCTGGCTACAGCCTTTAACCACATGTCTGAGGTGCTGAGTGAACGATTTACCGCATTGGAAAGTGCAGAAAAGCGCTTACAAGAATCCCATGCGGTGCTGGAGCATCGGGTCAGCGAACGCACGCAGCACCTTGAGCAAACCTTGGACCGATTACAGCTCACACAAGACGAACTGGTAGAGGCTAAAAAGCTGGCCTCGCTGGGGGCCTTGGTGGCCGGTATTTCTCACGAGCTCAACACGCCGATCGGCAACGCCTTACTCACAGCGTCTTCCCTACAAAGCCTTTTGCGAGAGACAGACACCAGCGTTCAGAACCAAACCGCGTCCAGAAAAGGCCTGATTGCAGCACTAGGTACAGGGCAAGAAATGGCCGGTCTGGTGGTCAAATCCAGCCAAAAAGCCGCCGAGCTCATCACCAGCTTCAAGCGGGTTGCCGTAGACGACGCCTCGCAACAACGGCGGCGCTTTGACTTGCTGTCTATCGTATCTGACCTGATGCGCGCCATGTCTTACGGACTCAAACACAGCGCGCATGCCATTGAGTTGGATATCCCTACTGGCGTGGTGATGGACAGTTACCCCGGCCCCCTGGACCAGGTCATTTCCAACCTCATCCAAAACGCAGAACGCCATGCGTTTGGCCCCAACAGCACGGGACTGCTGCGCATCAGTGCCACCCTCGTGGCGGGCGGCCAGCGGGTTGAGCTGCGCGTGCAAGACAACGGCGCTGGCATGCCTGCGAATGTGCTGGAACACGTGTTTGACCCTTTTTTCACCACCAAAATGGGCCAGGGTGGGTCAGGGCTTGGCCTGTCGATTGTTCGCAATATCGTCCATGGCCTGCTGGGCGGGCACATCAGCGTCACCAGCACCGTGGGCCAAGGAAGCACCTTTGTGCTGGACTTGCCCTTGCTAGCCCCTTTGGTCGCGGACTCTGTGGCCAGCACCTACGCACCGCTTTAGCGCACCGAAAGAGATCCTATGTCCATGCACCTCAACCGTAGACACTGCTTACGTATGCTGGGTGCGCTGCCTTTGGTGCACAGCGTGGCGGCACAAACGCCAAGTGGCGAGCGTAGTTTGGTGTTTGGCATGGTGCCTTACTTGCCCGTGCAGCAGTTGGTACGCCTGTACGAGCCCATCGTGGCGCTGATTGAGCGCACTTTAGGCAGGCCTTGTGTTTTGGCCACTGCGCCAGACTTTGAACAGTTCATTGAGCGCGCCCGCAAAGGCGAGTTCGACATCATCGGCGCGTCGCCCCACGTGGCGCGTCTGCTACAGCGCGAAGAGGGTTTTTCGCCCTTGGCCCGCGCCACTGCGGCGCTGGAGCCTTTGGTAGTGGTGCCAACCGAAAGCCCCCTGAAGCGATTGCAAGACCTGTCCCAACGTGCGGTGTTAGTGGCTGATCCATTTGCGGTGCATGTGCTCATTGCGCTGCGCGACATCCGAGACCATGGCGTGGTGCCTGGGCGCGATGTCAAACTGGTGGTTGCAGGCACCCAGCGCAACTGTGTGCAGCGCATGCTCAACGGAGATGCACCTGCTGCGGTGGGCTCAGCCTCCACCTTGACCTTGTTGCCGCCTGAGCTGAGCACACGCTTCAAAGTGCTGACGCGCTGCCCCAAAGGCCTCACCCCCATGGCCTATTTGGCGCACCCTCGCTGGAGTGCCCAAGCCCCCAAACTAAGCCAAAACTTGCTGCAGTTCCCGAACACCCCTGAAGGCCAAGGCCTGCTCAAAGCCACCCAGCACGAGGGTTTGAGTGCACTCAGCATCGCAGAGCTCGCCACGGCAGACCCGCTGGTAACCGAGTACTACCGCCAGCGCGCCAACACCTTTTAGTGGCCTAGCTAGAGAAGGTAGGCTTTGGGCGTTTGGATGCAGGGGATCAAAAAAAAAAGTATTCACAGCGGACCAAGCACCACGTCGCTCAGCGGCACTGCGCAGCAGGTCAGCACCTTGCCTTGCGCCCGCTCTGCTTCCGTGATGGCGGGAACCTCTGCCTGGTCTACCTCACCCGAAAGCAAGGTCTGCTTGCAAGTGCCGCAAACGCCAGCCCGGCAGCTCCAGGGCAAGGCCACGCCGTGCTTATGGGCCTGATCCAAAATGGTGGCTTGGTTATTTCCCGCAATGCTGTGCGTGCCAATGCGCAGTTGTAGCGCTTGATGGGGGCGGTCCACCCCACGCGCAGTGCCACCAAATCGCTCTTGCTGGATGTGGGTTGCGGGCACTCCCAATCCCCGCAAGCGATCGGCAGCATCTGCCATAAAGCCCTCAGGCCCGCAAAGAAAGACCTCACGCGCCAGCAAGCCCTGCACTTGCGCCAAGTGCGCGTCACTCAACCGTCCGTGCAAGCCCCGCCAGTGGGGTCCGGGCTGGCTCAAGATCCACGTGAGTTGCAAGCCTTGCTGCTGCATGGCCGCCAGTTCGGCGGCAGCGGGTAGGTCCGCCTCGCTGCGGCACAGGTGCATCAAGTGCACCCCACCGAGCTCGCCACGCAACGCCAAGGTGCGCGCCATCGACAACATAGGCGTCACGCCCGAGCCTGCCGAGAGCAACAACAGCGTGCGCCCAGCCCCCAAGTGAAAGTCCCCCGCAGGGGGTTCGGCGAGCAAGGTGCTACCAACTTGCAGCGCTTGGTGCAACCAGGATGACACGCGGCCATCGCTTTGGCGTTTAACGCTCATGCTGTAGCGTGCCAACTGGTCTGGGCTTGAGCTCAAGGTGTAACGGCGCTGGTGGCGCTGGCCCTCTACATCGACGCTGACAGGCAGATGTTGGCCCGGCAAGTAACTGGGTAACGGTTGACCATCGGCCGCTTCTAGCCAAAAGGTTTCGAAATCACGGGCCACTGGCTCACGGGCCACACACACCAAGACCCGCTTCTTGGGCGCGGTATCGGCGTAGACCACGGGCTCCACCGTTTCCAAGACCTCAATGGGGCTGCCGGCCTCCACCCACCCCTCATTAAGGGCCACGAGGTTTTGGCCAAAGTACACCTCTCCATCGTCCCCCCGGCGATAGCGCGCCAGCGTAGACAGCGGCTCGCGCAGCACGTTGAAGCGGTCTGTGCCCGGCTCCACCGTGGTCATGATGCAGCGGCTACATGGCTTAAGCACCGCAAACTCCACCTCGCCGATGCGAATGCGCTTCCAGCTGTCTTCCTCAAACGGCTGGGTGCCCGTGGCCACCAAGTTGGTACGGAATTGGCGCATCTGGTGCAAGGCGTGAGAGCGCAGATTCAGGTCGTCCAAGGAGGCTTGGCCAATCAGCAGCACCGGGTAGCCATCGGCCATGCTGACCCGCGTGCCGGTTGCGGCGCGATAACGCGCAGAGCGTGCACCCACCCACAACAAGCGCACCGGCTCACCCAACACTTGGCTGAACCAAGCATCGGCCTGGGGATGGGTGCGCAAAGCAGTAAAACGGTCGCTCCACACCGCAGTGGCTTGCGGCTCCAGGCTGAAGTCTTTTTCATACAAATTCAGGATGGCATGGCCCGGGTAGGCCAGGTGCAAGCCGCCGTCTTGCGGGGTTGCACGCAAGAGTTGCAACTGGGGGTGGGTGCGGGCCGTCACAAACGTGCCGTCTGGCTGCACCACCATATAGCGCCTGTCGCCCAGCAAGCCCTCTTCGCTCACGAAAGCGCGGGGCAGTTCCATGCCTGCCGTGGACTTGATGGGATAGAGATGAATGCTGCCTAGGCGTGGCATAGAAAGGTCCGGGTGAAAAGGTGGGGCGCAAAGGTATCACAGCCTAGACCGAAACGGGCAACGCGCCCTGGCTGAGGACGCGAACGGCTGCATGCGCCTGATGCCGTCGTGAAAAAATGACTACTGGTACTTTCTGTACATCTTGTCCCAGGTGCCGTCCGCCGCCATGCGCTCTAGGGCAGTTCTGATGCTACGGACTAGCTGCGGGTCAGAGCCCTTGGCTAACACCACATACGACTTGGCGTCCGCCACATCATCGACCAGGGGGAATAGGGCTTGTACCGAAGCTCTTGGCTTGCCAAGCCGTTCGAGTTCTGCAAAAAAGGTGCTGCGCGCTGCGACCAAGTAATCAAACCTGTCCAAAAACAGCATGGGGGCCAAACTGCTGTACAGGGGAACGGGTTGGATCGTGGCCATTGGCAACTTGGCTTTTAACCATTCATTGTTGGCATTGTTGGCAAGGGTGCCGATGGAGGCCGACTTCAAGTCATCCAAAGTTTTAGCCACTGGCGCTAACCCCTCGGTGCGGCGAAACACCCAATACTCCACCCGGTTGACGGGGCCTAGCCATTCAAACTGGGCTTCGCGCTCTGCCGTTCGCACCACGGGGAACAGCAAAACGTTGGCGGTCTGCGACCCGGTTAACAGCGCTCGGGACCACGGCTGGATCTCCATCTTCAGCGTGAGCCCAGCCCTGCGCGCTGCCTCCGTGAGGATCTCTACCGCCTGACCGCCGTCAGGCGTTTTGCCATCGGCAGAAGTGACCAGAACCGGCAGTTTGGGCGCAACCGCTAGCACCTGCGCCTGCACCGCTCCTAGAGAGAAGCACAGTGTCGCCACAAGCCAAACGAGATGTGTCATGGCGGCGAGTATTGGCCGCAGTCCGGCAGCTTGTCAACGCTGCACGGCGCGCGCACGCCCCACCGTCAATGAAAGTCCCGGCTGATCGTGGCCAAGTCGCCCAGCATGGGCGTGAGGTCAACAAGCCGCTTGGCGATCACGTGGCGGACTTCGCCGCCGCTGGCTTCGTCGCGCTGCCAGATGCCGTACACCGCCATGAGCCGCGCTTGGTAGACCTCTTGGCGGAACTGCTCTTTCACTGCTTTCCACACAATGACGTTGACGGAGCCGGTCTCGTCTTCCAGCGTGACGAAGACCACGCCTTTGGCGGTTTGCGGGCGCTGGCGCATGGTGACGATGCCGCATGCGCGCACCAAGCGGCCACTGGGGTAGTTGCGCATCTGCGCGGCGGTAAGCAGCTTCATTTTTGATAGCTGGCTGCGCAATAGCAGCAAGGGATGCGAGCGCAAAGTGAGCCCTAAGGCAGCGTAGTCAAACGTCACTTCTTCTCCCTCGGCAGCGGCGGGCAAATACAAGGGGTCTTCCTCAATGGGCACGCCTTGCAACAATGCGGGGGCGGGCCGCAAAGCAGAAGCGTCCCACACTTGCTGGCGGCGGTGGCCACTCAAAGACTGCAGCGCGTCGGCACTGGCCAAGGCTTTCAAATCGCCCGCGTCGAGCTGGCAGCGCAACGCCAAGTCTTGGGTGCTGGTGAACGGCGCCAGCGCGCGCTGCGCACTGATGCGCAGGCCCACCTCTTGCGACAAGCCGCCCACCAAGCGCAGGCCTAGGCGCACAGCCGCTTGATGGGTCTGTGCTGCGTCTGCCCCACCATGGGCTGCTGACGGTGCTGCAGGCTCCAAGGTGCAATCCCAATCGCTGTGGGCCACGGCCACGGCACGCACTTCTACGCCATGGCGTTGGGCGTCTTGCACGAGCTGCGAGGGCCCGTAAAACCCCAGCGGCTGGCTGTTGAGCATGGCCGCTAAAAAGCAGGCGGGCTCATGCCACTTGAGCCAGCAGCTGATGTAGACCAACAACGCAAAGCTGGCCGCGTGGCTCTCTGGAAATCCGTACTCGCCAAAGCCTTCAATCTGCTGAAACAGCGTGTCCGCAAATGCTTGGGTGTAGCCGTTTTTGAGCATGCCGCCCACCAAGCGGTCGTAAAACTTGCTCACGCCGCCCTTGCGCTTCCACGCGGCCATGGAGCGGCGCAGCTGGTCCGCCTCGCCCGCGCTGAAGTTGGCTGCCGCCATGGCAATTTGCATCACCTGCTCTTGAAAAATGGGCACGCCCAGGGTGCGCACCAAGGCCTGCTTGAGCTGTGGGCTGGGGTAGGTCACGGCCTCGGGGTTTTGCCGGGCCTTGAGGTAGGGGTGCACCATGCCGCCTTGTATGGGGCCGGGCCGCACGATGGCCACTTCCACCACCAGGTCGTAAAACGTGCGGGGCTTGAGGCGCGGCAACATGCTCATTTGGGCGCGGCTCTCAATCTGAAACACGCCCACCGTGTCGGCCCGGCAAATCATGTCGTAAGTGGCCGTGTCTTCGCGCGGAATGTCTTGCATGCGCATGGGGCGTGGCAAGCCGCGCCACTGGGTGATAAGCGCCAAGCAGCGGCGAATGGCGCTGAGCATGCCCAAGGCCAGCACATCCACCTTCATCAGGCCCACGGCATCGAGGTCGTCTTTGTCCCACTGGATGATGGAGCGGTCCGGCATGGAGGCGTTTTCCACCGGCACGATGCGCGTGAGCGGCCCCTGCGTCAGCACAAAGCCGCCCACGTGCTGGCTCAGGTGGCGGGGGAAGCGCTGCAACTGCGTGCTCAAGTCCACCCACTGCTGCATGCGCCGCGCTGTAGGCGCTTGAAAGTCGGGCCCTAGGCGCGCCAGGGCATCACCCAGACGCTCGGCCAAAACCTCGCGGCTGTACATGCCGGGGTGCTCTTTGGACAAAGCGGCAATCAGTGCGTCGGGGATCTCCAGCGCACGCCCCACATCGCGCAAGGCACTGCGGGGCCGGTAGCTGATCACGGTGGCGGCAATGGCGGCGCGCTCGCGGCCGTATTTGGCATAGATGTACTGGATCACCTCCTCGCGGCGCTGGTGCTCAAAGTCCACATCAATATCGGGCGGCTCGTTGCGCTCTTTGGAGATGAAACGCTCAAACAGCAAATTGGTTTCCGTGGGGTTGACCTCGGTCACGCCCAAGCAGTAACACACGGCTGAATTGGCCGCCGAGCCCCGCCCCTGGCACAAAATGCCCTGGCTGCGTGCAAAGCGCACGATGTCGTGCACGGTCAAAAAGTACATCTCGTAGCGCATCTCCGCAATCAAGACCAGCTCATGCTCCAGCTGCTGGCGCACCTGCGGTGGCACACCAGTGGGGTAGCGCACCAGCGCCCCTTCTTCGGTGTAGTGGCGCAGCGTTTGGGCCGGGGTTTGGCCGGGCAGCACCGCCTCTAGCGGGTAGTGGTAACGCAACGCGTCCAAGCTAAAGGTACAGCGCTGGGCCACTTCCAAGGTATTGGCCAGCCACTGCGCGGGGAACAAAGCAGCCAGCCGCGCCCGCACCCGCATGTGCGACTCCGCATTGGCTTGCAAGGCAAACCCACAGGCCGACACCGGGAGCCCCAGGCGCACGGCAGTCAGCACATCTTGCAAAGGTTTGCGTGAGCGCACATGCATGTGCACCATGCCCGTGGCCACCACGGGCACGCCGCTGAGAGCTGCAATTTGCTGCACCCGCTGCGCCTGCAAGCTGTCACCTGACACCAAGCCCGCACTGGCACACAACCACAAATTAGGGCCAAATAGGGCTCTAGCGCCCATGGATACTGCGCAAGCCGCTTCTGTTTTTATAGCGCCATCAAAATGCAGCAGCACTTCGCACGCCTGCAGGCTTGCCCAGTGCGCGGCATACGCAAGCCCCCAGCCCACGCAGTACTCGCCCTTGGGCGCGGCCATGCGCGCTTGGGTGATGAAGGCGCACAGATGGCCCCAGCCCTCCAAGGAGTGGGCCAGCACCACGGCGGTAAAACCTGCCGCGCCAGTATGGGCGGTGCCACGGGTGGCGGTCTGCCCCTGAGCGTGGGCCTGCGCGCCCAGCGGCACCCGAAACTGCGCGCCCAGCAACAGCTTGAGCCCCAGGCGCTGCGCCTCCCCATGCGCACGCACCACCCCGGCCACCGAGCACTCGTCCACCAAGGCCAAGGCGCTGTAGCCCAAACGGTGCGCGCGCGCCACCAGCTCCTCCGGCTGCGACGCCCCCCGTTGAAAGCTGAAGTTAGACAGGCACACCAACTCCGCATAGGCAGGCGCCCCCTCCCCCGCAGGCATGGCCGTGCGCCCCAGGGTTTCAACCGATTCCGCAGACTCCATGGCCTGTTGCTCCATCGCTGACAGCCCCAATGAACTGCGCTGCAATGCTTATGGCATGGGCATTCAGTTCAAAATACTGTATATAAAACCATATTTTAGAAGAGATGCGAAAGAAGCGCTAGCGTGGGCCCTGCGCTGGCTTCGGCGTTTACCGAGTACCAGCCGCCAAAGCGTCGGCTTGCCTAGGGTTTTGCGGTGAGAGCGACAGCAAGCGCTCCACAATGTCGGTGCGATGCCGGTGCGGCGTGGTGATGGCATAGAACCGTTCTTTGAGCTGGGCGGACTGGCCCACCACCACCAAGCTGCCCGCCAGCAATTCGTCCTGCACCACCACCTCGGGCAAGACCGTGAGCCAATCACTGTCGCGGGCAATCAGGCGCAGCATGGCCATGTCGTCCACCTCGGCGCGCAAGCGGGGGGTGACTCCGGCGGCGGCGCACAGGGCATCAAACTGGGCCCGCACCGCGTGGCGTGGGCCAGGTACGGCCAAGTCCATGCCTTGCAGGTCTTCAGGCACACGCAGGCTGTGGGCTTGCCACACCTTGCTGGGGCCTACCAATGAAACCGCCTGGCTCCCCAGAAAGCGGCAGTGCAAGGGGCGTTCCGGGTCGGCGGGCACGGTCTCATTGGCCAGCACCACATCCAGCTGGTGCTGCAGCAGGCGGGCCAGCAAGCCCTCCAACAAGCCTGACTCCAGCGTGAGCACGACCGAGGGGTCGGTCAGCAGAGGGCGAATCCAGTTTTCTTGGTAGTTACGCGACAGCGTGGCCATGCTGCCTACACGCAGCCGGGTGATGCCCTCACTCTGCCCCTGCAGCCGCCCCAGCATTTCTTGGCCTAAGCCATAGATGTTGTCGGCATACGAGAGCACGAGTTGGCCCGTGTCGGTCAGCAGCAGGCGGCGACCTTCCCGCAAAAACAGGGCCTCACCCAAGCGCTCTTCCAGCTGCCGGATTTGGGCCGACAAGGCCGACTGCGAGGTGTGCAACTCCTCCGCAGCGCGGGTTAGATGTCCCAACTTGGCAACGCGCCAGAAGTAGAACAGGTGGTGAAAGTTCAGTTGCTCTAGGTTCATTGTTCTTTTATACAGAACGTTTTAAAACTATCAATGTATTTTACAGAACGTTATAGGACGGGCAGCATACGACAACTTTCTCTTTGAGGTGCTTTTTATGACTTTGCTTCAAGTTGCCGCAACCGTTAGTCTCTGTATGCCCGCCGCATTGATGCTGCTGGCCTTGCTCACGCCCCGCCGGCAAGACCGCCCTACCGCCGCACTTTGGCAGACGTGCAACGCGCTCTCAGGCGCGGCGCTGGGCTTTAGCGTGGTGTCCGCCCTGCTGGTGCCCTACCTCGTGGAGGCGCAGGCTGGGCTCAACCCGACCCGCTTGGGGAGCGTTTTGGCGGTGTTGGTGCAACTGCTGGGCTGGGTGATTGGGGTGTTTTCTGCCCGCTATCTGGAGGGCGAGCACCGCCAGCGGCGCTATATGGCTGCGCTGGCCGGCGTATTGGCGGCCGTACATGTGCTGCTGTTGGCTGACCACTGGGTGGTGTTGATCGCCGCCTGGGCTTTGGTGGGGGTGGCACTGCAACACCTGCTGTGCTTTTACCCGGACCGCCCCTTTGCCCTGCTGGCGGCCCACAAAAAGCGCATTGCCGACCGCATGGCCGATGTGCTGCTGATTGCGGCGGCAGGCTTGGCCTGGACTGAAGTGGGTACAGGCTCCTTAACCGCGCTGTGGGCCCACATTGCACGCGAGGGAATGTCCACCTCCCTGCACCTGAGCGCGGTGTGCTTGGTGCTGGCGGTGGTTGTGCGCACCGCGCTGTTGCCGGTGCATGGCTGGCTGATCCAGGTGATGGAGGCCCCTACCCCGGTGTCGGCCTTGCTGCATGCAGGCGTGGTGAACTTGGGGGGCTTTGTGCTGATCCGTTTTGCGCCGCTGCTGGAACAGGCCACACCCGCACGCTCGCTGCTCATCGCCTTCGGCTTGGGCACCGCCGTGCTGGCCGGTTTGGTGATGCTGACGCGCATCAGCATCAAAGTGCGCTTGGCGTGGTCCACCGTGGCACAAATGGGCTTCATGCTGCTGGAATGCGGTCTGGGGCTGTACACGCTGGCGGCGCTGCACTTGATCGGACATTCGCTGTACAAAGCCCACGCGTTTTTGTCGGCCTCTAGCGCCGTGCGCGAGACGCGTTTGCAGATGATGCGCAGTGCCCATGGGCCAACCCCCGTGAGCCTGTGCATAGCCCCGGTCCTTGCGGTAGCCGCCGTAGTGCTGATGCAAACACTGGTAAACCCCGCTGCTTGGCCTTGGTGGTGGAGCGCGGTGATGGGCTTGGCCTGGGCCCCTATGGTGTGGCTGGACCCAGCGCGCGCCAGTCTGCGGGCTGTTGTCTTGCAGACCTGCTCAGGCCTGCTGATGATTGTGGGTCTGGCCACGCTGGCACTGCTGTTGCACAGCCTGCCGCTCGGCATTCGCGATGTGCCACACCATACGCTGGGCCTGGTCACATTGCTAGGCATGGCGGCTTTGTATGGGTGCTTGGTGGTGCTGCAGATTCGCCCCAACGCGCTGCGCAGATGGCGCCGCTGGAGCTATGCAGGCTTTTATGTCGACGAGCTCTACACGCGCCTGGCTTTGCAGCTCTGGCCTAGCCACTGGGCACCGCATGCATCGCACACCGGCACACCCATCGGTACGCGCGTTGACGCCACAGCCCACCCCTAAACAGAACTCCAGGAGATCCCCATGGACACATTGAGCCCGAGCGCCCCAAGGTCAACAGACACCCAGACCCCGAACTCCGCAATGCCTAGCCCTGCTGTAGATTGGCCATACCAGACAGAAGCCGAAGCGGCCTGTGCGCAAGCCTGCCAAGCCATTGCACCCGCATGGCCGCTGGACCGCGCGATTGCGGTGAATCCACATTGGTCCCGCATTGGCATGCCCGTGCGGCAGGTAGCGGCACGCATGGCGGTCTTGGGTGGCGTGCAAGTGTTTCCCACGCGCCCCAACCAGCTGCAAGCTTGGGAAGAAGGTCGCATCACCGCGGCTGACTTGGACTATGCCTTGACCCAAGTGCCCGGCGCGGCCGCAAAGCTATCGGCAGCGCAATGTGTAGGCGCACTGCACACCGACCAACCGGTGGCCCAGTTGCCCTTGTTGATTGAGGTGCTGGACAACGACCCCAAGCGCCATACCCGCCTGTCGTGGCGTCAAGCGATCACCCACCAGGTGAGCCAAACCTGCGCCGCCTACTTTGACGAACACCAGGCCGATTGGCAGCCCGAGCGCGCGCAAGGTCTGTATGCGTTTTGGCGCTACACGCTGCAGCACGACCACGGCATAGGCATGCTGATGGGTCTGCCCCATCTTGGCAAAGCCCTGCAAGCATTGCCACGCACCCGCCAAGACGCAGAGCGCTGGGTACTGCAGCGCCTAGGCCTGCCACAGGCGGTGTGGGCGGACTACCTGGAAGCGGTGTTGCTCACGGTCAACGGCTGGGCGTCTTGGTGTGCCTACTTGGGTTGGCAGGCGCGCCTGGAAGGCCGCAGCGACACCCACTTGCGCGAGCTACTGGCCATTCGGCTGGCGTGGGGCGCTATTTTGCTGGAGTGCAAAGGCGGAACCGCCAACAGCCACGCCTTCGCCGCGCTCCAAGGCGAGTGGAGCCATGCCCCCGCACTATTGGCACACGCCCAAGAGGCGTTGCTGGTCGACGAGGTGTGGCAACGCGCGCTGGAAGCGGGCTACCAACGCACACTGGCGCACAAGCTGGTCTTAGGTGCTAGCGAAAGCGCTGCGCCACAGGCGGTTGAAGTGCAGGCGGCTTTTTGCATTGATGTACGCAGCGAACCCCTGCGCCGCGCGCTGGAGTCGGTGTGGCCAGCCATTCAGACCATCGGGTTTGCAGGGTTCTTTGGCTTGGCCGCTGCCTACACCCCGTTGGCCACGCACGCACGTCGGCCCCAGCTGCCCGGGCTACTGGCACCAGGCATCGAAGTGCAGGACCGGATGGTGGCCCCCAGCAACAGCCAAGGTGCTACGGATGACGCGATGCAAAGCGCGGCCCATGAAGCCCGGCTGGACCGTTTTGGCTGGTCAGACCAATGGCAGGCCGCCAGCCGCTGGCCGGGCGCTGCGTTCTCGTTTGTGGAGGCGGCTGGTTTCAGCTACCTTGGCAAGCTGGGGCAATGGCTCAAGCCCACCCAAGCGGCGCGCGCGCGCGATGACCTCGATGGTCTGCCCGTGCGTTACCGGCCCCTGTGCCGCCCGCAGGTCACAGGCTTGGAACTGGATGCCAAAGTGACGCTTGCAGCGCGCGTGTTGCACGCCATGGGCTTGGACCGCCAGCTCGCGCCCTTGGTCTTGCTGGTGGGCCACGGCAGCCAAACGACCAACAATGCCCACGCAGCGGCTCTGGATTGCGGCGCATGCTGCGGCCAAACCGGTGAGGTCAACGCCCGAAGCCTGGCGCTGCTACTCAATGAGACAGCGGTGCGCCATGGCCTGCTCGCACACGGCATCACGATTCCAGAAGACACAGTGTTCGTGGCCGCGCTGCACAACACCACCACCGACGAGATCGAGGGCTTTGACCTAGACTTGCTACCCAGCGCTGCCCGCACGCGCTGGGACCGCTTGCAAAGCGTCTTCGCGCATGCCTGCGACCAGGTACGACGGGAACGGGCGCCCACACTGGGGCTGGACCCCAGTGCCACGCACACCGCGCTACTCAGCCAATTGCGTTTGCGCGCCAATGACGGCGCGCAAACGCGCCCCGAATGGGGCTTGGCGGGCAATGCGGCGTTCTTGATCGCACCACGGGCACGTAGCCGAGGTGTGCGCCTAGAGGGGCGCAGTTTTCTGCACGACTATGAGGCATCGCAGGATGCCGATGGCAGCGTGCTGGAACTGCTGATGACGGCCCCCATGCTCGTCACGCACTGGATTAACTGGCAATACCACGCCTCAACCTGCGAGCCGCTGCATTTGGGCAGCGGCAACAAGGTGCTGCACAACGTGGTGGGGGGCCACCTTGGCGTGTTTGAGGGCAATGGAGGCGACCTGCGCATTGGCTTGTCGCAACAATCTTTGCACGACGGCAAGCGGTGGATGCACGAACCTTTGCGGCTCACCGTGGTCATTGATGCACCCCAGCAAGCCATTGAAACCGTCATCCAGAAACATGCCGTGGTGCAGCAACTCTTAGACAACGGCTGGCTGTACCTGTGGCGATTTGATGCAAAGGGCTTGCAACAGTATGAACGCGGCAGCTGGAACGAAGTGCAGTTGCAAGCGCAGCAGGGCCACTGAACTCCACCGGGCTTGCCCAATAAGAAAAAGGCCCCTGCCCCGCAGTCGCACTGACCACGGGACCAGGGCCTTGGGCTTAGTAGCCCAGTTCGTAGAGCGCTGAACCGTCGCCGTTGTCTTTCACCAAGCGGATGCTGGGGTGTTTGTCCAAATACTTTTGGGCAGCGCTGGCAGACAAGAAGGTAGGTTTGACGCCGGGGATGGCGGCAATGCGCCAATTGCCGTCTGCGCTGGGGTTCACTTGTTTGCCGGGGGCCAAGGTGTCCATCATGGTGAGGTATTCGACCAGGGTCTGGCGGTTTTCCTCTGGCGCATCTAGCACCACTTTGCTGGCGTTCAGTCCAGGGAAGTTGCCGCCTCCATAGGCACGGTAGTTGTTGGTGGCCACAATGAACTTGGCGTCCAAGCGAATGGGCGCACCTTCAAAACGCAGGTTCTTGATCCGGCTGGACGCTGCAGACACCACGGCGCCCTTGGTGTCGTACTTGGCGGGCTGGGTCACATCCACCTCGTAGCTCACACCGTCTATGGCGTCAAAGTTGTAGGAGGGAAAGGCGTCATTGAGCAGGGCTTGGGGCGCGGTGCCTTTGGGGTCAATTTGGTTGAACTGCCCGGCTGACATTTCCAGCCACTCTTTAATCTCTGCACCGGTCAGCAGCATGGCCTTAAGGGTGTTGGGGTAGATGTACAGGTCGGCCACGTGCTTGATGGCCAAGGGCCCCGCGGGAATGTCGGTGTAGTAGCCCCAGCCTTGGCGTCCGCCCGATTTAAAAGGCGCAGCTGCCGAAAGCACAGGGTACTTTTCGTACTCGGTACCCTGCATAGCACGTTTGACGTAGGCAATTTGCGCGTTGGACACGATTTGCACGGAGGAATCATCGCCCACCTGCGCGAAGTAGCTGTAAATGGGTGCGCTGCTAAAGGCCACCTTGCCACGCACGTACTCCAAGGTTTGTGCGTGCTCTGCACCAACGGCTTTTTCGACCATGGGGTCGATCTCGGCCACGGACTTCTTGGCCACACGGTCAAAGATGGGGCGTATGGTGGAGCGGCTGTCCACCACTTTCCACGCGCCGCTGCTGTTGTCCAGTGTGAAGTCCACCACGCCCAAATGGTCACCCCAGCGACCTGGCATGACAGCAGCAACCCCGTTGATCGTGCCACGCTCGATGTCCACTTTGGGGTAGGTGGCAAACGCCTTGCTCGGGAACTCGGCATGCGCATGGCCGAACAAAATGGCGTCGATACTTGGCACCTCGGCCAAGCGCGACACCGAGTTTTCCGCAAACTGCCCTACCTCACCTTTTTCAAACCCGGAATGCGGAATGGCGATCACCAGTTGTGCGCCCTTGGCTCGCATTTCAGGCACATACTTTTTCGCCATATCAGCCATATCCAGGGTGACGACCTGACCTTCTAAGTTGGCCTTGTCCCACTGCATGATTTGGGGTGGCACAAAGCCAATCACGCCGACCTTGAGGTTGTGACTGGCACCTTGGGAGTCTTTGAAGGTGCGGTCCAACAGCACATAAGGTGTGAAAGCATGCGTTGGGTTGGCGCTGTCCTTGGCGGTGTTATCCAAAAACACATTGGAATTGACGTAAGGGAAGTTGGCGCCCTGCAAGGAGCGGCGCAAAAACGCCAGGCCGTAATTGAATTCGTGGTTGCCAATGTTGGCGGCGTCATAGCCCATCTGGTTCATCACCTTGTAGGCGGGGTGAACTTGCCCCTCTTTGAGTGGGTGCACTTTGGCCACCAAGTCTCCCAAGGGGTTACCTTGCAACAAGTCTCCGTTGTCAAACAGCATACTGTTGGTCGCCTCGCCCCGCGCAGCCTTGATCAGGCTAACCGTGCGTGCCAAACCGTATTGGTCGGTCGCTTTGTCTTGGTAGTAGTCGTAGCTCAACAGGTTCATGTGCACATCAGTCGTCTCTAAGATGCGCAGTTTGAGTTCAGCCGCGTTGGCCCCGGCACCCAATGACCCCGCAATTAGCAGGGCCATCAAGGCGGCATTCCATCTAAATTTTTGCATTGCATTGGCTCCAAAACTTCATCATAGCCACCGCCACGTCTTCCATTTTGATGCGCAGCAAGTAGGCATGCTTTCGTGTCGCCTTGTTGACAGGCTGCGCCGCTTGGCCCAAGACAAAGGCATCCAAAGGCCCGGCGCTTGCGCTACCACCTACTGCCCCACCGTGAAGCATGATCCGTCTACCGATGAGAATGCGGCCTTAGTCTCAGCCAAGCACTCGCACGGAGTTACCACACGCTGGACTCTAAGGCCTGCTCCATTAGTACAAGCGCTGTACCGTGTAGCCCTGCTTCGCCAGTAGGGTGGGTAAGCCGGTGGGGCCTGCCAAATGTAAGGCGCCCACCGCCAACAACACCTTGGTCCCCGCAGCATGCAGCGCATCCAATCGTTGGGCCATGACAGGGTTGCGGTCATCCACCAAGCGTTTCATAGCTGCTTTCTCTGAAGCCGTTTTGATACAGGCACACCAGGCGGCGTAATTTTCCAGGGTAGCCAAGTCATGGTTTGCCCAGGCTTGCATCAGCTTGATCAACATACTGCGGGTTTTGCCGCTCTCCAAGTCGCGCAAGGCCGAGGCCACGTCAGCATTGCGTTGTGCAAGGGGCGCCTTGTCATCGCGCAATGCCTCCAGCTGCTCGTCAACGGTTTCCAAAGACACGATGGGTCGCTGGGCAGCGTTCGCCATCAGTGCCATTTGCAAGTCAATGCCATAGGTGGGCTCCAAGCCCTGGTCCCGCGCTACCATGCTCGCCAGAGTGGCTAGCTGCATCTCGGGGCGATAGCGCACCAAAGCCTCTCGTGCTATACAAAGCCGGTCCGCCACCGCCTGCATGCGCGCGTTCAAAGCGGCTGGCAAAGGTGGCGCAGTCTTCGCGCTCATCTTCTGCTCCAGGGTGCTCGCAGTCTCTGGCTCTAAGGGATTTATTTCTAGTGCAAGCACATCCGCTTCATGCCACGCCTGCCCCAAAACAGGTCCAGGAAACGCCCAGTCCCACGCAGCCACGTGCGCGGTCCCATAGACATAAGAACTGTGCCCACCTTTGCTTACCCGCCACAAAAACCCGCGGTCTCGGACATTGGCCTGGGCCGTCGCGATGTGCTCGGTGCTAGGCGCCTGAGGCTGCGCAGTGCATTCGGCCAAGGCTTGCCCAGCCCAAAGACCCAGCACCAAAACCACCACGCGGCCCAGGCCATAAGTTTTGTAATTCACATGTACCCCGTTTCCATCGTCTGTAGCATGGCACGCGGCCCTGCGCCCTAGCTTGCGCCCATCACCGGTTAGCAAGTGCTCAGTGTAAGGGGCCCCAAGCACCCTTATGGTGCGAAACTTGCTTGCATGCCGTTCACCATGACCGAAGCACTGCGAATTGTTGTCATCACTGCGGAACTGGATGTTGAGGATCCGGGCGACAGCCATGCCCTTGAGCAGGCGGAGCGCTCGCGCAGCTTGCGTATTGGTTTGCTTGAAAATGGGTTCAACTTGGTGGCCTCCCTGCCGCCCGACGTTTTTTTGACCGAACGTTTGGCCCAGTTGCAGCCCGACTTGATCATTGTCGACGCGGAAAGCGAAGCGAGAGATGCACTGGAACATGTTGTCATGGCCACGCGTGATGCGCGCCGCCCCATCGTCATGTTTACCAATGACCATGACGCAGACAATGCCCGCGCTGCAGTGGCTGCGGGTGTGTCGGCCTACATCGTCGCGGGGCTTCAAGCCGAACGCATACGGCCGATTCTGGATGTCGCGCTGGCCCGCTTCCAACACGAACAAGCGCTGCGCCAAGAGCTGGCAGACACACGCGACGAACTCAATGCACTGAGCGCCACCTTGCAAGACCGCAAGGTGATTGACCGGGCCAAAGCATTGCTGATGCAGCGTCAGCAGCTCAGCGAGGACGCGGCGTACGCCAAGCTGCGCAAAACCGCCATGGACAAAAACCTGAAGATCGTGGAAGTGGCCCAGCGCATACTGGACGTGGCCGAGCTGTGGTCCTGATCAGAGCAGCGTGTCAGTCAGTGGCGTCAAAGGTTCCCTGAGACTGGCAAGCGTTGATGGAAGGCGGCTGGAATCTGCTGAGCACAGCGCCCGATAAGCCCCTCAAATATTCCGCCCAAGCACAGTGAATCCCCCTAAACTGGAGGCGTCGAGAGCACTTGAAGAATAGTGGGTCCGTGCAAGCCCTATGAAAAAACCCTTCCGAAAGCCCAGCGTATGGTCAAGAACCTGAGTATCAAAGCCCGTTTGTCTTTGGCATTTGCAGCTGTCGTTGGATTGTTTGCAATTACTTTGGTGGTGGTGGCCTCGTACCTCGCCAGCCTCGCGAGCGACGTTAAAACTATCCACGGGGACACCCTCAAATTTGTTCTGATCGTAGGGGATATGAACTTAGCCCGTTCTGATGTCCAACAGTTTTTGACCGATGTATCGGCCACGCATGACCCCGACGGGTACAAAGACGCCGACGACGCGGCCAAGCGGTTTCGCGCAGGCGTGGCTAGCTTCAAGGCTAAGCTGGAAGCCGAAAGCAAGACGGGGAATCCCCAAGCAAAAGCGGAAGCAGACAAAGACCTCGCTGTCTTGCAAGAAGTGGATGCAAGTTTCACCAAGTTTTACGACATGGGCAAGGTCATGGCCAAAACGTATATGGACCAAGGCATGGAAGCTGGCAACGCAGTCATGAAAGGCGCCAACGGATCTGCTGGGTTTGACGCTGCAAGCGAAGACCTTCAGAAAGTTCTTGACAAGTTCCACGCAGACCAAGTCGAAGAAGCAAACCATATCACCGATCGTGCATTGGGCAAGTCGAATGCCATGATGGCCGTCATGGCGGTTAGCGCCGTCACCGCTGTGCTTCTGGCCGTTGGCTTTGGCAGCTGGGTGGTCAGAAGCATTTTGCGCCAGCTAGGAAGCGAGCCGGAAACTGCCGTGAGCTTGGCACAAAACGTAGGTGCCGGCGATCTCAGCCACGATGTCCGCTTGATGCCCGGCGACGAAAGCAGTCTGTTGTGGCAGCTTAAGTCTATGCAAAGCAATCTGGCCCAGGTTGTACAGCGCGTGCGCAGTAGCTCTGACAATGTAGAAACCACCAGCGTTGAAATTGCTGAAGGCAACCACGAGCTGGCCCGCCGCACAGAAAGCCAGGCCAACACCTTGGTTCAAACGGCGAACTCCATGAAAGAACTGTCACAAGCCGTGGAGCAAAACGCCCATAGCGCAAAAAAAGCGAACCGCCTGGCGTTAGCAGCTACGGACGTGGCTTCGCAAGGCGGCATGGTGGTGGGGCAAGTGGTCGACACGATGAAGGGCATCAATGACGCATCTAAAAAAATTGCCGACATCATCAGCGTCATTGACGGGATAGCCTTTCAAACCAACATCTTGGCCCTCAACGCAGCAGTAGAGGCCGCCCGAGCGGGGGAGCAAGGGCGTGGCTTTGCGGTGGTCGCGAGTGAGGTCAGGTCATTGGCTGGGCGCTCGGCTCAAGCGGCCCGCGAAATCAAGTCGCTGATTAGCACCAGCGTTGAACGCGTAGAACAAGGCACGACCTTGGTCGATCAGGCCGGTGCCACCATGACGCAGGTTGTCAGCAGCATCAAAGAAGTCACCGAGATCATGGGCCGCATCAGTGCGGCCAGCATGGAGCAGTCGCGCGGAGTGGCTGAGGTGGGTATGGCTGTGATTGATATGGAGCACACCACCCAGCAGAACGCCGCCCTCGTAGAAGAAATGGACGCTGCTGCCGCCACACTGCGCGAGCAAGCTACGGCTTTGGTGAACACGGTCAAAGAATTTAAACTGGGTGACAGCCACGCCCGCACCCACAGCAGCAGCTGAGATCATTTAGCGCCCTGTGCGCAACGGCAAGCCCGAATCGGCCTTGGTTGCAGAGGGACTATGGCGCACCAAAATCTGCCACGCCGATGAGCCACACGCGCCATAGAAAGGCAAGCTTGGGGCAAGCGAATCAGCGCCCCACCCTTTTTGGTGCAGGCACCATGAACGTACCGCCGGTTCAAGCAACGAAATTTAATGAACCAATAGCTCCGTAGCGCTTATCCGCAAAGCGCCGCATGCTCCGCTTTTTATAGCGCCAGCAGTATTTAGAACACACACACTGTCAGGTTTCATTCATGGCACATACCTTGCTTAACACCTCACAAGACCTTCTTTAGGTCATGCAAACGCCCCGTCCAACGGCGGGCTGGGTGAATGCAAAAGGACAAAGGCGTCCCCACGGGTTTGATTGCGCACTGCGCGTCGAACCCCGTGTGGACGCCTTTTTTGTTTTGTGTTTTAACTTTGGAGTGTTGTCATGACAGACCTTTTGAAAGCCAAACTCAGCCGCCGCGCAGTGCTACAAACTGCAACCGTAGGCGCGGTTGGTATCAGTCCGGCGCTGCGGGCCGTCGTCTACGCAGGCGGTTCCGATGCGCCCGAGAAAACCGAAGTCAAGATCGGCTTCATTCCTTTGACCGATTGCGCCAGCGTGGTGATGGCCTCGGTGCTCGGTTTCGACAAAAAGTACGGCGTCACGATTGTGCCTAGCAAGGAAGCCTCATGGGCCGGTGTGCGTGACAAACTGGTCAGCGGCGAACTGGACTTTGCCCACGTGCTCTATGGCTTGGTCTACGGTGTGCACTTAGGCATTGGTGGGCCCAAGAAAGACATGGCCGTGTTGGCGACCCTGAACAACAACGGCCAGGCTATTACCTTGTCCAAAAAGCTAGCCGACAAAGGCGCTGTCGATGGCGCCAGCCTGGCCAAGCTGATGGCCGCAGAAAAGCGTGAATACACCTTTGCGCAGACCTTCCCCACGGGAACCCATGCCATGTGGCTTTACTACTGGATGGCTGCCAATGGCATCCACCCACTGCAGGACGCCAAGGTCATCACCGTGCCCCCACCGCAAATGGTGGCCAATATGCGGGTCGGCAATATGGACGGCTACTGCGTGGGCGAGCCCTGGAACCACCGCGCCATCATTGATGGCATCGGCATCACCGCCACCACCACCCAAGACATTTGGAAAGACCACCCTGAGAAAGTACTGGGCACCACGGGCGACTTCGTCAAGAAGTACCCCAACACCGCTCGGGCCGTCACAGCTGCCATCTTAGAGGCCGGCAAGTGGATCGACGCCAGCCTGTCCAACAAGAACAAGATGGCCGAAACCATTGCCGATAAGAGCTATGTGAACACCAGCGTGGACGCCATCAACCAGCGCATTCTGGGGCGCTACCAAAACGGTCTGGGCAAGACCTGGGATGACCCGAATTTCATGAAGTTCTACAACGACGGCGCAGTGAACTTCCCTTACCTGTCGGATGGCATGTGGTTCCTGACCCAGCACAAGCGTTGGGGCTTGCTCAAAGACCACCCCGACTACCTGACTGTGGCCAAGCAGATCAACCAGATCGAGATCTACAAGCAGGCTGCCGCCGCTACCAAGACGCCGCTGCCTAAGAGCGATATGCGCAGCAGCAAGCTCATGGACGGCACGGTGTGGGACGGCAAAGACCCCAAGAAATACGCCGACGGTTTCAAGATCAAAGCATAAGGAGTCGACATGGTCAGCGCCGTATTCCACTCACCGATCGCCACAGCCACCGATGGGTCTGCTACAAAAACAGAAGCTGCTGCCGCCCATTCCGCGGTCGCTAGCAGCCCAAAAGACACACAGACTGCTGCACAGACATTGCCGGAGCAGTCTGCCCCCGCTTTCGACTGGAACGGTCTGCTACTCAAGGTATTCCCTCCCTTGGCTGGGCTGGCATTGCTCATCGGCATCTGGGCATTGGTGAGCATTGGCACAGCCAGCTCCATCCCCAGCCCCTTGGAGACATGGAAGCAGGCGGTGGTGATCTTCAGCGATCCGTTCTATAGCAAGGGCCCTAACGACCAGGGCGTGGGCTGGAACGTGCTGTTCTCGCTCAAGCGCGTGGCCTTGGGTTTTGGGCTGGCTGCACTGGTGGGCATTCCAGCCGGGTTCCTGATCGGGCGGTTTGAGTTCTTAAGCCGCATGTTCAACCCGCTCATTAGCCTATTGCGCCCCGTGTCGCCCCTGGCGTGGTTGCCTATCGGGCTCTTGGTGTTCAAGGGCGCGAACCCGGCTGCCATCTGGACCATCTTCATCTGCTCCATCTGGCCCATGGTCATCAACACCGCCGTGGGCGTGCAGCGCGTGCCGCAGGACTACATGAACGTGGCCCGCGTGCTCAACCTGTCCGAGTGGAAAATTTTTACCAAAATCCTCTTCCCTTCGGTGCTGCCTTACATGCTGACTGGTGTGCGCCTCGCAGTGGGCACCGCCTGGCTGGTCATCGTGGCCGCCGAGATGCTGACGGGTGGCGTGGGCATTGGCTTTTGGGTGTGGGACGAGTGGAACAACCTTAACGTCAAGAACATCATCATTGCCATCTTTGTGATCGGCATCGTGGGCCTGCTGCTGGAGTTCGCGCTCATCAAAATCGCCACCGCATTCACGTTCGAAGAGGTGAAGTCATGAGCCTCGTGTCCCCCAACCTCAAGTACATCGAGATCCAAGGCGTGGACCAGACCTTCAAGACCAAGAAAGGCCTGTTCCCAGCGTTGCGCAACATCAACCTCAACGTGGCCAAGGGCGAGTTTGTGGCCCTCATCGGCCACAGCGGCTGCGGCAAGTCCACCTTGCTGAATCTGATTGCCGGCCTGACCATGCCGACCCAAGGCTCGCTGATTTGCGCCAACCGCGAAATCGCAGGCCCCGGCCCCGAGCGCGCGGTGGTGTTCCAGAACCACTCGCTGCTGCCTTGGCTGACTTGCTTTGAAAACATTTATCTGGGCGTGGAGCGCGTGTTCGGTACCCGCAATCCTGGCGCTTCGTCAGAGACCCAAGCGCAGCTCAAAGCCCGCACCGATGCCGCACTGGCCTTGGTGGGCCTGACGGCCGCCGCTCAAAAACGCCCCGGCGAAATCAGCGGTGGCATGAAGCAGCGCGTGGGCATTGCCCGTGCGCTGGCCATGGAGCCCAAAGTGCTGTTGATGGACGAGCCCTTCGGCGCGCTGGATGCGCTGACCCGTGCCAAGCTGCAAGACGAGTTGCTGGAGATCGTGGCGCGCACCGAGAGCACGGTGGTCATGGTGACCCACGATGTGGACGAAGCTGTGCTGCTGTCCGACAAGATTGTGATGATGACCAACGGACCTGCCGCCACCATCGGCGAAGTGCTGAGCGTGGACCTGCCCCGCCCTCGGTCCCGCGTGGCCTTGGCTGATAGCCCGGAGTACCTGGGGTACCGCAAGGCGGTGATTGACTTTTTGTACACCCGGCAGGGGCATGTGGAGAAGGTGGCTTGATCATGTCTTCTTGCTTTCTGGATGCTTTTGAGGTGCACGCTGCTTTGGAACACACCCCCTATCCCCCAGCCCCTTTCCACCCTCGCCAGGGCGGAAAGGGGAGCCGAACAGCCACATTTTGTTGTTTGTCTCCGGCTACTGGGCTACTGCCACTAGGTCGCCACCGTTTTTGCATACCAGCGGCTCATGCCAGCGGTCGTAGTGACAGGCCAAGTAGTTTGCGCGCCCACAGCAGGCGCCACGCGGCCTGCCGTTTGAACGCCCGCATATCGGCGAACACTACGACCGTAGGTTCCTCAATGCAGGCGCCCAAGTACGCGACGCGACCTCACTCGCCTAGATCCGTATCCGGCGCACAGCCACCCAATCGGCAGTTGGCCCCCCTTTCCGCCCTGGCGAGGGTGGAAAGGGGTTGGGGGATAGGGGGTGTGTTCCCTCGCCCCGCACACCAAAACTCAGGAGAACAACAATGAAAAAGCAAAAGTTGGTCATGGTCGGCAACGGCATGGCCGGTGTGCGGACGATTGAAGAGCTGCTCAAGGTCGCACCGGACCTGTATGACATCACCGTCTTCGGTGCTGAGCCGCACCCCAACTACAACCGCATTTTGCTCAGCCCCGTGCTCGCCGGGGAGCAAACGCTGGACGAGATCGTGCTCAACCCGTTTGCGTGGTACACCGAAAACGGCATCACCCTGCATGCCGGTAAAAAAGTGACTGAGGTAGACCGCGTGAAACGCGTCGTGAAAGCGTCGGACGGCACCGAGGCCGAGTACGACCGCTTGCTGATCTGCACCGGCTCCAACCCTTTCATCCTGCCTGTGCCCGGCAATGACCTGCAAGGCGTGATTGCCTACCGCGATATTGCCGATACCAACGCCATGATCGAGGCGGCAAAGAAATACCAGCACGCTGTCGTGATCGGTGGCGGCCTTCTGGGTCTGGAAGCGGCCAACGGTCTGATGCTGCGTGGGATGCAAGTCACCGTAGTGCACGTGATGCCCACCCTGATGGAACGCCAGCTCGACACCGTGGCTGGCGGCCTGCTGCAAAAGTCACTGGAAGCGCGTGGTCTGAAGTTCCTGATGGGCGCGCAGACCCAGGAGCTGGTCGGGGGTAGCGATGGCCGTGTGACAAGCATCAAGTTCAAAGACGGTACCGAGGTGCCTGCCGACCTCGTCGTCATGGCCGTGGGCATTCGCCCCAACACCGAGCTTGCCACCAGCATGCGCTTGCATGTGGACCGCGGCATCGTGGTCACCGACACCCTGCAAACCGTGACCGACGCACGCATCTACAGCGTGGGCGAATGCGCCGCCCACCGCGGCATTGCCTATGGACTCGTTGCGCCCTTGTTTGAGCAGGCCAAAGTGGCGGCCAACCATCTGGCCGAGTACGGCATTGGCCGCTACCAGGGGTCTCTCACCTCCACCAAGCTCAAAGTCACCGGCATCGACCTGTTCTCTGCCGGCAACTTCACCGGTGGCGAAGGGTTTGAAGAGATCGTGATGAGTGACCCCTTTGGCGGCGTCTACAAAAAGCTGGTCATCCAAAACGATAAGCTGGTCGGTGCCTGCATGTACGGCGACACCGTGGACGGCAGCTGGTACTTCAAGCTGCTGCGCGAGGGCCGCAGTGTGGCTGACATCCGCGACAAGTTGATGTTCGGCGAGAGCAACATCGGCGACGTGGGCCATGAGGGCCACAACAAAGCAGCCACCATGCCCGACGAGGCCGAAGTGTGTGGCTGCAACGGGGTCAACAAGGGCACTATTTGCAAAGCCATCCGCGACAAGGGCCTGTTTACCTTGGACGAGGTGCGCAAGCACACCAAAGCCAGCGCATCGTGCGGCTCCTGCACCGGACTGGTGGAACAGATCATCATGTTCACCGCCGGTGGGGACTACAGCGCCACACCCAAGACCAAGGCCATGTGCGGCTGCACCGACCACGGCCACCAAGCGGTGCGTGAGGCCATTGTCAAAGAGAAGTACCTCACCATCGCCCAAGTGCAACAAGGCATGGGCTGGAAGACGCCCAACGGCTGTGCATCCTGCCGCCCTGCGCTCAACTACTACCTGATCTCCAGCTGGCCCAAAGAGGCCAAGGACGACCCGCAAAGCCGCTTCATTAACGAGCGCAGCCATGCCAACATCCAGAAAGACGGCACCTACTCCGTCATCCCGCGCATGTGGGGTGGCGAGACCAACTCCTCCGAGCTGCGCCGTATCGCGGACGCGGTGGACAAGTACAAAATCCCCACCGTCAAGGTCACCGGCGGCCAGCGCATCGACCTGCTGGGCGTGAAGAAAGAAGACCTGCAAGCGGTGTGGAAAGACATCGGCATGCCCAGCGGCCACGCTTACGCCAAGGCCCTGCGCACCGTGAAAACATGTGTTGGAAGTGAGTGGTGCCGCATGGGCACGCAAGACAGCACCCAGATGGGCAAAGACCTGGAGCGCGCCATGTGGCGCATGTATGCCCCGCACAAGGTTAAGTTTGCTGTCTCTGGATGCCCACGCAACTGCGCCGAAGCGGGCATCAAGGACGTGGGCATCATCGGTGTGGACAGCGGCTGGGAGATGTATGTGGCTGGCAACGGCGGCATCAAAACTGAAGTGGCCCACTTTTTCACCAAGCTCAAGACGCCGCAAGACGTGCTGGAATACATCGGTGCCTTCTGCGAGCTGTACCGCACCGAGGGTTGGTACCTAGAACGCACCGTGCACTATGTGAACCGCGTGGGCCTGGACTATGTGAAGCAGCGCATTCTTGATGACCACGAAGGCCGCAAAGCGCTCTGGGAACGCCTGCAATTTGCCCTGGACGGCGAACCCGATCCGTGGTTCGACTTCAAAGATGCGCAAGTGGACACCCGCCAGTTTTCAGCCCTCACTGCCTAGGATTTACCCCATGACCGAATGGACCCGCATCTGTACCCTGGAAGACATTCCCTTGCTGGGCGCGCGCCGCGTGGAGCGCGCCAGCGGATTGGATGTTGCCATCTTTCGCAACAGCCAAGACGCAGTCTTTGCCTTGCTGGACCGCTGCCCGCACAAGGGCGGCCCGCTCTCGCAAGGCATTGTGTTCGGCACCAGCGTGGCTTGCCCGCTGCACAACTGGACCATAGGGCTGTGCGACGGCCAGGCCAGCGCTCCGGACGAAGGCTGTACACCTCGGTTTCGTGTGAAATTGGAAGAAGGGGTGGTGTATTTGGACGCGGCTGAGCTGCATGGCCATGCGAGCGATTTGGTGCGGCCTATTGCTGGGCCTGTTCGGCGTCCGGTTGACTGGATTTGAGGGGCCATGGTTTTTAACAACCCACTCTCCCCCAACCCCTCTCGCCCCGCCGGGCGAGAGGGGAGTAGAACAGCCACATTTGGCCCTTGTGCTCCGGCTAGCTGGCTACGTCCACAAGGTCGCCACCGTTGCTTTGCGTCAGCGCTTCACGCCAGTGGTCGTAGAGTCGGCACGCATGGTGTGTTCGCCCACAGCAGGCGCCAAGCGGCCTGCCGTTGGCACGCATGCATATTTGCAAACACTACGACCGCTGGAGTTCCCTCAGTGGCGCACCCACCCGCAACGCTCCCTCACGCGCATAGCACCGTAGCCGGCGCGAGCACCCCACATTCGGCAGTTAAGCCCCCCTCTCGCCCGGCGGGGCGAGAGGGGCGGGGGGGAGAGTGGG
Source organism: Rhodoferax aquaticus (assembly GCF_006974105.1). Classification (NCBI taxonomy): domain Bacteria; kingdom Pseudomonadati; phylum Pseudomonadota; class Betaproteobacteria; order Burkholderiales; family Comamonadaceae; genus Rhodoferax; species Rhodoferax aquaticus. The sequence continues at coordinate 3,837,785 of NZ_CP036282.1, forward strand.
TTGTTCCGGCTGTTAAAAAAGGCCCGAAAAAGTGAAAGAAACCAAGAGCACCTGCCCCTACTGCGATCTAGCTGCTATCGCAGCAGATCGCTATGCGAACAATAAAGAACACCTTCGTAGGGGTACACCCAAGTGAAAGAAACTCGCTCTACCTGCCCCTACTGCGGTGTAGGCTGCGGCGTCATCATCCACAGCGAGGGTGCGCAGATCACCGGCGTCAAGGGCGACCCGCAGCACCCGGCCAACTTCGGGCGACTGTGCTCCAAAGGCAGCACCTTGCAACTGAGCGCCACCGCGGAAGTCACCTTGCAAACCCGGCTGCTGCAACCACTGCAGCGCCTAGTGCGAGGCAGCACGCCACAGCCAGTCACATGGGACAGCGCCCTGCACACAGCCACCACGAAGTTTGCCCAGATCATCCGGGACTACGGGCCCGACGCCGTGGGCTTTTACGTGAGTGGCCAATTGCTCACCGAGGACTACTACGTCTTCAACAAGCTGGCCAAGGGGCTGATAGGCACCAACAACATCGACACCAACTCCCGCTTGTGCATGAGCAGCGCCGTAGCGGGCTACAAAAAGACCTTGGGCGCGGATGCGCCTCCCAACTGCTATGACGATGTGCAGTTCGCGCAGACCCTGTTCATTGCGGGCTCCAACACTGCTTTTGCCCACCCGGTCTTGTTTCGCCGCATCGAAGATGCTAGGCGTGCCAACCCCACGCAAAAAATGGTGGTGGTCGACGTACGGCGCACCGACACGGCGGAAGTGGCTGACCTGTTCTTGCAAATTCAACCCGGCACCGATGTGATGCTGTTTCACGGTATGCTGCACCTCATGCTGTGGGAGGGCTGGGTAGACCCTGCCTACATGCGCGCCCACACCAGCGGTTTTGACGCCCTCAAAGCCACGGTGCGCGACTACACGCCGGATGCGGTAGCCGCTACCTGTGGCATTCGCAAAGAGGATTTGGTGCTGGCCAGCCGCTGGTTTGCAGGGGTCGATGACAGCGACGTGGCCCACAGCCGGACCCCGACACTGAGTCTGTATTGCCAAGGTCTCAACCAAAGCAGCGCAGGCACCGCCAAGAACGCAGCCCTCATCAACCTGCACCTCGCCTGCGGCCAAATTGGCAAACCGGGAGCGGGCCCGTTTTCGCTGACAGGGCAACCCAACGCGATGGGCGGCCGCGAGGTCGGCGGATTGGCGAACTTGCTCAGCGCGCACCGCGACCTGGCTAACCCCGCACACCGCGCAGAAGTAGCGGCCCTGTGGGGCGTTTCACAGGTGCCCGACAAGCCAGGCAAAACAGCGGTGGAAATGTTCCAAGCCGCCGCAGACGGAGAAATCAAAGCGCTGTGGATTGCCTGCACCAACCCTGCCCAAAGCATGCCAGACCAAGCCACGGTGCGCCGGGCACTGGAACGCGCCGAGTTCGTGGTGCTGCAAGAGGCGTTCGCCACCACCGCCACCTGCGCCTATGCCGACCTCTTGCTTCCCGCCACCACCTGGGGAGAAAAAGACGGCACGGTCACCAACAGCGAACGGCGTATTTCACGCGTGCGCCCCGCTGTGGCAGCCCCTGGCGACGCCCACCATGGCCCACGCCATGATTGGGCCATTGCCGTGGACTTTGCCCAGCGCTTAGAGAAGCTCTTGGTCGCGTCTACAGTGCCTATCGAAGGGCTAAACCAAGCTCAGCCCACGCGGAGCTTGTTCCCGTATCCCACCCCCGAATCGGTGTGGAACGAGCACCGCGAGTCCACGCGGGGCCGCGACCTGGACATTACTGGCATGTCTTACCAGCAACTCGAAGAGCGCCCACTGCAATGGCCCATGCGCGAAGGGCAATCCGCAGGGGCACAACGGCTGTACGAAGACGGGGTGTTTCCCACTGCGGACGGTCGGGCTCACTTTGCCAATGTGGTCTACAAACCCGTTGCCGAAGCCCGAGACGCGCGCTTCCCCTTTTCCCTCACGACAGGCCGCCTGCGCGACCAGTGGCATGGCATGAGCCGCACCGGTACTGTCGGACGCCTGTTTGGCCACGTATCCGAACCAGCGGTGCTCATGCATCCCCAGGATATGGCACGCAGGCTATTGAAAGAAGGTGACTTGGTGCACCTGAGCAGCAAGCGGGGCGCGGTGGTGCTTCCCGTGCAAGCCAGCAAAGCGCTGGCCATGAGTCAGCTGTTTATGGCCATGCACTGGGGCGAAGAGTTTGTCAGCGGCCTAGGCGCCAAGGGACAGCGCCTGTCGGGCGTGAATGCATTGACGACGTCCGCGTTCTGCCCGGACTCTAAGCAACCAGAATTCAAACATGCGGCCGTCAAGGTAGTAAAGGCCGAGCTACCGTGGAGCCTGGTGGCGATGGCGTGGCTACCAGACGCCTATGCGCTGACTGCCAGGCGTGCTTTGCAGTCGCTCATGGCCGAGTTTGCCTATGCCAGCTGCGTGCCGTTTGCCAACGCAGTGGCCCTAGACAGCACAGCGGCGCGCCAAGGTGTCTTGTTCAAAGCTTCCCATGCCGAGGCGATTGGCCCCGAGGCCTTGCAACGCATTGCTGCCGTCTTGCAACTCGATGGGGCAGATGTCGTGCGCTATGACGACCCCAAGCGCGGCCAACAGCGACGCCTGCGCCGTCGGATGGAGGGCACTGATACCCGTTTGGAAGGTTTCTTGCTCGCAGGCGATACCCGCGCCCAGCGCTGGATCGCGCCCTTGCTGCAAGGTGAGCTTCCCGTGCAATCTTATGGACGCGCCCTGCTGTCACCGGGTGCGACGCCCCCTATCCCTGTGGCGTCTGCGGGGACCGTCGTCTGCACCTGTTTCAATGTGACTGATCAGCAGATACACAGCACCTTGTCGCTGTGCGAGGGATCTCCCACCCAGCGCCTGCAAAGCCTACAAACCGCTTTGCAGTGCGGAACCAACTGCGGTTCTTGCTTGCCGCAACTGCAGGGCTTGGTGCGCCGCAGTGCAGACATGAGGTCCGAAACACCATAGCAAGGTGCCGACGTGCCCCCGCTGCCCGCCACGGCGTCGCTTGCGTCAAGCGTGAAAATCAACGTGGAATTAGTGTCCCCCACAAAGCCTGCGCCGTTGGTAGGCCCGTTGGAACCCACTCCACCACCGGCAATAGCGGTACCCGCCGTGGCCACCATGCCGCCGCCAGCCCCAAAAGGTAGTCAAAGCGAGCAGGCCTAGACGCAGGCCTTGTGATCGCGTCAGAGTAGCCCAAAAACGTGCAGTTGGGGAGCTCCTAAACCCGAGAAAACATGCGCTATCGCGGCCTAATTCACTCCGGGTTTGGACGCAACTCCAAAGGCTCGCAGCCATCCAACACACGACACCGCAAGACCTAAGACGCCCTGCGCCGCGCTTCCATCTCCTCGCCCATGTGCTGGAGGCTGGATGGGTCCAGGTGGCTCAACGCCACGGGATACACCAAACGGTCTTCATCGCTGAGATGGCGGCGATACAGCTGGGCAAATGCACGAAGCTGAGCAAGCTGTGCATCGGTAGGCCAAACAGGGCGCTGTGGCGGACCTATAGCTTGTTCGCCGCCAGAGGTCTCCTCCACCAGTGCCACCAAGCTTGCTCGGGCCTCTTGCCAGGCCAACTCCATGGACCGGTGCTCCGCTATCAAGCGGTGCGCCAACTGCTGCAGTGCCACATCTGGGCCTGCCAAAAGCCTCGGGAACACATGCAACTCCTCATCTTGGTGGTGCAAGGGCGCCGCGAGGTCAAAGTAGCGCATGACATCAAGGGCCGCTTGGCGAGCGGACGCATCTGCCCCCATGCGGGCAACATGCACCATGAGGCGCTCCAACAGTGCGAGCGAACGCTCCACACGTTCATGGCACGCACTCAGCATGTCAAAAGGCGCTTCAAACCCGACCGAAGGGGTAGGTTGGCCAGGAAAAGGAATAGGGCTGCGGGACGTCATACCCTCTATTTCAACAGCCTTCCAACAGCAGCACCCGCTACAAGGGTTTACCCGCAAAAAGCGTGAACCACCTGCACCAAACACTAGGGTATGTACTCGGTGAAAGCATGTCGTATGCAAGCCATTGTTGTACCTGTGTCGGTTTTTGACAAGTGAACGTCTGCAAGGCGCAAGGTACAAAGCGCCACTCGAAAAACAATGGATGCAGATTCATTGGACCACCTCGAGAACCCATGCGCGGCCAACACTATTCACTCTGGAGCCTGCTCAAGCACGGCTTTAAAAACCACACCACCTGGGAGCCCGCTTGGGAACGGGTGGCCTTGAAGCCCGCTTACGACGTCATCGTCGTGGGCGGTGGCGGCCATGGTCTGGCCACGGCTTACTACCTGGCCAAGAACCATCCCGGCGTGGGCAAGATTGCCGTGCTGGAAAAAGGCTACTTGGGCGGCGGCAACACTGCGCGCAACACCACCATCGTGCGCTCTAACTACCTGTGGGACGAGTCCGCAGCGATTTATGAACACTCCCTCAAACTGTGGGAAAGCCTCACGGAAGACCTGAACTTCAATGTGATGTTCAGCCAGCGCGGCGTGTTCAACCTAGGCCACACCCTGCAAGACATGCGCGACATTGAGCGCCGTGTGAACGCCAACGCACTCCAAGGCATTGACGCCCACGTGCTCAACGCCAAAGAAGTGCAAGAAAAAATACCGCAGCTAGACTGCAGCGCCAGCCGCCGCTACCCCGTCTTGGGCGCCAGCTGGCAACCCCGCGGCGGTGTCGCCCACCATGACGCGGTAGCACGCGGTTTTGCGCGTGCTGCTAGCCGCTTGGGCGTAGACCTGATTGAAGGCTGCGAAGTCAGCGGCATGGACATCGAAGGCGGCCGCATCCGTGGCCTGCAAACCAACCAAGGCTACGTCAAAGCAGGTCGCGTGGGCTGTGTCGCTGCAGGGCACTCCTCGGTACTCGCCCGCATGGCCGGGCTGCGCATGCCACTAGAGAGCCACCCCCTGCAAGCCTTTGTCTCCGAGTCCATGCAACGCGTGATTGACACCGTCATCATGTCTAACGCGGTGCACGGGTACTTGAGCCAGTCCGACAAAGGCGAGCTGGTCATCGGCGCCGGCATCGACAGCTACCTAGGCTACGGCCAGCGCGGCAGCCCGCACGTGATCGAACACACGGCCGCAGCCATCATTGAAATGTTCCCGCAGTTCTCCCGCGTGCGCATGAACCGCCAATGGGGCGGCATTGTGGACGTGACGCCAGACGCCTGCCCCATCATTTCCAAGACCGCGGTGAAAGACCTGTTCTTCAACTGCGGCTGGGGCACCGGTGGCTTCAAAGCCACCCCCGGCTCTGGCCATGTCTTTGCAGACATGCTGGCCACGGGAGAACCCAATGCCTTGGCCCAAGCCTTCTCGGTAGGCCGCTTCCACAGTGGCCACCTCATCGATGAACACGGCGCCGCTGGCGTCGCACATTGAGTTATCACCATGTACCTTTTGCACTGCCCTCACTGCGGCGAAATGCGGGACGAAGAAGAGTTCAGCTACGCCGGTGAAGCCTACATTCCCCGCCCTGCCCAGCCTGAATCCGTTGACGACGCGACCTGGGGCGACTACGTGTTCTTTCGCAAAAACACCAAAGGCTGGTTTTGGGAACAGTGGCAACACACTGCCGCCTGCCGCAAGGTGTTTGCGGTCAAACGCAACACTGCCACGTATGAAGTCGCCGGAAGCTGGACCTTGGCCGAAGGCAAGCCCCTGTATCTGGCCGACATGGCCAAGGAGACCTCGGTATGAGCGCAGCACGCGTTCCCCACAGTGCTGCCCGCATCGACAGCACACGCACCATCAGCTTCACATTTGACGGCCGCTCATACAGCGGCCATCCAGGCGATACGCTGGCCTCGGCACTGCTGGCCAATGGCGTGCGCCGCATGGCGCGCAGCTTCAAATATGGTCGGCCACGCGGCATCATCGGTGCGGGTGCCGAAGAGCCCAATGCCTTGGTGCAGCTAGGCACGGGCGCACTCACAGCACCCAACATCAAGGCCACACAGGCCGAGCTCTATGCGGGCTTGAGCGCCACCTCCACGTCAGGCTGGCCCTCGCTGGACTTCGATCTGAAGTCTGTGCTGGGCCAAGGCTCACGCTTCATGCCTGCAGGCTTTTACAGCAAAACCTTCAAGTGGCCTCGCAAGCTGTGGCCTGCCTATGAAGCTGTGATTCGCAAGTTTGCAGGCTTTGGCAGCGCTCCCACCGTGCCCGACACCGAAAGCTATGACCACTTGCACCACCATGTGGATGTGTTGGTGGTAGGCGGTGGGGCAGCAGGCTTGCTGGCTGCGTTGCAAAGCGGCAGAGCAGGTTTAAAGACGTTGTTGCTCGACGAGCAAAACGAACTGGGCGGATGGCTCTTGTCTGACCCAACGGCCCACATCGATGGCCGCAGCAGCGACGCTTATGTGCGCTCGGTGCGCGCTGCCCTGGCCGACATGCCGCATGTGACGGTGCTCACCCGCACCACTGCATTTGGCATGTACGAGCAAAACATGGTGCAAGCGGTAGAGCTGGTACAAGACCACCTGGCCCCTGAGGAGCGCCAAGCCCACCTGCCGCGCCACCGCCTGCACAAGATCCGCGCGCACCACGTGGTCTTGGCCACCGGCGCGATTGAGCGCCCCCTGGTGTTTGGCAACAACGATGTTCCCGGCGTGATGACAGTGTCTGCCGGTCAAACCTTCTTCCAACGCTATGGCGTTTTGGTGGGTAAACGCATTGTCATTTGCGGCACCAGTGACTTGATTCACGACTGCGCAGAAGCCTTGGCCAAAGCAGGCGCCCATGTCACGGTGGCCGATGTGCGGCATGCAGCCAAAGCCCGCAGCAGCCGCTACACCGTGATGGCTGGCTACGGCATTGCCGAGGTCAGCGGCGGCAGCGAAGTCAAGGGCGTGCGCTTGGTGCCATTGGACGCTCTGCGCGACGTGGCCGTCGGTGGTGGCACCCATATTGCCTGCGACACCGTACTCAGTTCCGGCGGTCTGTCACCGACCGTGCACTTGTTTTGCCACGACGGCAGCCGCCCCACATGGGATGAGCAAGCAGCCGCCTTTGTGGTGCCACGCACGGGGCGCAAAGGCATTGCCTGCGTGGGCGCAGTCACCGGGGCCTTCGAACTTCAAGATGCGTTGAGCCAAACCACAGAAGCCATGCAGCAAGTGCTGGCGCTGTTGGGCAAACCCACACAGCTGCCAACACCCCAATGCGCGCCTGTGCATCGCCTGGCCGCTCGCCCCATGTTCCGCCTGCCGGACGGCAAACCCGAAGGTGCCGGAGCCAAAGCCTTTGTGGACTACCAGAACGACGTGAGCGCTGCGGACATCGAGCTGGCCGTTCGCGAAAACTACCACTCCATCGAGCACGTCAAACGCTACACCGCCCTAGGCTTTGGCACCGACCAAGGCAAGTTGTCCAATGTGAACGGCTTTGTCATCACCGCCCGCGCGCTCAAGCGCCCGGTGGGCGAAGTGGGCACCACCACCTACCGCCCTGCCTACACCCCCGTCAGCTTGGGCGCACTCGCGGGCACCATGCGCGAAGAGTGCTTTGACCCCAGCCGCTACACCGCCATCCATGCGTCCCACGTGGCACGCCAGGCCGCGTTGGAACCCGTAGGCCAATGGCTGCGGCCTTGGTACTTTCCTAAGCCGGGCGAGGACCTGCACGCCGCCGTCAACCGCGAGTGCTTGGCCGCACGCAATGGCGTGGGGGTGATGGATGCATCCACTCTGGGCAAGATTCAAATCGACGGCCCGGATGCCCGCGAGTTTCTCAACCGCATCTACTCCAATGCCTGGAGCCAGCTGGCAGTCGGCAAATGCCGCTATGGCCTGATGCTGGACGAGAACGGCATGGTGATGGACGACGGCGTGACCGCCTGTATCGAAGCCAACCAGTTTTACATGACCACCACCACCGGCGGTGCAGCACGCGTGCTGAACTGGCTGGAGCGCTGGCACCAGACCGAATGGCCCGAGCTCAAGGTGTGGATGACCTCGGTGACCGACCACTGGTCCACCATCGCACTGGTCGGTCCCAAAGCCCGCGCAGTGCTGTCCAAGCTGTGTACAGACATTGACCTCTCCGCCGAGAACTTCAAGTTCATGGACTGGCGTGGCGGCACCGTGGCGGGCTTGCCAGCCCGCGTGTTTCGCGTGAGCTTCTCTGGCGAGCTGTCATACGAACTCAATGTGGAGTCTGGCTTTGGCCACGCCCTGTGGGAAGCTGTGATGGCAGCGGGCGCGGAGTTCGACATCACCCCCTACGGCACTGAAACTATGCACGTATTGCGTGCAGAAAAAGGCTTCATCATCGTCGGCCAGGACACCGATGGCTCCATGAGCCCGCTGGACCTGGACATGGCGTGGGCCGTCGGTATGAAGAAGCCCTTCAGCTTCTTGGGCAAGCGCTCCTTGTCCCGCAGCGACACCGCCCGCGAGGGGCGCAAGCAACTGGTCGGCTTGCTGCCGGTAGATCCCAACGCGGTGTTGATTGAAGGCGCGCAAATCATGGAAAGCGCGGTGGCACAGCCCCATGGCAACAACCAGATGCTGGGCCATGTGACTTCCAGCTACCACAGCGCCTTCTTAGGCCGCTCTATCGCCATGGCAGTGGTGGCGGGCGGCTTGCAACGCAAAGACCAAATATTGCATGTCCATGCGCACGGCCAAGTCACACCGGTCAAGGTGTCAGGCAGTGTGTTTGTGGATGAGAAAGGTGATCGTCAAAATGTCTAAGACCCTAGATTCCCTGCTGGAGTCTCCGCTGCATGCCTTTGGTTTAGCGCAGCGTGTGGCCACGCCCACCGCTGACAACCGCGTGTGCGCAGCAGAACTGTCGCATTTGGGCTATTTGGTGCTGCGCGGCAAGCCGGACGACACTTCGTTTATGCAAGGCGTCAGCTCGGTCTTGGGTTTGGCGCTGCCAACCCAAGCCACGCACATCGCGTCATCTGCGAGCGCTGCGGTGCTCTGGGTGTCGCCCGACGAATGGCTGCTGGTCTGCCCGCGCAGCCAGCGCGACGCAGTGCTGGCTGCGTTGACCGAAGCACTGCGCGGTGTGTTCGCCCAGGTAGTGGACAACAGCGGAGGGCTCACCACCGTGCGTTTGAGTGGCCCCGACCATTTGCTGCTACTGCGCCAACTCAGCCCCTTTGATTTTGAGAGTTTGGCCTTAGGCCGCTGCGCGAGCACCGTGGCATCCAAGGCAGGCCTGACCGTGGTGCGCACCGATGAGGCTGGCGTACTGCTGGTGTTTAGGCGCAGCTTTGCGGACTACATCTGGCGCTTGATCGAGCGCACGGCCCGCCCCTACCAGCTGTGCATCACGGCCCCTGGCTACCAGGCCGACCCCGTGTTCGCCCCCCTTTTTGAAGCTATTTGAAAGATTCTTGCCATGCACCACGAAGGCTTTTTTACCCACAGCGTGAGCCAAGCTGACCCCGCCATTGCGGCGGCCATGGACCACGAACTGCAACGCCAGCGCGACCAGATCGAACTCATTGCATCTGAAAACATCGTGTCGCAAGCCGTACTGGACGCCCAGGGCTCGGTGCTGACCAACAAGTACGCCGAAGGCTACCCCGGCAAGCGCTACTACGGCGGCTGCGAGCATGTAGACGTGGTCGAAGCCTTGGCGATTGAGCGCCTGTGCAAGCTCTTCGGCGCAGAGTTCGCCAATGTGCAGCCGCACTCCGGCGCGCAAGCCAACACCGCCGTCATGCTGGCGCTGGTGCAACCGGGTGACACGGTGCTGGGCATGTCCCTCTCAGCCGGCGGACACTTGACCCATGGTGCCAAGCCTGCCCTGTCAGGCAAATGGTTCAAGGCCGTGCAATACGGCGTGCGCCGCGCGGACTCGCTGATCGACTACGACGAAGTGGAAGCCTTGGCTGTCGAGCACCAACCTAAGCTCATCATTGCCGGCTTCTCCGCCTATCCCCGCACCATCGACTGGGCGCGATTCCGCGCTATCGCCGACAAAGTAGGCGCATTGTTCATGGTGGACATGGCCCATGTGGCCGGATTGGTCGCCACTGGCGTCTACCCCAGCCCCGTGCCGCATGCGCATGTCACCACCTCCACCACCCACAAAACCCTGCGCGGCCCGCGCGGTGGCGTGATCCTGACCAACGACGCCGAGATCGCCAAGAAGGTCAACTCCGCCGTCTTCCCCGGCGCCCAGGGTGGCCCACTGATGCATGTGATTGCCGCCAAGGCCGTGGCCTTCGGCGAAGCGCTGCAGCCCTCCTTCAAGGCCTACACCCAGCAAGTGGTGGCCAACGCCCAAGCGCTGGGCGCGGTGCTCAAGGCTGGTGGCCTGGATCTGGTGACCGGTGGCACCGACAACCACCTGCTGCTGGTAGACCTGCGCCCCCTGGGTCTCAAGGGCAACCAGACCGAAGTGGCGCTGGAGCGAGCCGGCATCACCTGCAACAAGAACGGCATTCCGTTTGACGACGAAAAGCCCACCATCACCTCGGGCATCCGCGTGGGCACCGCAGCCGGCACCACGCGCGGTTTCGGCGTGGCCGAGTTTGAAGAAGTCGGCCGCCTGATGCTGGAGGTTTTCCACGCGCTCAAGGCCAACCCGGCTGGCGACCCCGCCGTGGAAGCTGCGGTGTTTGCCAAGGTCAAGGCCCTGACCGCCCGCTTCCCTCTGTACGCGTAATTCACGTCTGAAACACGCCCGAACCTCCTATTGAAAGCCCCCGCCATGAGCACACTTCACCAGGACTCCATCGTCATCGACGGCCTCATCATCGCCAAGCTGGACCGCAGCGTATTCGAGGACATGAAGAAAGGCGGCCTGGCCGCTGCCAACTGCACCGTCTCAGTGTGGGACGACTTCCCTAAGACGGTGGACAACATCGCCGAGCTCAAACAGCTGATCCGTGACAACAGCGACCTGGTGACCCTGGCCCGCAATACGGCTGACATCGTGAAAGCCAAGGCCGAGGGCAAGACCGGCATCATTTTGGGCTTCCAAAATGCCCACGCGTTTGAAGACAACCTCGGCTATATCGAGGCTTTCCACGACATGGGCGTGCGCGTGGTTCAGCTGTGCTACAACACGCAAAACTTGGTGGGCACCGGCTGCTATGAGCGTGACGGCGGGCTTTCCGGCTACGGCCGCGAGGTGATTGCCGAGATGAACCGCGTGGGCATCATGGTCGACTTGTCCCACGTGGGCAGCAAGACTTCAGAAGAAGCCATCCTCGCGTCCACCAAACCTGTGGCCTACACCCACTGCCTGCCTTTGGGCCTCAAAGACCACCCGCGCAACAAGAGCGATGCCGAGCTGAAGTTCATTGCCGACCATGGCGGCTTCATCGGCGTGACCATGTTCTCGCCCTTCTTGAAGCGCGGCAATGACTCCACCGTGCACGACTATGTGGAGGCCATCGACTATGTGATCAACATCGTGGGCGAAGACTGCGTGGGCCTGGGCTCTGACTTCACCCAAGGCCATGGCCATGAGTTCTTCGAAATGCTCACGCATGACAAAGGGCGCTGGCGCCGCCTCACCCACTTCGGCAAGGTGGTGAACCCCGAAGGCATACGCACCATCGGCGACTTCCCCAACCTCACGGCCACGATGCTGCAGTCCGGCTGGTCGGAGACCCGCATCACCAAGGTGCTGGGCGCCAACTGGATGCAATTCTTCGGCCAAGTCTGGGGCGCTTAAGGCGACCCTCCCATCCCCTTCAAGCTCTACGCACCATGCAACCTCAACTCCCTATTGATGTCAACGCGGACACCGGCGTCTGGACCACGGACGGCTTGCCCATGATCTATGTGCCTCGGCACTTCTTTGTGAACAACCATGTGGAAACTGAAGCCGTGGTGGGGCGGGATGTGTACGCACCGGCGCTGTACAAGGCGGGGCACCGCTCCGCCTACTTCTGGTGCCAAAAAGAAGCCGCCACACACGGACTCACGGGCATGGCGGTGTACGAGCACTACCTCAAGCGCCTGTCGCAGCGCGGCTGGGGCTTGTTCTCCTTTGTAGAAGCCGACGCACAAACTGGCCATGCCTTGGTCAAGCTGGAAAACTCCGTGTTCGTGCTGGCCCAAGGGATTGCTGGAGTGCCGGTCAACCACAGCAAGGTCTGCTATTTGTTTGCCGGGTGGTTCTCCGGTGCCATGGACTGGGTCTTAGAGACCAGCGGCTCCACGGTTCGCACCACCAGCGTGGAAACCCAATGCGCGGCAGAAGGCCACAGCCACTGCATTTTCACTGTCAGCCCCCTCTAGAGTTTTGCCATGCGCTACCCGCACTTGTTTGAGCCCATTCGTCTAAACCAGGTTTTGCTGCGCAACCGCATTGTGAGCACCGCGCATGCCGAGGTGTACGCAGAGAACGGCGTGCCCACCGAGCGCTACCTGCGCTACTACGAAGAAAAAGCCAAGGGCGGCGTGGGTCTGGCCATTTGCGGTGGCTCCAGCCCCGTCTCGCGGGACAGCCCGTGGTCATGGTGGAGTTCGATCAACCTGGCCAAAAACTCGGTGATTGAGCCTCTGGCCAAGCTGGCAGAAACCATGCACAAGCATGGCGCCAAGATCATGATTCAGGCCACCCACATGGGGCGGCGCAATGCCTGGCATGGCTTTGACTGGCCGCACCTGGTCAGCCCCTCTGGCATCCGCGAGCCGGTGCACCGTGGCAACGCCAAGACCATAGAAATTGAAGAAATTCGCCGCATTGCTGCGGACTATGGCCGCGCGGCCAAGCGTGTCAAAGACGCAGGCCTGGATGGCATCGAAATCTCGGCAGCGCACCAGCAATTGATTGACCAATTCTGGAGCCCGCGCGTCAACCACCGCACCGACGAGTACGGCGGCAGCCTGGAAAACCGTTTGCGCTTTGGTATGGAAGTGTTGACTGCCGTGCGCGAACAAGTCGGTGCTGACTTTTGCGTAGGCATGCGCATGTGCGGCGACGAATTCCACGAAGACGGCATCAGCCACGACATGGCCAAGGAGATTGCGCAGGCCATGAGCGAATCTGGCCTGATTGATTTTTTGAGCGTGGTCGGATCTGGTGCTGACACCCACAACACTTTGGTGAACTGCATGCCCCCCATGGCACTGCCGCCTGAGCCTTTTGTGCATTTGGCTGCAGGCATTAAGTCGGTATCCAAAGTGCCGGTGATGCACGCGCAAAGCATCCGTGACGCATCGCAAGCGGAGCGCATTTTGGCCACAGGCATGGTCGACATGGTGGGCATGACACGCGCCCAGATTGCCGACCCCCACATGGTCATCAAAATTCGCGATGGCCGCGAAGACCAAATCAAGCAATGCGTGGGCGCCAACTACTGCATTGACCGCCAATACAACGGCCTGGATGTGCTGTGCGTGCAAAACGCTGCCACCAGCCGTGAAGAGACCATGCCCCATGTCATCGAAAAGACCACGGGGGTGCGGCGCAAGGTGGTAGTGGTGGGCGCAGGACCTGCAGGCCTAGAGGCCGCACGCGTCGCGCGTGAACGGGGCCACGACGTAGTTTTGTTTGAAAAAAATGACACGGTGGGCGGCCAGGTGAACCTAGCATCCAAGCCACCAAAGCGCGAGCAAATGGCGGGCATCATTCGCTGGTTCGACATGGAAACCATCCGCCTGGGCGTTGATCGCCGTTTGGGTGTAGCAGCCACCACCGAGATGATCTTGGCCGAGCGCCCAGACATCGTGGTCTTGGCCACCGGTGGCACGCCCAATATGGGCCAAACCCCAGCATGGGGCGCGGCAGATGGCTTGTGCGTCAGCAGCTGGGACATTTTGTCGGGGGCAGTGGCACCTGGCGAAAACGTGCTGGTCTACGACACCATCAGCACCCACGCCGGCACGGGCGCTGCCGACTTTATTGCGGCGCGTGGCAAGCTAGTCGAAATCGTCACGCCCGACGTCAAGGTGGCTGACGACGTGGGAGGCACTACCTTCCCCATTTTCTACCGCCAGCTCTATGCCAAGAGCGTGATCCAAACGCCTAACTTCTGGCTGGACAAGGTGTACCGTGAAGGCGACAAGCTCATTGCTGTGCTCAAGAACGAATACACGGAAGCCCTGGAAGAACGCGCGGTAGACCAAGTGGTGATTGAGAACGGCATCCTCCCCGTGGACGCTTTGTACTGGGAACTCAAGCCCCAGTCCTTGAACAAGGGCCAGACCGATATTGACGCTTTGTACGACGCGCAACCGCAGCCCGGCTTGAGCCAGCCCACGGGCAACGGTCAGTTCTTGCTATACCGCGTGGGGGACTGCGTCTCTATGCACAACATCCACGCCGCGATCTACGACTCGCTGCGCTTGTGCAAGGACTTTTGACATGCACAGCTCCCCCCCGAAGCGCCTGCGGCGCCTCCCCCTCCAGGGGGCGACACCAGTGGCCTGGCAAAGCCAGATCCACGGTGTCTCTGGCATGGCTGTCTCTGATGTTCAACCATGGTGGGTGACACGCTGCACCCTGGAAGTCTGAAATGACGCTTCAGCATTCGATCAGCACCGTGTTCTGGATCGCCGTCCTGGCCTTGGCTTGGGGCTTGGCGCGTAGAGCCCTTCTATGGAAAAATGGCCGCCAGCGCACAGTGGATATGCGCGGTCTGCTACACATACCGAAGCGCTACTTTGTAGACCTGCACGATGTGGTGGCGCGCGAACCGTTTGTCGCCCGTGCCCACGTGGGAGTGGCCGGCGGCGCGATTTTGGCCTTGGCCTTGGTGGCCTTGAACTACGGCCTGGGCCTGTACCTGCGGGTGTTAGATGGTGCCTTGCTCTTCGCGGGGCTCATGATGACTGCTGGCGCATGTGCCATGGCGTGGCGTCGCAGCAATGCGCCAGCGCGTTTGTCACGCGGCCCTTGGAGCCGCCTGTCGTTGAGCCTCTTGTTGTTTGCGATGGCTGTTAGCCTGAGCTCTGTGGTTGCACTCACCGGCACCGCGTTGGCGCCGTGGTTGGCTGCATTGATCAGTGTCGCATTTGCCGCGGGTGCCGCAGAACTGGCCTTGGGCATCGGTCTGGGTGGACCCATGAAACATGCAGTCGCGGGTCTGCTGCACTTGGGACTGCACCCACGACCTGAGCGCTTTGGCGACAAACGCTTTGCCACGGCCCTCAAGCCCCTGCGTCTGACAGCGGATGACATGGGCGTAGGCAAGCCTTCCGACTTTGCGTGGAACCAGTTACTCTCATTTGACGCCTGCGTGCAATGCGGCAAGTGCGAAGCCGCCTGCCCCGCCTTTGCTGCCGGTCAGCCGCTGAACCCTAAAAAGCTCATCCAAGACTTGGTGGTGGGCATGAGCGGCAAGACTGACGCCGCCTACGCAGGCAGCCCCTACCCAGGCAAGCCTATTGGCCAACATGCGGGTGCGCCCCACTTGCCCATCGTGGGTGGGCTGATTGGCAGCGACACCCTGTGGGCATGCACCACCTGCCGGGCTTGCGTCCAAGAATGCCCCATGCTGATCGAGCATGTAGACGCCATTGTGGACATGCGCCGCCACATGACACTCGTAAGCGGCATCGTCCCGAACAAAGGCGGCGAAGCCTTGGAGAACCTGCGAGATACCGACACGGTCGGCGGCTTCCCCTTGGCAGCACGCCACCACTGGGCTGCAGACCTCGGTATTGCACAGCTAGCGGCAGGTGAATCGACCGACTGGCTGGTCTTGGTGGGCGAAGGTGGCTTTGATATGCGCTACCAGCGCACCTTGCGTGCCTTCATCAAAACCTTGCAAAAAGCCAAACTCCACATCGCTCTGTTGGGCGCGGACGAAACAGACTGCGGTGACCTCGCCCGCAGACTGGGCGACGAAGCGGGCTTTCAGCGCCAGGCCAAGCAACTGATTGCCACGCTGGCCACACGCAAGTTCAAGCACATCGTGACGCCAGACCCGCACATCTTCCATGCCCTCAAAAACGAGTACCCCGCGCTGGGCGGCCAGTTTGACGTATGGCACCACACCCAGCTGCTGGCTGACTTGCTAGAGACCGGCGCGCTGCAGCCCACCCGCGCCGCGAGCACCGAGGCGGTGACCTACCATGACCCTTGCTACCTCGGGCGCTATGGGCGCGAAGTCAAGGCACCGCGCGCTGTGCTCAAGGGCATTGGCATCCAGGTCGTGGAGATGGAACGCAACCGCGAGAAAGGCCGCTGCTGCGGCGGCGGCGGCGGCGCACCATTTACGGACATTCCCGGCAGCACCCGCATTCCCGACATCCGCATAGCAGACGCCAAAGCCACTGGCGCAGCCGTGGTCGCCGTGGCCTGCCCTAACTGCACCGCCATGCTTGAAGGCGTGGTAGGTCCGCGCCCTGAAGTGCGCGACATTGCAGAACTACTGGCCCACGCTTTGGAGGTGGTATGAGCATGACCAGCCTTAGCCCCACTGGCGTGCCTCGCATAGACCCACGCCGCCCCGCCATCCTCACGCCTGCGGGCCTGCGCCGCATCGTGCTGGGTAGCCTGGAAGGCGTGCGCGCACAGCATCCGCTGCAGGCAAACCATGGAGAGGCCCCCAAGCCCGTGCGCAGCACCGGCCCTTTCAGCCAATGCACGGTGGTGGTGACCCATACAGAGCGCGGCGGCCTGAGTGACGGTGCACGCCAAGCCCTTGCAGCAGCGGCCATTTTGGCCAGCCCACACACCGAGGTGGTGCTGGCCGTGCTGGGCACCTGCCATGAAGACATGGCGGCCCTAGGCGCGGACCGCACACTGATAGCGGAACAGTTTGACCCAGCCCACTACCAACTGGGTGCCAGCGTGCAATGGTTGTTGGGCCTGCAAGCCGCAATGAGGACCGCACAGTGGTTGTTTGCCGACAGTGAAGCCGACGGCGATTTGGGCCGCCGCTTCGCCGTGACTTCCCAGTTGCCTGTGCGTTGCGCAGTGGTTGAGCTCACGGCCGATGCGGTGCGCACGGCCGCTAGCCCCCTGCACGATGCCTTGAGCGCCCATACCGCGGTGATGCTGCTGCGCAAAGGCGCTGTGAGCACCAAACTGCCGTTTGTAGGCTTAGGCCAGCGCGCAACAGCACCTGCGCTGGAACCCGTGGCCGACGCCCAGATTCAAGACCTAGGCGTTCAGCCTGGCAACCCCGAATCCCTGGCTTTGGAAGAAGCGGACTTGATCGTGGCTGCGGGTAACGGCGTGAACGACGTTCCTTTGGTGCATGCCTTGGCCAAGACCTTGGGCGCTGCCGTAGGTGCGTCTCGGGTGGCGGTGGACGATGGGCGCTTTCACCGGGGCCAGCAAATTGGCGCGACCGGCAAGACAGTCTCGGCATCGGCTTACATTGCCATTGGGATTTCCGGTGCGGTGCAGCACTTGCAAGGTATCAAAGACTGCCGCCACGTCATTGCCATCAACCTCGATGGCTCAGCGCCCATCGCGCGTCGCGCCAACCTCACCGTGGTTGAAGACAGCAGCGCACTGATGCAAGCCTTGAACGACTTAGCCCGCCAACACAAGGAGCACGCATGAGCGCTATTGCCGTTTTGGTTGCCGAGCGCCCGCACAGCATCAGTGGCAAGCCCACGCGCAGCCGCTCTGACGCTGTTGCCGCCAGTGTGGCGCTTGCCATCCCGCAGCACCAGGTGAGCCTGTGGACGGCAGGTGCCATCGCAGACAGCGTGGCACGTGACTACCTCGCCTTGGGCGCAAACACACTGCATGCAGTCGAATGCGCCGCCCCTGAGTACACCGTTGCGGCCCTTTGCGGCCCCTTGAAAACCACACCGTGGGTACTCACCGGCACGCGCTCTGAGGCAGAACAAGGCAGCAACTTACTGCCCTATGCCTTGGCACATGCCTTGGACCGCCCCTTGGTGGTGGACGTGGTGGCCATTGCACCTGAACCACAAGGCGATGGAAGCCACTGGGTGGTGACCCAAGCGCTGCCTAAGGGCGCACGCCGCACCCTGCGTGTCGCAGCACCCGCCGTATTGGCCATCAGTGCCAGCGCGCCCGTGACCCTGCGCCACGCTTTGGCCAGCGCCATGGCAGGTCAGATAGTTCGCCACGCCCATAGCGCCAACACCCAGAGCCCAGCGCTGAGCGCATCCGACACGCCTGTGCAGCAGGTACCTCGCAACAAGCGCCGCAAGGTCTTGGAAGCCCGTATCGCCCAAAGTGGCCACGCACGCATGCTGGGCGCCATTGAGTCGCCAGCCAGCGCCGGCACGGTGCTCAAAGCAGGTACCCCCAATGAAAAAGCGCAAGCAGTTCTGGACTACCTGCGCACCCATTCACTCGTAAATTTTTGAGGAGAGGCTCACCATGACAACAACGATTTCTGCGCAGTCCCTGCTCACCCGCGAGCTGCTGGCACGCCGCCGCCCCGGCTACAGCTTGGAAGCCCCGTTCTACCTGAGCGACACCATTTTGCAGGCCGATTTGGAACACATCTTCGGCAAGCACTGGATCTTTGTGGCCGTAGAGCCCCAGGTGCCCGAAGCGGGTGACTACATCACCGTGGATTTTGGCAAGCACTCCATCTTGATCGTCCGGGATGACGACATGCAGGTCAAAGCCTTTCACAATGTGTGCCGCCACCGCGGCAGCCGACTGTGCGCCAGCCAAAAAGGCAGCGTGGGCAACATCGTGTGCCCCTACCACCAATGGACCTACGACCTCACCGGCAAGCTCATCCACGCCAAGCACATGGGGGACGACTTCGACCCCACCGGCCTTGGCCTCAAGCCCGTGCATATCCGCAGCTTGGCGGGCTTGCTCTTTATTTGCTTGGCCGACAACCCGCCGGAAGACTTTGAACAGATGGCGGCTGAAATGACGCCCTACCTCATGCCCCACCGCTTGATGGATTGCAAGGTCGCCACCCAAGTCGACATCGTGGAAGACTGCAATTGGAAGCTCACCATGGAGAACAACCGGGAGTGCTACCACTGCGTAGGCAACCACCCTGAACTCACGGTATCGCTGTACGAGTATGGCTTTGGCTACCAACCCGATGCCCAGAACGCAGCAGGTCTCAAGCGGTTTGAAGACATCTTGGCGAGCAACCACGCCCGCTGGGAAAGCATGGGACTGCCATCGGCGGAGATCGACACGCTGGACGATCGTGTCACCGGCTTTCGTACCCAACGTTTGCCGCTGGACCGCGCGGGCCAGTCGCAAACGCTAAACGCTGAAGTGGCGTCAAAAAAACTACTCGCCAATTTTGTAGACCCTGCTTTGGGCGGTTTGTCGTTTTGGACGCAGCCCAACTCTTGGCACCATTTCATGAGCGACCACATCGTGAGCTTTACGGTGCTCCCCATCTCTGCCACCAAAACGCTGGTGCGCACCACATGGTGTGTACACAAAGATGCTGTGGAAGGCGTGGACTACACCCTGGACAACCTCACCGCCGTGTGGAATGCAACCAACGCCCAAGACCGCCGCTTGGTGGAAGAGTCGCAAATTGGCATTGCCACTGGCGCCTATGAGCCAGGCCCCTACTCGCCATTCACCGAAGGTTTGGTCGAGAAGTTTTGCAACTGGTACGTCAACCGCCTGAGCGCACTGACCAAAACGGCTTAACACACGCCCGGCATGACACTCCCCGCCCACGCCCCGAACTTTGCCGCACTACCGGCCGCACCTTGGTCCAGTGACCACGATGAGACCTTGCGTTGCGTGCAGGTGCGCCAAGAAACGCACGACGTCAAAACCTTTGTGCTGGCCGCCGCGCAGCCGCGCAGCTTTCGCTACCTTCCCGGGCAGTTCATCACCCTGGAACTGGACATCGCAGGAACCAAGGTCAACCGTTGCTACACCTTGTCGTCCAGCCCCACACGGCCTGATGTGGTGAGCATTACCGTCAAGCGGGTACCCGGTGGCCTGGTATCCAACTGGTTGCATGACAACGTGCAGGTGGGCATGTCGCTAGGCGTCATGGGGCCCAGCGGTGTATTCACTTGCTTTGAAAAACCGGCCAAGCGCTACCTCTTTGTGTCGGGTGGCAGTGGTGTCACGCCGCTCATGTCGATGACGCGCGCACTGCACGACTTGGCCAGCGATGCCGACGTGGTGTTTGTGCACTGCGCGCGCACCCCGGCCGATGTGTTGTTTGCCGAAGAACTGACGCTCATGGCGCGCAACATGCCCAAGCTGCGCTTGGCCATCGTGTGTGAAAACCATACGCCGGGTAGCAGCTACGCTGGGCATTTGGGTCGCCTAGATGGCGCGCGGCTGGCCCATATTGCGCCCGATTTCATGCAGCGCGCGGTCTACACCTGTGGCCCCGCCCCGTTCATGGGCGCGGTGCGCACCCTCTTGGGCGCAGCGGGCTTTGACATGCAGCAGTACGCCGAGGAGAGCTTTGCATTTGAAACGCTGCAAGCGCCCACCGAACAAGCTTCTCCCCCTGCCACAGAGCCAGTGGCGTCAGGCGTTCGCAGCTACACCGTTCAATTGCAAAAGACCCAGCAGTCCTTTAGCTGCCGTGAGAATCAAACCATTTTGCAAGCAGCCAGTGAAGCGGGGGTACGTCTGCCCTCGTCATGCAGCAGCGGTGCTTGCGGAACCTGTAAAACACAGAAACTTGCCGGCACGGTTGACATGAAACACGCTGGCGGGATACGCCAGCGCGAAGTTGACCAAGGCTGGATGCTGCCCTGCTGCAGCACACCCAGCAGTGACGTCACACTCGACCGCTAAAGCCTTGGCCCAGAGTATGAAACACCTCACCCCCATGGCCTGCGTTTCTTGCTCACCATTCACCACCCGTTGTCCCGCTGATGTGCTGCCCTTTGCGCATGGCGAGGCCTTGCTGCGCGAGGCCTATCGCACCCCATTTGATTTCACTTTTCGCGCCAAAGTGGCGCGGCGCTTGCTTATAAAAACACTGCAGCTTTTCGCCAGCAGTTGAACACTTTTGGAGACCGTGATGACCGATGTAAAAATTCGCGTGAGAGATCTGTACAAGATCTTTGGCAGCAACACCACCGAGGCACAAAAGCTTCTGAACGCAGGCCACAGCAAAGACGAGGTTTTCGCCAAAACCGGCCAAGTCGTCGGCGTGAACAAGGTCAGCTTCGACGTCAACGCGGGCGAGATTTACGTGCTCATGGGCCTATCGGGCTCCGGCAAGTCCACCTTGATTCGTCTTATCAACCGCTTGGTAGAACCCACCTCAGGCGCTATCAATATCGACGGCGAAAACATTGCAGCGTTGCCACAAGCTGAGTTGGTGAAATGGCGGCGCAAGCGCGTGGCCATGGTATTTCAGTCGTTTGCGCTCATGCCACACCGCAATGTCTTGGACAACGCAGCCTTTGGTTTGGAAATGGCGGGCACCGAGCGCAAGGTGCGCGAGAAACGCGCTATGGAGGTGCTGGGCCAAGTGGGCCTGCACACCTATGCCGCCAAGTACCCCCACCAACTGTCCGGCGGCATGCAGCAGCGCGTAGGCTTGGCACGTGCGCTGGCGGTAGACCCCGACATCTTGCTCATGGACGAAGCCTTCTCCGCCCTGGACCCCTTGAAGCGCATTGAGATGCAAACCCTCATGCTGAGTTTGCAGCGTGAGCAAAAACGCACCATCTTGTTTGTCTCGCATGACCTGGAAGAAGCGCTGCGCATTGGCAACCGCATTGCCATCATGGAGGGCGGCCAGCTGGTGCAAGAAGGCACGGCGCACCAAATCATCACGCAACCGGCCAATGCCTATGTGCACAAGTTCTTTGAGGGCATAGACACCTCGCGTTACCTCACTGCGGCGGACTTGCTCGACCCCGTGCTCAACGGGCACTCGTACAACGGCGGCCCCCGCGTGCCTTGGAGCACCCCGCTGCCCGAAGCCATGCAAATCGTGCTCAGCATCAACGAGCCTGTAGGCGTGTTTGATGCCGCCGACCAACTCATGGGCAGCATTTCTGCCCGCAGCCTACTCGTGAAAATGTCCCAGGAAGCCCGCCATGTCTGATCTCTTAACCCAGTTCACCGAAGCCACCCACGACATCTTGCCCTTGGGCCAGTGGGTCAATGCAGGCGTCAAACTGTTGTTGGACAACGGTGCCACGGTGTTTGACTCGATTGGCGTGCTGGTGGAAGGCTTTGCCGAATCCATTGAGCAAGGTTTGCTGGCTATCCCCTTTTGGTTGGTCATATTGGTGGCCACCGTTGTAGGTGTACGGCGCTTGGGCTGGGGCTTTGGCCTGTTTGTTGCTTTAGCCTTGATGCTGATCGTGGTCACGGGCTTTTGGCCTCAAACCATGGTGACCCTGGGGCTCACGCTCTCGGCCACCTTGATCAGCTTGTTTTACGGAATTCCCTTGGGCATTTGGTGTGCCCGCAACAACAGTGTCAACGCCACCGTGCGCCCGATTTTGGACTTTATGCAAACCATGCCCGCCTTTGTGTACCTGATCCCAGCAGCCATGCTGTTTGGCTTGGGCCGCGTGCCGGGCACCATTGCAACCGTCATTTTTGCCATGCCACCGGTGGTGCGCCTCACCAGTTTGGGGATTCGCCAAGTGAGTTCTGAGCAAGTGGAAGCCGGCAACGCCTTTGGCTGCACTTCCGCGCAGTTGCTGTTCAAAGTGCAACTGCCGATCGCCTTGCCCACCATCATGGCCGGCGTCAATCAAACCATCATGATGGCCCTGTCCATGGTGATCATCGCGTCCATGGTGGGCGCGGGTGGTTTGGGCAACGATGTGCTGGCCAGCATCCAAAGGCTGGACATTGGCCTAGGGTTTGAGAGTGGTCTGGCCGTCGTTTTGCTGGCTATCATCTTGGACAGACTGACAGAGAGTTTTGGCGTCGCCCGCAAGGGTCACGACAGCTAGACCCCAAGAGACAAGCAATCAGGAGCCTTTACCGTGCCACGCGCCCCCACCCATCCCACATCGCTGCCCACCGTGGGTGCCAATGATCCCGTGGCGTGCCCCAGCTGTACCCATGTGGGCTTCATCTTGATGCCGGACTACTCCATGATTGCCTTTGCCAACGCGGTGGAAACCCTGCGCATGGCCAACTACATCAGCCGCAGCGAGCTTTACCGCTGGACCGTCATAAGTTCCGACAGCGCCCCTTCTGTGGCCAGCAACGGGCTCAGCATCGCCACCGAAGGAGGCACCCAAGCCCTTGCCGACTGTGCGATGGTGTTCGTCTGCGGTGGGGTCAACATTCGCGCCAACACCGACGAGCGGCTGCGCCACATGCTGCGCCAATGCGCCGCCCAAGGCGCGGCCATGGGGGCGCTGTGCACGGGCTCGTTTGCATTGGCCAGCGCAGGCCTGCTGGACGACTACCGCTGCGCCATCCACTGGGAAAACTTGGCGGCCATTGGTGAAGAATTTCCCCGCGTACAGTTTTCGCCCGAAGTTTTCATCATGGACCGCAACCGCTACACCTGTTCAGGGGGCACCGCCCCCTTGCATTTGATGCTGCATTTGGTGCGTGCACAGCATGGGGTGAAACTGGTGATGGATATCTCCGAGCAGTTCATTGTGGAGCGCCTGCGTGCCAGCAACGACCGCCAGCGCATTCCTCAGCCCCAGTGCATTGGCCCTGGCTACCAGCACCTGACCGAGGCAGCCGAAATCATGGCCGCCAACATCGAGGAACCCTTGCCACTGGCAGAGTTGGCAGGCGTGATCCACGTGTCGCTGCGCCAGCTAGAGCGTTTGTTCCACCGCTACTTCAGCATGAACCCCGCGCAGTACTACATGAACTTGCGGCTGCGCAGAGCCCAAGAATTGCTCACCCACAGCAGCATGCCCATCATGCAAGTGACAGTAGCCTGTGGCTTTCAATCGGCCTCGCACTTTTGCAAGGCCTATCGCGGTTTGTACGGCCACTCGCCCAGCGAGGAACGGCGCAACCAAACGGGCAAACCGGTACCGGCACGTGCAAGCAATCGGGCCGCACCCGTCTTGCAATACGCAGTGCGTGCGTAAGCCACAGTTCGGCGCTTAGGCTCGCTCCATCGCGGCGATTTTGCGCGGTGCTTGGCTACCAGAAACAGCATCTTCATGCTATTTTTTTGGTAGCTGCTCACGCACGTCCAGCAAGGGTAAACCCTAGATTTAACTTGTACGCATACGACCACTTTTGCGTGCCGCACGTGAACAAGTCTGCGTCGTTCCAAGCAAAGTTTCCAAGGGCCAAACTGCCAAAGTAGGGTGGTGTCATAGCGTTGCTAAACCCCACTCATTCACTTGGAACTGGCCATGAAACTCAAACTCGCTCTGCTCAGTGTTGCTGCCGCAGTATTTTCTCTTAGTACGTCTTTGGCGCATGCCGAAGACGCCAGCTGTAAAACCGTGCGCTTTGCCGACGTCGGCTGGAGCGACATTGCAGCTACGACAGGGCTGGCCTCTGTGGTGCTAGAAGGTTTAGGCTACAAGCCTACCGTGACCATTGCCTCCGTACCCATCACATTTGCTGGCATCAAGTCCAAGCAAATCGATGCGTTTTTGGGCTACTGGAATCCCAGCATGACGCCCATGATTGAGCCTTTCGTCAAAGCGGGCCAGATCAAGGTGTTGGACCAGCCCAATTTGGTAGGCGCCAAGTACACCTTGGCAGTTCCCGCCTACCTGTACGACAAAGGCCTCAAAACCTTTGCCGACATCTCCAAGTTCCAAAAAGAGCTGGACGGCAAGATCTACGGCATTGAGCCAGGCAACGACGGCAATGCATTGATCGCCGACATGATCAAGAAGAACGACTTCAACCTCAAGAGCTTCAAGATGGTGGAGTCATCAGAAGCCGGCATGTTGGCCGAGGTGATGCGCGCCGCCAAGAGCAACAAGCCCATCGTCTTCTTGGGCTGGGAACCCCACCCCATGAACGTGCAAGTCAAGATGAAATACTTGGAAGGTGGCGACGCCGTGTTTGGGCCTAACCTGGGCGAAGCCAAGGTGTTTACCGCAGTGCCTCCCAGCTACGAAGCACGCTGCCCCAACGTCGCCACTTTCTTGAAGAACCTGCAGTTCTCGCTCGCGATGGAAAACACCGTCATGCTGTCCATCATGGACAAAGCCAAGCCCAACGCTGCTGCCAAGGCCTACCTCAAGAAGAACCCTGGCGTGATTGACGCTTGGCTCAAAGGCGTGAAAACCTTTGGTGGCCAAGACGGTTTGCCCGCCGTTCAAGCTGCGCTGAAGTAACCCGCCCCCTGGGCTCACACCTCCCACGCAGCCGTTCTTGCGCTGCGCGGGGTGGGCTTGCTTACGCTCGCCCTCGTGGGCCCATCCTGATCTCCGTACCGACTTCTTCCGCCTTTCGCCCATGACCACAGACACCGCCACCCATTACTGCCTGAACCTGGCCTGCGGCAGCGCGCGCGGGCAGGTTGCAGCGGTCTCCCAACTGCTGGACGCACATGGCGCCTACATTGAGCAATTTTCAGTGTTTGATGACCACACCACCGAGCGCTTTTACGTGCGCGGCGTGTTCAGCCTGCGCACCGAGGTGCAAGAACTGCGGCACGCGTTTGGCGCACTGGCCCACACCTTTCCCGCCGCGCAGTGGCAGGTGCATGACCTGGCGGAGCCCACCAAGGTGCTCATCATGGTGTCCAAGTTTGACCACTGCCTGCGCGAGCTGATTGCCCAGTGGCGCCGTGGTGAGCTCAAGATGAACATTGTGGGTATTGTGTCCAACCACCCCGACTTGGCCAACATTGCCCACGCCGAAGGCTTGCCCTACCACCACCTCCCCATCACCGCAGACACCAAGCCCGCACAAGAAGCCAAGCTGGAGCGCCTGATTGCCGACACGGGCGCAGAATTTGTAGTGCTGGCGCGCTATATGCAAGTGCTGAGCGAAGACCTGTGCCAGCGCTTGCATGGCCGGGTCATCAACATCCACCATTCGTTCTTGCCCGGTTTCAAAGGGGGCCGCCCCTACCAGCAAGCCTTTGACCGTGGCGTCAAGCTCATAGGCGCAACCGCCCACTTTGCCACCACCGATTTGGACGAAGGCCCCATCATTGAACAGTCCGTCGAGCGCGTAGACCATGCGGACACGCCGCAGCACCTGTCCCAAGCGGGGCGCTTGGTCGAGAGCTTGGTGCTCTCCCGTGCTTTGCGTTTTGTGCTGGAGCGCCGTGTCTTCATCAATGGCATGAAAACGGTGGTGCTGCGCTGAGCTTTGACTGCAAAATATCTTCTATGACCGACACACTCATCCCCAGCTTCATCAACGGCCGCGCAGTCCATGGGCGCGGCGCACGCTTTGACACCGTCAACCCCGCCACTGGCGCCGTCATCGGTGGTGTGCACGACTGCATTGAGGCCGATGTACAAGACGCCATTGCGGCCGCACAGAGCGGCTTTGCACTCTGGTCCGCCATGACGGGCACCGAGCGCGGCCGCATCTTGCAACGTGCGGTGCAGCTGCTGCGCCAACGCAATGACGAACTCGCTGCGCTAGAGGTCCAAGACACCGGCAAACCCTGGCAAGAAGCCCAGGTGGTAGACGTCGCCAGCGGCGCGGACTGCATTGAGTACTTTGCAGGCGCTGCCGCCACCTTGGCCGGGGCGCAGTATCCCTTGAAGAACGCATTCGCCTACACCCGCCGCGAACCGCTGGGCATTTGCGTTGGCATTGGTGCGTGGAACTACCCCATCCAGATTGCCTGCTGGAAGTCCGCCCCCGCGCTGGCAGCCGGTAATGCCATGATCTTCAAGCCGTCTGAACTCACTCCCATGACCGCCGTAAAACTGGCCGAGGTGTATCTGGAAGCTGGCGTGCCACCGGGCGTGTTTCAGGTCTTGCAAGGGCGTGGTTCTACGGGCGCGCTTTTGGCGGCCCACCCCGATGTGGCCAAAGTGTCGGTCACGGGTTCGGTGCCGACCGGTAAGCGCGTCATGGCCAGCGCCGCCAACACACTCAAGCGGGTGACCATGGAGCTGGGCGGCAAGTCCCCCTTGGTGATTTTTGACGACGCCGACCTGGAGCAAGCGGTCACGGCCTCCATGATGGCCAACTTCTACACCCAGGGCGAGATCTGCACCAATGGCACCCGCGTGTTTGTGCAGCGCGGTGTCATCGACCAGTTCTTGGCACGGCTTACCGAGCGCACCAAGCTGTTGCGCATTGGCGACCCCATGGACCCTGTGACTGAAGTGGGCGCCCTCATCTCTAGCGCGCACAAAGAAAAAGTGCTGGGCTACATCCAAATTGGTCTGGCGGAAGGCGCCACCTTGCTGTGCGGCGGCACGGCAGCACAAGTGCCTGGTTTTGAACAAGGCAACTTTGTAGCGCCCACCATTTTTAGCAACTGCACTGATGGCATGCGCATCGTGCAAGAAGAAATCTTTGGGCCCGTCATGTCGGTCTTGGTGTTTGACGACGAAGCCGAAGTCATTACCCGCGCCAACAACACCCGCTTTGGCTTGGCCGCTGGCGTATTCACCCGCGACAGCGCGCGCGGCCACCGCATGGCGGCGGCGTTTAAGGCCGGTATTTGCTGGATCAACAACTACAACATCACGCCCATTGAAATGCCCTTTGGCGGCGCTGGCGAATCGGGCATTGGCCACGAAAACAGCATGGTGGCCATGGAGCACTACACCCAACTCAAAACTGTCTATGTGGAACTGGGCCAAGTGGCCTGCGGCTACCGCTAAAACGCTATGGCAACTGAAAACTTTGACTACATCATCGTAGGCGCCGGCTCGGCGGGCTGCGTGCTGGCCAACCGCCTGACCGAAGACCCCAATGTCACGGTCTTGGTCCTGGAAGCAGGCCCGGGTGACCGCAGCATTTTCATCCACATGCCCTCGGCATTTGCCTACCCGCTGGCCAACGACAAGTTCAACTGGTTCTACCACTCAGAGCCCGAGCCGTTTATGAACCAGCGCGCCATGTACTGCCCGCGTGGCCGGGTGCTGGGTGGCTCGTCATCCATCAACGGCATGGTGTACATCCGCGGCCATGCACTGGACTATGACGGCTGGGCCAGCCACGCCGGGCTAGAGCACTGGTCTTACGCCGACTGCCTGCCCTACTTTCGCAAAGCCGAAACCCGCGCAAAAGGGGGCGACGCTTACCGAGGCAACGACGGCCCGCTGCACGTATCCACCGGCGCCTGCAAAAACCCGCTCTACACAGCCTTCATCCAAGCCGGACAACAAGCGGGCTATGCCTACACCGAAGACATGAACGGCTTCCGCCAGGAAGGTCTGGGCCCCATGGACATGACGGTGCACAAGGGCAGGCGCTGGAGCACGGCCATGGCCTACCTGCGCCCCGCTATGCAGCGCCCCAACTTGCATGTGCGCACCCGTGCCTTGGTCACACGCGTGGTCACCGAGTCCAGCAACAAAGCCCCCAAGGCGGTGGGCGTGGAAGTGGTGAACGGCAGCACGCTGGACGTGCTGCGTGCCAACCGCGAGGTGATCTTGTGTGGTGGCGCTATCAACTCGCCGCAAATTTTGCAGCTCTCCGGCATTGGCAACCCTGACGAGTTGCGCAGCCTGGGCCTGCCCGTGGTGGCGGCCTTGCCGGGTGTGGGTGAAAACCTGCAAGACCATTTGGAAACCTATGTGCAGTACGCCTGCAAAGAGCCCATCACCTTGTACAGCGCCATGAACCCTTGGGCCAAGCTCAAGATCGGCGTGGAGTGGATGCTCAAGGGCACGGGCCTGGGTGCGACCAACCACTTTGAGTCGGGTGGATTCATTCGCAGCGATGCCGGTGTCAAGCACCCCGACCTGCAGTACCACTTTTTGCCCATGGCCATCAGCTACGACGGCAGTGCACCGGCCAGCTTTCACGGCTTTCAGGCCCACGTGGGGCCTATGCGCCCCACCAGCAAAGGCTTTGTCAAACTCAAGAGCGCCAACCCCAAGGACGCGCCACGCATCTTGTTCAACTACATGGGCACCGAGCAAGACCGCAAAGAGATGCGCGCGGGCGTGCGCCTGACCCGGGAGATTTTTGAACAGGCCGCGTTTGACCGATTCCGTGGCGAGGCTGTTTCGCCTACCGCCAAGGTGCAAACCGATGACGAGATTGACGCCCACATCCGTGAGCACGCTGAGAGCGCCTTGCACCCCTCCTGCACCTGCCGCATGGGCACCGATGACATGGCGGTGACCGACGGCAGCGGACGCGTGCATGGCGTGAGCAACCTGCGGGTGGTGGATGCGTCCATCATGCCCGATGTGGTGAGCGGCAACCTCAATGCGCCCACCATCATGCTGGCCGAGAAAATGGCGGACATCATTCTCGGCCGCCCCAGCCTGCCACGCTCTGACGCCCCTTTCTTTGTGCACCCGGCTTACCAAACGGCGCAGCGCTAGCCGACAAGCGGTTACTCCTGTTTTTGTAGCTGCTTGCGCTTTAACCACGGGCGCGTAGGCCATTTTTCCACAAAAACTGCGCCAAGCTCTCCGCAGAGCTAGCGTCCGTGCGTCAAGGCATAGGGCCGTGGTACGCGTTGCCACGGCTTCACAATTCCAACGCACAATGGCGGCTTGAAGCCCCCTACCGCCGGGCTGCTTACACTTGGAGCTCCCTCCACCCAACCAGCATGGCCAACAACACCCCTAACCCCACCTACGGCGCAGACACCTCCGGCCTGATTTACGGGTTTCAGTTCAACCCCGACGGGCATGCGGTGGCGCTTGACGCGGCAGCCGCCCTGCGCTGGCTGAACTCGGAGCAAGTCGCCAGCCAAGGCGGCTTTGTGTGGCTGCACTTCAATATGGCCCACGCGTCTACCGAGAAGTGGCTGCGCGAGAACCTGCAGCTCTCTGGCGTGTTTCATGAGTCGCTCAAAGACGGCTCACGCTCTACCCGCGTGGAGCTGGACGACGACACCCTGGTGGCCGTGGTGAACGATGTGCACTACGACTTTGCGTTTGAGCCCTCTGACATCTCCACATTGTGGCTGTCGGTGGGCCGGAACTTGGTGGTCAGCGCGCGGCTGCAACCGCTGCGCTCTATTGACCGGCTGCGTGACGCTGTGCGCAAAGGCGCTACCGTGCGCTCCTCGGTGGCACTCTTGGTGCACCTGATGCATGACCAAGGCGATGTGCTGGTGGACATTGTGCGCGGCACCACAGCCCGTGTGGATGGCATTGAAGACAAGCTGTTGGCCGGCCGGCTAGAGACCAAGCGGGCCGACCTCGGCTCGCTGCGCCGTTTGCTGGTGCGCCTGCAGCGACTGCTGGCACCCGAGCCTGCTGCCCTGTTTCGCCTGCTGCGCAAGCCCCCGGCGTGGATACAAGAAGAAGACCTGGAAGACCTGCGCCAATCTACCGAAGAGTTCAACGTAGCCTTGAGCGACATGGCCGCCCTGCAAGAGCGCATCAAGCTGCTGCAAGAAGAGATTGCCGGACGCGTGGCCGAGGCCAATAACCGCAGCCTGTTTGTGCTGACCATCGTGACCGTGTTAGCGCTGCCCATCAACATCATTGCGGGCCTCTTGGGCATGAACGTGGGTGGCGTCCCATTTAACGAACACCCGCACGGGTTTTGGATTGTGATCGCCATCATCGTGACCTTTACCGCCATTGCCGCTTGGATTGCGTTTCGCAAGACCAAAGAGTAGCCAAGCACCCGCCAATGCACCATGCACCCACTCGCCACTGAACTCGCCCGCCTCTACGCCCCTGAGCCCACCACTGCACAGCCCAACTTCGCCTTGGTGTCGGAGCGCGGCTTGGTGCGAACCATGGTGCTTGCCCTGGGCCGTCCCGCAGACTGGTCGCTGATGTCCACCGTATGGCGTGGCGTGCAAACGGATCTGGAACTGCCCGCACCCGCCATTGCGGTATCGGGCAGAGACAGCTACCAGCTCTGGTTCTCGCTGGCAGAGGCGGTGAGCGCGGAGCAGGCACACCGTTTTATGCAGGCCTTGCGCATGCGCTACTTGCCCGAGGTCAAGCCCGAGCGCGTCCGCTGCTGGCCCATGCCAGCCAGCTCAGGTGAGCTGCTTTGGACCCATGCGGACCAGGTGCCTGCCGTACAAAGCGACACCGGCAATTGGTCAGCCTTTGTGACCCCCGACTTGGCACCCGTGCTGGCCGACGAGCCCTGGCTGGACATGACACCTACGCCCGATGCGCAAGCCCAAGTGCTCAGCCGCTTGCGCAGCATTCCGGCGGCTGTTTTTCAAACGGCTTGCGACTCGCTGCAGGGCGCTGTTCCATCGGCCCCACCTCAAGCTGCACTATCGGCACTTAGCGCCTCAGCCACGCCGCCCACCGAAGCCGCGATCACGCACTATGACACGCACGCCCAAGAAGCGAGGCGCTTTCTATGGGGCGTGATGCAGGACACCACCGTGGACTTGCGCTTGCGTATTGAGGCCGCCAAGGCCTTGTTGTAGTTGGGCCCCGTCCAACAGGGTGCATGCGTTGTACGCCTTCACTTCGCAGGCGCAGCGCCCTCATCGTCAACCGCCTTCTGAACATCGCGGTAGAACGCATCGCGTGCTACGATAGCGACCTTGTCTCTGGCGCCGCCAGCCCAATTGGCGTTGGACACGATGACGAGCTTGCGTTTGGGGTCAATAAAAATGCCTTGCCCAAAAATACCCCGGGCGGAGTAGCTGCCGTCATCAAAAGTCCACCATTGGTACCCATAGCCACGGCCCGGTTCACCAATGTCGGTGCGCTTGGTAGTGGCCTCCGCCCACCAGCCATCGGGCACGATGCTTTTGCCATTGACCATGCCACCATTCAAGATGAACTGGCCCATGCGGGCGTAATCACGCGGGGCGGCTTGCACGCAGCAGCCACCAATCTCTTGGCCAGTTTTGCTCAAGATCCAGGTGGCCTGCTGCTCCATGCCCGCGGGGCCCCACACTTTTTCAGCGAGGTAAGTGGCCAAAGGCTTTTTGGTGGCTTGCTGCACCAAGGTGCCCACCAAGTTGGTTTCACCCGTGCTGTAAAGCCAGCGTGTGCCTGCAGGCACGTCGCGCGGCAGGGTCCGCATATAGCTCACCAATGCGTCCACGCCATCGGTGGGTTTGTGGTTGTTGAACTTGGCGACGTCGGAGTTGGGATCGGCGTAGTCTTCGTTCCACTTGACGCCAGAGGTCATGGTGAGCAGTTGGCGCACGCTCACGTCGTCATAGGCAGAGCCCTTGAGGTCAGGGATGTAGAGGCTTACCTTGTCGTCCAAGCTTTTGATGTACCCATCTTTCACCGCGGCCCCAACCAAGGTGGACGTAAATGACTTGGCCACCGAGAAGCTGGTCCAACGGCCATCGCCGTCAAAGCCCAGACCGTAGCGCTCCATGCGCAGCTTGCCATCGTGCACCACCAGCAGTGCAGCCATGCGCTGGCCCGCCATGTAGGCATCCACATCGGTAGGTAGTTTCAACGGTGCCCCTGCAGGCAAAGGTGAAGGGTTGCCGCTTGCGGGCACCACATGCACCTTGGCCAAGATAGGTAGGCGGTCCAAGGCGCGAAACGCCGCATCGCGCTGCGGCTGGGTCCAAAACAACAAATCGCGGTTGGTCGGCACGGTGGCCAACAAACCGCGTGTTTCTTTGTCCAAGCTCAACCAGCCGCCAACAGCGGCAACGCCCACAAGAACCAAGGTGCCGAGCACCACTTTTTTCACATTCAACACCATTCTCCTTGCGCTGTTAACAACGTGCAGACTCGTGGGGTACCATGGGTCCGCAGCCAAGGGCTGCCAGATGACCCAGCGTCAAACATCTGCAATGAAGCCGTGAGTATTGCAGGCCTTACGTCCGCCCCGTCTGCAGAGAAACCCTTGCTCACAGATAAGGAATGCATTAAAAGCGCCGGTGAATCCCACAGGCACAAAAGCTACACCTTTTGCACAAGCTCTTGTAACATGGACTTCCCATTTCCTGACCGAGAGGTGCACATGCCCGCCCCAGCGCATACGGACTCTATGGCTCTCCAAGAGCGTGCCTCCAAGGCTGGCGGTCGGGTCTATGGATATCTGGGGCTCTTTCTGCTGGCGTTGGTCGGCACCGCCCTTTTGTTCACCTATTTCTTGCGTGAAGGGCATAACCAAGCGGTTGCAAAGGCCACGGCCGATGGCACCAACTTAGCCAAGGTGCTGGAGCGTCAATTTGACTCCAGTTTGCGCCGCCTAGATGCAGACTTGCAAGGCGTGGTGCGCCGCATTGCGCCTCAAGAGTTGGACGCCAAGCTCGCGCCCCGCTATCGCAAAGACTGGGCGAGCTATTTAGACTCGTTGAAGGTGAATTTCGCAGAAGTTGCAGACTTTTACGTAGTGGACGCTGTGGGTGACACCATCTATTCGTCTGGAACGTTCAAAAGCTTTAACGTTGCCGAACGTTCGCACTTCAAGCGTTTGCAGGCTGACCCATCCGCCGGTTTGGTGTGGACGGATGTGGTGGTGTCCAAATCAAACGGTCGACCCACCATCGTTTTTGCACGGGCAATACGCAATGCTGAGGGCACCTTTGTAGGCCTAGCGTCCGTACTCGTTGATCTCGACTACCTGCAAAAAGCGATTGCAGCGATCGATCTTGGCCCGCAAGGTTTGATCGCCATCCGCAGTGCCACCGACAACAAACTGCTGCTTCGCCAGCCTCCGATTCCAGCAGAAGTGCACAAGATCACCAAGTCATCGAACTTCGACCGCATTGTGCAAGGCGAAAAACTGGGCCATTCGCTGTTTACTTCGCCACTCGATGGTAAGACGCGCTACACCACATTTTTGGTGCTCAATGATTTTCCGTTTTTCATCTATGTTGCCCTTGGCCAAGAAGAGGTTCTGCGTACTTGGTACTCGCAACTACTCGTTTCCTCCGTGATTGCGTTGACCTTGCTACTCCTCATGGCCTGGGCGCTGTGGCGGCTGTGGAGAACCGAGCGCGAGCGTGAAAAAGCCATGGAAAACTTGGTGATTGCCCGCGACCACGCGGAAGAAGCGAGCCGCAGCAAAGGCCAGTTTCTGGCCAACATGAGCCACGAGATACGCACCCCCATGAATGCCATACTGGGCATGCTGCACCTACTCCAAGGGACCGAGCTAACGTCTCGTCAACTTGATTACGCCAGCAAGGCGGAAGGGGCTGCCAAGTCGCTATTGGGTTTGCTCAACGACATCTTGGATTTCTCCAAGGTCGAGGCGGGCAAGATGGAGTTAGAGCACGAACCCTTTCGCTTGGATCAATTGCTGCGCGACCTCTCTGTGGTGCTCTCGTCCAATGTAGGCGCGAAAGACATCGAGGTTCTTTACGATGTTTCTCCAGATTTGCCAGAAGTCGTAAGCGGCGACGCCCTGCGATTGCAGCAAGTGCTGATCAACCTTGGGGGCAACGCCGTCAAGTTCACATCGCAAGGGCAAGTGGTGCTGGCAATTCGCCAGCTGTCTGCCACCGACTCCACGGTGCAGCTTGAGTTTGCCATTCAGGACTCGGGCATTGGCATTGCCCCCGAAAACCAAGCACATATATTCAGCGGCTTTTCACAAGCGGAGGCTTCAACAACCCGGCGCTTCGGGGGCACAGGCCTTGGGCTGGCCATTTGCAAACGCCTCGTGGGGCTGATGGGCGGTGAGCTAACGCTTTCCAGCGTTGTGGGGCAAGGCAGTACCTTTAGCTTTCGCATTGACTTACCTGTTTCGCAGGAGATACCTGTCACGCTGGCGCGGCCATCGCGGCAAAGCATGGCCCCCATGCGTACCTTGGTCATTGACGACAACCCCGTGGCTCAGCGCATCACCTACAGCATCGTGCAATCTTGGGGTTGGCCGGTTGAGGTGGCGTCTAGCGGCGATGCGGCCGTGCACCTCGTGCAGAAGGCCTTGGATGCGTCACCCAACGCGTTTCCTTACCCACTCATCTTGGTGGACT
This sequence comes from Rhodoferax aquaticus, assembly GCF_006974105.1. NCBI lineage: Bacteria > Pseudomonadati > Pseudomonadota > Betaproteobacteria > Burkholderiales > Comamonadaceae > Rhodoferax > Rhodoferax aquaticus. The sequence goes on from NZ_CP036282.1 coordinate 3,872,580, forward strand.
GGCAAATGCCGGGGATGGATGGGTGGGACACTGCGCGCCAACTCCGTCAACTGAGCGAACGCTGCGGCGTGCCTCCGCCCACCATCATCATGGTGACCGGCCACGGGCGCGATACCTTGGCGCAACGTAGCTCTGACGAACAAGCCATGCTGAGTGGGTTCTTGGTCAAGCCGGTGACGGCCTCCATGCTGCTGGATGCGATTGCAGACAGCGCCAACGGATCCTCATCCATGCGCCAGGTCACCCGGGCCCGACCTGGAGGGCGGCAGCTACAAGGGATGCGTGTGCTGGTCGTAGAAGACAACCTCATTAACCAGCAGATTGCTGAAGAGCTGCTCTCTGGCGAGGGGGCCATCGTTTCCCTGGCAGCCAACGGACAGCTGGGCGTAGAGGCCGTCAGTGCTGCAGCACCGCAGTTTGACTTGGTACTCATGGACGTACAAATGCCCGTACTTGACGGCTATGGCGCCACCCGCTTGATTCGTGAGCAGTTGGGACTCAATGCGCTCCCCATTGTGGCCATGACCGCCAACGCCATGTCTGGGGACCGTGAAGCCTGCCTTGCTGCGGGTATGAATGAACATATTGGCAAGCCCTTCGACATGGCACAACTGGTCTCCCTGTTAATACGCCTGACGGGGTTTGAGGACGTTGCATCAGGAACGCAGCTGCCCCCGCCGCCTAGCGCCCCTCTGCCCGTCATTGAAGGGCTTGATCTTGCGCTGGCGATCGGACGCATGTCGGGCATGCGGCATCTGTATGTGCGAACGGCGCGCGATTTCGCGGCCATCTTGGAGACGGTGGCCGAAGACCTGTCTGTCGCTTTGGACGCCGAAGACGCGAAAAAAGCCACCATGCTGTTGCATACCTTGAAGGGCAATGCAGGCTCTCTGGGGGCGCTTGCTTTGGCACACGAGGCGGAAAGGCTAGAGGCCCTCTGCCGCACCGAAGGCACCGGGGCCTGCCGACCGCAACTCAGCCCCCTGCTCTCCTTGGTGCAGGCAAGCCGAGACTTGATGCACACCGCCATAGCGGCTCTGTCAGAACATGCAGCCCCTACGTCCGTGTTGGCGACAGATACATCCGCCGCGCATGATCCACGCCCCGCCTTGCTTGAGTTGCTGGCTTTGCTGAAAGCAGATGACTTGAACGCACTGCAACGCTTCGCGGATGTGCGCCATGAACTAGAGGGTTTGCCCAACGATCTGCTGCAAGCGTTAGAGCTGGACTTGCAGGCCCTAGACCTAGAGGCAGCAAGGCAAACCTGCGAGCAACTACTGGCCTCTTGAGCCAAAGGGGACACAGCGCTGGCGTCTGTGCGCAAAATGACACAGGTGCAGTCCAATGGCGCTTAACGGCTTAGCGACGACTTGCCGCTTGGTTTTCTGATGGTCCACACAGAAGCACCCATCAGTGCGACGCCCACGAGTTGCACCACACTCAAGCGGGTGCCATAGACGGCCCAGTCAAACAACACTGCGGCCAGAGGGTACACAAATTGCAACACGGCTATCTTGCCGAAAGTGAGCCGTGCCATACCCGCAAACAGAATCACGTAGGCTAGGCCGGTGTGAATGACGCCCAGCCCTGCAAGCCACAGCCAGGCACTGGGCTGCTGGGGCCATCCCAAGGAGAACGGTGCCCACGCCAGCACCACCGCGCCCACCCCACACTGCCAAAACGACAATGCGAAGGGGCTGATGGCTTGTTTGGACTTGCTCAGCAAGGTGACGGCGGCGTAGCACAAGGAAGCGCCCATGCACAGCAACAAGCCCAGCATGTACTCGCTGCTGGCAGACCGGGCCGATGCCATGTCATCCAACAAGCCGGTGGTCAGTGCAAGCCCGCACAGGGCGACCGGCGTGGCCAGCCATTGGCCTTTGGACACCGGCTCGCGCAAGAAGATGGCGCTAAAGAGGATGACCCAGATGGGCTGAATATGAAACACCACCGTGGCGACCCCCATCGAGGTGCGTGAAATGGCAGCAAAAAACAGGGTCCAGTTCAGAAGCATCAAACATCCGGTGGCACAGGCCACGGCCAGGCTCGCTCCACCCAGGCGCAGGTCTTGCATCTTGCCGGTGGCCGCACTCCACAGCAGCAGCGCCAGCGCGCCGAAAGCGCAGCGAAACCAAACCGTCACCAGCGGGTGCTGGCCGGCCTCTTCTACGAATACGCCGATGCTGCCTAGCAGAACGCCACCCGCCACCATCAGCCATAGACCTTGCCGCTCGCGCACAGCTTGCATGGTGGCGGGGAGAACGATAGTGGTGGCGGTTGGGGTTTGCATAAGCCCATGTTCACGAATCTCTTGATTTCTGTAAAGCGCATAGTTCAAATAGCTACCATGCGTTTATCGAATACTTAAGTTGTCGCTATGAAGTACCCGGACTTTCAAATTGATTGGTTGCGCGCCTTTGTGGCCGTTGTGGACGCAGGCTCTCTGTCGGCTGCGGCACCCATGCTGCACCGCTCGCAATCGGCGGTGAGCATGCAGATCAAAAAACTGGAAAACGCATTGGGCAAGCCCGTGCTTGTGCGTGGCCCGCGCCACATGGAGATCACCGCAGCAGGCACCGAACTGCTGTCCTACGCGCGCAGGATGCTGGAGTTGCAGGCCCAGACCCACGCCGCGCTGTTCGGCATCCAACTCGAAGGCCGCATACGCCTGGGTGTGCCGGACGACTATGCCACCACCTACCTGGCGCCGGTGCTGCGCAGCTTTGCCAGCCGCCACCATGGGGTGGAGATTGAATTGACCTGTGAGCAGTCCACCTCACTCATTCCCAAGGTGGGGCGCGGCGATTTGGACTTGGCACTGGTGTCACGGGACAAGCCCCAGCGTGGCAAGCTGCTGTTTCAAGAGCCGCTGGTTTGGGTGGGCGCCCCTCAGTTCGAGGTGTGGCGCAAAACGCCCCTGCCCATTGCGGTTTATGAATCAGGAAGCATGGCCAGAACAGAAACCATCGCGGCGCTGGCAGCCAAGCGGCGTGCCTACCGCGTGGTCTACCACAGCGCCAGCCTGACTGGCCAAGTGGCCGCTGTGGAAAGCGGGCTTGCCGTGGCCGTGCTGACGCGCTGCAGTGTGCCCGCCAGCTTGCAGCCGCTGCATAACCTGCCCAAGGAATTTGAACTGCCTGCACTGGGCACTATGAACGTTGCCCTGTTGCGCAGCAAGGCATCACAGCGCTCACGCGCGGTCGACGCCATGTACGAACAGTTTGTGCATACCTTGGGGACGTAGCTGGGGTAGGTCCACAGGCAGTGGTGATAGACATCGCAGCCGCTAGGTTTGCGCTCACCGGTACTGCAAACTGCAGCAATATTGCGCTCCATTGGGAAAGCTGTGGGTCTGGCTACGCGGCATTGGAGTTGCTCTCTAGAAGCTCTCAGACGCATGTTTACGGACCCGTGTTGCCCCACGCACCGAACCATCGTGTCTTTTTTGGAGGGCGCGCAGTGGTCGCGTTCACCACAAAAAACGTCCCTTGAGGCTGCGCAAGCAGAGCTCTTAAGCGTAGGCTTTGCACCGTGCACCCTGGTGCAATTGAGCGCCGAGGAAATGGCGGCCCAGGTGAAGGCCGAGTTGGCCGACGTCAATCCCCTCGCCAACTTTGGCTACGAGCGTGACGTGGTACGTGTGCACGGCGACTTGGCACAGCGAGGCTGTAGCTTCTGGGCCATAGAGGTCCCTAACAATGCCTTGTGCGCCTTGGTGGCCCAAAACGGTTCGCGCCTTCAAGCCTGCATCGGCGCAGTGCGCTCACCCAAGGCTTGGCCGCGCTGATGTTTGCGGCTAGCCAGCCAAGTGCCGGTTTGCACAACAAGGTAGCAAATGACCTATTCTTGGTCGTCAAAAAACAAGTCGCACACAAAGCCCACCTCACCGTCGGTAGCGCCCAAGGTGTAGCTGTTGATCTCGTCAGTGTTGCGTAGCATGGTGCAAAAGTGCAGCTGCGCGCGAAGCAAGCTTCCTTTTTTATAGCATGTTGCGCAACATCTACGAGGGCGATCAGCCAGTTCACACGCCAGATCAAGGGGCAGCGGGCTGAGCCGCCCGCCAGTAGCAACTACGGCAAACCTCTACTGAGCAGTGGTGGCCATTAGCTTTTTGAACTCAGCGGAGTTGCGCAACTTTTTCATACGGTTCCAGAGGTCTTCGACTAGCAATTTGTTTTCTTTGTAATACAACGTGCTGAACGCGACGTAGATCGTGAACTGACCGAAGGGTTCGGGCAACACATCTAACTTGCCCTTGAACTCATCGTCTTGCAAGAGCACATCGGCAATGCTGGATAGCACGATGGCTGCATCGCCCCGCTGGAGCAAAAGTTTGCGCAGGGTTTGGGTCTCGTTGTTCGAACTGGCGTCGACAGCGACTTGGAGTGTTTCGAGCTTTTCCTGCAGCATCCTGACGCCTGCCTGGTACATCACAGGGCGCGCAAGGTTAGAAAAAGAGCGCCCATTCCATTGCACGTAGTCATCCTTGCGCCGGATGACCACATGCCGCACGGTTGCACTCTGTTTGCTGCTGTCTAACTCCCCATTGGGCAGGCGAGGAAAGGCGTAAATGGTTTGGTTCTCGGACACGCCGGACACAGTCAGTACAGCGTCGTACTCTGCCTTTTCCAAGCCCAAAAGGCAGCGTTTAAAGGGCGCTACGGAAAATACTACGCCGGGGCCACTTTGACTTGCGGCGGAGCGCATCAGCCACTGCAACGGGCCTTCGCGATCAGGGTAGGTGTGGGGCGGCACAGGTCGGTCTGAAATGCACACATTCACTGCGCGCGCCGTGGCTGAGGACGACATCACGCCCAGCAACACCGATGCTAGGAATATCCAAAACTTGGAAAACATGGCGGCCAGTCTAGCGCCCGGCAGGTGACTTGACAACGTGAGCTCCCAAGCACGTCGGGAGTGTCAACTCAGGTGGTTGGCACTACAGGAACACCACGGGGGCGCAGGGAAAAATCGTGCAGAGCACTTGGGCAACCATGGCGAGCCAAGAGCCTGAGCTCAGGTTTACGACTTTAATTGCCCAGAATAGTAATTTGCCCGCCCCTCTGTCCTCACTCCACCGTGACCGATTTCGCCAAGTTACGGGGCTTGTCGACATCCGTTCCGCGAGCCAAGGCAGTGTGGTACGCCAGTAGTTGCAAGGGCACGACGTGCAGCAATGGGGACAGCTCACCATAGTGTTCAGGCATGCGGATCACGTGCAAGCCCTCGCCGCTGTCGATGCGGGTGTCGGCGTCGGCCAACACGTAGAGCACACCGCCACGGGCGCGCACTTCGTGCAGATTGCTCTTGAGCTTTTCCAACAGTGAGTCGTTCGGTGCTACGGTGACCACGGGCATTTCGCTGGTGACCAAGGCCAAGGGGCCGTGCTTGAGCTCGCCTGCGGCGTAGGCTTCGGCGTGGATGTAGGTGATTTCTTTGAGCTTGAGCGCGCCTTCCATGGCAATGGGGTAGTGCAAGCCACGGCCTAAGAAAAGGGCATTTTCTTTCTTGGCAAAGTCTTCAGCCCAAGCAATGACCTGCGGCTCTAACGCCAACACCGCCTGCAATGCGGCTGGCAAATGGCGCATGGCTTTGATGTGGCGTGCTTCGTCTTCGCTGCTCAAGCGGCCTTTGGCTTGCGCCAAGGCCAATGTGAGCAAGAACAAGCCTGCCAACTGGGTGGTAAACGCCTTGGTGCTGGCCACGCCAATTTCTACGCCTGCGCGGGTCACGTAGGCCAGGCTGCATTCGCGCACCATGGCGCTAGTCGCCACGTTGCAAATGGTCAGCGTGTGTTTCATACCCAAGCTCTGGGCATGGCGCAAGGCGGCCAAGGTGTCGGCCGTTTCGCCGGACTGGGTGATGGTGACGACCAGGGTGTTGGGGTTGGGCACGGAGTCGCGGTAGCGGTATTCACTGGCCACTTCGACCTGGCATGGAATTTTGGCAATGCTCTCGATCCAGTATTTGGCGGTACAGCCACTGTAGTAGCTGGTGCCACAGGCCAAGATGAGCACGGAGTCCACCTGTGCAAACACGCGCGCTGCGTTGGCCCCAGGCGCATGGTTGGCTTGCTGGTCAAACAGCTCGGGAACAATGCCTTCCACACCTTCCAAGGTGTCGGCAATAGCGCGCGGCTGCTCAAAAATTTCCTTTTGCATGTAGTGCCGATAAGGGCCCAACTCTGCAGCGCCGCTGTGCGCATGCACCGTTTTGACCGGACGTTGAGCGGGGGACACTGCGGCGTGTTGTTTGTCGATGAGCCAGTATTTGCCCAGCTGCACGTCCACCATGTCGCCTTCTTCGAGGTACACGATTTGGTCAGTCACACCGGCCAAGGCCATGGCGTCACTGGCCAAGAAGTGCTCTTGGCCATCCGCGCCCACACCCAAGATCAGTGGAGAGCCAGCACGCGCGCCAATCATGCGGTGGGGTTCGTCTTTGCAAAACACTGCGATGGCGTACGCACCGTGGAGCTGCGCACAAGCGGCCTTTACCGCTTCAAACAGATCGCCGTCATACAGGCTATCGACCAAGTGGGCGATGACTTCGGTGTCGGTCTGGCTGTCAAACTGGTAGCCACGGGCTTTGAGTGTGGCACGCAGTTCGTCATGGTTTTCAATGATGCCGTTGTGTACCAAGGCAATGCGGCCTGGGCGGCTGGCGGCATCCGCGCCTGGGCCGTGACTGAAATGGGGGTGCGCGTTGTGCACCGCAGGCGCACCGTGGGTGGCCCAGCGGGTGTGGGCAATGCCCAATGTGCCATGCACGTCGCCGGCTTGCACCTGCTCGGCCAACTCGGCGACGCGCGATGTGCTGCGTGCGCGGCGCAAACCGGGCTTGTCGTCTTGTGCGTACACCGCGACGCCGCATGAGTCATAGCCGCGGTACTCCAAGCGCTGCAGGCCTTGCACCAAGACAGGAACGATGTTTCGGGTAGAGATAGCACCAACGATTCCGCACATAGACAAACTCCCAAGTTGTTGAATAGTGGGATGCTAGCCCTGCATGCAAAAAATTGTTGATTGAAATTCGCTTTTTTATGAACGAAAATTTCATGAATTCAAAGTTAAGAAATTTAAATTCAAAAAATAATCAAATATGGAAGAAATTTCACTCGATAGCATCGACTTGCAGCTTCTCGCCCAACTGCAAAAGGACGCGGGATTAAGCAACCACGCTTTGGCGCAGCGCGTGCACACCTCGCCGCCGACTTGCCTGCGCCGGGTTAAACGATTGCACGACTTAGGGCTTATTGAGCGCCAGGTGGCCGTACTCAACCCGGAGAAACTGGCTGCGGTGCTGGGCTTTGGCCTGAGTGCCATTGTGGAGATCACCCTAGACCGGCAAGACAGCCAATCGCTGGACCAATTTGAAAGCCGCGTCGCTAGCGACGCTGCGGTGCAACAGTGCTACCGCGTGTCACCGGGGCCCGACTTTGTGCTGGTAGTGCACACGCAGAACATGCCCGGCTACCAAGCCTTGGTGCAGCGCTTGTTCACGCAAGACGCCAATGTGCGCAATGTGAAGGCTTTTTTCAGCGTGAAACGCAGCAAGTTTGGAGCAGAGTTGCCACTGGCCTGAGCCGCGAATACTGCCCCGCAATCGGAAAGCTACGCAGTTGCAAGGGGCAAGGTAAAGCGCACACAACAACCTGCGCCCTCCGCACCTTCAGCCCACGCCGTGCAGGCATGGCGCTCCAGTATTTTCCGGGTCAGTGCCAAGCCCATGCCCAACCCTTCAAAGCTACGCTGGCTGTGCAAACGCTGAAAAACGTGGAACAGCTTGGACTTGTGGGCGGAGTTAAAGCCAGCGCCGTTGTCTTGCACCCAGACCGTGCAGCGGCTGGCGTCATCCGCACATGGCTCCCAGCCTATGTCGATGTGCGCGGCTGGCGTTGCCCCTGTGAACTTGACGGCGTTGCCCACGACGTGGGTGAGCACTTGGCGCACCAATGCCGAATCCGCGTGCAGGGTAGGCCAGGTGTTGGCCAAGCTCCACGTGACCAAGCGGCCGCTGCATTTGGCTTGCATGTGGGCAAGCACCTCGGCCACCAAGTCGCCCAAAGACACTGCGCTAGGCTGGGGCACGACAGCGGCAATTCGTGCAAACTCTTTGAGACCATCCATCTGCAGGCCCATGAGCTTGGCTGCGTGGTGGATGGTGCCTAAATGCCCCAACACTTCAGGGGCCAGCGTGGGCCCTGCATCCTCTTCAATCACGGTGGCGTAGGCCAAAATGTGGCGCAAGTTGGCGCGCAAGTCGTGCGAGACGCAGTGGGTGAACTCATGCATGTCGGCTCGGACCGCAGCCAGCTGCGCGCGCAGCGCAGCGTTTTCGGCCAGCACATCTGCCAGCGCCAAGGGCTGGGCGACTTGCGCACTGACTTGGGTAGCCATTAGCGTGCTATTTTTTGGGGTCTGGCCCAGTCAGCAATGCTGACTTGCTTGCCGCGAGCCACCGTTAAGGCGCCTGCCGGGGTGTCTTTGGTTACCGTAGAGCCCCCGCCCACCGTGCCGCCAGCACCCAAGGTGAGGGGCGCCACGAGCACGCTGTTGCTGCCCACATGCACGTCCGCTTCGATGACGGTGCGGTGCTTGTTAGAGCCGTCGTAGTTGGCGGTAATGGCACCCGCACCAAAGTTAACGCGCTCTCCCACGGTCGCATCGCCCAAGTAGGCCAAATGGTTGGCTTTGGCACCCTTGGCCAAGGTGGAATTTTTGACTTCCACAAAGTTGCCGATGTGCACTTCGGCCCCTAAGCGCGCGCCGGGGCGCAGACGGGCAAAGGGGCCAATCAGCGCGCCAGCGCCCACGGTCACCCCCAGCTTTTCACCATCGATATGGGTAAAGGGGTGAATAACGGCACCGGCCTCGATCACCGCGTTGGCAATTACACAGTTGGCACCAATGGACACGCCTTCACCCAAGCTCACTTGGCCTTCAAACACGCAGTTCACATCAATGCTTACATCGTGGGCGCACAGCAGGTCGCCACGCACATCCAGCCGGGCCGGGTCTGCCAAGCGCACGCCCTCTTCCATCAGGCGGTGGGCTTGTTGCAGTTGGTAGGCACGCTCCAACTCGGCCAGTTGCACCGGGCTATTGACCCCAGCGACTTGCACCGCGTCGGTAATTTTGTAGCCCACCACGGGCACGCCATCGGCCACGGCGAACTTCACGATATCGGTCAGGTAGTACTCGGCTTGGGCATTTTTGTTGTCCAAGCGGGCTAACCAGCGTTTGAGCTGCGCAGCGGGCACGGCCATGATGCCGCTGTAAATCTCGGTAATGCGGCGTTGCTCGGGTGTGGCGTCTTTGTGTTCCACAATGGCTTGCACCGCGCCATCGGCGTCTGCCGAAGCTTGGGCACGCACAATGCGGCCGTAGCCCGTGGGGTCCGCTTGCTCCAGCGTTAAGAGAGCAAGCTGATGGCCCCCGCTGGCCTTGATGAGATGGAACAAGGTATCGGCCTGGGTCAAAGGCACATCGCCCGACAAGACCACCACCACGCTGTCGTCCGATAGAGCGGGCACCGCCTGCTGTACGGCGTGCCCCGTTCCCAACTGTGGCTCTTGGCGCACAAAATTCAGGGAAAAATCAGCTGCAGCGCCCGTGGATGTTGCGCAAGCCGCTTCCACTTCCATAGCACCATGCCCTGTAATGACCACCACTTTCTGGGCCAGTAGCGCAGCGGCAGTATCCAGCACGTGCTTCAGCAAGGGACGCCCCGCAATGGTGTGCAATACCTTGGGTTTTTTGCTCTTCATGCGCGTGCCTTTGCCGGCCGCCATAATGACCACTTCGACTGCGGGCGTTTGTTCTTCGCCACGTTGATGTTGATGAATTGCCGCCACTCTTATGCCCCTGTTGTTTCGTTGGTTCGCCATTATCTGCGCAGTCTTTATCGCCCTCACGCTCAGCGGCTGCAGTGCCGTGCGTTTGGGCTATAACAACGCGCCCACCCTTGCTTACTGGTGGCTCGATGGCTACTTTGACTTCAGCACCGCCCAAAGCAATGCCATGCGCGCAGAGCTGGTGGCGCTGCAAGACTGGCACCGCAAAGAAGAGTTGCCGCTGCTTGCAGATCTGCTGAAAAACCTGCAAGCCGCTGCCCCCAACCCCGTGAACCCAGAACAAATATGCGCCGTCTATAGCTATGTGCAGACACGCGTGTTAGCGACCAGCGACCGTTTGGTGCCAGCGTTCGCCGCCCTCAGCACCAATTTGCAGCCCGCACAGTTGGACCACATGGCGCGCACCTTTGAAAAACGCAACAAACAGTGGCGAGAAGAGTGGCTGGAAGGTAGCAAGGCCGAACGCACCGACCTGCGTACCAAAAAGCTCCAAGAACGGGCGGAAGCGTTCTATGGGCGCCTAGATGCCACCCAAGTCGCCTTGTTGCGCAACCAGGTCAACAACTCAGACTTTGACCCTAGCCTGAACTACCGTGAAATGCTGCGACGCCAGCAAGACACACTACAAACCTTGCGTGACTTGCGCAACAGCAACGCCACAGAAGCACAGGGTCAAGCTGATATTCGCGCCATGTTGGCGCGCGCTTTGAACTCCCCAGACCCGGCGTTCCGCGCTTACTTGGCCACCATTACTGCGCAGAGTTGCGCCGCGCTGGCGGCAGTGCACAACAGCACTTCGGCAAACCAACGCCAGCGCTTGGCCCAAACCCTGCAAGACTACGAAACCGACGCCCGCGTCTTGATGCAGCGGCCCTAAAGCACACGCCTTACTGAGACACCCCATGGCCACCATTCCCAGTGACTTTGCCGACTACTGCTGTGAACTGCTGAGCCCCATCGGCCCGTGCCGGGCGAAGCGGATGTTTGGAGGCTGGGGAATTGCCATCGACGGCATGACCATCGCCATTCTGGCCAACTTGGGCCAAGGGGACACCTTGTGGCTTAAAGCCGATGTTCAAAGCCAAGCCTTGTTTGAAGCTGAGGGCTGCGCCCGCTTTACCTATGAAGCCGACGGGAAGACCAGGGGCATGAACTACTACAGTGCCCCCGCCGATGCGATGGAGTCACCCGCGCTCATGCAGCCATGGGCCCGCTTGGCCCTACAAGCAGCGGTGGCCGCGCATGCCAACAAAAAACCTGCGGTGAAAAAGACCGCTGTCAAACAGGCCGGTGTGGCCAAGCCGTCAGCCGCTAAACCGGCCAAACTACCCCGTAGTCGTTAAGAATTGCGTCCAGCGGCACGTCATGCGGCTCTGGCTCTAGGTCCGGCACATAGCCCACCCCATAGCCCAAGCCCACCGTAAAGGGTTTGGGGCTCAGAGTCGCCAACATGCGGTCGTAAAACCCACCGCCGTAGCCCAGTCGGTAGCCCCCGGGACCATAGCCGACACAGGGGGCGAACAACAAGGTGGGAACAATGAGCTCCGTGTCCTTGGGTTTGGGAATGCCATAGGCGTCTTCTTCCATGGGGCAGCCAGGGTACCAGGCATGAAAGGTCATGGTCTTGTGCTCACGGTTGACCACGGGCAGACCAATGCGCCGGGGTTGTGGCTGGTCAATCAACTCACCGTCTTCTTTCCAACGGTGCAAAGCCGGCAAGGGGTCAAACTCGCCTTTAATGGGCCAGTAGGCACCGATGACGGTATCGGGGCGTCCTACCAGCCAAATGCGCATGACTTGCTGCAACATGTCGGCGCGCTGTAGCCGATCCGGCATCTCCAAACGTTGAGCTAACAAAGCCTTACGAAGTGCCTTTTTTTCCGCCGCTTGCTTATCGTCTGAGTTGTTCATAATCACCACATGCAGTTTTCAGCCATTCTGACATCGATCGCCCTCCTTGGTGCGACGCTGTCCCCCTCGATTTCATCCGCCTTGGCCCAAGGCCGAGACAACACCCTCGCCGACCAAGCGGTGATGGACATGGCGCAGGCCTATAAACAACGTGACAAGCGCAAGCTTGCAGCGCTACTCCCCCAAGCACGGGGCTCTTTACTGGAACCCTGGGCCGCATATTGGGAGATTTCGGCACGCTTGGACGAAGCCCCTGTGCGCGAAATTCAAGAGTTCATGACACGCTACAGCGGTAGCTACCAAGAAGACAAGCTGCGCAATGAGTGGCTGCTCAAAATGGGGCGCGACCGCGACTGGGCCAGCTTTAACCGCGAGTACCCCAAGTTCCGCATGAACGACGACCGATCGGTGCGTTGCTATGGCTTACTTGCCGACTATTTGAGCTCGGGGACCGACATCAAATCGCAGGTGCAGTCCACCTGGCTGTCGCTAAAAGACGCCGATGAAGGTTGCGCCAGTGCCGCAGAACAGTTACTCAAAGACCACTCCGTGATGGCCCAAGTAGCCTGGGTGCGGGCACGTTTGGGTATGGAGAACGACCGCTTGCGCGTGGCCACCCAAGCCGTGGGTTTGCTCAACCCAAGTTGGGTCAAAACCGTCAACGCCATCTACCTAAACCCAGGCAAGTACCTCAACGACAAGCTCACCGCTTTGCGCCCGCAAACGCGGGAGTTGGTGTCTCTGGCCTTGATTCGCCAAGCCTATTTGGACCCCGAAGAAGCGGCAGTGGAAGTAGAAAAACTGCGCTGGCGCGCACAGCTGACCAAAGAAGAACGCAGCTGGATTTACGGTGTGATCGGCAAACGAGCAGCCCAAAAACTGTCGAATGACGCACCCAACTACTTTGCCAAGGCACAAGTGCAACACCTGCATGAGGACCACTTGGCATGGATGGCCCGTGCCGCGCTGCGCACCGGTCGCTGGAATCAGGTGACCGAAGCCATTGCGGCCATGCCAGACAGCCTGCGACAAGACCCAACGTGGGTCTACTGGCGTGCGCGCGCGCTGATGATTCAGGCCCAAACCGAGAGTGCACGTGCTGAGTCTTTGCGCCTGCTAGAGAGCATTGCCAGCCCTCGCGGGTTTTACGAGCAGCTAGCGCTCGAAGAGTTAGGCCAACGCATCACCACCCCACCCCGGCCTGAGCCACTCACGTCCGAAGAACGCGAGGCGGCCCGCCAAAACCAAGGGCTGGCCCGCGCCCTGTACGCCATCCAAATTGGCATGCGCTCTGAGGGAGTGCGAGAGTGGAACTACAGCACCAACCTGCATGTGCGCGGCGGTTTGGACGACCGCAGCATGCTGGCTGCCGCCGACTTGGCGTGCCGCGCCGAGGTCTGGGACCGCTGCATCAACTCCAGCGAGCGCACAAAGATAAGCACAGACCAAGAGCAGCGGTTTCCCATGCCGTTTAAGGCTGCTGTATTGGCGCGCACCAAGCAAATTGGCTTAGACCCCGCGTTTGTGTATGGGCTGATTCGCCAAGAAAGCCGCTTCATCATGGACGCGCAATCGCACGTCGGTGCCTCAGGCTTGATGCAAGTCATGCCCGCCACCGCCAAGTGGACCGCCAAAAAAATTGGCCTGACTGACTTCCGCGCCAGTGACATCAACGACCGCGACACCAATATTGCCATTGGCACGGGCTACCTCAAACTGGTGCTCGACAACTTTGGCGGCTCCATGCCTATGGCTGCTGCGGCCTACAACGCAGGCCCCAACCGCCCTCGCATGTGGCGAGGCCAAGACGGTGCGGCTACTTTAGAGGGCGCTATCTGGGCGGAAAACGTGCCGTTTACCGAGACCCGCGACTACGTCAAGAAAGTGCTGTCTAACGCCACCAACTATGCGGCCTTGATTACCGGGCAGTCCCAATCCCTCAAAGCGCGCTTGGGCACCGTGGGGCCCAAAGAATCCGCAAGCCCTGAGTTGGGCTTGGACCTCCCCTAATGCATGAAGGCACTTATGTACCACCTGTTTATTGGCAACAAAAACTATTCATCTTGGTCCATGCGACCTTGGGTCTTGCTGACCCAAGCGGGCATTCCCTTCAAAGAAGTGATGGTGCGCTTTGACTCCTTTGCGCCTGATTCCCAATTCAAAGCCACGCTCCAGGGTTTGAGCCCCACAGGCAAGGTGCCTCTCTTGGTGGATGAAGACTTGGCCGTTTGGGACACCTTGGCGATTGCGGAGTACATCGCCGAGCAACACCCCGACAAACAGCTGTGGCCCAAAGCTCGAACCGCCCGCGCCCAGGCCCGTAGCGTATGCGCCGAAATGCACAGCGGCTTTACGGCCTTGCGCGGCAACTGCCCGATGAACATCGAGGCCGACTTGGCCGATGCTGGTGCCCTCATCTGGCGTGACAAATCCGGTGTGCGTGCGGATGTGCAGCGTTTGGTCGAGATGTGGAGCGGATTGCTTGAGGCCTACGGCGGCCCGATGCTGTTCGGCGAGTTCAGCGTGGCCGATGCCTATTACGCGCCCGTTTGCATGCGGCTGAAAACCTACGGCCTACCGGTGCCAGAAGCCATTGCCGCATATGTGGCGCGGGTCTGTGGCTTGCCCGGCGTGCAGGCATGGGTAGAGCAAGCGCGCGCAGAGCAAGACTTTTTGGACTTTGAAGAACCCTACCGCATGAGGCCCTGAATCCGTGGACATTTGCTTGGTTGGCGGTGCCGTGCGCGACGCACTCATGGGCCAACCCGTCCAAGACCGGGACTGGGTGGTGGTGGGTGCCAGCACCCAAGCGTTGCTGGACCTTGGGTTTATTGCGGTGGGTCGAGACTTTCCTGTGTTTTTGCACCCCAAGACGCGCGAAGAATATGCTTTGGCCCGTACAGAGCGCAAAACCGCACCCGGCTACCAAGGCTTTGCGGTCCATGCAGCCCCGGATGTCACACTAGAAGAAGACTTGGCCCGGCGCGACCTCACTATCAATTCAATAGCTGTACGCGCTTATCCGACAGGCGATAACGGCCAATTTACCCTCAATAGCACATCTAAAACAAGTACCAAAGCCTTAGGTAGCCCTGCAGATTGGCTGCACGAAGGCCGCCTGGTAGACCCCTATGGTGGCCAACGCGACATTGCCGCCAAAGTGCTGCGCCATGTCACTCCCGCGTTTCGAGAAGACCCGGTACGCATCTTGCGCGTGGCCCGGTTTGCTGCGCGCTATGCCGACTTTTCGGTGGCCCCCGAAACATTGGCCTTGATGCAAGAGATGGTAGACGGCGGTGAAGTGGACCACTTGGTGCCTGAGCGGGTATGGCAAGAACTGGCCAAAGGGCTGATGGAGGGCAAACCCTCCCGCATGTTTGAGGTTTTGCGTGCTTGCGGTGCCCTTGCCAAACTGATGCCCGCCCTCAATCGGCTCTGGGGCGTGCCACAAAGCCCCGAGCACCACCCCGAAGTGGATACCGGCATCCATGTAATGCTGGTACTGGACATGGCCGCACACGTGGGGGCCAGCTTGGCCGTGCGCTTTGCCTGCCTCACGCATGACCTGGGCAAGGGCACCACGCCTACCGATGTGCTGCCCCGCCATATCGCCCACGAAGCGCGCAGTGTGCGCCTGTTAGAAGCCTTGTGCCCGGCCTTGCGCGTACCCCTGGACTGCAGTGAACTGGCGATCGTGGTCGCACGCGAGCACGGCAACATCCACCGCAGTGGGAGCTTAGATGCAGCTGCCATCGTGCGCCTGTTGGAGCGTTGCGACGCGTTTCGCAAACCCGTCCGCTTTGCGGAGGTGCTGCTCGCCTGCGAATGTGATGCACGGGGTCGCCTGGGGCACCAAGACAAGCCCTACCCGCAGGCAGGCCGGCTTGCAAAAGCCCTGCAAGATGCACAATCAATTGCTACCAATGTAGTAGCAGCTCACGCCCAATCCATGGGTGCCACTGGCCCAAAGATAGGCCAATTCATCCATGCTGCGCGCGTGCAAGCGGTGTCAGCAGGCCTGTAGCGCCGCGCTGCGTGTGAGCATCTTGGTATGCTAGGCCCATGTCCCATTTGCTGATTGTTGAAGACGATGAATTGCTGCGCGATGGCCTGTGCGCGCAGCTGATGCATGCTGGTCACAGTGTGACCAGTGCCAGCGATGGTGCGCAAGCCCAGGCCCTGCTGGAGATCACCCGCTTTGACGGCGTCATTCTGGACCTTGGCTTGCCACAGGTAGACGGCATTAGCGTGCTGCGCTGGATACGCCTACGGCTCAACGCCCTGCCCGTGCTGATCCTTACCGCCAGGGACGATATTGACGACCGGGTTCAAGGCCTGAACGCCGGAGCCGACGACTACCTCACCAAACCCTTTGTCATGGCCGAGCTATTGGCCCGGCTGCAAGCCATGCTGCGCCGCTCCCGAATGCCAGCCTTTGGCGGCTCCATGGAAGTGGAGAGCGCAGCAGAAAAGCGGCTGCGTGTGGACCCAACATTGCCCCTGGCGTGGCTAGACGATGTTCCGCTGGAGCTCACCCAGCGCGAGTGGGCGTTGTTGTCACTCTTGGTGAGCAACTTAGGCCAAGTAGTGGGACGTGAAGATGTTTTGGCTGTCTGGCAGACCCAGCCGGCTGATGGTTCGGCCACGGCCTCCAATGCCCTGGAGGTTTACGTGCATCGCCTGCGCCGCAAGTTGCAGGACTCGGGACTGAACATCCGCAATGTGCGTGGCTTGGGCTACATGCTGGAGTTAGAGAGCCCATGAGCCAGCCGGCTGCCGGTTTGTCTTTGCGGCGGCAATTGTTGCTATGGCTCTTGCTGCCGCAGTTGGTGTTGTGGCTGATGGGGGGCGTGCTCGCCTTTCGGGTGGCACTGAGTTACGCGGAAAAAACGATTGACCAGTCACTCACACAATCGGTGCGGGCTTTGTCGCGTCAGGTCAAGCCGCTAGGTTCCGGCCTCTTGGTCGATTTTCCTCGCGCCGCCCAAGACATCTTGGAACAAGACCCCACCGACCGGGTGTTCTACATGGTGTCGTCCCCCCCTGGGAGTTTTCTGCTGGGCAATAGCAAGTTTCCACGCCCGCCTTTCACCATTTACAGCCCCGAAAACGAGCCGGTCCTCTACGACCTGGTCATGGACGGAAAGCCCATGCGGGTGGCGGCTGTGGAGTTGGGGTTTGGCGATGGGCTGACCCCGCAGCGCATGCAAGTGCAAGTAGCCAAAAGCTTGGCGGTACAGCAGCGATTTGCCCGTGAGCTGGTACGAGACGTGCTTTTCCCCCTCTTGCTAATGGGGGCGGTGCTGAGCTTTCTCGTGTATGCCGGTGTGCGCCGTGGTTTAGCGCCCCTGCACAAGTTGGAATCTCAGTTGGCGGATAGAACAACGGCCTCGCTCTCCCCTATCGAGATGACACAGGCTCCCCAAGAAGTTCACTCCTTGGCCAATGCGTTGAATCAGTTGTTGACCACCCTGCGTCGCAGCTTGAGCCAAGAGAAGCGCTTCTTGAACGATGCGGCCCACCAGTTGCGCACGCCATTGGCAGGGCTCATCAGCCAGACCGAGCTGGCGATGCAAGAAACGCAGCCACAAGCACTCAAACAACGGTTGGAAAAAGTCCACACTGGCGCGCAGCGCAGTGCCCACTTGGTCAACCAACTGCTGTCACTGGCAAGAACCGAAGCAGAAGTCAGCCTCCACCCCATCAATGCAGCGGCCTTGGCACGCGAGGTGGCCCGAGAGTGGACCCCTCGCGCAGTTGCGGCCGGCGTAGACTTGGGTTACGAGGGAGAAGACACCATGATGGTGCCTGGTGACAAGCTCTTGCTGCGCGAAGCCTTGAACAACCTGATCGACAATGCCTTGCGCTACAGCGGGCGCAATACTGCAGTCACCCTGCGCACCCACACGGAAGGCAACACATGCTTGCTAGAAGTTGAGGACAACGGCCCTGGTTTAAGCGCCAATGACCTTTCTCGGGTCTTTGAGCGCTTTTGGAGGGCCAGCGAAATGCCGGGAGGATGCGGGCTGGGCTTGGCCATCGTGGCTGAAATTGCGCAACGTCACCGCGGCACCGCCAGTGCCTATGCAGTGATGCCGCATGGCCTACGAATCAGCCTCAGTCTGCCCAAGACACCTTGACGCCAAGCGCCCGACCGCGCACACTGACGGCAAGCCAAGAACTGAGGTGAAGCGCGACATTGCGGCCCTTGCCAGCTGTCTGTTCCAGACTCAATTTATCCGCAAATACGTGCCAAAACGCCAACTATCCGCAATGGTCGGCCCATCCGACGACACCGACCGTCCGGTCTCGCTGGCCGCCCATGACTGGCGGGTCGCGAATCCGGCTACATGCACAGACAACCCGTGGATGCTGGCGATGGAGAGCTCTGGCCTTGGCGCCTGGGACTGGAACATCGCCACTGGCGAGCAAACCCATTCCAAACGTTGGTTAGATATGCTGGGCTACAGCGTGGGTGACATAGCCAATAACAACCAGGCGTTTATGGAACTGGTGCACCCTGACGATGTGCACACCGTGAAGTCTGCATTCACCGCTTACTTGCGCGGGGACCAAGCGCAGTACGCCATGGACGTCAGGCTGCGCTGCAAGAATGGGCAATGGAAGTGGATTGCCACGGTGGGCACCATCGTCCAGCGCGATGAAAAAGGTCGCCCTGTGCACATGATAGGGACGCACATTGACATCAGCGAGCGAAAACGGGTGGAGGACAACTTGCGAGAACTCAATGCGCAGTTACTCGACAATACGTCGCTACTCCAAACCACGCTCACCAGTATTTCCCAAGGCATAGTCCTGACCGACGGCCAACAACGGGTGCGCAAGTTCAATCCCCGCATGTGCGAGCTGCTGGACCTGCCTCTCAGTTTTATGGCGACATTGCCCACCTTGCAGGAGGTCACGCACTTCCAAATGGTACGCGGCGACTTTGGCCCCCAAGGTGAATTGATTGACTCCCACGCACGCACCCATGTGATGGATGTGGCAGCAGGTGGGCCCAGCAGTCTTTTAGAAAATTACCTGCGCGTGACACCTAGCGGACGCACCTTGGAAGTGAGATCTCAGGCGCTTCCAGATGGAGGCTTGGTGCGCACCTTTGCCGATGTGACCAACTATGTGCAAGCTGAAGCTGCCCGTAAAAGACTAGATGTGCTGCTAGACGCCACACAGTCCATCGCTCGGGTGGGCGGCATTGACCACGATGTGCTCGAACACACCATCGAGTGGACCGCGGGCGTTTATCGCATTCTGGAAACGGCCCCAACCGAGTTCACCCCTACCCCTGAATCTGTGAGGCGTTTTTTCACCCCCGAGGGTCGTGCCGCGGTTAAGCAGTATTTGGCCAGCGCAAACCCCGGCAGTGACCGATTTGAATTGGAGCTAGATGTCATCACCTACACAGGTAAACGCATTTGCTTGCACGTCATGGGCACCCTGCGCTACGAGAATGGGCGGCTAAGTAAGCGCACAGCAGTGATTCAGGACATTTCTGAACGCAAGCGCACAGAAGCGGCGATGTACGAGAGCGAGGAGCGCCTCAAACTCGCGCTGGACAGCACTGGCGATGGAGTCTGGGACTGGCACATTCAAGAAAAGGTGGAGTTCTACTCTAAGCGGCTGCTGCAAATGTTTGGCTTGGCAGAGGCCGACCTGGATAGCAACCCTGACATTTTGGATGCTCGCACCCATCCTGACGATGTACAGCAAATGGCGATCGACCGTCAAAACCATTTTGATGGACATACGCCCACCTACATGAACGAGCACCGCATTCGCTGTTCAGATGGTTCGTGGAAATGGGTGCTCAGCCGTGGCATGGTCATTGCTCGGGACGATGCGGGACAACCGGAGCGGATGATAGGCACGTTTACCGATATCACGCCGCGCAAAGAGTCAGAGGCATTGATTCGCAAGCAAGCGTTCTTTGACCCCCTCACGGGCTTGCCCAATCGGCGCATGCTGCGCGACCGACTGGACCAAAAAATCAAGAAGAGTCGACGCGAAGACCAACAACTGGCCATTCTGTTTATTGACCTCGACCATTTCAAAGAAGTGAATGACACCTTGGGCCATGCCAGCGGCGACTTGCTGCTGGTAGAGGCAGCCCAACGCATACAAAGCTGTGTGCGCGAAACCGATACCGTCTCCCGCATGGGCGGCGATGAGTTCACACTCATTGTGGGTAATTTGGACGACGCCGATAGCCTAGAGCGCATCCTGCATAAGCTTTTAAGCAGTCTGTCAGAAGTTTTTCAGTTAGGGGCCCACCAGGTATTTGTATCGGCCAGCATTGGCATCACCATGTATCCGTCTGACGCTACCGAGGTCGAGGACTTATTCAAAAATGCAGACCAAGCCTTGTACGTTGCCAAAGGCGCCGGGCGCAACCGCTTTAGCTTCTTTACCCCTGCTTTGCAGGAAGCCGCTCAAACCCGGGTGCGCCTGACCCATGATTTGCGCAGCGGCTTGGCAGAACAGCAATTCAAGGTGGTGTACCAACCCATAGTGAACCTCCAAACAGGCGCTGTACACAAAGCGGAAGCCCTGATTCGCTGGCACCACCCCAAACTGGGTTTGGTGAGCCCCGCCTCGTTCATTCCCATTGCGGAAAGCAGCGGCTTGATCGTGGACATTGGGGAATGGGTGTTTCAACAAGCTGCCAGCCAAGTGCTTCAGTGGCGGCAACGTTTGCACCCTGACTTTCAAATCAGTGTGAATAAGTCGCCAGTGCAGTTCCACCACGATGACAGCCACAAAGCGACGTGGGCAGACCACCTCAATGCGCTGGGCTTGCCAGGCAGCAGCATTGTGGTGGAGATCACCGAGGGCTTGCTTTTGGACACAGGGACCCGTGTCGGCGACCACCTCCTGGAGCTGGGTGACGCAGGCATTCAAGTGTCACTTGACGATTTCGGCACTGGGTACTCGTCACTGTCTTACTTGCAAAAGTTTGACATTGACTTCATCAAAATAGACCAGTCTTTCGTCAAGCATTTGATACCGGCATCGACCGACCTAGCGCTGTGCAAGGCCATCATCGTGATGGCCCACGCGCTGGGCATGAAGGTCATTGCCGAAGGGGTGGAGACGGCGCTGCAGCGCGACCTGCTCATCGAGGCGGGATGTGACTACGGGCAGGGATACTTGTTCGCACGCCCTATGGCCGCGGAGGATCTGGAGCTGTACATACAGTCTCGCTAACGAAAAAAGGCCGCTGTTAGCGCGGCCTTTACAGGGGGGAGATGTTTGAATTGATCCACACAAAAACGGTCGAAAAAACAGGAAAAACGTCAAAGGAATCAATAAGTTAGGGCGTTTTAGAGGTTGGCGGCGAGAAACGTTTATTTTGATCCAGTAGCTGCCCAAAAATCGGGGGGCATTTGCCCATTAAATGCCGATTAAATGATTGGTGTGTGGCAGGAAAAATACCAAGAAATTGCAAAAAGCCGGGTCCGGGACTACACTTCGGGCAAGTCAGTGGACTGGAAACGCACCAGCCAGACGCAATGCCCTTGGCACCGTTATTACGAAGACGTAGCGCACTTCCTGACCCAAGCCCACCATGTGTGGGCTTTTTATTTGGTCAGCGCACCGAGCAGCAGCTCGTATGCGTCTGCATTGCCCAGGTCGCCCGCAGCGGCAGCGCCAAGCGACACCACGGTCGCCGACAGTCCAATCTTGGTTCGTTGATTCAGGCGCAGCACGATCTTGGGCAGCATGGTATTGAATGAATCCTGCGGAACGACGATCAGATTCCCGCTCTTCTTGTCCAGCAAAACCGCCTGGTAATTCCTGAAATGCTCGGGCAGGTTATTTGCCCACTCCTCCGGCCACACCTGCGGCGAGTTGACCTTGTGGCGTCCTGCCAGGTGGTTTGTTTTGCTGTCCAAGACGGACACGCTGGTGGTTTGCAATTCCACCTCGGGCAGCTTTTCTGCGATGGCATTGATCATGCCGCTGTCCATAAATCCCACGATTTGCGCCTGCCCAACGGGCTGTTTAATGGCAGTTTTAAACGCCTTGAAATTGTCGTTAAGCACCTTTTGATAGGCGGGTGAAACGGCTTTATCAGCCAACAAGCCCTGCAATGGTTTGGGCAAGGCGGCAATTTTCTGGCCCAAGGCAAGCTCTGGGGCGATCCAGCTCTGCCCCACGTTGTGGTCCCAGCCTGGATCAATGCCAACTGGCACGCGATCCGTGATCTCGCCGTCGCGTGTGACGACTTCGCGTGTTTTGACCTGGAAGGGTTCAGACACCTGGAGATTGCCATCGTCCAGATCGGCCTGGCTATAGGCGCGCACGGTGCAGCGGCAGCCCCAGCCGTTTGGCGGGTAATGTGTCTGCCAGAAAGCATCGTCGATGGGGAATATCAGGCCATTCCACATGCGGTGCATGGGGCGCACTCGTGCGTCCCCGGCTGTACGGTATTGCAGGAACGGGCGGCGCGCCTTGTTGGCCTGGAGCTGTTCCCAGCGGCCAGCCATATGAGCCGAGCGCATGTTGTTGTTGAAGATGACGCTGGTGCGCCACCCACGCTTGCCACGGTAGGTCCATCCGTACTTCTGCACAGTGGCATCAAAGTCTTTGCGGAACTGGGTAATGGTGGTACCGTTCTTCAGGGCATCCACCAGCGACTTTTGAATATCAGCCACCAGGTCGGTATTGGTCGCACCGGCAATGGCGAACACCTTGCCGTGCACCGGGCCTGCCAGATCGTCCCACTTCATGGTGGCCTCGGGCAGTTTGCCCTTGAGGTTGTCGATAGCCTGCCCGAATTGGACGCCGAAGGGTTTCACCAGATCAGGCATCGCACACCTCAGGGCCGTGCAGGATGGTGCTCTCAGGAACGACAGTCAGACCGAGTTGCTGGGCGAGCTGGTGCTCAATGCGAGCGCCGCGCGATTTTTGCCAGCCTGGCAGCAACGCAACACCATCGCACTGAGACAACTGACGAATGGCCATACGCATATAGCCAAGCCAGGAGCCGCAATGCGGTTCCGGGTTCTCGGCTGGGTTCTCCACCTCAAAGCCCAGCGCGCGCAGGCGCTCAGACGCAGCATTGAAGGCCGGGTAGTTGAAGTCAGGCAAGCCGGTCATGGGGCCAGCCACATAGATACGTTTCATCAGCATTGGCTCCTGTCAGGTACTTTTCCACCAGGCAAAGCGACCCATAAAGTGACGCAGGGAAGCACATTGATGCACCAGCGGCGGTTGAAGGGTGAGTAGTGCGCACCGATCCACAGCGCGCCCTTGTTGAAAAGGAGGCCCCACATGGCTGTCACGCCTTCAGGCCTCCGTAGAGGGTCTTTGTCGCTTGTGGGAAAGCCATTTTGAATATGGCGCCAGGGGCAGTTCGTCCATCAATGTCTAAATCGATCACCACGGCCCCGCAAGCCGCGCACCAACGCACGACCTCTTGCGCGTCGGGCGCTTCAGAGCTTGATCGACTGGAAATGACCCGTAAAAAGTGCAGCCCGCCGTTGCATTTGCTCATAGAGTCAACCTCCCTTCTTTGCGCCAGGCTCTGTCCCAGACTTCAAGCCAAGCGCAGCGCCACCAGTTAACAGCAGTGCACCCACACCTACGCCATACGCCTGCAAATCGAACTTGTTGCCCGTGATGACGGAATAGATTTCCAGGCACATGCCGATCAGGAAGGCCAGCACCCATAGCAGGCGGCCAACGTCATAGCTCTCGCCGTCGATGCCGGTGAGAATGTCATTGATGAATTTCAGTCCGATGTTCATTCAGCCTGCGTTGCCGCACCTCGCAACATCGAATAGCTCAAAGCTCGGTCAATCACCTCGCGCAGGCCTTCGTCATCCATTTCACCCACCAGTCCTTGCAGCGCCGTTTGGAACTCAGCCAGTGTTTTGCCTTCGGCCTCAAATTGCACCAGCATGGCGTAGACCGGCGCGATCATCTTGTCTTCAATGGCCTGGTCGGCCGCATCTGCGGCGAGCTGCATGGCTTCGTCTTCAGTCATGCCAGCGGCTTTGGCGAATGTGAAGCCCGCAACCGCTGAGAAGTCCACCGGCAGGGTGGTTCCTGCAGGTGCGGCAGCAGTCTTCGCTGTCAGACCTTTGGCCATTGGCAGCAAGGCGTCCTGATCATCTTCGGCCTCTGGAATGTCCAGTTCGTCCAGCATGGCCTTGCGGGAGGGCTTGGCTCCCATATTGGCGGCGATCTGGTAGGTCTCGGCCCGTGCCTTGCCAGCGGCTTCCTGCTTGTAGAACTCCAATGTGGGCGGTGCGACACCTTCACCAAAGTTGAATAGCGTGATCCACTTGAAAATCTGCGCCATGCTGGCCGCTGCAATGTCGCGGTCGGAATCGTGGACCTCGCTCTGGCGTTCTTTGGCGGTGTCCGCTGCTGCGCGTGCTCCCACGTCGAGCTGCTCACCGATCATGGCCTGGCTGGTGAGGGCCTTGGACATTTCCCGGTTGCAAAGAGAAATCAGGTTTTGCTGTGGCAGGTTTCCGGAGCCGCTGCCGTTGGGCACCAGCAGCTCTACGCCGTTGCCCTCCTGCATAACGACATAGCCCGCCTCCATCATTCCGGCCAGCGCGTCAGCCAGATCGTCCTGCTCGCTCTCACTGGTGCCAGCCGGGTAGCGGCCCACAGGCCAGGGTAGGCCATGGCGCTCGCAGTACTTCACGAAATAGCGCCAGCCACCGGTTTTAAACGTCCAGGGCCAGAAGCAACTCGACAGCAGCGCCATGCCATAGGGATTGTCATGGGTGGGCATGTGCCGGGACACCACGAACTGATAAGGCTCCACCGATGCGCCTTGCCACGCACCGTTGGAGAGCAGCATGGGCGAGCCATGCACGTCAAAGCGAAAGCGGCGACCGGGACGGTCAATCACACTGGTAGGCAGATATTTGCCATCTACCAGCTCCCACACTAATTCATGTGTGCGGTAGCCCGTGAAGATACAAGCGCTCATTTGCCACATGACTTCCAGCCAATCCACGATGGCATTGGGTGCTTGGCTGGCCATCCAGTTGGCGCACAACTCCATGGCGGCGGCAGACTTGCTGTCACCGTCTTTGCCCACATCGAGCCGATATTTGTGTGAGCGGAATGAACCACGGATAGACCGGATTTCTCCAATCACGTGTGCGTCCATCATGATGGAGTAATAGACCGCATCAGCCCGGCCCATTTCCCGCAGGATTGGGTCCGGGTTGGGCAAGGTCAGCATGGTGCCAAAGAAGCGCTGCGGGTCAGTCTCCGGCGTAGCCACCGGCTTGCCAAGCCAGGAGTTCAGATTGCGGATCAGGCCTTTGAGGGGAGGAATCATCGTGTTTTCCCGGTTCGGATTTTGGGGATGCCACCGGCGCGCGTGAGCGCAAGCATCCAGAGCATGTGAAGGGCATCAGGGCCATCGTCGTGATCGGCCTCGGGCCAGTGCCGTACCTGGCTATTGAGGACGGTGTGCGCCTGGTTGAACAGGATCAGTCCGTTGTTGACATGCGGACTCAGCGATTCAATGCGCAGGTCTTTGTCGCTGTGCGGTATCAGGGGCACGGCGGGCACCGGCACACCCGCCTTGGCCGATTGCTTGACCAACTCCTGGCGAAAGAACTCCTGAAACTGCACAGACTCAATGCCCCAGACCAGACAACGGTAATCGCGCTGGAATTCGATGATCCGGCTGATCTGGCGGTCCGGGATCGTGCGAGCGACATAGGCTTCCACCACACTGAGCTTGCCGCTGTTGCGGTCAAAGCCGCCTACCAGGCAGGCACTGGGGTCGCGGCTCTTGTTGTTCTTGCCCAGGCTGGGGTCATGTGCGCCATAGAACACCCAGTCGCGGCACGGTTGCACCCAGTACTGCATGTTCTGAAAGAACCCGTTTTCGTCGTTGGTCGGGTCGTTCTGGTACTCACAGTCAAAGGCGTGGTGGTCACTGGCACGAATCTTCATCAGGCGCAGCAGTGGACGCACGGTGGGCCAGCTCACCTGTGCGCCCTGATCCATATCGGCGCGGTGTTCGGCATAGAAAGCGTCGGATACTTCCTCGCCTTCGTTGATGAACAGCTCTTCCCACTGCTGCCAGAGGTCCATGCGATCCGGCCAGCGAGCGATTGCCTTGAATTTGACACGCTTCCACAGCGGGTTACGGTGGAAGCGATTGGCGACCGAGTCGTAATGCAGGATGGTGTTCAGATACAGGATATGCATCGACCCATCGGGTGGCCCCAGTGGCATCACTACCTTCTTGACCCAAGCCTCGGTCTTGTCGCGCTGCTCTTTGCTGCGCACGTTCTCATCGTTCTCAATATCGTCCAGCAGCACGAAGCCGGGACGGTGTGGGCCATGGCGCAGGCCGCGCATCTTCTTGCCGGAGCCGAAGGCCTGCACCTTACGGCCATTGGCCGTAACGATGACACCGGCATTCCACACCCGACCACGGCCGCAGGAATTGGGGAAGTCCATCGCCAGGCGTGGATTGCTTTCCAGCTCCACCTTCACGGCTTCCAACATGGTCGCCGCCTGGTCAAAGCTGTCCATCACGATAGGGATAAACCACTGGCGGTCGGTGACCACCAGCCACAGAGTGATCAATTGGGTTCCCAAGGTGGACTTGGCTTCACCACGGGGCGCGGAGACCTCAATAAGCTGCCCCACCGACTTGTCCAGCATGCCTGGAACGTTGTCATAAAACCAACGGTGAAACAGCGATGGATCGCCCTTGATGTAGTGCGGGAAGTAGGTCTTGCAGAAGAACTCATAGTCCTTCTGCGCACGCGTGGCGCGCTGATCGCGGGCAGCATGGTCGGTGGCAAAGCCATCGCATTCCGCCTCCACCAGGCGACGCTGTTCGTCCGCAAAGGCGCGCAGTTCCTCCAGGAACTGTTTGTCTTTGAGCTGGCGCTGTTTGGCCATCAGGCACCGCTCCCACCGAACTCGCGCACCAGATCGTCGCCAGCCGCTTCCGTGATCTCAATGAACTGCTCGCGCAGCTTGGGGTAGCGCCCGGCGATAAAGACCGACAGGAACTTGAGCACATCCATGGCCACCGCCAGGCGGTTGGCGTTGGGCATGGCCCGGCTGGCGGCACCGATGGCCTTGTTGTAGCCATCCATCAAGCGGACCATGATGTCTGCCCGCTGGGCGGCTGGCATCTTGGGGTCTTTCTTGACTTCTTCCAGGGTGGCCAGAAACTGCTCAGCCAAGCTGCCCAGCACTTCGTTGGCCATTTCCTCAATACCGCTTTTGGTCATTCGGCGGGCATTGCGCTGAATGTCCCAGTCGTTGCCTTCTTCCGCGTCCTGGCGCTTCCAGTTGCGGGCGGTGTTGTACGGCACCTTGCACGCCTCAGCCGCCGTGGCCAGGGGCAAGCCTTGCACGTACTTGGCGCGCACCTTGTTGCGGGTGGAGCGGTCGTAGGCCATTGCTCAGTGGCCTAGGTACTTCATGGCGGCAATGCCAGCCGCAACGATAGCGCCAGACAGTGCGCCGGTACCGGCTGCACGCATAGCCGTTCCGCGTTCGTTTTGCTCCAGGGTTGCCAGGCGCTTTTCAATGCCATCAAAGCGCACACCAACGGACTTTGAAAGGTCTTCAATGCGGGTTTGCGTGGCGGTGTGGTTCTGACGGATGAGGTCAGTCAGTGCCGATAGCTGGCCTTTGACTTGGCCCAGTTCCACCAGCACCGTGGTGTTGTTATCAGGAGCGCTCATTTTTTATAAATCCTCTCAAAAATCTGTTGGCATGCGATGCAGCGGATCGCGCTGGGAAATGCTTTGCGCCGCTTGGCGGGGATACGCTCTTCGCAGTCCTCGCAATGGGCTTGGCCTTGGGCGCTCAACGTTCGGCGCACTTGCGCCAAGGCATCAGAGCGGCGATCCAGTTCGAGCTGGCTGGCTTGTTCGTGAAACTTTTCGTCCATGCTCACCAGTCAATCAGGGCGTTGAGCCGGGCGCGGCAGAGGTCGTACTGGGTACGGGCGTTGCTGGCCCACTGAGCGACATCGGTATCGGTGGCAGCGGTTCCATCCGCTGCAGCAGGGCTTGCGGTGGGCGTGGGCAGATGGGCGGCTCGGTCCTCTGCAGCAGGCTGGTTGAGCAGCCGGACAACATCGCCAGACAGGCAAGCGCGGCCGGTAGTTTTTGAAGCAATTGCATTTTTCAGCTCCTGGTCTTTGTGGGTGAGCGTGGATTCGGCGAGTTGCAGGCGGGCCGTGAGTTCATTGCCATGGGCATTGGCGGTCTTGAGGGCATCAATGTCGGCTTGGCGTGCCGTCGCTATCGCTCGCGCCTGGTTGCGTTCCATCGTGGCGATGCGCTCCTGGTAGTGAGGGACAAGCACCAAGGCGGACATTGCGGCACCTGTGGCCGCAGCCACCAGAGCGAGCAAGGTGAGCCCCCAACGTTCAAACCATGTGGTCATTGGCATGCTCCATTTCCCCAGGTGAGGTAAAGCGGCTCGTACTTAAGCAGGATCACTTCTGGGTAGTGCTGGTTTTCACGCTGGGATGCGGGCGTGATGCCAGGATTGATTGCGCAAGTGCCGCCCAGGCAAAGGCCTGGTTGCTGGCTGAGCTTCTGGCGTTTGTAGACCCAGCCCAGGCCGCCGTTGTAGGCGCTCAGTGCAAAGGCCATGTCCTGGCATTCGTCGTCTGCCTGGACGCGATCTGCCAACCATTTGTCGTAAGTGACCAGAGCGCGCAGCGACCAGGTGGGATTGGTGGGCGCGCGCTCGTACAAGCCAGGGTACAGCCCGCCGATCCAGTTGGATGTGGAGGGCATGAACTGCGCCAGGCCTACCGCTCCCACCGGCGAGCGGGCATCCAGCCGCCAGCGGCTCTCCTGGTGCACCTGCGCAGCAAAGGTGGCTACGGGTGCCTGCAGGCCCCAAGCGAATTGGGCCTCGCGCTTGAGCGTGAGTTGGTAACGCGCTGCCTCGCGGGGTATTGGCTGGGCCTGCGCAACACGTATGAACGATGCCGCCATAAAGGCAATCAACTGCATGGCCATGAATGCCAGTAGCCAGATGGCGAGGCGGCGCATGTGCGCACGTTGTACCCAGCCACTGGCCCGTGCGCGTGCAGCAGAGCGCTCACGCGTGTATGCCTTCCAACGCTTCTGACTGTTCGTCAGGTAGCCCATGTCAGGCTCCCAGGCCCACGCAAATCAGGCAGGCCGCTACAACGATGGCACGGCGCATCATGGAAGCCCCGAAATTGCCAGCGCCTACGAACACACCTTCAATCAACTCAGGCTGTTCTACCTCGCAAGTTGCAGCCGTTCCCGCTTCCAGCAGATAGGTGTGTGGCCGGTCATATGGAAACAGTGCACGGTCAAGCCAGTAGCCACCCCAACCTCCCAAGGACATCAGGTGGGCCTTGTAGGCAGTCACCGCCACCAGCGTGCCAGGCATGTACGCCTGCAGCAGCATCGACAGGCCTATGAGTGCCAGGGTCAGCACCAGGCACAACAACATACGGGGAAGAGTAAACATGACCGCCTCCAGACAAAAAAAGGACTACAAAAAAGTAGTCCTCAGTGTCTGGATTTGGGGCGGCTAGGTCATGGTGAAGTGTTTCACCGTGAGGCTATTTGTTTCGAGTGATGCAATCCGTGTCTTACCAACTTTGGGAGTGTGGCGATGTTTGGAAAAGCACATGAGAGCGCGATAAATATCGCTGCAAATTGCCCGTCTAGGCTGCTGTTGCGCATTGCAAGAGCGCTAAAGGTTGCGATTGGGCGCGGGGAAACTGTGCAGCAGTTTAGAACGCGGCTGACCTGCAAACAGATGAACGACAACATGGAGGAGATGGCCTCCCTGATGCGTGTTAAGGGCTGACCTTTTTGCGCCTAGGCTTTGGTGGCGGTAAATTGGCAATCGCCTCTTGCACAATTTGATCAATGCGTTCCTCTTGCGTGGCCCGCGTATCTGCGTCAATTGCAAACGGAAGCGCATCAAACATTGCAGCCTGGTTGGTGCGAACAACTTCGGCCCGGCTCTCCAAGGTTTTTAAGACTTTGGTTTTTTCGATGATGTCGAGACTTTCGCCGATGATTTGCAAGTGCCGGGCGGATTCGGCGAATGCCGGGTAGCGGTCTAGAACCTCTTGCATCGTCAACTTGGAAGCCGGGTAACCGTTCGCGCTGGCAATGAGCATTGCCACCTCTGAAAACTGCTGCTGGTATTTGTCTTCTTCCACTGCCTTCATGGCTGACGCCATGGAAAACTTGCCAGCCTGCATCTGATTTTTGATGGCCTCGGCAACACGCGCCTCTGCCGGGTCTTCGGGCTTGAAAGCGCGATGCTCCAATTTGCCGCGCTTGAGTTGGCGAAGGGTCCAGAACACACCTACCAGGCCGAGTAGTAACCACCACATGTTCAGCCCTTCTTGGCGCGAGGCTTCGTTGCGGGCTTGGTTCTATTCGGTTTGTAGTCCGCCACTAAATCTATGTCCGGCGCTGCGGCTGCGGGTGGTTGTGCAGCGCCTGCCATGACGACAGCTTGACGGATGAACTCTTGGCTCGCTTTGGGGGCTTTGCGGTAGGCCTCAATCAGAGTCCGCTCATCCTCTGAAAGTTCGGTGGCTTCGGAAGTCTCGCCTGTGACCAAGTATGTCAGGTCAATGGGCGATTTGAGTTGTTTGAAGTTACCCGCCAAATTTTGCAAATACGAAATATCCGGGAGTCGCTCCCCGGCCTCGTAGTTTTGCTGGCCGCGTTTGCTAACCCCCCCCAACGCGCCCATACCTTCTTGGCTCTGCATCTTTTCTTGACGGAGAGCCCGCAGTCGCTCTGAAAAAGAAATACTCATTTGTTCGCCTTTTATTTGCAAAGCACCCGTTTGTGCGTTATAGTTTTACCCATGTTCAAAACTTAATAGGAAAGGGCAAGAACATGGAGCCAGCAGATATTAAAGCAGCGATAGAGAAAGCGGGAACAAATCAAGCCGCGATTGCCCGCTATCTCGGTATGACCACGGGCCACATCGCTCAAGTGGTGAATAAAAAGGTACGCAGCGCCCGCGTGGAAGCTGAGCTTCAAAAGATCACCGGTCGGCCCGTTTACGACGCCCCCGCCAATAAACGTGGCCGGACGATGGGTGTGTGGGACGGACGGATTGCAGCGTGATCATCGCCGCCACACTGACCAAAGACCGCCATGGTCAGCCGCTGGTGGTGCTTGATGGCCAGCCCTTCAACGGACTAGAGATTCGCCCCGGCGAGTTACGCCAGATGGCGCAGCAACTCAACGTGCTTGCCGACATGGCGACCAAGCTGCCATTGGGAAGCAAGCACTTTGTACCCACCAAAGTAGTGATGAAGCCGCTGGTGAAAGAAACCAACCGGGGTGCGGCATGAGCAAAGACGCTGGATTTGCGAATGACTGGCAAGAGCTAGGCGCAGAGGTGGTTGCCTTTATTTGCGAAAAGCTAAGTATCAAACCCAGTCAATTCAACGCAGAAGCGGCCACCCAGCAAGCGGCTGATTTAGCCAAAGGGATGGGCCAGGCGGCTCTTCTGTATTTACGCGTTGAGAACGCGAAGGCACAGACGCAATTGGTAATTGCAAAAACCCGACACCAATCAAAAGGATGAATGATGGCAAAAAAGAATGAAGTGGCGATCAATGGCGAAAACGGCGGCGCAGGCCGTGATCTTTTGAATCAACTGCTGGGCCAAGCACAGGCACTCAATGCAGCCGGTGAATTTCTCCGAACGTTCGGAGTCTCCAAGATAGCTATCGTCAAAGAAAACAAGCTATATCAACAACTTAGCGGTATGAGTACTCCGAACGGTTCGGAGTTGCGCGGAACATGGCAAGAGTTCTGCGGCCTCCTCGGCGTGTCTGTTGACAAGGCCGATGAGGACATCAAGAACGTCAAGGCATTTGGCGAGAACGCGCTTGAAATGATGACGCGGATTGGGATTGGCTACCGCGAGCTTCGGCAATTCCGCAGGCTTCCAGATGATGAGCAAAAGGCATTGGTCGAAGTTGCGTCAACTGGCGACAAGGATGCCCTAATCGATTTCGCTGAGGCAGTGATCGCCAGGCACGCAAGGGAAAAGGCTGTACTCAAGCAAGAGGTCGAAGACCTTGCTGCCCACAACACTGATTTGGGAACCCAGCGTGATAAGGCGCAAAACGACCTAAAGGCCATGGAAAAGAAGGTGCGCCGCGCCGCCCGCGATGAAGAAGACATGGTGGTGCCGCTGGTGGTGGCCGATGTGCGCGCCGAGCTGGCTGCATTGATCAAGAAGGCTGAGCTGGCGGTGACTTCCCTGCACCCGATTGGTGTGGAGGTGGTCGGTCTGGTCTCCCACGCCGATGCCGCCGAATGGGTTGAGCCCACCCTGCGCTTGGGACTCTCCGGCCTGCTGGCGGTGCGTGAGCTGGTGGACGGCAGCATCAAGAGCTTTGCCGAGGCCATGGGCGATAGCGCCAAGCGCCTGCGCAGCCAGCCCGACACCTTGAGTTTCCTGGACGCCAGCGAAATCAAGTCGGTGGCAGAAGAGTGGGCGCGCCTGACAGCAGTGCACCAGCACGAAGCGGCCCTGCGTGAGCACGAACGCGCACAAGCCAAGCCACGTGGCAAGGGCCGTCCCGCCAAAGCGCCGGACGCTCCCAAGGCCTGAGCCCCGTCGGACACCCCACCCCCTTTAGGTGACCTATGGGCGCACTACTCAAATTAACCAAAGACATCCGCCAGATGAGTGATCTTCCTGCGGCGCTGAACCCGGACCCTTGGGAATGCGCAAGTGACGAAGCGCGACGGGTGGCGGGCCTGCGCGAGTCGTTGATTGGGCCGCTGGTTGACCTGATCAATGGCGGTGCCAGCATCAACCATGCAGCGGCGCTGCTCAAGTCCCAACTGGATGCAGGCACAGCCGATCTGCGGACCAAGCACCTGGTCAGCATGCTGGCCGGTGATGCTGTCGTGGACGTGATGAGCGTGCCCACCATCAAACGCTGGCTGAGCGGCTTCATGAGGGACGGCAAGAACGCCTTGCTGCCCAAGCACACCGGCCGCGTGCGTCAAGCCTACGGGTGGGAAGAGCGCGCCGTAACCCTGTACAACCTGCCAGGCAAGCCCGGCTTTGCTGACGTGACTTCACGCCTGATTCAAGAGGGCTTTGAAGACGTTTCAGAAAGCCGGGTGAAACGCTACCTGAAGGCGCTGCCCGCCACCCTGGGCAAGTTCAGCCCCGCACGCATTGGCAAGCACCTGCACCAGTTGACCCGGCAGAAGTTCCAGCGCCGCAGCCTGGACGAAGTGCTGGTGGGCGAAATCTACGCAGGCGACGGTCACACGGCTGACTGCTATGTGGCGCACCCCAACACCGGCAAACCCTACCGGCCCGAACTGACGGTGTTTATCGACATCAAGAGCAGCTACATCACAGGCTGGTGGCTGTCCGAGTCGGAAAGCACGGTCTCCACCATGTTCGCGCTGAGCCACGCCATGCGCATGTTTAACCATGTGCCAGCCTGGGTGTACGTTGACCGAGGCCCCGGCTACCGCGCTCGCCTGCTGTCCGATGAGAGCACCGGCTTCTATGCCCGCTTTGACATCGGCGTGATCGGCGCGCTGCCTGGCAACCCGCATGGCAAGGGCTGGATTGAGCGCTTCTTCCGCACAGTGCGTGACAAGCACGATAAGTTCTATGCGGGCGGCAATGTGTACTGCGGCGATGACATGGCCCCCGAGGTGAACCGCCGCCTGAGCGCCGATCTGGCCATGGGTCGCCGTGAGTTGCCCAGCCTCAAGTCCTATGTGGACAGCTTCACTCAATGGCTGGAGCACTACCACAACCAGCCGCAGGACAAGCTGGACGGACGCACACCCAACCAGGTATGGAACGAGCTGCGCCCGGTGCCGGTGGAGCTGAGCATGGATGCCATTGCCCGCCCCCGCGAAGAGTGCACGGTCAGCCGCCAGACGGTGCGCCTGCACAACCGCTTCTATTACGCCGAGGCCTTGGCCTTGTTCGATGCGCAGAAGCTGGACGTGGAGTACGACCTGCACCACGACAACCGCGTGTGGTGCTTCGACAAGAAGGGCCGCTTCATCGTGGAAGCCAAGCTGGTCAACAAGATCGGCGTGCTGCCCACCAGCCGCCTGGAGGAAGGCCGCGACCGCCGCCTGCAGGGCCAGCTCAAGCGACTGCAGCGCAAGGTGGACGAAGCCACCCGCCGCCGCGACGACCCGGTGGAAGCCACCGACCAATTTGCCGCCATCGAAGCGCTGCACCCCACCCCGGCCTTGCCCACGCCCAAGGGCAATGACGTGATTGACATCGACCTTTTGACTTGGAGGAATGACAAATGAGCACCCCCGCCCATAGAACCCAAAACGCACTGCCTGGCATGCCCGCAGCGGCCAGCATCTACACGGACCAGGACCGGTCCAAGGTAGAGGCTGTCCTGAAGTGGCTGGAAGAAAACAAGAAAAGCCGCGCCTGGCTGAGCAAGAAGGCCAGCATCCCCTCAGGCACGCTGAGCCAGATTCTGAGTGGCAAATACGTCAGCAGTCCCACCCGCCAGCTCAACCAGATGCTGTCGGTGCTGGAAGTGGAAGGCGAGCGCCTGAAGGACGGCACGCCGGGCTATGTGCGTGGCAGTGTGCACAAGCTGATGGGCGTGGTGCTGGACCGCACCCGCAAGCACCAGAACTTTGGCGTGATCACCGGCTACGTGGGTGTGGGCAAAAGCCGCTGCTGCCGTGAGTACTGCGAGACCCACCCCATGACGCTCCTGGTGGAGGTCAGCCCCAACATGACACCCGGCGTGCTTATGACGGAGTTGCTGGAGCAACTGAACAACGCGGTGCCTGCAGGCCTGGACCGCAAGTTCCGCGAGCTGGTGCGTGTGCTCAAGGGCACCAACTATGTGGTGATTGCCGATGAGGCCGAGAAGATGAGCAGCAGCGCCCTGGAGCACCTGCGCCGCCTGCGTGACATGGCCCAGGTGGGCGTGGTGCTGGTGGGCACCGAGAAGCTGACCAACCTGATCAAGCCGCAGCACGGTCAGTTTGACCAGATTCGCAGCCGCGTTGGCATGTGGCCAGAGACTATTCAGCGCATCAGCCGCGACGATGCCGATGACATGGCGCGCACGGCCCTTGCAGATGCCGGTGAGTTGAGCGATGAGGTGCTGGACACGCTCTGGGCCTATTGCGATGGCAGCGCCCGTGTGCTGAATGAAAACCTGATACCGGCCGTCAAGGACTACGGCATGGGTAGCCTGCCGTTGAGCAGCCCGCTGATTGAGAAGATCGCGGCCAAGGTGCTGTTCATGGCCAAGCCCCGCGCTGAGCAGGGAGGCAAGTAATGCTCGCCCTACTGCCTTACACCCCACCCGTGTTCCACACCACAGGCCAGACCGTGCAGCTCAAGCGCTGCCATGTAGTGATCAAGATGCCCGATGGCTCGCGTGGCGATCACACAGGCCTGTACCCCAATAGCTGGGATGCCTTGGACCGCGCCATTGAACTCTTCCCAGAAGCCCTGGTGGTGAGCGTGACGGTAGCCCGTGGCCGGAGGGCTGCAGCATGACTCAAACCACTCCAATCCGCGCCACTTCCCGTACGCCACGCACCTGCCTGGAGCTGGGCCTGTGCCAGAACCGCAAGCCCGCCTGTGCCGACTGCGAGGTGCGTCCCATGCCCTTTGCTCCTGGTGTGATTGATGGCCCCTACCGTCGCCAGTCGCCGGTACGTGCATTTATGGGCAAAGCCAATGCGGCCATGGCCGATGTCGCAGCCTGGCTGATGGGGCCGCACCCATGAGCGCCGCCGCATTGATCAACACCTGCCCCGTGTGTGGGGCTGAAGAAAGTATGGATGCGCTGCTCATGCGCATGGTGGACGACGACCAGGTGCGCCGCTTGATTGCCAACGTTGTGACGATCAGCTTCCCACTGGGTAGCCAAGTGGTTCGTTACCTGCGTCTGCACAAGCCGCCCAAACAAAAACTGCGCATGGACAAGCTGGCCAAGCTGCTGGGTGAACTGGTGCCTGATATCCAGCGCACTGCTATTGAGCGCAATGGCCGCACCTGGGTGGTTGGGCCTGATGCATGGAAGGCTGCGCTGCAGGCCGTGTTCGATGCCCAGGATAAAGGCACGCTGTCCTTGCCCTTGGATGGCAATGGCTACCTCTACGCCACGCTGATGCGCATGGCTGACCGCACCGAGGCTGCACAAGAGCGCGAATCTGAAGCGGGCCGCAAGCATGGACCGACCAATGCCACTGTGACGGTCAAGGGCCAGCCCATGGCTATCGGTGATGCGCTTGACCAGGTGTACGGCGGACGTGACCCGGTGCTGGCCAAGATTGATGCAGACACCAAGCGCGCAGCGCCCATGCCTGCTGCGATACGTGAGCAGATTGCGGCCATTCGCAAGCGTGCACCCATCCCGACCAACGATTTATCAACTGAAAAAGGAAACTGAAATGGCAACCCGTATCAAAACCAAAGCCGCAGACGCACCCCAAACCATGGCGCAGGTGCAAAGCGACATCCGCAAGATCGGCGATCTGCAGCGCGAGCATGGTCGTGTGAGTGCTGACCTCAATGACCAGGTAGCCAAGCTCACAGACGCTGCTGCACCCATGCTGAAAGACCTGCAAGAGCAGGTTGCTAGCCTGCAAAAGGGCGTGCAAATCTATTGCGAAGCCAACCGCGAAGAACTGTGCGGCAAAGGCAAGACGGCCAACCTGGTAACCGGTGAAGTGCAGTGGCGTCAGCGCCCGCCCAGCGTGAAGGTCACCGGTGTGGATGCCGTTATCGCGTGGCTCAAAAACATGGGCATGAATGCCTTCATTCGCTCCAAGGAAGAAATCAACAAGGAAGCCATGCTCAATGAGCCGGAAAAGGCCAAGGGCGTGCCTGGTGTGTCCATCGTCACTGGCGTGGAGGACTTTGTGATTGTGCCGTTTGAGGTGGATACCGAGGTGGCGGCGTGAAGACCTTTGACCAGCTTGCACAAGCCGCCTACGAGGCACACACCAAGGAATTGCAACGGCTCATTGGGGTGAATGCACCAGCTTGGGAAAAGCTGCCACACAGTGATCGCGCTTGCTGGGCTGCTGCTGCCAAACAACTGTGGGCCGAGTTCGCTGCCATCCACTGAATCGAAATTCTCCCTGATCAATTGAGCGGTGCGGGCCGCCATTGATTTTTACCCTCGGCCTCGGCCGGGGGCTTTTTTCAAACCTCCGTTGATGGGGGCTTGAACAAAGTGAAAGAAACGCATGAATCGAGAACAAGCCCTATCGAAGATCAAGAAGTGCCTCGCGCTGGCCAAGTCCAGCAACCCGCATGAGGCTGCCGCAGCGATGCGTCAGGCCCAAAAGTTGATGGCCGAACACAACCTGACGGAAACCGATGTCAGCCTGGCCGATGTTATGGAGGCATCTGCCCCGGCCCGGCTCAATTCCATCACGCCGTGGGAGACAACCCTGGCCTACATGATTGCAGAGGCGTTTGGCTGCGATCACCTGTCGAAGTCCAGTCGTCACCTGACTCGTTCGCGTGACCTGATCAGAAAGCGCGACTACGTCTTTGTAGGCATCGGAGCGGCACCGCAGGTTGCTGGCTATGCATACGATGTGTTATCGCGTCAATGTGCGCGTGACCGACTGACCCACATCCGCAAGCAGCCGAAGAACTGCAAGCCCATCACCAAGACCGCACGTGGTGATGAGTTTGCGCTTGGCTGGGTCTATGGCGTGCGCAGCCTGGTGGAAGGATTCGCAGGCACCGAGCGCAATCAGCACCTAATTGAGCAGTACATGGCAGAGCACTACCCAGATCTGGCAAGCGCTAAGGTCAAGGACCGGGCCAAGGGACGCAACGTAAGTCATAACGATTCTTGGGAGGGACGACAAGCGGGGAAGCGCGCTCAACTAAATCGTGCGGTCGGCGGGCTAGATCAAAGGGGGCTGCTCGCATGAGTGCAGGCAAGCCGATGAACCACACCGCCGCCATCCACGTCCTCAAGGGCCTGTTCAAGCTGCAGGAAGACGACTACCGCGCGCTCCTGGTCAACCTGGTTGGCAAGTCGAGCTGCAAGGATATGACCACGGCCGAGCAGGTGGTGGTGCGCACGCACATGGACAAGCTGGCCCAGCGCATGGGCGTACAGAAGCCAGGCCGTGCGGCCAAGCCCAAGAGCGCGGGTGCACTGCGTGAAGAGCGGCCCCAGGTGCGCAAGCTCAAGGCCATGTGGTGGGCCTTGGCCGAGGTGGGTGCTGTAGATCGCCCTGAGAGTCCGGCCGCATGCCTGCAGGCCGTGGAGGCATGGTGCAAGCGCCAAGCGTCCCACGGCAAGATCGGTCCGTTTGACGCACTGCGGTTTGCAGACACCATGCAATTGAACAAGCTGATCGAAGAGATGAAGGCATGGGGTGAACGGGTGGAGGCAAATACGCTGTGAAATCTGCCGCCCCCATCCTGACCATCAAGCCGGAGGCACTGCCAGAAGGCTTGCGCGAGCTGGCGCGCGTGTTGGGTGACACCGATGCACTGCGCCTGATCGGCCTGCATGGTGGTGCGCGCGTGTCGGTGCCCAAGAAGGCCCGCGAGGACCACCCGCTGCGCATGGCCTTGGGTGCTGTGGCCTTTGAACGCCTGGTGGATGAATATGGCGGTGAGACGATTGACCTACCCAAGGGCGATGCCTACCTGCGTGAGTTGCGCCACAGCCAGGTGCGCCAATGTCGAGAGCAGGGTCTGACTGTGGATGAGACGGCGGAAGCCACGGGCTACAGCCGCAGGCATGTGATCAACATCCTGGGCGGTGACGCAAACGGGGCAGATACGTTTACCATTGATATGTTTGCAGAGCCAGATTCCGACCCGGTAAATCACGCTGGCCAGGCAAATGACCCCTTTGGCCTGGGTTCACGCCGGGCCTGATGGGTTGAACCCCGTTTAAAAACGGCACAAACCCGTTTAAAACCGCTTGTGGAGCCCAGCCCGGTACATCGGGAGCCCGCAACGCCTCAAAGCCCGCCACGGGCCTGTTTCCAAACCCCTCCCTGTTCTTGATTTGGTGAAGCGTTTCACCATGACGTAGTTGACCCTGCCCGGCAAAGTGCGGGGCATGACACAAGCAAGCCTATCGGCACACCAATTCAAGGGCCTCTCCGACTGGATCGAAGTGTTCCGCGCTGGAACGCATACCGACAGTAAGGGCCGTGGCTGCACCTTCACCGAAGCTGACCTGGATCAGATGGTGAGCAACCTGGCACTGGGCGCTGCCCCCGCCGTGCTGGGGCACCCCAAGCACAACGATCCGGCCTATGGCTGGGTCAAGCCCGAAGGTGCGAAGCGCGAGGGCGCATCCCTGTTCGTCAAGTTTGAAGACGTCAACCCGGCCTTTGCGGCCAGTGTGGACAGTGGTGCGTACCGCAATCGCTCGGTCTCGGTGTTCCAGGACAAGGACGCGGGCTGGCGTTTGCGCCACGTGGGCTGGCTTGGCGCTGCGCCCCCCGCGATTGATGGCCTGGCTCCGCTGGACTACAGCGCCGAGGTGGACGCCTATGAATTCGAT
This sequence comes from Rhodoferax aquaticus, assembly GCF_006974105.1. NCBI lineage: Bacteria > Pseudomonadati > Pseudomonadota > Betaproteobacteria > Burkholderiales > Comamonadaceae > Rhodoferax > Rhodoferax aquaticus. The sequence goes on from NZ_CP036282.1 coordinate 3,911,900, forward strand.
GCCGAAGACTGGGACGTTGGTTATGCGTTGAGCGACACGGCCGAGTTGCTGCGTGGCCTGCGTGAACAAATGATTGCCAAGGATGGCATTGAGGCGGCCGATGCTGCGCTGCCCAACTGGCGCATCCAGTCCATTGCGGATGCCGGTGAGCGCGTCAAGGCCGCTGCCCGCACTGAAGTCGATGACGGCCTCACCCCCTTTTCTCAACATGACAACCCAGGAGGTTCTATGTCCTTTACCCAGGAGCAGCTGGACGCTGCAGCGGCCAAGGCCCGCAAGGAAGCCGAAGACAAGGCGGCTGCCGAATTTGCGGCAAGCCAGACCGAGCTGACCCAACTGCGCAGTGAGCGTCAATCTGAACGCATTACCACCCAGATCGCTGGCTGGACTGCTGGCGGCGTGGTCACCCCAGCCGAGGTAGAGGGCCTTGCTGAATTCATGGCATCCATTGAAGGTGCTGCTGGCGAGTTCTCATTCAGCGCCGCCGACAAATCGGACGTGAAGAAGACCCCGGCCCAGTTCTTTGCCGACTTCATGGCCAAACGCAAACCCGTGGTCAAGCTGGGCAATCAGTCGAATCTGGGTGGCAATCAAGGCGCTGACCTGGACATGAATGACGCTGGCCAGATTGCCGACCGTGCACGCCAGTACATGAAAGAACAGACCAACAAGGGTCTGACCGTGTCCCTGCCCGAGGCGGTGGCGCACGTGTCTTCTCGCACCGCCTGATCTCAACCACAACCCTTTAACTCTCGGAGAAATACATGGCTAATCCCTTGCTGGCAGTGAACTTCATCGCTGACGCTGCCATTTCCAATAACCGCCTGGTCAAGTTCGGCACAGGTGACCGTAACGTTGCCGTGGCTACTGCCGCCACCGATTCCATCATCGGTGTGGTCAACGAAATGCCCGCAGGCATTGCAACCGGTGAGCGCGTTGACGTGGTTCGCGTGGGTATTGCCTGGGTGGAGGCTGGTGCCGCCATCACGCGCGGTTCCCTGATTACCTCTGACGCTGTCGGCCGCGCGGTGACCGCTGCGCCTGCTGCAGGTGTGAACAACCGAATCATCGGGGTCGCTGATGAGTCCGCCACTGCTGCTGGTGACGTGATCCGCTTCGTCATTGAGCCTGGATCGGTCCAGGGCTAAAGCGAATAGCCAGCCCGGTGGGCTGGCTCCACCAGACCTTTTCCAGTCCCTTTTCATATTTCAGGAGAAACCATGGCAACTACCGCCTTCCCCATCAATCCGACGTTGACCGCCATTGCGATGGTGTATTCCAACCCGGCCACGGCGCTGATCGCTGATGACGTGATGCCCCGTATTCCCACGGCCAAGAAGTTCGCCTGGTCGAACTACGACGTGGCACAGGGCTTCACCGTTCCGCAAACACTGGTGGGCCGCAAGAGCGTTCCGACCGAGGTGGACTTCACCGGTACGCTGGTTAATGACGAAGTGCTGGACTACGGCCTGGATGATGTGGTGCCCAACGATGAGATCGAGGCGTTCAACTCCATGGTCAAGCCACAGCGCGGTGGCCCGCTGAATCCCCTGGATGTGAGCACCATGCTGACTACCAAGCTGATCCAGTTGGACCGCGAGGTGCGTGTGGCAGCCAAGGTTTTCAACACTGCGAACTATGCCGCTGGCAACCAGGCAACGCTGTCCGGCACTAGCCAGTGGTCTGACTTCGCCAACAGCAACCCGCTGGATGCCATCTTGGCTGCGCTGGACATTCCGATCTACCGCCCCAACGTGGCTGTGTTCGGTCAGGCAACCTTCACCAAGCTGCGTCAGCACCCGAAGATCGTGCAAGCCGTGTTTGGCACTGCGCAGACTGGCGGCGTGGTTACCCGCGATCAACTCGCCCAGGTGCTGGAAATCCAAAAGGTGGTGGTGGGCGCAGGTTTCGTGAACACCGCGAAAAAGGGCCAGGCTGTTAACAACCAGCGCGTCTGGGGCAAGCATGCCTCCTTCCTCTACGTGGACAAGGAAGCGGCCATGGCTCAGCAGCCTTGCTGGGGCTTCACCGCCCAGTGGGGTGACAAGGTGGCTGGCGACATCCCCGAGCCCAAGATGGGCATCCGTGGCTCGCAGCGTGTGCGCGTGGCCGAGTCCGTCAAAGAAGTGGTCAGTGCCTCGGCGCTGGGCTACATCTTCCAAAACGCGGTGGCGTAAGCCGCCAGGTGCTTCATGAGAAGGGGCGGTCTGCGCCTCTTCCCATAACCAACATTTTCAACTTAACGGAGATTCGACATGGCAAAGAACCTTGTTTTGATTGCTTTGATCGCCCTGGTGGCGGTAGAGCACGATGGTGTGAAGTACGGCCCCGGCCAAGACGCTGGCGACAAACTGGAGCTGCCTGAAGCCCAGGCAAAGCCCCTGCTTGAAGTTGGCGCTGTGAAGCTGGACGAACCCGTTGCTGCTGCCGATGGCGGCGGCGATGGTACTGACGGCACTGGCACCAGTGGTGAAGGTGGCGACACCAAGGCAGTGGCTACTTCCACCAAGAAGAAGTAAGCGGCCATGGCCTACGCGACCCCACAGCGCTTCATCCAGGAATACGGCCTGGATGAAACCACCCAGCTCCTGGCGGATGAGCAGCAGTTGCTCACCAGCCAGTTGCTGAGTGATGCGCTGGCCGGGTCGTGGACCGGCACACCCAGCGTGGCCGAACAGGCGGCAGCCAATGCCGCCAAAGATCGCATCACGCGCAAGCTGGTGACCGTCAGCAACTTCATGGACGGCTACCTGCGTGGTGCTGTGACCTTGCCCCTGTCGGTCAATGATGCAAATGCAGGTACGCTAGAAGAGTGCTGCATCGCCCTGGTACGCGAGGGTGTTGCTGATGACTCGGACAACGTGACCGAGCGCATTGTGGACATTGCAGATCGGTGGCGCACCTGGCTAAAGGACATCCAGTCCGGCAAGGTGACCTTGGTTACCAGCGCAGGTGATGAGGTTCCTGGGCGCGGCCGCGTGCGAACTGGCCAAGCAGCCAGCGCCTTCAACTGGGGCGCATTCCCGCCCACCAGGAGCTGGTGATGGCTGGCACCGCACTTGTATTTAAATCTGGCGCTGGCCCCATTTTGGCGCACCTGGCGCGCCTGTCAGCACGCCGGGAATGGACTGCTGCTCGCCGTGAAATTGGTGAGTACTTGGTAGGCGATATCCAGGACAACTTTGACCGCCAGCGTCTGTTTGATGGTTCGCCCATGCCCCAGAGCAAAGCGGCGATCAAGCGCGCTGGAAAGACGCTGATCAAGGACCACCATCTGTATGACAGCTACGTGTTTCAGTTGGCGCGTGGTGGTGTCGTTGTTGGCTCCAATAAGGTCTATGCCGCCATTCATCACTTCGGTGGTGAAACCGGCCGTGGCCACAAAACCAAGATTACAGCCCGCCCCGTAATGGGTGTGGGTGAACGCCAGCAGCGCCGCATTGGTGCCTACCTGGTAGAGGCGATTGAGGCCATGCAATGAGCACGGCATTGCTTGACCAGGTGCAAGCCTATATCCGCGCCGCCTTCACCAAGGCCGAGGTGGTGACCGTGCAGCCCTATGGGGGCGAGTTCAATACGGCCGAGATGGAGAAGGTGAGCTACAACTGCCCGGCCATCTTTGTCACGGTGTTGGGCTGGCAACCCCTGCACGATGGCCACCGCCTGAGTGGCAAGTACAGCCGCAATGTGCGCGTGGCTGCTTTCGTGGTGGCAAAGCATGCCAAGCGAGATCAGCGCATGCGTCTGGGCATGGCGCTGTCAGAGAAGCTGTGCCTGGTGATGCGCCAATGGATGCCGGACAACTCGGGCGGCCTGCCCATTACCGTGGGGCCGCTTGAGGACGACGCTGCTTGCGAGAACCTTTACAGCCAGCCGGTGGATCGACTGGGCCAGTCGGTCTGGCTGGTGGACTGGAATCAGGCGGTCAAACCCGTGCTGACCAGCGTCAGCGGTGCCCCGACGCTGATTGACTGGCTGAGCGTGGCCATTGAAGACACCGCCCGTATTACTGAACCGGCTGCAACTGCATCCGGGACTACCCCCATAACGGTGACCGAAAAGATCACCTTCCCTGTCAACACTTAACTGGAGAACCCCATGGCCAAGACTGAGACACGAGCAAACACTGACGCTGCCACCGATGCGGCTACTGCAACCCAAGCGCCACCCCGCCTGGGTGAAATGATTCAAGTCCAGGTCGCTGACGGCCTGGAGCTGATCAACAACGAAACCGGTCTGGACTTTGAGCCCGGCACGCCCACGTTGCAGACGGTCACTGTGACCACCTTGCGCCGCCTGGCTGACGGCGACCTGGTGCGCGTTTAAAGGGCGTTCAAGCCCCCTGCAGCCCCCATTTGAAAACTACCTGAACGGAGCAACCCATGGCTATTTCCAATTTGATGAGCTTGAACTTTCTGGTGCCCTTTGTGGCCGGGAAGATCGACTTTTCCCGCGCGATTCGCGGTATGCGTGGCATGCCACGGCGCTTGCTCCTGGTGGGCCACAAGCTGGCAGCCGGATCGCTGGCAGTCAATACCCTGACGACGATCAGCAATGAACCGGATGCCATTGCTCGGCTGGGTGAAGGCTCCATGCTGCTGGCGATGTGGCGCGATGCCAAGGCCAACGCTGATCTGGGCTTGCCCATCGACGTGATCGCCATCGCCGAAGGTGGCTCTGCCGTCAAGGCCACCAGTGCCGTGGTGGTGGCGGGTACGCCCACTGTGGGTGGCGAGGTGATGATGTACATCGGCGATGAGCGCATCAGCACCGGAGTGACCACTGCCGATACGTCGGCCACCATTGCGACCAAGCTGGGCAATGCGATTAACGCTGCGGCCAAGCTGCCGGTCACTGCCTCGGTGGCGGCCAGCACAGTAACACTGACAGCCCGTTGGGGTGGACCTAGCGGCAATGACATCAGTCTGCGTAGCACCTACTACCCGGACGATGCCTTGGCCTTGGGCGTAACGCTGACCATTCCCGCCATGGCTGCAGGCGCGGTGATTCCGGATGTGACGCCCGTGATCGTGGCGATGAACCTGTACCGTGCCACTGAGATCGTGAACCCGTTCACGGACAGCACCAATATGGTTCTGTTTGAAACGGAGTTGGCAGCGCGCTGGCTGCAGAACAACATGCAGGATGCCATGGTGGTGACCAGCATGCGCGGCACTGAAGCCACGATCACCACGTGGTTGAACACACGCAACAGCCCGCATGTGCACACCATCTGCACCACCAATGACATCACCAACCCGTGGGAGACAGCTTCCATGGCCGGGGCAGCCATTGAAAGCAGCGCCGCCATTGACCCGGCTGTAGGCCCTACGGCCAAGCTGGTGGGCTACAAGGGGCCGACCCAGGGCAATGGCTTCCTGGTGGATAGCATCAACAATCTGCTGGTCAAGGGTGGGTCGCCTTTGAACATTGCCGCCGATTACACGGGCAGCTTGTTCCGTATGGTGACCAACTACAAGACCAGCCCAGGCGGTGCGCCTGACCGCAGCATGGCTGAGATGTGCTGGCTCAAGACCATGAGCTATTACCGCTGGTATCGGGTGACCGAGTTCCAGAACAAATACAACAACGCGGGCTACAAGCTGGCGCAGTATGTGACACAGCCGATTCCTGGTCAGAAGATCATGACGGTGGATCTGGCCAAGGAAATCATGGTGGGTCTGTACAAGCTGTTCTGCGATGCCGGTCTGTGCCAGAACATGCCGTATTACATCTCCACGCTGAACGCGGAAATTGATGCGCCCAACGGCAAGCTGAAGATCATGGATGAGCCCGTCATCCTGACCCAGCACTACCAAACCGAAATCACCAGCAACGTGGTGGCCGGTCAGGTCTGATCTGATTGAAACTACCAGGAGAAAAACATGGCAGGTGAAAACCAACTATTTCATATCGACACGATCATCGTGGATGGACTGGCGATTGCGTTTGAGGACAGCTCTGCATCCTTGTCGGGTGCGGCCGGATTCAAGAACGACCCCAAGCTGTCGGCCAGTGGCGATGACTTTGTGTACCGTTCTCGGGTGCCCCGCATCTTGAAAGCCAAGCTGCAATGGGCGGCTGCAAACGACCCGAGAACCTATTCGGGTATGAGCAATGTGCAGCTGGCCATGCGTGACAGCTTTACCGGCCGCAAGTGCCTGGCACCCAAGGCGACCTTTGGCGAGATGGGGGATATTGGCGCGGGCACCGTGGATATTCAATTCATCTTGAATGCTGAATTGCAGTGGTTGTAATGTAGAAATTCGCAGGGGGTGGCGAATAGTCGGGCCGACTTAAAGGGCACTGGGCGGGGCACTGAAAAGTGCTCCCGCCCTTTTACGTTGTGGGGGTGAAGTATTTCACCATGACCCAATCGGCGTGCGCAATGACACTGCATGCCATGAACCCACAAAGCACCCCCACTGTTGTGTCGTCATCCATTGACGACCTATTTGCCCTCACTCTGGTTGATGGGCTGCCCGTCGAGTCTGGCGGAAAACTGCTGCGATACCGAACGGTAAAAATGCGTGAGACCACAGTGGCCGATGAGCGCATTGCTGCGCGACTGGCAGAGCGTGTTGTCTCTGTTGGTGGCGCATCCAAGCTACTGGTGAGCGACTCCGACTTTCGTTACGCCATGACCATGCGGCACTGCGATTCCTTTGAATGTGACGGCACCAAGCTGCCCCAGGCAGTTCTTGACCTGGACATTTTTGGCAAGCTAAGCCCTCACGATCTGCAACTGATTGAAGAGCGGGTGGTACTGATTGCATTGGTTGCCCAGGTTCGGTATGGCGTTATTAGCCAGGAAGAGTTTGACCAATTTGCTGCTGGACGGATGCCTGCTGGAACTGCGACATCCCCACAGCCCGTGGGCCAGGCTGCAAATGTGGGATCGAATGATGGTCTCGATCAGTCTGGCCCTGCACTGCTCACCGATTTCACTGGAGACGTTGCCAATAGCACGCCTTCAGGCCGTGGCGCTTGACCTCTCCAGGCGCGCAACTAAATAGGGCTGGCTATGCGTGAAATGAAGCTGAAGTACTTCATCGACCTGGTGTCCAACATTCGCGAGAAGGCGGGTAGCGATGCGCAGGCTCTGGTGCAGGCACAAGAGAAGATTCAGAAGGAGCTGGGGAAAACTGAGCTTAAGTTTGGGGCCTATGAAAAGGCCTTGATGCGCATTGGCGGGGTGCACAACGCAAGTTTGGCGCGCCAGTCTCAGTATTTTTCTCAAATTGCGCTAAGCGCGGCACGTGCAAGGGAGTCCGTTGAAAAGTATGGGCGGGCGCTTCAGGCTGCGGCCCCGTGGGCTGCAGGTGCAGCGGGGGCCACCATGGCGTTGGCACACCCGGCTAAAGAGGCAATGAGCTATGACCGACTGATGGCCAATATGGCAAACACTGCGTTCTCCGACCGGGATGCGGCGGGACGGGTGCAGGGCATGAAGACGCTTGAGGCCGCAATAAACCGGGCGCGCAAGCATGGTGGTGGAACGCGGGAACAGGCGGCGGGGGCGCTGGACAAAATTTTGGCCTCTGGCACTGTGTCTGATGCGGATGCAATGGCGATGCTGCCAGGCATCATGAAAGCGTCAACCGCGTCCGGTGCATCGGCCAGTGAGCTGGCGGATATTGGGATACGGGCAAAGCAGAATTTCAAGATCAAGACTGAAGACTTGCCCAGCGTGCTGAGCGCGGCGATGGCAGCCGGTCAGGCGGGTGGCTTTGAGCTGAAGGACATGAGCAAGTGGCTGCCACAGCAAATGGCCATGGCGGGCAACCTGGGCTTGAGTGGCAAGGCGGGCTTGGCCAAGCTGATGGCATGGAACCAAGCGTCTGTGATTACGGCTGGCACCAAAGATGAGGCCGGAAACAACCTTAAAGATTTGCTCAATGAGCTGAACACCGGGCATTTCACGGGGTTTATGGCCGAGCAATATATGAATGGTGGCCATCATTTGAAGCGCGGGGAGAAGGAATCCAAGCTGAAATCGGTGAACGATGTGTATTTGGATTACCAGAGCCGGGGCGTTGATAAGGTGAGTGCAACCATGGACATGATGGACAAGATCATGTCCAAAAACGAGGGCTATCAGGCTTTGCAGAAGAAGTTGCAAGCCTTGAACCCCGATGACAAGGCTGGCCGCAAAGACACGATTGAGGCGATGGCTGCACAGATGCAAGGCACGGCGGTTGGCAAGCTGTTTCACAACCAGCAGTCGCTGGGGGCGTTTCTGGGGTTGGTCAATAACCGCCAGTACACCGGCGACGTGTTGGACAAGGCGAGTGCGCAGTATGGCAGGGGCGCGGGTCAGATGGAGACGGATACGTCCTATGGTGTGATTTCAGGGACTTCAGACTTCAAGTTGGAACAGGCGGGCGAAGACAAACGACTTGCTGAAAAAGCGGCCATGGATAGTCTGACACCCGCTATTGGTAAGGCGGCTGATGCGTTTGGTGGTTTGGCATCGGATTTTCCAAAGTTGACTGGTTCGGCCATGCTTGCCGCCACTGCGCTAGGTGCTGCGGCTTTGGCGGCTGGTGGATTCTCGTTGGCCACTGGAGGTGGCTTGGCAGGCAAGGTGGGCGGATGGATAGGTGGGGCAGCCGGGCGCTTGGGTGCGCTGTTTGGTGGCGTCTCCGCTGGTGGCTTGGGCATTGCTGCCGGTGGCTTGGGCGTTGCAGGCGCGGGTGCCGTGGGATATGGGGCGGGCACCTTGTTGTATGACCATGCCTTGGAGGGGACTACCTTTGCGAATGGCTTGGGGCGCGGCATGGCGCGCGTGGGGGCGTTCTTTGGCAGCAAAGATGCTGCAAATTCACTCGCAGCAGAGGATGCGTTTGAGAAGATGAATAGCCGCCCGCTTGCCCGGATGAGTGCTGTCAATATTTCCGCACCACGCGCTGGCACTGACTTCCTTGCGGGGGCTACAGGTCTTGGAAGTGGCCGCTTGGATGTGGGGCAAGGCACTCTTGGAATTGATCTGCGGGTTACGGATGAGCGGGTCACTGCGGCAACGCGGGTGCTACAGCAGCCATCGCTGATCCGCATCAACCCTGGTGCAACCAATCCGGGGAGCTTGCGCTGATGCCCATCTGGATTGATCAACTTCTGCGCGCAAAATTCCGGGATGTGTATTTCCAGGTTGACTCGATAGAGCACCAGGCTGGCTACAACCTGGTGGTGCGGGAGTACCCGTTCCAGGACTTGCCCACCGTGTTCCGTATGGGGCAAGGGGCCGAAGAAATCAAGTTCTCGGCGTATGTGATCGGCGACGATTACATGGAGCAGCGCGATGCCCTGCGTGCAGCGCTGGATGCGCCGGGTAGTGGCGACCTAGTTCACCCCACAGCAGGCACTATGTCTGTGTTTGTATCGGCCAAATATTCGATCAAGGAAAACCCAACGGCCGAAGGCGGCATGGCGCGGTTTGACCTGACGTTTGTTCGTGGTGAAGTGCGTAGGTATCCGAGAGGGGTGGCCAATACGCAGGCTACGGCGAAGGAGAAGTCTCTAGCAGCGCAAATTGCCAGCATGGATGCATTCTTTGCTGCGTACGACTTATCAAACAAGCCTGGCTGGGCGGCTGATCGTTCTGTGGCGCGGGTCACCGACTCGGTGAGCGCGATCTGGGCAAATATGTCCAAGGTGACAAGCGGATTGGGAGATTTCACCAACACTGCCATTGGCAACTACCAGGCGGTGCGCGATGGGATCAGCACTCTGGTGCGTCAGCCGCGTCAATTGGCGAAGGCCATATCCAATCTGTTTGCTCTGCCAACCGACCTCAGCTCAGCCGCTGCGCGGGACTTTGCCGCCAGCTTTGAAGGCCTGTTTGACATGGGTAAAAAAGTCGCTCGAAAGGACTTTGAAGTGTCTGTGATGCCAGCAGTCGGGGCGGGTTTGGTGATGTACGGCACTGGCAGCTCCACTGGCCTGGGCCTGGACACACCGGCCCGCAGGCAGTTGGCCGTGCTGAATGACACCAGCGACCAGCTGGTGGAGTCTTTGGCGTTGGCCGGATGGGTGCAGGCTATTGCAGCCGCCGATATGACAAGTTACGACGATGCCCTTGCGCTGCGCGGTAAGGTGAATGACCAGGCTACGCGTTTGCTGTTGCGCGCCTCCACCCAGGCCGCCAGTGATACCTTGCCGACCTCTTCCTGGCATGACGCCACGATGGCCATGCTGAGTGCTTCGCTGGCCGACATACGCGACCGCAGCCGCGATCTGGCTCGCCTGACCACCTATACGCCGGACGGCTGGATGCCGGTCTGGCTGGTGAGCTACAAGCTGTTTGGCACCGTGGCCTATGCGGATGAGATTCTGGACATGAACCCGCACATTACCCACCCGCTGCTGGTTCCACCAGGCAAGCCGCTGCGCGTGATGAGGCACGACTGATGGCTAAGCCAATACAAGCTGGCGAGGAGCGCTTTACCCGCGACACTGCAAAAATTGTGGTGGAGGTGCTGGGCCTGGATGGGTTTGGCTGGACGGCGTATGAGGGCTGGTTGCAGAGCGAGGTGGACCGCAACCTGGAAGCCTTGGCCGGTACGTTCTCGATTCCGATTTCGCTGGTGCCTGGCGCACCGCCATGGATTCACCGGGGTGATGCCGTTCGGGTGCGCATTGGGGACAAGGTGGTGATTACGGGCTATGTGCTGGCCGCCGAGCCGTTTTACAGGCGCAGTGAATGTGGCATGCGCGTCATGGGGCGGGACCGCACGGGCGACCTAGTGAGCTGCTCAGCCATCTACAAGGGTGGGCAGTGGCGCAATGTGACTGTAGATCGGATCATCAAGGACATCATCAGCCCGTTTGGCCTGGAGCTAGAGGTTGCAACGGATCTGGGCGACCCGGTGAAAGACTTCAAACTGGGGCATGGTGAGACTGCCCTGGATGCGGTAGCGCGGGCGGCCAGGCTGCGGGGCATTCTGGTCACTAGGGACGATGCAGGCCGGGTGCTACTGACCAAGGCGGGCAAGGACCGGTTTAAGGGCTCTATCGTGCGCGGCCAGAATGTGATTGCCATGGAATCCGTGGGCAGCGATGAGCAGCGCCACAGCCAGTACTTCGTGTATGGCCAGTGCAATACGGTGGAGGACTTTGACACCGCCAAGGGCCTCAAAGCCAGCTCCAAGGATTCTGAGATCACGCGCTATCTGCCGCTGGTGATCAATGCCGAGGGCAACACCACCCAGGCTGAGCTGCAGACGCAGGCAGACCACACCCTGCGCGTGCGCCGTGGCCATGCCTATGGGTTTCGCTACACGGTGGAGGGCTGGACGTTCCAGGGCGAACCTTGGCCCTTGAATCAGCGCGTGGCCATCTATGACGATGTGGCCGGGCTGGATGGGGCCGAGTGGCTGATCTGTGGGGTGAAGCAAACCTGTGACCTCAAGGAAGGCGATGTGACTGAGCTGCTGGTGCGCCCCATTGAGGCCTATGACACCGCCCCGCTTAAATCCAAGGTAAAGCGCCGCAACTGGGGCAACAAGGGCAACACCACCAACCATCCGCGCGGCCCGAGTGACCGTGCGCAAGGGGCGAACTGATGCTGGCCAACCTGATGCGATGGGTGCGGGTGCGTGGGCTCAAGGAAGGCAAGTTTCAGAAGGGCCGTGTGGAAGGATTCGAGGGCGATGTGCGAGACGATGCGCAACGGCCGCAGGACTACGGCTTTGCAGCCAATCCGGTAGACGGTGAGGGCCTGAAGCTGGAAGTTGGGGGCCATACCATCATCGTGCGGATGGACCGCACTGCCGAGCGGCCGCAACTGCCTGCCTATGAGGTGGCGATCTGGCATAAGGAAGGTCACACGGTACGCATGCGCGCCGGACGCATTGTGCAGGTGGACTGCGACCAGTTCGTTGTGAATGCCAGCGTGGGTGTGGCGTTGAACACGCCCACCGTTGCGGCATCGGCTGCGATTACCTCTCAGTCCCTCGCCTCGCAAACCGTTGCGGCCGCCACCAGCCTCAAGGTGGGCAGCAAAGAAGTCGCTGGCCACAACCACGGCAACGTGCAAAACGGTGCAGGTTCCACGGCCAACTTCTAAGCCACGGCCCGTGATCCGGTGAAGTGTTTCACCATGACCAATTGACCGGGGTTTAAGACACTGGCTGCATGTTTGATGTGGCCACACGACCCCAGCCCAATTCCACAGACGCCGCGAGCGTCTTTGGTTTGCCGTTCGATTGGCGGTTGGTAACCCCCGGACCTGCCGTCAGCTATCCCTGGAAAGACTTCGTGCAACCCAACGGTGTGCCCGTGGTCTATGCCGATGTGCTGGCCACCTACTCGGTGGAGCTGGAAGACACGATGCAGACAGCCGTGATCATTTCTCTCTTTACCGACCGGCGCGCAGGCCCAGACGACAAGCTGCCTGCGGGCGATACAGACCGGCGTGGCTGGGTGGGCGATGAGTTCGCCACCGATGACTTTGATTCCCGGCCAGACCCATGGGGTTCCTTGTTGTGGACCTGCTACGCGGGCAAGGCCAGCCAGGATGTACTTGAGCGGGCGCGCTTTGCGGCCTCTGAGGCTCTGGAATGGATGGTGCGCGATGGTATTGCTAGTCGGGTAGATGTGGCTGCTCAGTGGGTGGGGGAGCGCCAGGACCGCCTTGCTGTGCGTCCGGCCATTTACAAGCCTGGCCAAGTGCGTCCGGTCTATGACGTGCTCTGGGGCACCAGCATTCGGAGGCTGGCGCAATGAGCACTACACCACTGGGAACGGCGATTCCCTCCATTGATGAGTTGCGCGGGAATTCAGAGCGGCTGCTACAGCAGTCATTGGCGGCCGCACAGCAGATCGGCGCACCACTCAGAAGCCTAAGCCCGGCCGATCAGGACTTGGCGCGCAGCAACACCAAGGCGTTTTCATTCGTGCTGGGGATGGGGCTGCACAGTGTCTTGCGCTACCTGCGCGACTTCATTGCCCCCCAGGCGATTCCAATCAAGTCCACAGGGGAGTTTCTGGAGGGCTGGCTGGCCACCTATGGGATGGCGCGCAAGGTGGCATCAAGCGCCAGCGGCTCTGTTACTGGCACCGGAGTGGCCGTAACCCTGTTGACGGCCGGAACCATCATGCAAACTACCGATGGTCGCCAGTACGCTGTGGCTGCTGATGTGGCCGTGGCGGTGGGTGGCACGGTCACAGCCACGGTGACGGCGTTGGTCGCTGGCGGTGCTGGGAACTTAACCGGTGGAACAAACCTCACCCTGGTGTCGGCTGTAGCCGGAATTGATGCGGTGTTTACCGTGGCCATGCCCAACGGCATCACAGGTGGCGCAGACCCCGAGACTGACACGCAGGCCAAATACCGCCTGCAGCAGCGGCTGTCCAATGAGCCTATGGGCGGCAGTCCGGCAGACTATGCGCGCTGGGCGCTGCAGGTGGCAGGTATTACCCGTGCCTGGGGTGTGCGCAATCCGTCCGGAGCCACCACGGCGGGCGTGATCATCATGGCCGATGGCAATGCTTCACCCGGCTTGCCGACCACTGGCCAGCAGCAGTTGGTACTTGACTACATACGCGATCCCAAACGCGGCCCGCCGGACGAGCTGTTTGTGATCATCCCCACGGCCGTGGCCATCAATGTGACCTTGAACGTGTCGCCCGACACCGCCGCGATCCGCGCGGCCGTGGTTCTGGCATTGCAGGACTTGTTCTTTAGGGAAGCGGTTCCTGGTGGGTCGATTCCACACAGCCACCTCAAGGAAGTCATCAGCGGGGTAATTGGTGAGTACAACCACACCATCAGTGCGCCCGCCTTGACCGAGGGTGGCATGTTCACAGTGGGAACCTACAACAGCCTGTTGGTGCTGGGCACGGTGACGTTCGTCTGACCATGAACAAGTTCTGGCAAGCCCTCGCCGCACTGCTGCCCACAGGCTTTGCCTGGCCGCGCGACCCATTGGCGACTTTGATGCGGGTTTTAAGGGGCGTTGCAGGCTCTTTTAATGAGCAGCATGAGTTCATTCGGTTGACCGCCAATCAGTGGCAACCGCACCAGGCAGTTACACGCCTGGCTGAATGGGAGGAGTGCACCGGCCTGCCGGATGCCTGCTTTGGACTCAACCAGGACGATGCGACTCGGCGCAAGTTACTGCTGGCCCGCCTGCGCGGTCCGGCATTGGAGTACTCCGATTCCAGCCCTGCCAGCCCAGGTGCGCTGATCGCGATATGTGCGTGGCTGGGCTATCCGCTGGTGACCGTTGTCTACAACACCCCTTTTCGCACGGGCATGCGCTGCGGCCAGCGCCTGGGGCAACTCGACGGCAAGTTGTGGATCACCGTAACCATCCAGTCCATCCCATTCCGCGTGGGTGTTTCCCGTGCGAATGACAGGCTACTGCAGGGCACGCTCAACGGCAGCGAATTGGCCTGCTATCTCCAACGCGTAGTGCCAGCACGGTACAGCGTCAACGTGATTTTTGTTTGAGGTAATCCATGGACTACACCCTAAGTAATGCGTACACCACCGATGCCGGTACCGGCAATCGGATGCACCAGCAATCTGCAGCCACTACGACCGCAGTAACAGACCAGGACATGAATGGCGTGATCTGGGAGTTGCTCGCCATCATCAAGGCCGGTGGCCTGGCACCAGTGGCTTTTGATAAGACGGTCCCGGCCACCTACACGCAGGTGGCAGCGGCCATTCAGTCGGGGAAACTGTTCTCGGCTGCTGCGGCTGGCACAGCCGATGCGATCACGGCCACCTTTACGCCTGGCATCACGGCGCTAAAGGATGGCATGGCGCTGTATGTGCGCGGGGCTGCGGCCAATGCCACGACCACGCCGACCTTCACTCCTGCCAGCGGCACCATTGCGGCAAAGGCTATCGTCAAGGGCGCAGGGGCTGTTCTGGCAGCAGGGGATATTGCAGGTGCTGGACATTGGATTGAGCTGCAATACGACCTGACGCTGGACAAGTGGGTGCTGTTGAATCCGGCGACGGGTGTTTCGGCTGGTGGGGGCCAGCAACCCGGCGAGATTTGTTACTTCGCTCGCAACACTGCACCGACAGGCTTCCTGAAGGCGAACGGTGCAGCAATTTCTCGCGCTACCTACGCAACGTTGTTTGCATCCATTGGCACCACCTTCGGCGTGGGTGACGGTAGCACTACTTTCAACGTTCCTGACCTGCGTGGCGAGTTCTTGCGTGGATGGGACGATGCGCGTGGCGTGGACAGTGGCCGTGCATTTGGCACCTTGCAGACCGATGCGATGCAAGGTCACGTTCACGCTGCCCACGCGACATCATTTTTAAACAGCGGCATTCCAGGGGGCGGAAACGACACCACATCAACGCCCGGTAACACTGGCGGCCCGCTCACTGATGGAACCAATGGAACGCCACGCACTGCCGCTGAAACCCGCCCACGCAACGTGGCCATGTTGGCTTGCATCAAGTATTGAGGATTGATCATGAAAATTTTCCACTACAACCCGGATACCCTGCAACTCGCGGGTGAAGATCGTGCGGACCTAGATCCACTGGACCATTCCAACTGGCTGGTGCCAGCATTTGCCACCACGGTCGAACCACCCGCAGCGCAGGCGGGAAAGACGATCCACTTTGTGGACGGTGCATGGATGTTCCAGGACATACCTGTGCCGCAGCCAGAGCTGCCTCCAGAGGCACCTACGGCCGAGCAACTGCAGCGGAATTTCGCCGCCGCCATCCAGCAGCGTCTGGACGTCTTTGCACAGACGCGCAACTACGACAACATCCTCAGCGCCTGCACCTACGCCACCAGCACGGTGCCCAAGTTCAAGACCGAGGGGCAGGCCTGCGTCAACCTGCGCGATGCCACCTGGGCTGCGGCTTACGACATCCTGGCAAAAGTGCAGGCGGGCAAGCGCCCCATGCCGACCAGTATTGCGGACATTGAGGCAGACCTGCCCGCTGCAGCGTGGCTAGCATGACGGACGCGTTGATCGTGCTGGGGTGGACCTTGGCTTACCTGTACGGCTTTTGGCTGCTGTACGTCCTGATCATGGGCTTCTACCGCGCCTATCTGGCCAAACGCTTGACCAAGCCAGCTCTGGTGCTGGCCACGCCCGCGCTGGTCACCGGCTATCTGGTCGACCTGGTTGCGAACTGGACGATTGCAGTCCTGTGGTTCCATGAGTTTCCTAAGCGCCCCATGGAGCTGGTCACTGACCGGCTTTCACGCTACATCGGTCTGCAGGATGACTGCTGGCACAAGGCCCATGCGATGTGGGTCTGCCAGAACTTGCTGGACTATTTCGACCCTCACGACAAGCACTGTGTGAGCGAGTCTCAAACCTGATTCAACGCTGGAGAAAACTATGACTGATGGCCAAATTGAGCAAGAAATCCAAGCCAAAGGCCTGACCGCACCTCGCGTCACGCCGTCCGGCATTGAGGCGAATATCGCCAGCGAGCACTATTTCACCGCGCTGCAGGGCGCTCGCATGGAGGGATTGGACAACGTCGCTGACGGCGTTATTCGTCGTGATGTGCATCCGCTGCGCCCCGAACTTGGGCTTCTGACCTTCTGCGTCCTGGTTCTTGCAAACGGCTTCACCGTCACTGGTGAGTCGGCCTGCGCCAGCCCTGAGAACTTCGACGCCGAAGTGGGCCGCAAAATTGCCCGCCAGAACGCTGTGCAGAAGATTTGGCCCTTGATGGGCTACGAGCTGCGTACCAAGCTGGCCAGCGCCACCTAAAAGACAGGGCGAGGGCCTGTGGTGCGCTAACACCTCAAGTCCCCGCCTCCGCCGTGAGTTGACACGGCATTGACCGATGACCCTGCCACCTGTACAGGCCGGGCCATTATCGGAGATGCCGAATGGAAGTTATTCGTTGTGGCCAATGCCAGAGAAAGCTGGCAGAAGCCCAATACACAAGGTTAGAGATCAAGTGCCCCCGATGCGGGACGCTAAACATATTGAGGGCCATGAGCCCCCCACCTGCGCGCCCTGGAGCGTCAAACGTTGAAGGCAACTATGACCAAGCCCAAAGGCGCGAGCGCACCCCTTAGAAAACCTACCCACGCCCAGGCTGCACCATTGGTGCCCTGGGTGGGCGGCAAACGCCGCCTAGCCCAGCACATCCTGCCCCTGTTTCCTCCACATGAGTGCTACGTGGAAGCCTTCTGCGGTGCGGCCGCACTGTTTTTCCTCAAGGAACCGGCCAAGGTGGAGGTGTTGAATGATGTCCATGGCGACCTGGTGCGGCTGTACCGAGTCGTCCAGAACCATCTGGAGGAGTTCGTCAGGCAGTTCAAGTGGTCGCTGGCCAGCCGGGAGATGTATGGCTGGCTGCAGGACACACCGCCTGACACCCTGACGGACATCCAGCGGGCAGCGAGGTTCTTCTATCTGCAAAAGCTGGGCTTTGGCGGCAAGGTGGACGGCCAGACCTTTGGCGTGGCCACTACGTCCAAGGCCAGGTTGAACCTGCTGCGCCTGGAAGAGGATTTGAGCCTGGCACACCTTCGCCTGCACCAGGTAACCATTGAACACATGGACTGGGCGGCCTGCGTGGAGCGCTATGACAGGCCGCACACCCTGTTCTACCTGGACCCGCCGTACTACGGCACTGAAGGCTATGGAGTGGGCTTTGGCCTGGAGCAATACGACCGGATGGCTGAGCTGCTGCGCACCATGAAGGGCAACGCCTTGGTCAGCGTGAACGACATTCCCCAGATGCGCCTGGCATTCAAGGGCCTGGCCATGCAGCGGCTATCGATCAATTACACGGTGGGAGCCTCGGGGCAGGGTCGGGAACCCAAGGGCGAACTGCTGATCGCCAACTTCCCGATCTGACTAAGGTGGGTTTGAACCGGTTTCACAGCCGGTTTAATGCTGGATCAAAGATGCGTCAGAATCAGCCGAAAATGCTGGATCAAATCAAACGTCTTCCTGGATCAAACCAAACGTCGCGCTACTTTTACTTGGTGCTTAACGACTGCGGTTTACTCGATACGCACGCCGGTTTGTACATTGAACCAACTGGTGTGCTCGGTGCTGACCTGCAAGCCCACTTGGTCTCCTGCTTTCCAATGGGCGTTGGCAGAGGTACGCACGGTCACATCGCCTGAGGCGGTTTTGACGACGACGTAGGTATCCGCACCCGTCGGTTCAACCACGCTGACCTCGCCCCGCCATGTCGCATCGGGCACCAAAGCCACGTGCTCAGGGCGCACACCGATAGTGGCATCGCCCGCCACCGATGGGCATGGAATTTCTAGCGTGCTGCCGTTGAAGACGAAACGCCCCTGGGGCCCAGCAACATCCACATGTCCCTTGATCAAGTTCATAGTCGGTGAACCGATGAAAGTGGCCACATAGGTATTGGCGGGGCGGTTGTAGATATCGTCAGGGGTGCCAATTTGCTGCAAGATGCCATCTTTCATGACGGCAATGCGGCTACCCAAAGTCATTGCCTCAATTTGGTCATGCGTCACATACACACTGGTGATGCCAGACACTTGGTGCAAGCGTTTGATCTCAGCGCGCATTTCTACGCGCAGCTTGGCATCCAAGTTCGACAGTGGTTCGTCAAACAAGAACAATTGGGGATCGCGTGCCAAGGCACGGCCCATGGCCACGCGTTGCCGCTGACCACCGGAGAGTTGCGCAGGGCGGCGGTCCAGCAAATGCTCAATCTGCAACATGGCGGCTACTTCACCGATGCGCTTTTTGCGTTGCTCCACTGGCACCTTGCGCATCTCGAGCGCAAAGCCAATGTTGTCAGCCACGCTCATGGTGGGGTACAGGGCGTAACTTTGGAACACCATGGCAATGTCGCGCTGCGCAGGAGCAACACCCACTACGTTTTTGCCGGCAATACGAAGTTCACCTTCGGATGGTTCTTCCAAGCCCGCGATGATGTTGAGTAGCGTCGATTTGCCGCAACCCGAGGGTCCTACGAGGATCAAAAATTCGCCCGGAGCGACTTCAATGTCGATCTTTTTCAAGACCTCCACGGTTTTGTCGCCTTTGCCGAATACCTTACGAATACCTGCGATGTGAAGTGAAGCTGCCATGGTGTTTATCCTTTCACAGCGCCAGCTGTGAGACCTTTTACGAAATATTGACCGGCCAATACATAGACCAGCATGGTGGGTAAGCCTGCAATCACGGCCGCAGCCATGTCGACGTTGTAACTCTTGACGCTGCTCGACGTGTTAGCCATGTTGTTCAACCCCACGGTAATGGGCTTGCTATCCGCGCCGCTGAACGCCACGCCGAACAAGAAGTCATTCCAAATGTTGGTGAATTGCCAAATCAGGGTCACCATCAAAATGGGGGTGGACATAGGCACCACGATGCGGAAGAAAATGCGCCAGAAACCGGCACCATCAATGCGCGCCGCATTCACCAACTCACGGGGAATGGCGGTGTAGTAGTTGCGGAAAAAAAGCGTGGTACCCGCCAAGCCGGCAATGCAGTGCACCAAAATCAAGCCGCCCAAAGAACTGGACAAGCCCAAAAATCCGAGCACTTGGCTCATAGGCAAGAGCACCACTTGAAAGGGCATGAACACACCAAACAGCATGAAGCCAAAGAGCACTTCGCTGCCCCTGAACTTCCACATCGACAACACGTAGCCATTGACAGCGCCCCATGCGGTAGAGATCAACACGGCCGGCACGGCCATGATGATGGAGTTCATAAAGTAAGGCTGCAAGCCGCGGCAATCCACACCGGTACAGGCAGAAGACCACGCCAACTTCCAAGACTCAAAGTTCAAGGAGTTCGGCAAACTCAACAGATTTCCAGAGCGAATTTGCTCCGCATCTTTGAACGAGGTTGCCAGCATCACATAAAGTGGCGCGAGAAAGAAGAAGGCGGCGACCAGCAAGACGCCGTAAATCAGGATGCGGGGTAGGTTTTTGGACATCATATGCTTAGCGGTCGTGGGGTTTTGCGCGGAGTTCGCTGTACAGGTAAGGCACGACAATGGCGGCGACAAAGGCCAACATCATGGTGGCGCTCGCTGCCCCCAAGCCAATCTGGCCTCGGGTGAAACTCATCACATACATAAAGGTGGCTGGCACATCAGAAGAGAAGCCAGGGCCTCCAGACGTCAAGGCCATCACCAAGTCAAAGCTCTTGATCGACAAGTGCGACAAGACCAGCACGGTGGAGAACACCACGGGACGCAAAATTGGCAGAATAATGCGCCAGTAAATCCGGGGGAGCGATGCTCCGTCGATCTGTGCGGCCTTGATGATGCTGTCGTCGATACCGCGCAAGCCTGCCAACGACAAAGCCATGGCAAATCCGGCAGACTGCCAGATCCCTGCGATGACTACGCAGTAAATGGCGGTATCGCTTTGCACCAACCAGTCAAAACTAAAGCTGGCCCAGCCTAGGTCATGCATGAGTTTTTCCAGGCCCAAGCTCGGGTTCAAGATCCACTTCCATGCCGTGCCCGTCACAATAAATGACAGCGCCATGGGGTACAGATAGACCGTACGCAAGAAACCTTCAAAGCGGATCTTTTGGTCCAAGAAAATGGCCAAGCCCATGCCTAAAGCCATGGAACCGCCCACATACAACAGACTAAAAATGCCCAAGTTTTTCAAGGCAATGTACCAACGGTCCATCTCCCATAACTTGACGTACTGCTCAAGACCTACGAACTCCTCGTAGTTGGGCAGCATGCGTGATCCGGTGACCGACAGGATGCCGTTCCAGATCATGAAGCCATAAATAAAGGCAAAGCCGATGACAAAGCCAGGGGCTATCACCAATTTGGGGAGGATGTTTTCAATCGTTTTCATAAAGGGTTACCTCTGCTTTGGCGCGGCTATACGCTGCAACTTCACAACAGTATCGGCCACAGTGGTTTTTTCATTGCGCCAGTATTCGCTCACAATGGCGCGCATATCAGCTTGGTAGGCAGACGACAGGGCCATGCCGTGCGCCACGGAAGGCAGCAAGGTGCCAGCCTTTGAGGTGGCCACGAAGTCTCGGCTAGATGCTTTGGCGCAGTCGTCAAACTTGTCCATCGACGTGTTCAAACGCGCTGGAATAGAACCCTTGCGCAGGTTGAATTTTTTCTGAAAGTCATCGCCCATCAGCAAGTAGGCCAAATAGCCCTGCGCCTTTTGTGCTTCCCAACTACGCAACTGGAACATGGCAAATGAGTCCACATTGAAGGTGTACGCGTTCTCTGTGCCTGGCGCTGCAGTACAGGTGAATTCTTTGCCGGGTTGTTGCCCCGCCGCCATGAACTCACCCTTTGCCCAGTCACCCATGAATTGGAAACCTGCATTGCCCTTGATGACCATATCGGTCGTCACATTCCAGTCGCGACCAGGGGACTTGTCATCGGTGTAGGCCTTGATGCGCCTGAATACTTCTAAGGTCTTTTTCATGTCTTCGCTGCCGAGTGCGCTTTTGTCCAAACGCATCAGGGCATTGTTGTAGAAAGCCGGACCACCGACACCCAAGGCCACGGACTCAAACACCGTAAAGTCTTGCCAATCTTGGCCACCATGGGCCACGGCGACAAAGCCTGCCGCCTTGATCTTGTCGGCGGCTGCAAAAAATTCTTCGTAGTTCTTAGGCATGGTGCTGACACCCGCCTTCTTCAACACCGCTGAGTTGGCCCACAACCAATTCACACGGTGCACATTCACCGGCACCGCCACATAGCGGCCTTTGTGCTTCATCTGGTCCGCGACCACTTTGGGAAGCAGGTCATCCCACTTTTCAAACGATGCCATCGCGTCAAGGCTGGTCAGCACATTCAGGTCTGCCCATTCTTGGATAGCAGGCCCTTTGATCAAGGCCGCTGCAGGCGCGGTACCCGCCAACACACGTTGCTTCAAAACCGCCATTGCGTTTTGTCCGCCGCCGCCTTCTACCGTGAAATCTTTCCAGGTGTGGCCACGTGCAGCCATCATGCCTTTGAGCTCGTCCACCGATTTAGCCTCACCACCCGATGTCCAATAGTGCAGCACTTCAACTTCACCAGCCAACGCTACTGCGCCTGCACACAGTGCAGCACAGCTGAGCAAACAGCACCTTACGTAACTGAGGAACATGGGAGACGGCTTATTATTTTTTTAGAAAAGCCCCACCTCCAGCGGAAGGTGGGGTACCACAGGCCGCGAGGGCCTGTGCAAGCGCGAGGCTTACTTGGTCGCAGCAGCCTTGGCGATGTTCTTCACACCGTCAGCCACGGAGATCTTGTCGTCGTTCCAGAACTGGGACACGGCATCCTTGATCGCGCCTTCAGCAGCTGGCTTGATAGCCATGCCATGGGCCACGGAAGGAACCAGACCGCCAGATTTGGCAGTAGACACGAAGTCTTTCGCTGAAGTCTTAGCGCAATCGTCAAACTTGTCCATGGACATGTTCAAACGCACTGGGATAGAACCCTTGTTCAAGTTGAACACTTCTTGGAACTCAGTGCCCATGATGGAAGCAGCCAAGTCAGCCTGAGCCTTCTGTGCACCCGCGTCTTTCAACTTGAACATCGCAAAGGAGTCCACGTTGAAGGTGTAGGAGTTGGAGGTACCAGGAGCTGCAGCGCAGATGTAGTCTTTGCCTGGAACCTTGCCAGCTGCGGAGAACTCGCCCTTAGCCCAGTCACCCATGAATTGGAAAGCTGCCTTCTCTTGGATCACCATGGCGGTAGCCAAATTCCAATCGCGGCCAGGAGCGGCTGCGTCGGTGTAGCCCTTGACCTTGCGGAATGTTTCCAAAACTTTGGTCATGGTCGCGCTGGTCAGTGCTTTTTCGTCCAGCTTGATCAGTGCGTCGTTGTAGAACTTCACACCGCCTACGCCCAAAGCCACGGATTCAAAAGTTGTGAAATCTTGCCAGTTTTGGCCACCGTGTGCTACGGGGATCAGGCCAGCCTTCTTCACTTTTTCAGCAGCGGCGAAGAACTCGTCCCAAGTCTTAGGAGTACCAGTCACGCCGGCCTTCTTCAGTACTGCGGAGTTAGCCCACATCCAGTTCACGCGGTGCACGTTCACGGGAGCGGCAACGTAGTTGCCTTTGTACTTCATGACGTCGGCCACCACCTTAGGCAGCAAATCGTCCCACTTTTCGGCCTTGGCTGTAGCGTCCAGATTGGCCAATACGCCTTCAGAAGCCCACTCCTGAATAGCAGGGCCTTTGATCTGCGCGGCTGCAGGAGGGTTTCCACTCACCACACGGCTCTTCAGCACCGTTGCAGCATTGTCACCGCCACCGCCCGCTACCGCGAAATCTTTCCAGGTATGGCCCTTGCCTTGCATGATTTTTTTCAGTTCTGCAACCGACTTGGCTTCACCGCCAGAAGTCCAGTAGTGCAAAACTTCAACTTCGCCAGCCATTGCGGCAGAACCAGCGACTACCAATGCCACTGCGGTGGCGAGTTTCGAAAGCTTCAACATCATGTCTCCAAAAAGAGTTGTCTCCACTGAACCAAAACCTGTGCCTTGGCCGGGAGCTTCGTTAAATCCTCGCTGGCACCACGCCAACTTGGATTCATTAATTTTTAATTAATTAACGAAACATGAATACTGGTGCTTTCCCTAGGTGCCCCAAAGGGGGGCACTACTCTCTGTCAGGCTGTAACCAGCGCAACAGCGGCGAAATCACCTACTTTGTCGCCTAAACCTGCAGCAACCACCTCCACACCGTCGGTGAGCGAAGGGAGCTTGCCTTGCAAGAATGCACGCAAACGGGGCAACAAATACGCACGGTGGTGCCAAAACACACTTCCCCCCATGCTGATGCGCTGCAAGTCCAAAGTAACAATGAGGTTGTACAAAGTGCGCCCCATGACATGGCACAGGTCGTCAATCAGGGCGATGGCGCGAGCATCCTGGGCATAGGCCGCTTCAAACAAAGCTGCGGCGTCAGCATAGCCATGCGAGGCAAAACGGCGGGCGATGGCATTGCCTGCCACCAGGCCCTCTACATCCCCCACATTGCCGCAACCGCACAAGGCGTCTAAGTTGTCACTAACGAACGTGTGCCCCGCGTGGCCGGCATTGC
This sequence comes from Rhodoferax aquaticus, assembly GCF_006974105.1. Classification (NCBI taxonomy): domain Bacteria; kingdom Pseudomonadati; phylum Pseudomonadota; class Betaproteobacteria; order Burkholderiales; family Comamonadaceae; genus Rhodoferax; species Rhodoferax aquaticus. The sequence continues at coordinate 3,935,897 of NZ_CP036282.1, forward strand.
CGTTTTTACCGCGCAGCACCCGCCCGTCCACGCATAAGCCCATGCCGATCCCGGTACTCCAGGTGACATACGCACAGTTTTCGATCCCTTGCAGAGCACCCCATCGGCGTTCGGCTTCCAAAGCGCCAATGCCGTCATTTTCAACACGAACTTTGGGGAAAGCTGCACGCAATGGTGCTTCCAAAAGCGCGGTGTCCCAGGTGTTGGGCAAACCACGCGCGGTACCCGCTAGCCCGCCGCAAATATTGGGCGCAGCCAGCTCAATCAGGCCTTCGCGCATGACAAAGGGACCACACGACGACACGCCAACAGACGCTATCTCTGCGACAGCAACCCCAGCCAATGCGGCGCTCTCGCCCACGAGGCGAATGATCTGCAAAGCCAAGGCGTCGTTGCTGCCTTCTTTGGCCGTAGGCTCCGACACTTTGCCGCGCACGCCTGCCGCGTCAGCCACGCTGACAGCGACCTTGGTGCCACCAATGTCCACACAGGCTACCGGCGCCGCGCTCTGGGGCAAGCGAATGTCGGGCAGTACCAAGGGGGCAGAATCAGAAGGCAGAGAGTGTTCGTTTTGCATGAGAAAAGTCCGAGTCAAAGTGCACCAAAGGCCGCGCATCGCAAGCCGCCGAAGTAAAAAAGCGCTTACTGACGCCCGTAGTCGTCTTGTAAGCGCACGATATCGTCTTCACCCAGATAAGCGCCAAACTGCACTTCCACAATTTCTACCGGTTCAGCGGTCAGGTTAGCCAAGCGGTGCACTTGCCCCACCGCAATATCGCAGTGGCCGCCTACGCTAAGGTCAAACACACGCTCGTCCAAGGTGATGCGCGCCGTGCCTTTGACCACCACCCAGTGCTCCGAACGTTGGTGGTGTTTTTGCAAGCTGAGCTGCTGTCCTGGCAGCACGCCAATGCGTTTGATCTTGTTGCCATCCACCTCGGAAACTGATTCATACCACCCCCATGGCCGCTGGGTACGTTCAATGGTTTCAGTGCGCGTGGTGGTCTGCATGGGTGCCTCGTAATGCGTTGAAATAAAGGGGAAGATGCCCGCGATACTAACGCGCATGCCCCCCTGTTCGTTACGGTTGCGTTACCAGACCAGTAGGACCAATGGCCTTACAAGCGATGGGTTTTGTCTCCATGCGAGAAGCCACGTGCAGGCCACGCAGCGCCTTTGCAAAAGCCGATGACCTTGAACAATTCCCCCATCTCGTGCTCCATGATGAGCTTTTGCGCGGCCACGCGCTCAGGCAGCGGCGCATCCTGCATGGCGGCCACTAAACCGCAATTCATCAAAAAATGGGCTTGGTTGGTGTAACCCAGCAACTCAAAACCCGCGTCTTGGGCTGCAACCGCAATACCCGTGAAGTTGACATGCGCGGTGATGTCTTTCAACCCCACGTCTTGCAAAGGGTCGGCATCGCTGCGATGGGCTTGGTGGCACATCACAGTGCCCATGTGCCGCTGGGGGTGGTAGTACTCAGCCTCCGGGAAACCATAGTCCAGAAAGAACACAGCGCCACGCACCATGCGGTCACCCAAAGTGCGCACAAAAGCTTCCGCTTGCGGATGCACCTCGGTCAAGTAGTCGTGCTCGCCCTCCACCTCGACCCAAGGGCGCAAGTCGGTGGCGCGGTCTTGCCAGTCAAAGCCCTCACCGTGGCTCACCACACCGCGCTGCATCCAAACGCCGCCTTTACGCACCAGCAAGTTCACTGGCATGGCGTCTAGCACCTCATTGCCCACCACCACGCCCTCAAACTGCTCGGGCAAGCTAGACACCCAATGCACCACAGAGCCGTACGATTGCAAGGCCTCTTGTTGGCGGGCTTTGAGGCTATCGGACAGGTCCACAATGTTGTAGCGGCGCACAGTCACCTTGAGCGTGGCCAAAGTGGCTAACAGCTGCTTGGCCAAAGCACCAGTGCCCGCGCCAAACTCCCAAATCTCGTCGCACCCCGTGGCTTGCAGGGCCTGCGCCACCTGCTGCGCTAGCGCCTGGCCAAACAAGGGCGTCATCTCGGGCGCGGTCACAAAGTCGCTGCCCGCGCCTTGCACATCAGTCGCAGTGCCGCCAGTCTCTTCAGACTGCGCTTGGCGCAAACCTTGGGGCATTTGCCCAAACTTAGCAGAGCCATTGGCGTAGTAGCCCAGGCCTGGTGCGTACAGGGCCTGGGCCATGAAGTCGTCAAACCCGATCCAACCGCCGTGTGCGGCGATCCGTTGGTGCAAATGTGCACGCAGCGCTAGGTGGATGGCCTGGGCGTCTTGCGCGCCAGAAGGGCTAGGTAAACTCGGTGCTGTTGTCATTTCACTGTGAATTGTCGCCCAATGTCTGCACCTGCCGTTCCATCCCCCGTTCCTACCGTCCTCATCACTGGTGCCGCCAAGCGTTTGGGCCGCGAAATCGCCCTCACCATGGCGCGCGGCGGCTGGCGCGTGGCCGTGCACTACCGCGACTCTGTGGAGGATGCTACAAAAACCGTAGCTGACTGCGCACAATTGACGGGCGGTTCCATGGCATTTCGCTCCAATTTAGCGAATGAAACGGCGGTACGCAACTTATTGCCCACGGTCATCGAGGCCTTTGGCCATGTCGATGCAGTGGTCAACAGCGCGTCCACCTTTGAGCACGACAACATCGACAGTTTTGGCTTTACCGCCATGGAAAAGCACATGCGCAGCAACGCAGGCGCTGCCATTTTGCTCAGCCAAGCCTTGCACACCCACATCCAGCAACGCAACCACGCCTTGACTGCAGACCAAACACAACGGCGCGGCGTGGTGGTGAACCTGTTAGACCAAAAACTCTGGAACCAAAACCCCGACTTTTTCAGCTACACACTCTCTAAAGCGGCGCTAGAGGCGGCCAACACTATGCTGGCCTTGGCCTTGAGCCCCATGCTGCGCGTAGTCGGTGTGGCGCCTGGCCTCACGCTCACCAGCCACATGCTGTCGGCAGATAAGTTTGAAGCGCTACATAAGTTGTCGCCCTTGGGCAGGTCGTCTACAGCGCAGGATGTGGCGGCCACGGTCAAATTCGCGATCGATAACCCCTCTATAACGGGCACTACCTTGCTGGTCGACGGCGGGCAGCACCTGATGCGCTTTGACCGCGACTTTTCCTTGATGTAAACGGATTTCCCATGCACCACACCACAGGCACGCAGACCCTAACCCTTACCGGCCTGCGTTTCAACGCCAGCCTTGGCATTCTGGAATCCGAAAAAACCGATCCCCAGCCCATCCAAGTCGATGCCGAGCTGCACTTGGGCACCCAGCCCCTGCTACCCCACGACGACGACATCAACCACGTGCTGGACTACCGCAAGGTGCGCCAAATCATCATCAACGAGTGCACTGTAGAACACGTCAACTTGCTAGAAAGCCTGATCGGCAAACTGGCCCACCGTCTGATGCAACTGCCTGGCGTGCTGGGCGTGCGGGTCAAAATAGCCAAGCTCGAAATCTTTAGCGACTGTGAAGTGGCCATCAAGGTGGAAACCGGGCAATGGTGAGCCTGCGCCTTTGCTCAGGGCGCAAGATCAGGGGCAGATAGGCCCCATTTAGCGAAATTGGCAGGCAATGAGACAATAGAGGCTATGAATTCCAGTATTCCAACCTCTTGGCTTGAGCCAGAAGCCCCCGCAGCTGCAGCGCCGAACACCGCCAAAATTGAGCGCGAAACCCACAAACTAGAAAAGCGCCTGTGCCGCCAAGTGGGGCAGGCCATTGTGGACTTCAACATGATTGAAGAAGGCGACCGCGTGATGGTCTGCATGTCCGGTGGCAAAGACAGCTACGGCATGCTCGACATCTTGCTCAAGATGCAGCAACGTGCGCCCATCAAATTTGAGATTGTGGCGGTCAACCTCGACCAAAAACAGCCCGGTTTTCCTGACCACATCCTGCCCGAGTACCTGGCCACACTGGGCGTGGAATTTCACATCGAAACGCAAGACACCTACTCCATCGTCAAGCGCAACATCCCCGAAGGCAAGACCATGTGCAGCCTGTGCAGCCGCTTGCGCCGGGGCATTTTGTACAACGTGGCACGCCGCCTCAAATGCAACAAACTCGCGCTGGGTCACCACCGCGACGACATGTTGCAAACCTTTTTTCTCAATATGTTCTTCGGCGGCAAGCTCAAAGGCATGCCACCAAAACTCGCCAGCGACAACGGCGAATTCATCGTGATCCGCCCGCTGGCCTATGTGGCTGAGAAAGACCTGATCCGCTGGGCCGCACACCGCGAATTCCCCATCATTCCTTGCTCGCTGTGCGGAAGCCAAACGAATTTGCAACGCGTGCAAATCGGCAACATGCTGCGCGACTGGGAAAAGCAATACCCTGGCCGCTTGGAAACCATGTTTACTGCGCTGCAAAACGTGGTGCCCTCGCACTTGATGGACAGCAAGCTGCACGACTTCCAAAACATCCAAACGACGGGTGTGGAAGACGAAGAAGGCGACAAAGCGTTTGACGCCGAAGACTTCACCCCACCCAGTCTCTCGGGCTTGCCGGGCATGCAAGTGGTGAGTCTCTAGTGGCAGTGCGCTGGTCCTTAGTCCCACGCTTGGGGACCCTGCTCGCCTTGCTGGGCTTGGCCGTGTTAACTGGTTGCGCCAGCAGCCGGATGGTAGACAGCGATGTGAGCGCATTTGCAGGAGCCAATGGGGCACAACGACCGGCCAGCTACCGCTTTGAGCGACTCCCGTCCCAAGAAGCGCAAGGCAACAGCCAATCGCGCATTGAGTCCATTGCAGAGGTCGCACTGCAGAATGTGGGACTCACCCCCAGCGCCACGGTCCCCAAGTACTCAGTCCAAATCACGGTACGGGTCGCGGCCTACTTGCGCCATCCTCAGCGGGTGAATAGCCGCAACTGGCTGCTGGACGAAGGCAAAGACGGCACCCGCGGCCCCACCATGTTGCTCAACCTAGAGCCCACTTGGTACAAACACAGTGTGCACCTTGTCCTGAGGGATCTAGGCACCGGACAAGTCGCCTATGAAACGCAGGCAACCCACGACGGCCCATGGTCCGACACCCTGGGTCTATTGCCCGCCATTTTGGACGCAGCTTTGGCTGACTACCCCAACCCTCCACAAGGCCCGCGCAACATCGTGGTTGAGCTGCACAACGCTAGCGTTACGCCATGACCATGAGTCCCACCCGCATCATCGCGGTTCGCCACGGTGAGACCGATTGGAATGTTGCAACCCGTCTGCAAGGCCACAAAGACATAGGACTCAACGCCCGCGGGCGCTGGCAAGCAGAGCAAGTAGCACAGGCCTTGCGCGATGAGCCGATTGCGGCTGTCTACAGCAGCGACCTCAGCCGCGCCCACGACACGGCGCAAGCGATTGCCGCACACAACCGACACCTGCCTCACCCTACCGTCGCGCTGCACACTGGGCTGCGGGAGCGTGGTTTTGGCATGTTTGAAGGCTACACCTACGCAGAAATTGAAGCCAACTGGCCAGAGGCTTCCCTGCGCTGGCGCCACCGCGAACCCCACTTTGCGCCTCCAGGCGGCGAATCACCCACCGCGCTGTGCACGCGCGTGCGCACCGCACTCGATGCGCTGGCAATGCCGCACGGGGGCGAACTCATCGTTCTCGTAGCCCATGGTGGTGTGTTAGACATGCTGTACAGACTTGCGACCCAGCAAAGCGTCAGTGCGCCACGCGCCTGGGAATTGGGCAATACCGCCATCAACCGATTGCTGTGGACGCCAGAGTCTTTCACGCTCGTAGGATGGGGCGACGTCCAGCACTTGGAGCAAGCCGCTCTGGACGAAAGCAGCGTGTAACCATCGCAGCAACCAGCGCGACGCGTTACGTATAGGCCATGGTAGCTACCCGAGACGAACACAATCTGCTGATCGCTGCTGCGGTTGTGGTGGTGGTGGTGGTGATGTTTTTCTTGGCGGCTTGGATCAAGCGGCGCAACAGTCGCCCAGCCCCGGGCGACTTCGCAGAGATACTGACCAAGGGGAACGTGGCAGACGCCCTGCAAGCGCAAAACACCAGTGGCGCACAAGATGCACGCGATGCGTTGCACGACACCAAGGCGGCTATCCGCGCGGCCAGAGCCTATGGCAGGCGATTGGTCAATCTAGTGTGGGCTTTGTTTGCAGGCCTCTTTTGTGCGTTCTGCTTGGTATTTGTCTTGGCCTCGCTCACTACATCTGAAGGTGTTTCTTGGACCAGCACGCTAGTTTTTGCAGCACTTAGCGCGCTTGCAGGCTGGTTTGCGCGGGTGCAATGGCGTTCGTTTCGCGCCCCGGTAAGTGCCCACTTAGCGGCAATGGATGACGAAGGTTGGTTGGTAGCTTGGCGCAAACGCTCCGAGAAGTAGACTGAAGCCTCGACGTAGTCCTAGGGTTCACCCGCAATTCGCAAAGCGTTTGCTCTGTGAAAATGAGGCGATGAGCAAAGTCATCGTTTTCGCAACTCCGGTCTTCTTCCTCCTCATTGCCATTGAATTTTTCTGGGGGCGTTGGCGCGCCGCCAAGGGCACGGGGCAAGACACCTACCGCCTCAATGACGCTATCAACAGCATCAGCCTAGGCATCTTGAGCCAAGTGGGCGGCGTCATCAGCAAAGTGATGACCGTTGGCATTTACACGGCCGTCTTCAATGCAGTGGCGTGGTACCCGCACCTGGAGTTTTGGAACACCTGGTACGGCTGGATTCTTGCGCTGCTGTTTTACGACTTTTGCTACTACTGGCTGCACCGTGGTGGCCACGAAGTCTCGGTGCTGTGGGCGGCGCACGTGGTGCACCACCAAAGCCAACACTACAACCTCTCTACCGCACTGCGCCAAACGTCTACCGGCGCCTTGTTTGGCTGGATCTTTTACATCCCTATGGCCATTGCCGGGGTGCCGCCCTTGGTGTTTGGCATCGTGGCCTTGATCGACTTGCTCTACCAATTTTGGGTGCACACCGAGCAAGTGGGCAAGCTCGGCTGGTTTGACCGCGTGTTTTGCTCACCAAGCAACCACCGCGTGCACCACGGCGTGAACGATCCGTACATCGACAAAAACTACGGCGGCTTGCTGGTGGTGTGGGACCGCATGTTTGGCACCTTTCAAGAAGAGCACGAAAAGTGCGTCTACGGCACACGCGGCCAGCTCAATAGCTGGGACCCCTTATGGGCCAACTTTGAGGTCTACGCGGCCTTGGCCAAAGACTCGTGGGCCACGCGCCACTGGGGCGACAAGCTGCGGGTGTGGCTCAAGCCACCAGGCTGGCAACCGGCCGATCTGGCAGCTGCCAACTCCAAGCCCGCCTTTACCTTGGACCAAGTCACCACCTACAACCCACCCCTGAGCACAGGGCAAAAATGGTTTGCGGGCTTGCAATTTTTGGCCAACTTAGGTGCCGTAGCCGCCTACTTGTGGGTGGCGGACGGCATGAGTTTTACCCAAGCTGCCATGGGCTGCGCGGCACTCAGTGCCTCGGTTTGGGCCCTGGGCCGGTTTATGCAGCATGGCTTGGGCATGTTGGAAGTTGTGGCCGTGCAGGCCGCCGCCATCGCCACTTTGGGCGCGGTGGACATGCTGCCCTACTTCATGCTGTTTAAGCCCATGGTCATGTCCATTGCTATGATTTATGTAGCTTCTTGCGCACTATCCATGGGCGCAAACGGCATATTTAGCACTAAAAAACACACGCTATTACAGATATCGCTGCTGTTTTCCTTGGGTGGCGACGTGTTTTTGATGCTGCCGGGGGACTACTTCATTCCCGGCTTGGCCTCGTTCTTGGTGGCGCATGTGTTCTACCTCGTCATCTTTCGCGACGGCCATGCCTGGTTTCCGCACAAAGGCGCATTGGGCGTGGTGCTGGCCTTTGGCGCGGCCATGTACGCTGTGCTGTGGAGCCACTTGCCCGATCCCGCGCTCAAAGCCGCTGTGGCAGCTTATGTGACTGTGATCTGCCTGATGGCGGGCCAAGCCATTGGCCGCACCATCGTACAAGGGGATGCCAGCGCGCGCTGGGTGGCCGTGGGCGCCTGCATTTTCATGGCCAGTGACTCTATGATTGCGATCAACCAGTTTTTGACACCGGTGCCGTTGGCAGGCTTCTGGATTTTGTTCACCTACTACGCGGCGCAAATTCTGATCGTGCACAACCTGATGCAAAGCAGTGGCGCAGCACGGGCACCCGCTGCTGCGGCCAGCGCTTAAAAACCGAGCTTGGCCCCTGCCCCCAACAGGGTGGCCATGCCCAGTAGCGCAAAAATGCCAGCGGCAATGCTGTGCACCAGTTTCATAGGAATTTTGTTGGCCATCTTGTCGCCCACAAACACGGCGGGTACATCGGCAATCAGCATGCCCAGCGTCGTGCCAAACACTACGAGCACGGGGCTCGCGTAGTGCGCGGCCATCGCCACCGTGGCGATTTGGGTTTTGTCGCCCATTTCGGCCAAAAAGAAGGTCACCAGCGTGGCGCCAAACACGCCAAAGCGCTGGGCGGCACGGGTTTCTTCTTCTTCGATCTTGTCGGGAATCAGCGTCCAAATCGCCATACCGATGAACGATGCGCCCAATACCCAGCGCAAAACCTCTGGGGTAATCGCACTGGTGATCCAGGCGCCCAATGCGCCTGCCAAACCATGGTTCACGATGGTGGCGCACAAGATACCGGCAATGATGGGGAGAGGTTTTTTGAATCGCGCTGCCAAGATAAAGGCGAGCAACTGGGTTTTGTCACCGATTTCGGCAAGTGCCACAACACCGGTAGAGACTAACAAGGCTTCCATAGGATTTTCCAAGGGCCGGACACAAGACAAATGACCACCACGCTTTTCCGGCCCATGCGAAAGCGAAGTGATCAAAGGTCTTGCCAAGTTGTACAACCGCTGGCGCCATGGTCTGCCGACCAAGTGTGTTGACGCAAGCCTCTTCGGGTGAAGAGCGGCTACTCCCCAATGAACCTGCTGATCATACCCCAGTGGCTTACATGCCCAATAAATCCGGCGTGGGATTGCTAGGCGGCGCCACACCCAAATGGCGGTAGGCTGCCAAGGTGGCAATGCGGCCACGGGGGGTGCGCTGCAAGTAGCCCTGCTGAATCAGGTAGGGCTCAATCACATCCTCGATGGTTTCGCGCTCTTCGCCGATGCTGGCGGCAATATTGTCCAGCCCCACGGGGCCGCCATCGAAGCGGTGAATCACCGCCTCTAGCAGCTTGCGGTCCATCAAGTCGAAGCCTTGCGGATCTACGTCCAGCATAGCCAGCGCCCGGTTCGCGATATCGAGCGTAATGGTGCCGCTGCCCTTCACATCCGCATAGTCACGCACGCGGCGCAGCAAGCGGTTGGCAATGCGTGGTGTGCCGCGCGAACGCCGGGCGATCTCAAATCCGCCTTCTTCCACCATAGGCACTTTGAGCAATCCGGCACTGCGCTTGACAATGCTGGCCAACTCTTCGGACGTATAAAACTCCAAGCGCGCCACGATGCCAAAGCGGTCGCGTAGCGGATTGGTCAACATGCCCGCACGGGTGGTCGCTCCCACCAAAGTGAACGGCTGCAAGTCGAGTTTGATGGATCTCGCCGCCGGGCCTTCGCCAATCATGATGTCAATTTTGTAGTCCTCCAGCGCGGGGTACAAAATCTCTTCGACCACAGGACTTAGGCGATGAATCTCGTCGATGAACAGGACGTCGTTCTTTTCCAAATTGGTCAGCAGCGCGGCCAAGTCTTTGGGCTTTTCGAGCACCGGGCCACTGGTTTGGCGCAGGTTTACGCCCAGCTCATGCGCAATGATGTGGCTCAGCGTGGTCTTGCCCAAGCCCGGTGGGCCAAAGAGCAGCACATGGTCCAGCGCCTCGCTGCGCATTTTGGCCGCACCAATGAAAATCTCCAGTTGCTCCCGCACTTTGGCCTGGCCCACATACTCGTCCAGCAGCTTGGGGCGCAAGGCACGCTCAATGGCTTCCTCGTTCGGGGAAACGGGCGCAGCAGAAAGTACCCGTTTGGGTGGGACTGCAGAAAAGTCGTCGGTCTGGATGCTCACAAAACAGCCTGTTGGTGCAAAGATGCAAGCTTACACGCGCTTGGCGTCTGCGCGCACCGGCGTTTAAGTAGCGCAACACCACTACGAGTGCTCAAGTCGTGTGGCCAATATGCCGATAGCAGAGCCAAGCACGCCTCAAGCCTTGTTGGCCGCGGGCACGCACATCTGTTTGAAAGGCACCGCCACTATGACGCTACGCACCGCCCCCAGCGCCTTACCGCAGCTGCGGCTGGCTTTGTGCCTGACAGCCTTGGGCCTGGGTTTGGGGGTTGCCCTTCCCACGCCGGTCTGGGCCAATGAACCGGCCGCCGCCCACAGTGCGCCCACTACCAAGCCCAAAAAAATTGAAGAGCCTGTGGAGCCCCCCGTCGCCACTGCCAAGGAAATGGGTGACAAAGTGCGCGAGGCCTTGGGCACCGGCAATGTGCCCAGCAAAAAACTCACCTTGGTGATTAACGGCAAGCCAGTGGCTACCGCTGCAGCAGAAGGTGCGCAAGGCGCAACACCTGCCATTACGGCCCAAAGCCGTCAGGCCATGCTGGCACGCGCAGCCGCAGCCAAGGCCGCACCAGCCCCTGCCGGCCATGGCGGTGAAGTGCATTGGGCCTACGAGGGCGAAAACGGTCCCCAAGCGTGGGGCAACCTCAAACCAGAATTCAACCTGTGCGCTATTGGAAAACGCCAGTCCCCCATCAGCATTGAAGATGGCGCGACCTTGGTGGGGCCCGCCGAGCCCGTGCTGTTCAACTACATGCCCAGCGACGGCACGGTGGTGAATAACGGACACACCATACAGGTCAACATCCAAGGTGACAACAGCATCACGGTGCGGGGCTCCACCTACAAGTTGCTGCAGTTCCACTTCCACACGCCGTCCGAAGAACAAGTCAACCAAAAACGCTTTCCCATGGTGGCGCACTTGGTGCACAGAAATGACAGCGGTCAGCTGGCTGTGGTGGCGGTTTTGCTAGAAGTGGGGACGGCCAACCCCTTGATTGACAAGGTATGGACCTATATGCCCCTAGACGCCGGGGACCAAGTCCGTATGCCCCGTGAAATGCTCAATATGAACGAGCTATTGCCGGCTGACCAGCGCTACTACCAGTTCATGGGCTCGCTCACCACACCACCTTGCAGCGAAGGGGTGCTGTGGATGGTGATCAAACAACCGATGAAGATCAGCCGTGTCCAATACAAGCTGTTTAGCCAGTTGTATCCCAACAATGCACGCCCGGTGCAGCCCGTCAATGGCCGCCCAGTGCGCGACGGTCAGTGAGGCTTATTCTTTTTTGCCGCGGGTGTAGACAATGCGTTTCGCACCCCGCTCACAGGTGCCTACTACGCGTTTAGATCCCGTTTGGTCAGGCTCCACAATCTCTAGTGTGAAGTTCTTGGCACCGTGTGATTCCACCTTTGCGGCGATAGCTGTCTTGATTTCCTCGCATGTCTTTGCGGCCATGGCTTGTGAGCTGATCAAAGCCAATGCGGCGAGGTACACGATACGCTTCATTTGTTGTGCTCCTGTGTGAAATTGAGGCCATCCCTAGACCCAACGCCATATTAGCCATATCGCCGGGGTGTGTGCGGCAAAAAAACACGGGTTTTCCCATATCCCTCCTTTTCTGTCGCTAATTTAAGATCGCGCCTCTCGCATTAGCACACCCAAATGCACGCCCGTGCCCAAGCGACCGCCCAAGCACTTACTTGGCCAAAGCCCGCAAAGCGAGTTTGATACCTTCACTCACACCCACTTCTGCGGGTAGCAATTTGAGAGCTGCCGCAGCCTCTTTGTCGCTATAACCTAGCGCCAGCAGCGCTTGCAAGATGTCAGACTGCGCGTCGTTGGCCGCGCCCATTGGTAACCCAATGTCGGCACCCAGCTTGCCTTTGAGCTCCAAGAGCAATCGCTCGGCCGTTTTCTTGCCAATGCCTGGCACTTTGATCAAGCGCCCGGCCTCTTGCAGGGTAATAGCCTGCGACAACTCAGCCACCCCCATGCCTGAGAGCACAGACAGCGCGGTGCGCGGGCCCACGCCAGAGATTTTGATCAGTTCGCGAAACGCCTCGCGCTCTTGGGCGGAGGCAAAGCCGTACAAAATTTGCGCATCCTCACGCACCACAAAGTGGGTGAGCAAAGTAACTTTTTGCCCCTCGGCGGGCAGGTTGTAAAAAGTGCTCATGGGTACTTGCACCTCGTAACCCACGCCACCGCAATCCACAATCACTTGGGGCGGGTTTTTGTCGCTTAAGAGTCCGGTGAGTTTGCCAATCATGCTGTGTCCAAAGTGAGGGGTGGGGCTTTGTTGCCTATCATTGGGGCACCTTGGCCCCCTGACCGGAATTATCAACGTGATTCTCAGACACACCTTTACGCCGCTGAACAACACACGGCTCTCACACCTGTGCGGCCCGACCGACGCCAATTTGCGCACCATTGAGCTGGCGCTGGAGGTGCACATTGCCCACCGCCATGAGCAGTTCAAGGTAGAAGGCCCTAAAGCCCGCGCCCAGCGCGCCCTGGAAATGCTGCAAGCCCTGTATGAGATTGCAGCCCGGCCGATTCCCGCCGCCACGGTGCAACTCATGTTGGCCGGCGACGGTACCCCCACAGACACCAACGGCCCCACACTCGCCACCCGCCGCGCCGACCTCAAGCCCCGCAGCAGCAACCAAGCGCTGTACCTAGACAACATTGCCGAGTTCGACATCACCTTTGGCATTGGCCCCGCAGGCACTGGCAAGACCTATTTGGCTGTGGCTGCCGCGGTCGATGCCTTACAGCGCAGCTCTGTGCAGCGGATCGTGCTCACCCGCCCTGCGGTAGAAGCGGGCGAACGCTTGGGCTTTTTGCCCGGCGACTTGAACCAAAAGGTGGACCCCTACCTGCGCCCCCTGTACGACGCGCTGTACGACCTCATGGGCTACGAGCAAGTGCACAAGGCATTTGAGCGCCAGCAGTTAGAAATTGCGCCGCTGGCCTTTATGCGCGGGCGCACGCTGAACAACGCATTTGTGATTTTGGACGAGGCGCAAAACACCACGCCCGAGCAAATGAAGATGTTTTTGACCCGCGTGGGCTTTGGCACCAAAACCGTCATCACGGGCGATGTGAGCCAGATTGACCTGCCCAAGGCCCAACTCAGCGGGCTGGTGGAGGCCGAGCGCATTTTGAAGCGCACACCCGGTATTGCCATCACACGCCTGACCAGCCTAGACATCGTGCGCCACCCCTTGGTCGCCCGCATTGTGGACGCTTACGACGCGGCCCGCCTGAACGACCTGCCCACCTTAGCCATCCCCGAGCCAGAACCCGAGCTGCCCCGCGTGGGCCTGCCCAAAACCCGTGCGCCCAAGCGCGCCTAAGCTTCACCTTTAGCCCGAGTCCCCCATGCTGCCTGAACTCACCCTCTCTCTGCAATTTGGCAAGATCGCCAACCCCGAACTCCACCGCGCCGCACTGGCACGCCACAAAGTCAAGCGCTGGATTCGCAACGCGCTGGAAGTTGACGGCGAAATCACCGTGCGCATCGTAGACGCGGAAGAAGGTCAAACCTTGAACCGCGACTACCGCCAAAAAGACTACGCCACCAATGTGCTGACCTTTGACTACACCCAAGAACCCGTAGTCACCGCCGACCTGGTGTTGTGCGCGCCCGTCATCGCCCAAGAAGCCAAAGAGCAAAAGAAAACCCTAGAAGCCCACTACGCGCACATGATCGTGCACGGCACCCTGCACGCCCAAGGCTGGGACCATGAGCTCGACGAAGACGCCGAAGTGATGGAACTGCGCGAGTCCGACATCATGGCCCGGCTCGGGTTTAACAACCCCTACTGAGCGCCGGAAGGACACCCATGTTTAAGGTTTACTGGACCACCCATGATGGGGCACCACAGTCGCAAGACGAAGACGGCCTCACCCAAGCACTGCAACTGGTCAAAGAAAAGCGTGACGCTGGCTTTGCCTTTGTGACCATGGTGGCCGAAGACCCCAACCATGTGGGCAAGCCAGGGGTAGATGCCGTAGTCGACGGCAAAACCCCCGACGGCCAACCCTACGACTGGTCCAAAGCCGGCCGCGCCGGCAAGCCACGCAGGAATGACAAGGTGGTTACAGTGAAGGACCACTGAGCCCACATTCCTGTCCACGCAACCCTGCACACCGCAGGGCTGGAATTTAGTTGCCCTTACTGAGGGCGCTGCCTCAGATTCGAAGTCCATGTACTCTAGGCAGGTTTGCAGTACTTAGGAGCAATCGCCTAAGGCGCTTTGCTCCGTGTCCCCCGCGCTTCGCGCTCCTCCTTTACCTACGCAAAACACCCTAGGCGACTGCTACTGCGGGTGCCAGGCAAATCAAGGTCTATTTCATAGAACTCAGGCCCACCATATTGCCCTCTGTGTCTTCAAGCAAGGTAACCCAACCGAATTCGCCAATGGAAAACTTGGGGCGGATCACCTTGCCGCCTGCACTGGTGACGCGTGACTCTTCCACTGCACAGTCCTCAACGCTCAAGTACACCAATGTGCCCCCCACTCCCGGCCGCGCATAGTTGGACTTGACCAATGCGCCGCCGGCCCCATAGACGGACATATCTGTAGGAAAGCTCATCATCTGCGTTTCCCCAGTCGGGTCCCCAATGGGTTCCAACTTTTGCTTCAACACGCTCTCATAAAAGCTGACAGCACGATTCATGTCGTTGACATAGATATCAAACCAGCCCACTGCATTCGACTTTGCCATTTGGCACTCCTTTGTTGATGAAGAAGTGCTCAGTCTAGGTAGCCGTCAACGGTCTGTATTGTGTAAATCAGACATCGAACTTATCAGTGAATTTTGCGGGGGTGTAGCCCGTGACTTTGCGGAAGGAATGGATGTAGTGCGACTGGTCCGCATACAAATCCAGGTAATGCCGCTTGAAGGATTGCTGGATGCGCAAGACCTTGAGCAGATCGTGCGGAGAAAAGCCTGTGGTTTGCTTGAGGGTTCGCTGCAACTGGCGCGCAGACAGGCAGGCGACAGCAGCCATATCGGCCACGGTGCGAATGTCATCCAGTTGCGCCAAGATTTTTTCGATCACCGGGCAGCTCACCACCAGACCGGCGTTGACAAACCACCGCACTAATTTAGCCATGTGTTCTTGCTTGGCCAAAAAGTCGAGCGTTGCCATTTCGCGGCTGGTGGATACCAGCGGCAGGTCTCCGGCATACGCCGTGCCTACAAACTGATGCGCAATTTCCTGCGGGTCGCCCTGCCACACACCGGGCAACAGTTGGATGCCGACGTAGTGAAATGACTTCCCCAGATTGAGCACCTCGTAGGTCGTCCGCAAAGCGGTGACACCTGCAATCTCGGTGTCCATCTGGTTAAACAAAATGTTCACGCAGGCGTCCGGCATGGCGTGAAGCAGAAAGTCCTCAGCCAGCACGCGCTCGGTCTTCAGCTCCCAGTAGCAATGCACCAGCCCCGACAGCTCCTCTGCCGGTCGGTCCACAGCGTACCGAACGTGTCCAGAGGCTTTATCGATGCCGTCTTTGATGGGGTCGTACATGGCGTTGGAATAGAGGTCAGAAGTTGATGAACTATAGACTTGCAAGAAGCACAACCACTGACAATCCATCGCGGTTGCATTTCGCCTCCCTACCTCTTAAGCACCGGGTTGCAGGTGCCTGCCAAAGTGAGGTCAAGGAGGAGGCCGCAGGCCGGGGGACACGAACGGCGGCAGGTGCTTGCAGCCCGGCGCGGGCGTGCGCCAGCAAACTTTTGAGCTATTTCAGCCCCTATCGCCCATGGAATCAGCGCAAGAAGCTATCAAATAAATAGCAACTAAACAACAGGTGCCACCCGCATAGGGATCGTCACCGGCCCGTCATTGACCAGCTCCACCTGCATGTCCGCCGCAAATATGCCGGTCTGCACGATGGGGTGCACTGTGCGGGCTTGGGCCACAAAGTAGTCGTACAAACGCCGACCCTCATCGGGCGCAGCAGCCGCCTTGAAGCTGGGCCGGTTGCCGCCCGAGGTGTCAGCGGCCAGGGTGAATTGGCTCACAATGAGCAGGCCGCCGTGCTGGCCCGCACCGTCTAGGTCTTGCACGCTGCGGTTCATCTTGCCTTCAGCATCACTAAAGATGCGCAGCTTGAGCAACTTGGCCAGCAGCTTGTCGCCCTGCGCCTCGGTGTCACCCTGCTCGGCGCACACCAGCACCAGCAGGCCCTGCTCAATCTTGCCGACCGTAGCGCCGTCCACCACC
Organism: Rhodoferax aquaticus; assembly: GCF_006974105.1. Classification (NCBI taxonomy): domain Bacteria; kingdom Pseudomonadati; phylum Pseudomonadota; class Betaproteobacteria; order Burkholderiales; family Comamonadaceae; genus Rhodoferax; species Rhodoferax aquaticus. The sequence continues at coordinate 3,952,179 of NZ_CP036282.1, forward strand.
ACCTGCGCGCGGCGAACGCGCTGTACCAAAGCCATCATCCCGTGTACCTCTCGAAACTGTCTGCGGCCATTGTGCCGCGCACCCCTGTGCCACAATGAATCATCATGTTTGCACACCTCCAACGCCTTCGATTGTGGCTGCTGGCCTGGGCCGCGCTGTCGCTGTTGAGCGGTATGTATATCGCGCGCGGCGAGCTGACGCGTCAGCAGGACGTGTTCGACACCAACGCCCGCATCGTGCACCGCTTGCTCAGCCAGCAGGTGGTGCAACACGATGCCATTCTGGCCACGCTGGCGCTGCTGCACGGCGGCAATGCGGCTGATCGTCCTGAGCAACGCCTGCCCGCGCTGTATGGCCAGATTGCGGCTGCCGCCCACCGGGGCGCAAATGAAACCTGGCCCTCGCCCGAACTCGCCAACGCGGAAGCTGAGTCCCTGCGCCTCAAGCGCGCAGTACTGGCCGATGTGGACCTGCAAAAAGGCACTTACCAGTTGGTGCTGGCCGCGCAGCCAGACAGCTATGCCCTGACCATTGCCCTGCGCAACATGGTGCCGTGGGCGGAATGGCCCATGAAGCCGGACACCAGCCCGGTGCAAGTGCGCCTCGATCTGGGCGCCAAGACCTACACCGTGCAAGCCGGTCGCCCGTTTGCCATGGGGGATGCGGGCTGGACCTTTGAAGCGCGCAAAGTGCTGGCGGCGGAGAGCCAGCCTTTTGAAGTGGTGTCCCGCCTGCATGTGCCGTGGTCCGCGTTGCCATGGACGTACATGCTGATCAGCGCCGGCACCATTGCACTCGCCTTGCTCCGAGGCCGGATGCTGGTACAGCAACGCACCCAGCAACGCCGCGAAGAAGAACGCCAACGCGTGGGCCAGCGCACACGGCTCAACACCTTGGGCGAACTGGCCGCCGGCATGGCCCACGAAATCAACCAGCCACTCACCGCCATTCTGGCCAACACCCAGGCCGCCAGCCGTCTGCTGGATGATGCCGAGCCTGACCTGACCGCCGCCCGCAGCGCCATGCAGATGGCGGTGCAGCAAGCGCGCAGGGCATCTGATGTGGTGGGGCGCCTGCGCCGCACGGTGGAGCGTCCGGGCAGCGCCGCAGCGGTGCAAAGCGTGGACCTGCACGCGGCCTGCCAACACGCGCTTTACCTGCTGGAGCCCGAGCTGCAGCGCAGCCGTTGCACACCCACCTTGACCGTGGACGGCACTCCCTTTGAAGTGCAGGCCGACCCGGTGGCGCTGGAGCAAATCATCCATAACCTGCTGACCAACGCGCTCCAAGCCATGGAGCAGGTACCGCTGCAGCAGCGTGCCCTGCAACTGGTGCTCAGCCACACCGCCACCCACGGTGTGCTGAGAGTGCAGGACACCGGGCCCGGCATCCCGCCAGACGCACTGGGCAAGGTGTTTGAGCCCTTCTTTTCCACACGCGAAGGCGGCCTCGGTCTGGGCTTAAGCCTGTGCGAATCTTTGGCGCAGGGCATGGGCGCGCATTTGAGCGCTGCCAATCTGCCCAACCAAGGCGCTGAGTTCACCCTGCAGATGCCTCTCGCAACGCCCGCCCCATGACCGCACCGCTTTCTCCCCTGATCCACCTGATCGACGATGACGAAGCCGTGCGCAGCAGCCTGGCCTTGCTGATCAGCACCGTAGGTTTGCGCGTGCAGCCATGGGCCGATCCGCAGACGTTCCTTAAAACCTTTGACCGGGAAAGCATCGGCGCCATCGTGCTCGATGTGCGTATGCCCGGCATCAGCGGGCTCACGGTGCTGGACATGCTGAAGGAACAAAAGGTGGACCAGCCCGTCATCATGCTCACCGGGCACGGCACCATCGACATGTGCCGGCGCGCCTTCAAGTCCGGTGCTGCCGAGTTCCTGGAAAAGCCGGTAGACGACGAGCGCCTGCTTGAAGCCCTGCAAACCTCGGTGCGCCAGCATGTGCAGTCCCGCCAACGCAACCAGGCCGACCGCGTCACGCGCCAGCGCTATGCGCAACTGTCTGAGCGCGAGCGCGAGGTGCTGGGCCTGATCGTGTCCGGGCTGACCAACAAGGAAATCGGCCGCGCACTCAACGTGTCGCCCCGCACCATAGAAACCCACCGCGCCAACCTGTTCGCCAAGCTGGAAATTGACGCTTTGGCCCAACTGGTGCGCCAGTACGCCGCCCTGGTGGACGAAGACACCGCCGCGTAATGCTCGGGGCGCTCCGTAGTTCTACGGAGGCACGGGAGTAGCGGTACGCATGGGCAAATCGGCCCCGGATTTTTACAGTAGCTGCACGGTTGATCGAACCGCTTGTACCCCTCAATTTCCGGAGCATTTCATGCGTACTTCCCACCTCCTCGCTTTGATTCTTTCCACCGTTGCCACCGCAGCCAGCGCTCAAGCCGTGCGCACCGAGCGCAATATGTCGCTGGAACTGGCCAACCAGATCGCTACTGCTACCGTGGCCGCCTGCTCCGCCAACGGCTATGCCGTGACCGCGACCGTGGTGGACCGCGCCGGCAGCGTGCGCGCTGTACAACGTGCTGACAATGCCGGCCCGCACACCCTGGCCGCCAGCCAGGAAAAAGCCTTTACCTCGGCGTCCGCCAAAAACACCACCCTGGCCATGATGGAAGGCGCCCAAAAGAACCCGGCTGCGGCTAATTTGGTCTACATCCCCGGTTTCTTGCTGGTGGGTGGCGGTGTGCCGGTGAAGGTGGGTAACGAAGTCATCGGTGCAGTAGGCGTAGGCGGCGCACCCGGCGGCCACTTGGACGAGCAGTGCGCCATGGTCGCGCTGGACAAAGTCAAAGATTCTTTGAAGTAAATTGGCCTCTACCGCCCGTGGATATTGCGCTAGAAGCTCCTGTTTTTGCAGCATTTGGAAGGTAAAGCACCATGTCAACCCCCGGTAGCACCCGGCTTGCCCGGACCCTTCCATTCGCCCTGCTAGTGGCGGGTGTGACATGGCTGCCGCTGTCTCAGGCGCAGGTGGCGCCCACGGCCGCTGAGATTGCGGCTTACCGTGGCCTACACGCTGCGGCGGCGCGGGGCGATGTGGCGGCCCTTACGCAGCTGCTGAGCGCCAAAGCCGACATCAACCCGCGCGATGCCTATGGCCGCACGCCCCTGCATGTGGCCACCTTTGCCAAACAGCGCGCGGCGGTACGCACCTTGATACAAGCGGGCGCTGACACCGGTGCCTTGGAAAATGACCGGTATGACGCCGTCACCATCGCGGCGGTGGCCGATGACGAAGAAACCTTGCGCACCCTGCTGAGCCTGGGCGCAAGCGCCAAGTTGGTGACCAGCCGTTTTGAGGGCACAGCGCTGATTGCGGCCGCCCACTTGGGCCATGACGGTGTGGTGCGCCAGCTGATTGCAGCCGGCGCCCCGCTAGATCATGTGAACAACCTGCACTGGACTGCGACCATTGAATCCATCGTGCTGGGCAACGGCGGCGCCCGTCACCAAGCCACCTTGAGGGCTCTGGTGGAAGCAGGCGCTAACTTGCAGCTCACCGACCGCCACGGCAAAACGCCGCTGGACCTGGCGCGCAGCTATGGCTACCCAGAGATGGTGCGCTTGCTGGAGAAGCGCTAAATCCGGCTTCAGGCCAGGGTCACGCGGGCAAATTTGCGCTTGCCCACTTGCAGCACGTAGGTGCCAGCGCCCAGCTTTAAGCCCTTGTCGCTCACCACATTGCTGTCCACCCGCACGCCGCCACCGTCAATCAGTCGGTTGCCTTCACCGCTGGAGGCGGCCAGGTTCGCAGACTTCAGCAGCGCGGCAATACCCACCGCTGCACCACCTTCGCCCAAGGGCAAGGTGATTTCGTCGATCTGGTCCGGGATGCCACCTTTGCTGCGGTTGATGAAGTCCTGCTCTGCCGCATCGGCCGCAGCAGCGCTGTGGAAGCGCGCGGTGATTTCCTTGGCGAGTGCCACCTTGGCGTCTTTGGGGTTGCGCCCACCTTCAACTTCGGCCTTGAGCGCGGCGATGTCTGCCTCGCTCTTGAAGCTGAGCAAGGTGTACCACTTCCACATCAGCACATCGGAGATAGACAGCACCTTGGCGAACATGGTGTTGGGCTCTTCCGAGATGCCGATGTAGTTGTTCTTGCTCTTGGACATCTTCTCGACGCCGTCCAGCCCTTCGAGCAGCGGCATGGTCAAGATGCACTGGGGCTCCTGGCCGTATTCGGCCTGCAGGGTGCGGCCCATGAGCAGGTTGAACTTCTGGTCGGTACCGCCCAGCTCCAGGTCGCTTTCCAGCGCCACGGAGTCATAGCCTTGCATCAGCGGGTAGAGGAATTCGTGCACCGCAATCGGGGTGCCTGCGTGGAAGCGGTCGTGGAAGTCGTTGCGCTCCATCATGCGAGCCACGGTGTAGCGGCTGGCCAGCTGGATCATGCCGCGCGCGCCCAGCGGGTCGCTCCACTCGCTGTTGTAGCGGATCTCGGTTTTGGCGGGGTCCAGCACCAGGCTGGCCTGGCGGTAGTAGGTCTCGGCGTTCACCTTGATCTGCTCAGCCGTAAGGGGCGGGCGGGTGCTGTTGCGGCCGGAGGGGTCACCGATCATGCTGGTGAAGTCGCCGATCAAAAAGATGACGGTGTGCCCCAAGTCCTGCAACTGACGCATCTTGTTCAGCACCACGGTGTGACCGATATGAATATCAGGCGCGGTCGGATCCAGTCCCAGCTTGATGCGCAGCGGCTTGCCTGTGGCCTCGGACTTGGCGAGCTTTTTCACCCATTCGTCTTGCGGGAGCAGTTCTTCAACGCCACGCAGGGTGACCGCAAGGGCCTCGCGCACACGATCACTTACAACTAACTGGGGGCTTGAGGCTTGATTCATAAGGGTTTTTCTTGATGCCTGGGGGTACTTGGCATATATACTGCGAGATCTCTCCTGCGGTCTTCTATATGCCTTAACTGAATTTTAGTCGGGCATTGAGCGCAGTTTGGGGCGATGCATGTTGGATGCCGCTCTCAACCCAACGGAGCTCCTATTTTGATTGACGGATTTACCCAAGCAGCCGCACAGCTGTGGGCGTATTCGGCGTATCTTGCCAAGCGCTATCCCAAGCGTATTGTTTCAGCCATCGGTGTCAGCCTTTTGGTGGGTGCTGGCGGAAGCTACGCTGTGTCGCAACTGGTGCCAGACCCCGCTGATATGCCCGTCCGCACGGTGGTCGAGAACCTTACGTTGCCGCCTGTGAGTGCGGCCACCGAGGATGTCACGAATTTGGCCATGCGGCTCTACCGCTCAGACCTCACGCGCTCAACCGATACGGCGGACGTTTTACTTAAGCGCCTAGGGGTGTTTGACACCAAAGCCGCGGAGTTTTTACGCAACGACAAATTGATGCAGCAATTGGTGCTGGGTCGCGCGGGCCGCAACATTACCGCTGAAACAACGGATGCCAATGGACTGCTGCGCCTGACCGCTCGCTGGAGTCCTGAAGACGACGGCATGTTCAAACGCCTTTCCATAGAAAAACTGCCTGAAGGTTTTGTTTCTCGCTTGGAAACCTTGCCCATGGCGGCTTCTTCCCGCCTAGCGAGTGGAACGATTGCAAGCTCTTTGTTTGCAGCTACCGACGACGCCAGCATTCCCGATGCAGTGGCTATTCAGCTGGCAGAGATTTTTTCCGGGGACATCGACTTTCACCGCGCCTTGCGCAAGGGTGATCGCTTTTCCGTGGTGTACGAGTCGCTGGAAGGGGATGGTGAGCCTTTGCGTGCCGGTCGCGTACTCAGTGCTGAGTTCGTCAACAACGGTAAAACCCACCAAGCCATGTGGTTCCAAGAGCCCGCTGCGGTCGGTACCGTTACGGATAGCGCCGCCACCCACAACTTGACCAAAGGCGGCTACTTTACCTTGGCGGGTGACAGCCTGCGCAAAACATTCTTGGCGTCGCCCATGGAGTTTTCGCGTGTGTCAAGTGGTTTCAAAATGCGGTTTCACCCGATTCTGCAAACTTGGCGAGCCCATTTGGGCGTGGACTACGCGGCAGCAACGGGTACCCCAGTGCGCACGGTGGCGGACGGTATCGTTGAATTTGCAGGTGTGCAAAACGGCTTTGGCAACGTAGTGTTCGTCAAGCACGCCAACAACACTACGACCGTGTACGCGCATTTAAGTAGGATTGATGTGCAACGCGGCCAAAGCGTATCGCAAGCCCAGCACATCGGCGCAGTCGGTGCCACCGGTTGGGCTACGGGGCCCCATTTGCATTTTGAATTTCGGGTCAATGGTGTCCACCAAGATCCTTTACTGGCCGTTGGCAATAACGTGGCTGTACCGATCAGCGCATCCGTGAGACCTCTTTTTGATAAAGCTGCGGCGTCTGTGCGCCACCAGTTGGAGGCCGCGCTCTATATGCAAACAGCCAGTGCTGAATAGCGCAGGGCTGAATCAGGTATAGGACGTACCGCTTGTCCGATCTATACGTAGGACTAATGTCAGGCACCTCCTTAGACGGGGTGGATGGTGTTTTGGTTGATTTCTCAGGTATGCAGCCTTCGGCAGTCACCCACGCGAGCTTGCCGTTTCCTGTGGATCTGAAGGCTGAGTTCTTGGCGCTCAACACCGCAGGGAACAACGAGCTCCATCGCGCAGCTTTGGCTGGGAACGCGCTGGTTCGTTTGTACGCTCGAGTCGTCAACGATTTGCTTTTGCAAAGTGGCCGTACATCAGATCAAGTAGCCGCCATCGGTGCGCATGGGCAAACAGTACGCCATAGGCCGACTGAGTTTGACGGCACGGGTTATACGCTCCAAGTCAACAACCCGTCACTTTTGGCCGAGTTATGTGGCATTGATGTGGTCGCTGACTTTCGCAGCCGCGATGTGGCTGCTGGCGGACAGGGTGCCCCCTTGGTGCCCCCCTTTCACCAGTCTTTCTTTGGCGGTTCTGGCCAGGTTGCTGCGGTGCTCAACATTGGGGGAATCGCTAACATCACGCACATTCAACGCCCCTTCGCTGCTGACGGTTTGCGTGGATACGATTGTGGTCCAGGTAATGCGCTGATGGATGCGTGGTGTACGCAGCACACTGGTGCGGCTTTTGACGACAACGGCGCGTGGGCAGCATTTGGAAGCATTAATGATGCGCTCCTCGCATCCATGCTGACAGAACCTTTTTTTGCCCTGCGCCCACCCAAGAGCACGGGGAGAGATCTGTTCAATTGGTCATGGCTTCAACACAAATTGGCGGAGTGTGGGCCATGTTTGCCCGTCGATGTACAAGCGACATTGACCGAACTGACAGCGCTTGGATGCGCCCGATGTCTGGATGCATGTCCCGAGCAGCCCTCGCAAGTCTTGGTGTGCGGCGGTGGTGCACTCAATGGCTATTTGATGCAGCGACTCCAAGTGGCACTGCCCAATTACACGGTTAACTCGACTGCCCTGCATGGCTTACCTCCGTTGCAAGTGGAGGCTACAGCGTTCGCTTGGCTGGCTCGGCAAGCCATGGTACGAAAAACTGCTAGTTTAGAAAGCGTTACGGGCGCCAGAGGCGCCCGTATTCTTGGTGCGATTTACCCCGCCTAAAACGCCCTAAAGACGCTGACAGGGGGCTGCAAGCCTGACTTAAGCAGAAAAAGAAGAACCGCAGCCACACGTCGTGGTTGCATTGGGGTTCTTAATCACGAACTGCGCGCCTTGCAAGTCTTCCTTGTAGTCAATTTCAGCTCCAGTCAGGTATTGGTAGCTCATCGCGTCGATCAAGAGCGAAACCCCATTCTTGGTCATCGTGGTGTCGTCTTCGTTGGTGATTTCGTCGAAGGTAAAGCCGTACTGAAAGCCAGAGCAACCGCCACCTTGCACAAACACACGCAATTTCAGATCAGGGTTGCCTTCTTCTGCAATCAGGTCTGCCACTTTAGCCGCAGCACTGTCAGTGAACAAAATAGGCGAAGGCATTTCAACAACGGGGGATTCAGCAACGGCACTCATCGGTGGCTCCAGTCAATTTAGGGAATTGGGGGAATAGTACAGCAAATCCCTCAGGTATACATTTACTGGTTATTTGCCGCCAACTTGAGTGTGGGCTTTTCTTCGCCTTCCAAGATAGGACGCAGTTGACCCGTAATCAAGGCGCCTGGATGCATTTCAAGTGCCGAATAGTCAACGTCACCTTCGATCCGCGCCTTAGGTTGCAGCTCAAGCAGCATGCGGGCAGTGACTGGTCCTTTGACGGAGCCGTTGATGATAATGTGGTCCGCAATGATCTCACCTTGCACACTGGCTGTTTCAGAGATGACCAAGATGCTGGCCACATCATCTTTGGCACGTACATTGCCCACGACTTGGCCATCAATACGCAATCCATCCGAAAACGATACATTGCCCTGGATCAGGCTTCCATCCGCTATCAAGCTTTTGATAGGGGGTTGCTTCTTCATGTTAAACATCACGTACCTCAGTCTAGATAGTTACAATTTGATGGATTGGGTGGCACGCACAGTGGCACCATCCATCAACTTCGCGGTGACCCCCTTTAAGATGACCTGGGGTGGCAATTCGAATTGCCCTTCTGCACGGCCATACTGCCTAATTTTTATGGCTTGAGGCCCATCTACCAACGAAGCGCTCCAAGGCTTTCCGTTCAAAAGTCCGGAAAATGATACATCCATTCGGCCGCCGAATTCTGGTGCGTTTTTATTGGCTTGAATCACAAGCACCTGCCATTTTACCGTGCTACCGCCAATCAATTCCGCCTGCAACCCCCGTATTGACACCCCATCAACACCAGTTACAGGAATTAACTTTTCAAAGAAACCGAGGTCTCCACGTAGCGCCCGATTGTCGGCTTCAAGCTGCTTGACTTGCGCCACAAGCCGCTCTTGGGAAGACTTTTCTGCTGTTACCAAAGTGCCCGCCGTATTGGCGATGGACTGCGCTTGGTCACGCGCTTTTTCAGCAACGCTCAATGCAGCTTGTAGATCCAGCACTTGTTCCCTCAAGGCTAAGAGTTCCGCGCGGGAACCTTTTTCAAGCCCGGCGATGTTTTTCCCGAACTCAAAGGCCCACAGCCCAATGGCTGCACAGAAACCCATCACGATAGCCCAAACCGCCCAGCGAAACGGCCATGGCATAGCGCTGCGCACAGACATTCTCGGCGCACTAATCGTTAATCTGCGCCTCAATAGGCGAAAACGCATAGGTGTTTCTCCAAAAACAAAGCCGCCCCAAACAACGTCGGGGCGGCTTTGAATTGTTCCAAGCAGCGATTAACGCTTGCTGAACTGCTTACGACGACGCGCGCCGTGGAAGCCGACTTTCTTACGCTCCACTTCACGAGCATCACGGGTCACAAACCCTGCTTTGCTCAACTCAGATTTCAGAGTTGCATCGTAGTCGATCAAAGCACGGGTAATGCCGTGGCGCACTGCACCTGCTTGACCCGACTCACCACCGCCAGCCACGTTGACCATGATGTCAAACGTTTCAGCGTGGTTGGTCAACTGCAAAGGTTGCTTGCAGATCATGATCGAAGTGGCACGGCCAAAGAATTTTTCAATAGCTTTACCGTTAACGACGATTTGGCCGGAGCCCTTTTTCAGGAAAACGCGAGCGACGCTGGATTTGCGACGGCCGGTTCCATTGTTCCATTCACCGATCATTGGGCCGCCTCTCTTTTCACTGCGTTAGCAGAAATACCGGGGATATCCAAAACCTTAGGTTGTTGGGCTGCATGGGGATGCTCAGCACCACCGTACACCTTCAACTTCTTGATCATGGCATAACCCAAAGGACCCTTTGGCAACATGCCCTTGACGGCTTTTTCCAAAGCACGACCAGGATGCTTCGCTTGCATGTCGCGGAAACTTGTGGCTGTGATGCCACCGGGATAACCGGAATGGCGGTAGTAGACCTTATCCAGTGTTTTGGCACCGGTAACGCGCAGCTGAGCTGCGTTGATGATGACAATGAAGTCACCAGTATCTACGTGAGGCGTGTAAATGGCCTTGTGTTTGCCGCGCAAACGGAGAGCAACTTCGCTGGCTACTCGTCCGAGGACCTTATCGGTCGCGTCAATCACAAACCACTCGTGCACGACCTCAGCGGGTTTTGCGCTGAAAGTTGACATGAGTTTTCTCTTTAAAAAGAAGGTTTGCTGGGCTCTTTTCCACGGTCGGCGCTCCTCTATTGGGAATCTCTTAGGTGGGTTTCACGCCTTACATAGCCGAAACGATGCAAAGAATGTCTTCGCCGCGGAACCACTAAAGCGCTGCGAAGCCCACGATTATACAAACTAAGCTACGTTTTGACTAGGTTTTTTGGCGCGTGACGCGCTAGTAGATGCAAGCAGGCCACCCCAAATGAGCTCGCACGGGTTACCATCCACCTCTATGTTCAGTTACCGTCACGCCTTTCACGCCGGGAATCACGCCGACGTCCTCAAGCACACCGTGCTACTTGCTGTGTTGCGACATTTAACGCAAAAAGACACGCCCCTCACCGTTTTTGACACACACGCTGGCGCTGGACTCTATCGCCTTGACGGCGACTATGCACAAACCAGCGCAGAGGCTGCAGACGGCTTTGTGAAGTTGGTGCATGCCAAACTATCAGAACCGCTTGCTCCGCTTCTCCAAGACTACGTCGACATGGTGGCCTCGTTCAATGGCAAGGACCAAGTGAAGATTTATCCTGGTTCGCCATTCATCATCCAGCAAGAGTTGCGAGACCGCGACAAGCTCAAGCTTTTTGAACTGCACCCAACAGACTCCAAGACCCTTAGCGCAAACATTGCGCAATTGGAAGTGGGGCGCCAAGTTGCGGTGTTGCGCGAAGATGGTTTTGAAGCGGTCAAGAAGTTCCTTCCGCCGCCGTCGCGCCGAGCGTTACTTTTGTGCGATCCTAGCTACGAGGTCAAGAATGACTATGGGCGTGTCGCCGTCATGGTGGCCGATTCTATGCAAAGGTTTGCAACGGGAACCTATGCAGTCTGGTATCCCATCATCCCTCGTCCCGAAGCGCATGATTTGCCTCGTAAATTGAAGACCTTGGCAACTAAATCAGGCAAGCCATGGCTGCACGCGACCCTGACTGTGAAGTCGAGCAAGCTACTGCAAGATGCTGAAGGTGAGGTAGTACGCCCGGGACTTCCTGCAAGTGGCATGTTTATCATCAACCCACCACACACGCTCAAAGCAGGATTGAAGGCGGCGCTCCCCCAAATGGTGAGCATTCTGAAGCAAGACCAGCACGCCACCTTTACCTTGGATTCAGCAGGATAACAGGCTGCACTGCCGTAAGGTCCGTAAATGGACCCGCTGTGTTCTCGCAAAAGCGACAACACAGCGTCTGGCGAAGAACGAGCTAGGCCTTGCTGTGCAAACCCAGTCGTTGGCACAAAGCCAAGACCGAGGCACTCTGGTTCATGGTGTAAAAATGCAGTGATGGCGCGCCACCTGCGCGGAGTTGTTCACACAAGTCTGTGACTACGTCCAAGCCAAAGGCCTTGATGGACACCACATCATCACCAAAACTCTGAAGTCGCAACCGAATCCATCGCGGAATCTCCGCGCCGCATGCGTCGCTAAATCGCATCAATTGCGTAGAACTGGTGATGGGCATGATGCCTGGAACCACTGGAACATTCAGTCCCAAGGCATCGACCTCTTCTACAAATCGAAAGTAAGCATCCGCGTTGTAAAAGTACTGGGTGATTGCAGAGTTCGCTCCGGCGTTGACCTTGTTTGCAAAGGCCTGTAAATCACTTGCTGGCGATTTGGCTTGGGGATGTACCTCTGGGTAGGCTGCCACTTCAATGTGGAAGTCATCCCCCGTTTCGGTCCGAATAAAGGCGACCAAGTCACTGGCGTAGTGAAACTCGCCGCCTGCACCGTAGCCACTGGGTAAATCGCCTCGCAATGCGACAAGGCGTTTGACCCCCATTGCCTTGAGTATGGTCAACTGCGCACGGACCGTTTCACGGGTGGCACCAATGCACGAAAAATGCGAAGCCGCACTGACCCCCTCGGCCAATATATCCCGAACGGCAGCGAATGTGCCCTCTTGAGTCGATCCTCCGGCACCAAAGGTAACCGAGCAAAACTCTGGCGCTAGGACATAGAGCTGTTGTCGCACTTGCTTGAGTTTCTCGGCCCCTTCGGGCGTTTTCGGAGGAAAAAACTCCAGGCTCAAAGGTAATTGAGACGTTGCAGACATAAACACCTTAGGAATCAAACACCCATCAATTCAGGTTTGCGGGCGTATATAAAAAACTCCCGGTTGCCATCGCCTCCCTCAATCGCGGAATCAAACCAGTCAGACACCAACAGGCCTTCTGCCGCACATGCGTCTCGCAAGCGCTGCTCCACCAGAGGGTACATCGCTGCGTCTTTGACAATGCCGCCCTTGCCTACTTGGCCAGGCTGCAGTTCAAACTGAGGTTTCACTAAAGTGAGGAGATAGCCACCAGGCTTCAAAAAAGGAACCGCTGCGGGCAAGACCAAGGTCTGAGAGATAAACGACAAATCAGCAACAAGCAAGTCAAAGGCCGGCGCAAACTCAGATTCAGCAAGTGAAGTAGCCGCTGCATCTGGGGACAAAGCCTCAGTCGATTCATCAAACTCCGAATCTTCGAAGTCATCTTCCTCAAACTGACCATCAGCGCCCGTACTGTCAGCGTAAGCAGCTATCAAATCAGTAGCATTTAATGAACGCGCATTTACACCCTCTACGCACAAGACCCGAGGATCTTCGCGTAGTTGAGGGTGCAGTTGCGCACTACCTACATCGACGCCCACGACGCTGGCTGCGCCGTGCTGCAGCAGGCAGTCGGTAAAACCTCCGGTAGATTGCCCCACGTCCAAGCAGGCCATTCCTGTGACAGACAGTCCCACATGCTTGAGCGCGGCCTCCAACTTTAGGCCGCCGCGGGACACATAACGTGCTTCGGAGTCGTCCAAAAGTTGGATAGGGGCATCATTTGGAATCTCATCACCGTTTTTGACAACGGTCTTCCATTCCTCCCCAGTGATCGTAGTTCTACGCCACTGCACGCCATCGGCAATCAAACGCTGGGCTTGGGAGCGAGTGCTCGCCAAGCCGCGTACTACCAGAAGTTGATCAGCGCGCATTAGTAACGGTAGGTGTCAGGCTTGTAAGGGCCTTGCTTAGGCACGCCGATGTAGCTAGCTTGCTCGTCAGTCAACTCCGTCAACATCGCGCCAACCTTCTTCAAATGCAAGCGCGCCACTTTTTCATCCAAGTGCTTAGGCAAGACGTAGACCTTACCTTGCTCATAGAAATCGCTGTGTGTGAACAACTCGATTTGGGCAATGGTTTGGTTGCAAAAGCTGTTGCTCATCACAAAGCTGGGGTGACCGGTTCCGCAACCCAGATTCACCAAACGGCCTTTTGCCAACAGGATGATGCGTTTGCCGTCCGGGAAAATGACATGGTCCACCTGGGGTTTGATCTCTTCCCACTCGTATTTTTCGATGGACGCGATGTCAATCTCGTTGTCAAAGTGGCCAATGTTGCACACGATGGCTTGGTCTTTCATGGCCTTCATGTGGTCATGGGTGATCACGCGCTTGTTGCCAGTGGTGGTCACGAAAATGTCGGCTTTGTCAGCCGCGTATTCCATGGTCACGACCTTGTAGCCTTCCATGGCGGCTTGCAGCGCGTTGATAGGGTCGATTTCGGTGACCCACACTTGCGCGCTCAGAGCACGCAAAGCTTGTGCCGAGCCCTTGCCGACGTCACCGTAACCGGCCACGCACGCTACCTTGCCTGCAATCATCACGTCTGTGGCACGCTTGATACCGTCCACCAAAGACTCACGGCAACCGTACAAGTTGTCGAACTTGCTCTTGGTCACAGAGTCGTTCACGTTGATAGCACGGAACATCAGACTGCCGGCAGCAGACATTTCCTTCAAACGGTGCACGCCCGTAGTGGTTTCTTCGGTCACACCGATGATGTGCGCGCTCTTGCGGCTGTACCAGGTGGGGTCTACCGCGAGCTTGGCCTTGATGGCAGCAAACAAGCAGGTCTCTTCTTCGCTGCCAGGGTTGTTCAACACGGACTGGTCTTTCTCAGCGCGTTTGCCCAAGTGCATGAGCAAGGTTGCGTCACCACCGTCATCCAAGATCATGTTGGGACCTTCGCCTTCGGAGCCAGCGGGTCCAAAGTCGAAAATGCGGTGGGTGTAATCCCAGTAGTCCGTCAGGTTTTCACCTTTGTAGGCAAACACGGGAGTGCCGGCTTCCACCAGCGCTGCCGCTGCGTGGTCTTGGGTGGAGAAAATATTGCACGATGCCCAACGGATTTGGGCACCCAAGGCTTGCAGTGTTTCCATCAACACGCCCGTTTGGATGGTCATGTGCAAGGAGCCGGTAATGCGAGCGCCTTTAAGTGGCTGGGCCTTGGCGAACTCTTCGCGAATGGCCATCAGGCCGGGCATTTCAGTTTCAGCGATACGCAACTCTTTGCGGCCCCAGGCGGCAAGAGAAAGGTCAGCAATGACGTAATCGACGTTAGGTGTAAGAACAGCACTCATGTTGGCTCCATGCATAAGTTAAGTGCCACGGATAGGGGTGCAAAGACTCACACCACAAAGACCGTGGGTGAGCGCCGTTGGGGAAGCGCCAAGCAATGGCTGCTTAGCGATTTCCGAGCCTCACCAGCTGTGTTTTTCAGTGCCTAGAAAAACCAATGCGGGCTGCAACGCTCCTCGGAAAGTCGCAATTCTATCTGCATCTGAATTTCTGCACCAGCCCGCTTGCCGATCTAAGCAAAATAGAAGTGGGGCTTTCCCGTACGTTCTAGCACCTAATTACGACAAAGAGAGGAACTTGTTCCGATGATGAGGGCGGGCTGGCGCAAGACTTGGTAGGGTCCAGCTTCCGGGTGCTTGAGAACCCTCACCAGCATATCCCCCATCGTTTGCCCAGACTGGTAGGGCGTGGCTTGGGATACCGTGGTGACGTGCATACCTGGGAGCAGGGTGTCGCTTGGAATGTCACCGTGCACCACCACTGACACATCTGCCCCCACGCGGATGCCAGCATCCATCAAACCGCGTATCACGCCTACGCCACCCAAGTTGTTATCCACAACGATAGCGGTGGGGGGCGCCTCTAAGGCCAATAGCCGTGCGACAGCGCCCAGGCCGCCTCGGCGATCGTTAACACCTGACACTTGATATGACAAGGGGCAATCCAAGCCAGCCGCACGTAAGGCCGCCAGAAAACCCACATGCCGCTGGCTAGCAAAATTCAGCTCCAAAGGGGCGTGTACATATGCAAAGCGTCGATGTCCCAAGCCCAACAGATGGTTGACTGCGAGGTGACTGCCGCGCTCGTTATCAAAGTCAAACCATGAATAATCCGCATGTGTAGACGTTCGGCCATAGGCGACAAAAGGGTAGCCCTTTTCTAGCAGTTGCTCGACGCGCTCATCTTGTACAAACGTGTTGGGGACAATCACGGCGTCTACTCGTCCGCCTCTAAACAAACGCTCGACCATGCTCCACTCGCCTTCATGCTGAGCGACGGCCAGCAATAGATCCAAATGGTCTTGCTCCAAGCGGTCAGACAAGCCACTGGCCATTTCCAAGAACTGGGGATTGCCAAGGTTGTCTACCGCTGCGGAATAGACGATACCAATGGCATCCGCCCGCCCTCGCACCAAACGCCGGGCTCCGGCATCAGGACGGTACCCAAGCGCATTGGCCATGTCTTGCACACGCTGGCGGGTTTGGGCGTTGACGTCTTGGTAGCCGTTCAAGGCACGACTGACCGTAGAGGTCGATAAACCAAGCGCTTTGGCCAACTCTCGAATATTCACACACGGGTCCTCTCATTCGTAGGCAAGTGTAGTAGGACCATCGACTAGCCTAAGCGCTGGCGTTTTGCAAAACCAGAGTGGCCCAATTAAACCGCTGCGACAAAGGCACCACCCCATGGCTTGCAAACCAAAGTGCGCCCTTGCAATCCCGCACCATCCAAGCCACTGCTGGGTAGAAGTGCGGCTTCACCCCATGCTGCGGGCAAGGCAAACGTAGCTTCCGCATCGCTAAAGTTGAACACGCACAGGATCTGCTGCGCACCCTCGCTGCGAACAAATGCCAGCACCTGCGGGTGTGAGGGCAAGAGTTGGAGGCGGCCATTGATCAGCGGTGACTGTTGCTTGCGCCAAGCCAAGAGTTGCCGGTAGAAGTTCAACAAGGAGTCGGGTTGCTGCGCTTGCACGTCAGCGGCCAACGATTGATGCGCGTGGGCCACTGGTAACCAAGGCTTGCTGGTCACCACATCCACCGCAGAGAAACCAAGGTCATCGGCAGAAGCCTGCCATGGCATGGGCGTGCGGCATCCGTCACGACCTTTGAATTCGGGCCACATCGTGATGCCGTAGGGGTCTTGCAGATCTTCAAATGCGATCACAGCCTCGGGCAATCCCAGTTCGTCCCCTTGGTAGATGCAGGGCGAGCCACGCAGACTCATTTGCATCGCCGCAGCCAGTCGCAGCAGTTGAGGGTTGGGTGTGTCTCCGCCCCAGCGTGTTGCAAATCGGGTGACATCGTGGTTAGACAATGCCCAGCATGGCCATCCTCCGCCGGCCAGTTGCTCAAACCGTTCTAACACTGAATGGATGTACGGCGCGCTGTGGGCAGAGCCCAACAAGTCGAAACAATACGCCATGTGCAGCTTGTCACCCCCTTGGGTGTATTCCGCGACGCGTGCCAAGCCGTCGTCATCCCCAATCTCACCGACCATCGTGGTGTTCGGGTATTCGTCCAAAAGCGTGCGCAGGCGCTGCAGAAAAACCAAGTTTTCGGGCTGGCTTTTATCGTGCTTGTGCCATTGCCAACCGTAAGGATTGACGGCATTGACTGCGGGGTCTTCACCCGTAGGCCGGCCACGGGGGGGGTTATCGCGCAACTTCGCATCGTGGAAGTAGAAGTTGGCGGTGTCAAGGCGGTAGCCATCTACCCCTAAATCCAACCAAAACTTCACCGTCCCCAACAGTGCATCCTGAACCTCGGGGTTGTGGAAATTCAGATCAGGCTGGCTGGTCAAAAAGTTATGCATGTAGTACTGGCAGCGCCGTGTATCCCATTGCCATGCGCTGCCCCCGAATATGGACAGCCAGTTGTTAGGAGGGGTTCCATCGCTCTTCGCGTCCGCCCATACATACCAATCGGCCTTGGGGTTGTCTTTGCTGGACCGGCTTTCTACAAACCACGGGTGTTGGTCGGCGCTGTGCGAAAGCACCTGGTCAATCATGACTTTGAGCCCTAAGGCATGGGCGCGCTCAACCAAGGCCCGAAAGTCGGCCAAAGTCCCAAACATCGGGTCAACATCACAATAGTCGCTGACGTCATACCCAAAGTCCTTCATCGGGCTTTTGAAAAAGGGCGACAGCCAGATACCGTCAGCGCCCAGTTGGGCCACGTAATCTAAACGGGCCGTCACACCCGCCAAGTCACCAATGCCGTCGCCATTGCTGTCTGCAAAACTGCGTGGGTAGATTTGGTAAATCACCCCTCCGCGCCACCAATTATTGTTTGCTGCTTTTGTCATTCGATCTCACCCTATTGCAAAAATCATCCACCCTTGACCGAGCCGGAAAGCAGCCCACGAACAAAGAAACGCTGTAAAGAAAAGAACACCATCACCGGCACTGCGATCGACACGAACGCACTGGCCGTCAAGATTTCCCAACTCTCCCCCCTTGAGCCCAACAAGTCATTGAGCTTGATGGTGAGCACAATCTGGTCAGGGGCTTTGCCCAAGAAAACCAATGCGATCAAAAAGTCATTCCATACCCACAAGAATTGAAAGATGGCGAAGCTTGCCAAAGCCGGTATCGACAAGGGCAACACAATGCTGGTGAACACTTGGAAATGGGTGGCACCGTCCATGCGCGCACTTTCAATAATGTCGCGCGGGAGTGCGGCAATGTAGTTGCGCAGCAGATAGATCGCCAAAGGCAATCCAAACGCCGAGTGGGCCAACCATACCCCTAGGTAGGACTTGGACTCAATCCCGAAGCCCGCGCCTACTTGGTTGTACAAGCGCAGCAGGGGGATTAGTGACATCTGCAGCGGTACCACCAACAAGCCGACCACCACAATGAACAGCCACTTGCGGCCTGGAAACTCCATCCAGCTGAATGCATAGGCTGCAAACGCCGCAATCAAAATAGGAATAAACGTAGCCGGAATCGTGACCTTGAACGTGTTTAAAAACGCTTGCCCTACACCTTCAGAGGCAATTACTTTTTCATAGTTTTGCGTGATGAAAACCGGGGGTGACTCTGCAATGTAGAAGATGCGAATGCCCTTGTCTTTTTCATACGGGCCACTCAGCACCAATCGGTATTCGCCGTTGCTTGCCACTGTCAACACGCCGTCGGGCTTTCCATCTTCTTCGTCAAAAATCTGCCCATCTGCCACTTCTACAGCAGCCCCTGCGTCGAACTCGCTAGGCGTTGATGACTTCAAAGAAAACTTCTTGATTTGAATCTTGGCTTGCTCCCCAAACAAGCGGCCCTTCATCACATAGGCATCGCCTTCCTTGAACACGCTTTGTGCCCCACCGGTTCGACGCATGTCGGCACGGGTTTGGGTGGACAAGGCGGTCCACCAGCCACTGGACACCAGTTGCTCTTTGTCCCGAAAGCTAGACACGAGCAAACCAAACGTGGGCAATACCCACACCGCCACGATCACGAGCAGCAGCAGCTGCGCCAAGATAGACGGAAGAGAGAAATACTTTTTCATCGCTGAGCCTCTTCGGTGCGGAAGCGGCGAATATTGAACGCCATCACAGGAATCACGGCAAACATCAGAACCATGGCCAAGGTAGAACTGCGGCCATAGTCGCCACCACCTCTAAACATCCAGTCGTACATCAGGTTGGCCAGCACACTGGTGTCCCATTGCCCGCCAGTCATGGCCATGACAATGTCAAACACCTTGAGTACGGTAATGGTGATCGTGGTCCACACCACCAAGATAGTGGACATCACCTGGGGCACCATGATTTCAAAAAAGATCTGTAGCTCGCCCGCGCCATCAATGCGTGCGGCTTCAATGGTCTCGGTCGGTACGCCGCGCAGCGCTGCCGACAAAATCACCATCGCAAAGCCCGTTTGAATCCAAATCAAAATGGCCATCAAAAAGAAATTGTTCCAAAACGGCACCGTCACCCATGCTTGGGGCTCAAACCCCATGCCCACGGCAATGGCGTTCAAAATACCAATTTGCTCTGACCCCGCACCGCGGTAGTCATACACAAACTTCCAGATCACACTGGCACCTACAAAGCTAATGGCCATGGGCATGAACACCATGGACTTGGCAAAGTTGCCCCACCACACGCGGTCTGCAAGCACCGCCACGATCAATCCAAAAACGGTGGCGAGTGTGGGCACCACCACCAACCACATGAAGTTGTTGCGAATCGTGATCAAGAAACCTTGGTCTACAAATACCCACTTGTAATTGGACAGGCCCACAAACACTTCGCCAGTCGCGTCATACAGCGTCAGGCGAAAGGTCTCTACCAAGGGGTACAGCAGATACACGGTCAGCAGCAATAGCGCTGGAGCCAAAAACAGCCAGGGGCGTACGCTGGAGCGCACTTGCTCGCGACGTACTTTGGAGCCCAAGGGCAGGTGCACGAGTTTGTCGAGCACAAAATTGGAGCCTGCGAAATACAGCAGGCAAAACGCGATGCTGACCACCACGGCGGCAATCGTTTGGAAAATCGGGTTGGTCATGGCAGTCAGCTCGCTCTTAGATCACACTTTCATCCGTTACTTGATGGCGTCCCAGCTCTTTTGGATGTCGTCGGCCACTTGTTGGGCTGACTTGCCGCCGGAGTAATCCACCATGCCTTTCCAGAAGGAGCCAGCACCAATAGCGCCGGGCATCAGGTCAGAGCCGTCAAAGCGGAAGGTGGTTGCGCTCAGCAAAATCTCGCCTTGCTTCTTCAGTGCTTTGGACTTGTACTTGGCCAAATCAACACCTTTGTGCGGTGTCAAGAAACCACCTTCAGCCATCCAGATTTCATGCGCTTGGGGGTGTTGCAAGTACTCCATGAAAGCGCGAGCACCCTTGCTGTCTTTGGTCAGCGTCAGAATGGTGCCGCCACCCAAAACTGGGTTGCCGAGTTTCTTGCTTGCGTACGATGGGAAGTAGAAGAAGTCCGCTTCGTCCGCCTTGCCTTCTGGGAAGAACGCAGGGATGAAACTGGCTTGACGGTGCATATAGCACTTGGGTGGTGAGCCAAACATGCCTTTAGGGCTGTCTTTAAAGCTCACAGTAGCCACAGCCTTGGCGCCACCGTCCACGTAGGCATCATTCTTGGCAAACCAGCCGTAGGCTTCAATCGCGTCCACCACGCGCTTGTCATTGAACTTCACAGTGTTGTTCACCCAACCGTCATACACCTCGGGCGACTGTGTGCGCAGCATGAAGTCTTCCACCCAGTCAGTCGCAGGCCAGCCTGTTGCAGCGTCGCTGCCCAAACCAATACACCAAGGCTTGCCACCGTCGGCGGCAATTTTCTTGGTCAGGTCTTGCAACTCTTCCATGGACTTAGGTACTTTGTAGCCCTTTTCCTTGAAGTTCTCGGGGATGTACCACACCAAGCTCTTCACGTTCACGTTGTAGAAGAAACCGTAAAACTCTTCTTTGCCTGCTTTGTTTTTGTACGTACCCAGGTCAGCCCATGAGCTGCCCGCTGCGTAGTTCTTCTTGACCCAGTCTTTGGTTTTTTCACCCAAAGGCACCAAACCTCCGATTGCGGCCATATTGGCTGCCAATCCAGGTTGCGGGAAGACCGAGATATTGGACGGTGAGCCCGCCTTGATATCGATCACGATTTGCTGTTCCGAGCTTTGTGAGCAGGAATGCTTCACCACAGCGCCGGTTGCTTTTTCGAAGTTGGCGATGACTTTTTTGAGCATCCCCTCTTCGGCCCCTGTCCAAGGACAGGTCATGGTGATGACTTCACCCTTCAGATTGGGCCCCTTGTAGTCAGCAGCCAATGCAGGGCTGACCATGGAAGCCAGTGCCAGTGCGCTAGCACCAGCGATTACGGTTGTCTTAAACATGCCACTCTTCTCCTCTAATAACTCTACGGCCCATCCGCAAAGCAAATTGATATATCGGGGGGTGCGTTCGCGCTACGAAATGCGCTTGCCCGCACTGTCAAAACGGTACAAATGTTCTGGATCGAACCCCAGTGCAATAGCGCTACCGGGAGCGAGCATCAAGGTGCCATCCATGCGGGCAGTGATCTCACCCAAAACACCCGCATCCACATAGGCAAAAGTCTCATTGCCCAGTTGCTCTGAATGCTTCAGCGTGCCCACAATAGGGCCATTGGCGTCGACCTTGAGATGCTCTGGACGCAAGCCCACGGTGCTGGCTGCACTGCGCGATGCAAACTCGCCGGTGATGAAGTTCATTTGTGGCGAGCCAATAAAGCCCGCAACAAACAGGCTCGCAGGGCTGGTGTACAGATCCAGCGGACGCCCCACTTGCTCCACACGCCCCTTGTTGAGCACCACAATCTTGTCGGCCAAGGTCATGGCTTCAATTTGGTCATGGGTCACATAAATCATGGTTGCACCCAAGCGGCGGTGCAGCGTTTTGAGTTCCACCCGCATCTTGGTGCGCAAGGCGGCGTCTAGGTTAGACAGGGGCTCATCAAACAAAAACACCTTGGGGTCGCGCACAATGGCCCGGCCAATGGCCACACGCTGACGCTGGCCGCCGGAGAGCGCCTTGGGCAAGCGGTCTAGATATTCCGTGATTTGCAAGACTGCAGACGCCTCTTTGACGCGGCGGTCAATCTCTGGCTTGGGCACCTTGGCAATCTTGAGCCCAAACGCCATGTTGTCGTACACCGTCTTGTGGGGGTACAGCGCGTAGCTTTGGAACACCATGGCCACACCACGCTGGCTGGACGGCAAGTCGTTCACCCGCTCGCCGGAAATCGACAAGTCGCCGCTAGAAATCTCTTCTAAGCCCGCAATCATGCGCAGCAAAGTGGTCTTGCCACAGCCAGAGGGCCCAACAAACACCACAAATTCGCCGGGCTCAATATCCAAATCGATACCGTGGATCACGTCCAACTTGCCGTACTGTTTTTTGATACCGCGCAAGCGGACATCGGACTGACTCATGAACATTCCCCCAACTTTCTACCCGTTGAAACTTGCCGAAGCCCGTGGCGGTGTACTTAGAAAAACACACATACCGGAACTCCAAAAACGTTTTTGATTGTGCCAAAAACGTTTTTGTACGCGATAGGTGTTTTCCCGGGGTGAAATCCGAGCGTTTGCGACGCCCTTGGATTTAGGTGTTGGTAGCCGCCAAAAGCTTGCGCTCTAGGGCGTCTTGGTCCAAGGTCACTTCACCGTAGGACGCCAAATGCGCACTGACTTGGCGCAATGCGGCGGGCAGGTCTTGGCGGTTGCCCTGCTCAATGCACAGCAAAGTGCGCCGCACGGCTTCTAAAAAGGCGTCTTGCGCGTGGCGCAAGCCGTTGAACGCATGCAGGTTGTCGAATGCCCAACCAATCTTGGTGCAAAAGTTTTCCAGCAAGCGCCGCTGGTAGTCTGCCAGCGGCCAAGGCGGCGACACCAAAATCACAAACTCCCGGTGGTCTGGCGTGCCGACATGCAGCACATAGTGGGGATGTTCTAAGTGGCTGCGGCGTTCTGCAAAGGCCGTTTTGGCAACCTGCAGCAGGGCATCTGACTCAGGAATATGCGCCTCTTTGCCCATGGCGGCATAGTCACCCGTCGCCGCCATGATGACGGGGGCATCACCACTTTCCGCCTGCGACAAAAACAGGCACAACACCCCATTGGCCCCCACGTCCAGCAGGGCCGTAATCTGGTTCAGCACCCCAGATGAAAACTCCCGCAAAGATCGCACGTGGTACAGATCGGTAGATGCCGCCAGTATGCGCTCCAAGCCCTGGCGGCTG
The DNA here is from genome assembly GCF_006974105.1 of Rhodoferax aquaticus. Classification (NCBI taxonomy): domain Bacteria; kingdom Pseudomonadati; phylum Pseudomonadota; class Betaproteobacteria; order Burkholderiales; family Comamonadaceae; genus Rhodoferax; species Rhodoferax aquaticus. The sequence continues at coordinate 3,975,154 of NZ_CP036282.1, forward strand.
CGCTCAATGGTGAGCAAGCCCTCGTAGGCACGCAGCGAGGCGATCACCGTTGTAAACAATTTTTGCCCAGTGAGCTCGGTCTTGTTCTTGTAGTCATTGATGTCGTACTGCAGCACCACGTCACGCTCGGGCGCTTGCCCCGGCTGCCCGGTGCGCAGCACCAGTCGCACCATCTGGTTGTTGAGTTCCTCGCGCACTTGTCGCGCCAAACGCAGTCCGGCGTCTGCCGTCTCCATCACCACGTCGAGAAGTACCAAGGCAATGTCGGTCTCGCGACGCATCACCAGCAGGCCCTCCTTGCCGGAGTAGGCAGACATCAACTGGATTTCACGGTCTTTGTAAACAATGCCAGAGAGCGCGAACCGGGTGGCATTGTGGACATCGGCCTCGTCATCCACCACCAGCACTTTCCAGGGTGGCATAGGTGCGGCTGCGCGTACAGGTGCAGCATCAGGCGCATCGTCGCGCAGCCAGCTTTCGGAGTCTTCTTTATCCATCGACATCTCCCAATCATCGACAACCCGCGGACCAACAATGCGCAGCGCCCCTTGTAAGTTCTCTACGGTTCTGGTGACACAGCCCCCACATCGTAGCGGCCAATGCAAAGCAACACAAACTTAAACCGCAACTTAAACAACGGCTGGGCAAATACGTGATCTGCAGGCGGCGTAAGCGCCGCTAGCGCATGAGCCCGCCATCTAGCCGCACGCAGGAGAAACCGAGCCCAGTGCAGTGCCAGTAAAATTGCGGGCTTGCGCTGTGCTTTTGGACGGGCCAGGTGTTCTGGGCTCACATTTCCAAGCATTCCCCACGGTTTGACTGACGACGGCCGACATTGCGCGCTTATTTCTAAACTGGATTACCTGTGACCTACGCCTCCGAAACCCGCCGCCGCCGCACCTTTGCCATCATTTCCCATCCGGATGCGGGTAAAACCACCCTGACTGAAAAGCTCTTGCTGTTCTCGGGCGCGATCCAGATTGCCGGCTCGGTCAAAGCGCGCAAGGCCAGCCGCCACGCGACCTCCGACTGGATGGAAATCGAAAAGCAGCGTGGCATCTCGGTCGCCTCGTCGGTCATGCAGATGTCTTACCGCGACCACGTGGTCAACCTGCTCGACACCCCCGGCCACAAAGACTTCTCGGAAGACACCTACCGCGTGCTCACCGCCGTGGACTCGGCACTGATGGTGATTGACGCGGCCAACGGTGTGGAAGCCCAGACCCGCCGCCTGATTGAGGTCTGCCGCCAGCGCGACACACCCATCATCACCTTCGTGAACAAGATGGACCGCGAAGTGCGCGAGCCCCTGGACATCTTGGACGAAATCGAACGCGAGCTGGGCATGCCCTGCGTGCCCATGACCTGGCCTGTGGGCCAAGGCAAGCTGTTCGGCGGGATCATCAACCTGCGCACCGAGGCCATGACCGTGTTTGAGAGCGGTAGCGAGCGCCGCCCACAAGACTTTGACACCGTGCCTTTGAACGACGCCGACTCGCTGGCCAAGCGCTTTGGCCACGAGTGGACTACCGCCATCGAAAGCATGGAGCTCGCCACCGGCGCGTCCCCCGCGTGGGACCATGCCGCCTTTTTGGCGGGCAAGCAAACGCCCGTGTTCTTTGGCTCTGGGGTGAACAACTTTGGGGTGATGGAAGTGCTGGACGCCTTAGTCGACCTGGCACCCGCGCCCCAAAAGCGCACCAGCACGACCGTGGTCAACCGCCAGCCCGTGGTCAAAGAAATGCAACCCGAAGACACGGCCTTCAGCGGCGTGGTGTTCAAGGTGCAAGCCAATATGGACGCCAACCACCGCGACCGCATTGCCTTTGTACGCATGGCCTCTGGCAAATACACACCGGGCATGAAGCTCAAGGTCATGCGCACCGCCAAAGAGCTGCGCCCCACCTCGGTTGTCACCTTCATGAGCCAGCGCCGTGAAGCGGTGGAAGAGGCCTACGCCGGTGACATCGTGGGCTTTACCACCCACGGCGGCGTGCAGCTGGGTGACACCATCACCGACGGCAGCATCAACCTGCAGTACACCGGCCTGCCCTTCTTTGCGCCCGAAATGTTCATGACCGTGGTGCTGAGAAACCCCTTGCGCACCAAGCAGTTGCAACAAGGCTTGGCCCAGTTGGGTGAAGAAGGCGCCATCCAAGTCTTCAAGCCCGAAATGGGTGGCAATATGCTTTTGGGCGCTGTGGGCCAATTGCAGTTCGAAGTGGTGCAACACCGTTTGAAAGGTGAATACGACGCCGACATCCGCCTAGAAGGCTGCCAGTACACCGGCGCTCGCTGGATCACTGCAGACACGCCCAAAGAGCTGCAGGAGTTCATCAACGCCTACCCCATGCGCATGGCCCGTGACGCCGCCGACACATTGGCCTACCTATGCACCAGCCCCTATGACGTGCGCTTGGCGCAAGAGCGTTTCCCCAAGATCCACTTCCACCCCCTGCGTGAACACGCGGGCTTGGCGCTGCAAAGCGCGGGTTGATCCGGCACGGTACAGGCAGGGGGTTCTGCGCACATGAAGGCACTGAGCCACTGGCCCTTGGAACAGCGTCGCCGCATCACCGGCGTGTTTACCGACATTGACGACACCCTCACCAGTGAGGGTGCCATCACGGCCGATGCCTTGCGGGCCCTGCACCAGCTCAAAGCGGCGGGGCTGACTGTGATCCCCATCACCGGGCGGCCTATTGGTTGGTGCGAGCCGTTTATGCGGGGCGAGGTGTCGCCGCCCTGGCCGGTAGACGCCATGGTGGCCGAGAACGGTGCTGTGGCTTTTGTGCCTGATAGCGCTGATTTTTCGAGCCAAAATAGCCTGCAGCGCCCATCTGGTATGCGCAGGCCGCTATCAAAACGATACCAACAAGACGCCAGCACACGCGCGCACAACCAAGCACGCATGCAAGCCATTGCCGCCAAGGTCTGTGCCCAAGTGCCCGGTGTGGGCCTCGCGCGAGACAGCGCTGGGCGTGAGACGGACCTCGCATTCGACTACCACGAGTTCGCGCAACTGGGCCCAGCGCAAGTCGATCAGGTGCTGGCCTTGCTGCAAGCAGAAGGCATGCACACCACAGTGAGCAGCATCCACATCCACGGCTGTTTTGGGGACTTCAACAAATGGGGCGGCGCATGCTGGATCGTGCAAACCCTGCTGGGGCGTGACTTGACCCAAGAGCTAGACCGCTGGGTGTTTGTGGGCGACTCGGGCAACGACCAAGCCATGTTTCAGCACTTCACCCACAGCGCGGGCGTGGCCAACATTGCGCGCTTTGTGCCGCAGCTCACCCACCTGCCCCGCTACGTCACGCTCAGCGAACGGGGCAGCGGTTTTGCCGAAGTGGCCAACGCGCTGCTAGAAGCCCGCCAAGCGGGCTAGGCCGCTCTCGGCACGTACTCAGGCAAAGGCCTGCAGCACGTTCACGGCGTTGATGCCAACCTCTTCCACCGCGTAGCCCCCCTCAAAAATAAACACCGTCGGCAAGCCCGCTTGCTTGAGGCGGGCACCGATGCGCAGGTAGTCGTCACTCTTGAGCTTGAAGCCTGAGATGGGGTCGCCCTCAAACGTGTCCATGCCCAGTGACACCACCAGCGCGTCCGCGCCAAACCGGGCGATGGCCGTCAGCGAGGTTTCCAAAGCCCGTGCCCACGCCGTGTAGTCTGTGCCGCGTGGCAGCGGCAGGTTCAAGTTAGCACCCACGCCAGCCCCAGCGCCCGTCTCGTCCGCATGGCCCAAGAAGAAGGGGTACTCGGTGCGCGGGTCGCCGTGGATGCTGGCAAAAAACACGTCAGGCCGGTCATAGAAGATGGCCTGGGTGCCGTTGCCGTGGTGGAAGTCCACATCCAGCACCGCCACTTTCTTCATACCAGCATTGCGCAAATGCTGCGCCGCCAGCGCCGCATTGTTCAAGAAGCAGTAGCCGCCAAAAAAGTCCGCCCCCGCATGGTGGCCTGGCGGGCGACTCAGGGCAAACGCGGCGCGGTCGCCCGCCACCACTTGCTGCGCCGCGCTCAAAGCGCACTCCGCCCCCTTGCGCGCCGCCACCCAGGTGCCGCTGGTGAACGGCGAGCCTGCATCAAACGAATACAGCCCCACCTTGGCGGCTAAGTTGTCGGGCTCGATGTCGGTGCGGAAGGTGCGCGTGGGCCACACGGAGGGCAAGATGTCCTTGTCCGCATTGGCCGCGTCCAGCGCCACCCACTGGTCCCAGGCGGTCGCCAAAAAGTTCAGGTAGCGCGGGCTGTGGATGGCGGTAAGCGCCGCTTCGCCAAACGCCTTCGGCTCTACTACCGTGCCCAACTGGCGGCGCTGCAGCTCCGCCAGCACATGGTCCGCGCGGGCCGGCACCTCAAAGCACGGCACCAGCGCGCCGCGGAACATTTCGACTTTGCCCTGGTGCTGGGCGTGGAGGTGGTTGTAAAAGGTTTTCATGGTGAGTTAGCTTGGTAGTTTTGAGATTTGGATCATTCGAGCCCGGACTGTTGGCTCGCGCTCTGGGTTGCTCAGTAAACCGGGCAGCGCATTGTGGAAGGCAGGCATGTTCAGCAGCGCAGCCACCGATTGGCCTACATGGTTGCGCACCGCTGCCTCGGCAGCGGCCATCTCCTGCGGCACTGAGCTACGCCCTTCCATCACGGTCATGATGTCTTCAAGGTCGTGACTCAAGTACACGTCGTTCTGTCCACGGTCTTTGAATGCTTCGAATTTGGTTGCGAAGAAGTGAGGCGCCGACAAATGCCGCAGCAGCAAGCCGTCTGCCAACTCCACCGAGATGGCGGCATCAAAGCCCACCCGGTACCAAGGATTGGCAAAGCCCAACACCTTTTCGTCCAGCGGAACCAAGTCCAGCTGCATACGGTTCCAGAACCAGCGAAACGGGGGCGTGTTGTCTGCCATCGTCTGCTTGAAGCCACGCTGCATCAGTTGCTCTGCCAGCCGGTGATACGCAGCCAACGACGCCACTTCCACGATGGCGTCTACATCTTCTGTGGGGCGCACATCCATCAAATTAACATCGTCCACCAGCAGCCCCGTTGCACAGCCGCCCACAAAAACCACCTGCTCACACAGCGGCCCCATAGCCTGCGCTATCGCGGTCAATAGGGCCAAATTCGGATTAGCCATGCATAGATCCCTTCACGGGCTTGGGTGCGCTAGGGTCAATGAGTGCTTGCAGGCGTTCCAGCGCCATGCCCCTCTCGCGTGCCTTGCCCACGCGCAACGCATCAAACAGTGCCAGCATTTCGTAGAGTTTGGCGTCCTGCATGGCTGCAAAGGGCACCGACGGGTGCAGTGGCTCCACCCCCACACCACGCACCGAACCGTTTGGGTGCGGCCACACAAAGTCGGTGCTACCTGGGGCAAACACACCGGCAAAGGCAGGAGCACTGTGGCTAGTGGGAACACCCACGGACAGCGGCAAACGAACCCCGGGGAACGCGTATTTGGCGCCGTGCAAGGCGAATTCGGCCAAGTTATGCGAATGGGGTCTTACGGCGTTGTCGGCCACCGCTTCGTTATCAGGCGAAGCCGAACGGCGCACCCGCTTGCGAGTGACTCGGTAAATACCCATAGGCTCCTGCGCATTCATTGCCGAGTTGATGTCACCCGCCAAGGACAGCGGAATTGCCGCATAGTTTTGCGACAGCAACCCCGCCTGCAACCCCCGCTTGATGCAGGCATGCGCCTCAGACACGCTAATGCCCAGCTCCAGCGCCAAGCGCGCATACGTCCAGCGCTGCGCACCCCAAGCCACGAGCTTGAGGGCTACCAAGAAGTCTTGAGGCTTGAGCGGCATTTACATTCAATATTCGTGAATCGCGAATATTGAATGTAATGAAATCGCCGCACAAATGCAAGCCAAAACCACAATTGGCCACTTTCGCTCATGGAATAAGCGCCAGCAACTATCAAAGAAGTAGCAATTCAGTCCCGCGCCCGTATCACCAACTCGTCATACCCCGTGCCCGCATCCGGCTCGCGGGTGAACTGCCAGTCGGGCAACAGGGCCAGCAGCACCTCGGCCGTGGTGAGCACGATGCAACCCGGCGCCACATGCCCACCCAGCACCTGCCCCGTGGCGGTGGAAATGGCCATGTGCATGTGCGAAGCCGTCTTGTCGCCATTGGCGGCTACGGTGCCCGAGAGAGTGAGGATCTCCATGCTCTCAGTGAACCGCGTCGGATCTTTATCGCCCGCCAGCCGGATGCCAGCGGTAGACAAGCTGCCGATGCCTGACAGCACAAAGGCCGCGCGGCAGTTTTGCGCCTGGACTGCGGCTTCTAACGCAGCGCGAAGATCTTGGCCGGGGGTTAGGCGGATGGGGAGAGCTTTCATATCAAATCAGGCTCTAGCGCTCATGGATATTGCGTGAGTAGCTATCAAAAGTAAAGCAAATCACTGACCGGCCTCCGCCATTTGAATCTCTTTCAGCGTCCGGCCATTGGCGTCTTTCCAACTTGTGCGCCCGTTGGTGCTGCCACCCAACACAATGTCTGATGCAGCAGACGGTGCTGAAAATACATAGTCCTGTGTGAAACGCAACACACCGCCCTCCTCCACCAGCACGCCGTTCTTGAGCAGGTCTGCCCGCAACTCGCAAGCACCGGTCATTTGGTTGAACGCGTTGGTCACTGCAACCACCGCCTGCGACCCCGCCCGCACTACAAAGCCCTGGCTGGCCTCGTAGCCCGTGGCCTGCACCCCCTTGCCCTTGCAGGTGAGCACCGGGCCGGCCTTGGCGGCGGGGACCTTGGGCGCTTGCTCAAACGCATGCACACCCAGCACCGGTAGCATGCCCAGCATGTGGCCCAAAAAGACTTCCATGTCGGCCCGGTCGGCCTCGCTCAGGGACGGCTCGGCGGGCTGGTTGGCGTTGTCCAGCGGCATGCGCTTGGCGGCGCGGGCCAGGGCGATGAGGCGCGACTCCAGAAACTGCACATGCGCCTTGTTGAGTTGCCCGGCCGTGGTGGTGGTGAAGCCGATGGCGCGGGTCCAGAAATCCTTTTGCGCATAGTGGCTCTCCAGCCGGGGGCGGATGGGGTCGCCCTCGCCCACGTAGAGCATGTCGCCCTCACCATCCGGGCGTGGCCCCAGCAATAGGTACACCCCGGTCTGCGCCAGCTCGGGCCGGGCCTTGACCTGCGGCAGCAGCGCACGCGGGAACACCAGCGCCTTACCGATCCAGTTGGATTTGTCGACGATGCGCAGACCGTCGGGGTCGCCGTCGGCGACGAAGATGCGGAGGGAGAAAGGGGCACTCATTACATTCACACTGACAAATCAATCACTTGAGGTTGTAACGAAGCTCTCGCTTCAAGAATGCGGCATCCCCGCCCTCGAGAATCCGTCGAACTGCCTGATTCGTGGTCGCATCTTCCAGGCTTCCTGATCTATATCGAAGAACTCCCGAATCATTCTCAGCAACGATCACTTGATCAGCATCCGCGTTGACCACCAAATTGGCGTTATGGCTCACCAAAATTACCTGTCGAAATTGTTTGATTCCACGAAAGATATCAACCAATTCCTCAATGATGAACTCGTTATCAAGGTCATCTTCGGGCTGATCAAAAATCAACGGCTGCGTAAATGCCTGGGTAGCTAATTTCAAGCACAAATAAACCGTACCTTTTTGACCAACAGATAAGCGATCCAGTGGGCGGCCACCGTACGAAATAACAGGCTCTACACGAAGAAATTTTGATCTCTTGGTTACGTCATAAAACAATCCAGCAAGATCACCAGATACAAAATCTTCCGCTTCGATGGTGTGCAACTCGTCTCTCATAAACTCGAAAAAAGCATCGGCATCGGCGATTGGAAATGCTTGCTTGACTCGACCATCTACTGTCAATTCATTCGTCGCCCGGAACGAGCGAAGATTCAAAACATCTTTGAGATGCGCCACAAATACAGTTGTGTCGAAAATCACTCTGCCAGCCAACGTGATTTGGCGGTCAGCCAAGATTCTTCTCATCAAATCACGCTGCTCAGTTGTCCAATCCGGTTGTCCTTGCTGAACTGACAACCACTTTGCATCGATTGCGTCCTTTTGGCGCTTAAGTTCGGCAGCAATTAGGTCGGGCAAGGTTGACCGCTTAGCTATCGCGATTTCAAGCTCCTTCTGCTTTTCGGCAATAAGTCGGAAATTGTTGTGGAGCTTTTCTATTGAAGCCCGGTATACCTCAGCGTTCTGCAGCAAGCCTGACAAATCACCCGTGTAGACCTGTGCAAAATCGGATCGTATTTGGGCGTTTTGCGTTTGACCGCTCTTGACTTGGGAAGCAGCGCTGATGGTCGCGGACTCTATTGCCACTGATTGCTTGGAAATGTCCAACAGCGGAATTTGGGGGTCAACTGCCGACAGCTTCAAGTCGAATGCGGCCTTAAAAGTATCCAACTCGTCCTTAAGTAGACCGAGTTTTCTTATTAGCTCTTCAGCGCTGGAAATTCGTGAAATATTGGCAGTAAACCGCTCCAGCTTCTCCTTGTTTTGATCGGTTGTTATTGAGTCTAGAAGACTGGTAAAGCGAGCGATCTGCCCTTCAATTTCTCTGCGGTCATAGATAACAGAACCTTTTTCATCAGTTTGATCAAACCAGAGTTTCAGCTTACTTACCGAGTCCTGCATCTCCCTTGTTTTTGCAACCAAATCACTATCGAACGACAAGCCTTGGATCCCCAGCATTTGCTTAATCTCTTCGCCTACAGTTCCAGTTGTCACTTTGGACTTAACTTCGTTCTGAGAGATGTATACAAAAGGAAGCTCTGCCCCTTCCTTCGCATGATGGTTACTCATACTCTGGACGTCCTTGTTAAACGTCACCGCGAAATCTTGGTTGAGTACGTAAGTTGGCTTCTTTTGAGATGGACCAAACGCTTGTCCGACGTAGTCAACTAGGCAGCTTTTTCCGGTACCACGACCTCCAATCATGCACACCAGATCACTATTCAGTGGCAAGCCTTCATGCATCCCAAAACGCGGATTTTCGTAGTTTGGATTTCCAGGAAAAGGGGATAGTTCTTGCGTAATAACGACGGAACTAAAAAATGGCTTTGTGTAGGCTTGGCCTGGGCTCTTCTCTTGCACGCGCACTCTGGCCACCGGTTCAAAAAGGATCTGTCGCAGACCTTCAAAAGTCGGATCCGCCTTTATCCACGTTTTCTTGGTATTGGTTTCCGTTCGCCATGTCTTAAACGCTGCTATCGAATGCCCATCACTGCCGGATACACATGGCTTGGGTCGCCCTCCAATCGTCGCTTTAAAACTATCTAAGAACTCAGCGTTTTCAGGTGTTTTTCGACAAGCAAAGAGGTCAATATTCTTTTGATCTCTATCCTCAACAATATCGGCCATCTGCATGAAGTACAGATCTTCAGCCGGTTGCGCTTTCCAGTCAATTTTTGCCATCCCGCCATAACAGTCGTAAGGCACCATGACAAGCCTTTGATCTGTCGGGATCGTTTTTAGGGCTGCCTCAAATGAAGCCTTTGTGATCTCCGCAGTTTTTGCACCCAGCAATGCCAGCGCCGCAGGGTTTGTCAAATAGTCTACCGGCGCACCCTGATCCTTCGCTTTTCCGGCATCCAACCGCTTGGCATACTCCACTAGCGCCTCATCAGAAAGCGGGCGATCAGTCAGCCTCAACTTGAGTTGGCCTTTAAAGTCAATCAACTGTTGAACAGTAAGTTTGTCAGAAAGAATGACATGAATGTTCAATCGAAACTTTGAAGCTGACTCAATCCTCAACTCAATAGCGGGAAACAACGTCTTGTGGATTGTTTCGCCCGATTCATGAGCCTGTCGCAGCGCGAGATACCCATCAAACGTCCAGTAGTCGTTGATCGCAAATGCGGCAACGTCACTTTCGTTCATGTTCGCAACTATTTGACTGATTGCGATGGCTTTTTCTGCGGGCGTCATAGTGGCAAAGCGCCCACCAGAATAGTTGTATGAAGCGGGCGTATGGATGTGAAGGTCCCACAGCCGCCACTCCGATCCTTTTGGAAAATTGCTCATTGGTGGTCTAGCTCCCTTTTGTTTTTGTGGCTGTTTAGGCTTTGAATTCAGCGCAAACGCTGGTGCCTAAGTTGACTGTCATTACGATTGCGCTGGCAGGAACTGACAAATTGATATCGACGTCCGCCAAGTCACAGACATGCCAAACGAGCACATCTATCAGCGCATCAATACTGACTCTGGCTTTTTGCTCTGGCGTCATGCCTTGATCTCCCTTGGGGAGTCATTCTAGGGGCAATGTGTGCGCGGATATTCAGAGCAGTTATTCAGAGGCAAATATGGCCCTCGCGCCCATCCAAACTGCGCAAGCAGCTACGTTTTGCATAGCACATCGCGCAGCTCTGACAAGCCCTGCCCTATGCCGCAGGCAACGTCACGCTAACTTCCAAACCGGGGCTAGCGTTACGCACGGCGAAGGTGCCGCCGTGGGCGGTGGCGACCAGTTTGCACAGGTACAGGCCTAGGCCTACGCCGCCGCCTTCGCGGGTGCGGGCGGCGTCGGGGCGGTAGAAGGGTTGGGCGAGTTGGGGGAGCTGGTCTTCGGGCACGCCGGGGCCGTGGTCGCGCACGGTGATGTGCACGCTGCCGTCTGTCTGCAGGTGCACATGCACCTCGGGTACGGGCGCGTCCGTCGGGGTGTGTCGCAAGGCGTTTTCCAGCAGGTTGCGCAGCAGCAGGCGCATGCGGGTGCGGTCTAGCGCTAGCAGGGGGATGTGGGCGTCCACCTGCGTGTGGACCAAGGGGTTGCCGTCTAGCCCGGCCACTACTTCGCTCACCACACTGGCCAAGGCGGTGGGCTCGCGCTGCAAGGCCACGTGCGGGCTGGCCAGGCGCTCGCTCTCCAGCAGGTCGGTCACCAAGTCGCGCATCACGCCCAGGTCTCGCAGCAGGGCTTCGCGGCTGGCTTGCAGCTCGGGGGTTTCGGGCAGCAGCTCGGTGTTGAGCCGCGCGCGGGTGAGTGGGCTGCGCAGCTCGTGGCTGATGGCCAGCAAGAGCGCGCGCTTGGCCTCCAGCATTTGGTGGATGTCAGCGCCCATGGTGTTGATGGTGGTGGCCAATTGGCCCAGCTCGTCTTGGCGGTGGAAGTGGCGCACCGGTATGGCTTGGGCAAAGTCGCCCCGGCCAAAGCGCTGGGCACCGTCGCGGATGTCGTCCAAGGGGCGCAGCATTCTGCGAATCTTGAGGTAGGCCAGGGCAATCAGCACGAGCAGCACGCCCAGGGTGATCCACCCGATAAAGCGCGGGCGGTCGTGCCAGGCCTGCACGTTCAGGCCAAAGCGGATGGTGTGGCCATCGGCAGTGGTGCGCTCAAAAAAACGGGGTTCGTCTTGTTTCCAGCCTTCGTCTGTGCGCCAGTGGGCGTCGTAGTCTGGCTCTTTGGGGTGGCTGCGCCAGTTCACCTGGGGGCCGCTGATGCGCACCGACAGCGGCAAGCGCGCGACCAGTGCTTGTGCGGCTTCTACACGCGGGGGGCTGCCAAGGTCGGCGGCGAGCTTGTCCACATAGTCAGTGACCAGCGGGCGGGCGGCATCGCGCCAGCCAATGGAGAGCGCTGCCTGCATGCCAAACACAAAGGTGGCCGCCATGGCCAAGGCCAGCACAAAGAACAAGGCCACCATGCGCACACGCAGCGAGTGGGCCAAGGCGTGGCGCGCGCGGCGGTGCCAGCGGCCCTCGGTCGACGGTGCTTGGGGCTGTGCTGTGCGGCTCATGGTGCGGCTTTGGCCAAGGCCAGGGTGTAGCCCGCGTTGCGCAGGGTTTTGATGCAGTCCAGCGGCTCTAGCTTTTTGCGCAAGCGGCTCACCACAATGTCGACGGCGCGGGTGTAGAACTCAGCGTCCACGCCGCGCAGCTGGTTCAAGATGTCGTCCCGGGTAAACACACGCCCCGGTTGCGCGGCCAGCAGGTGCAGCAGGTCAAATTCGGTACTGGTGAGCTCTAGGGCTTGGCCCTGTCGCAGCACGCTGCGGGTCACAGGGTCTAGGCTCAGGCCATCAAACACCAAGGCGGTAGATGGCGTATTGCTGGGCGCAGCAGCAGCAGGGGCCACACGGCGGCGCAACACGGTTTGCAAGCGGGCCACCAGTTCACGCGGCTCAAAGGGTTTGGGCACATAGTCGTCAGCACCCAGCTCCAGCCCTACCACACGGTCCATCACCTCGCCACGCGCGGTGAGCATGATGATGGGAATGTCGCTCTCTTTGCGAATGGCGCGGCACAGCGCAAAGCCATCCATCTCGGGCAGCATGACATCCAAAATGGCGGCGTCTAGGCCACCCAGTTTCAGGCGGGCCAAGCCCTCGCTGGGCTTGAGCGCGCACTCCAGTGCCATGTCAAAGCGTTGGAAATATGACGCCAGTGGTGGGCCCAGTTGCGCGTCGTCGTCAATCAAGAGGATGCGGTGCATGGCGCATTCTCCCACCAGCTGTGGTGGCGCATGATGAGCTCCCGCACCCGCCGCTGCTGGGCGGCGGCCAGTTGGTCAAAGTGGTCGGCCGCTTGCTGCACCGTTTGCACCACTTGGGGCACATAGCCCGGCTTGCGCTCTAGCAAGGTGTGGGCATGCTCCCGGTCAAACCGGGGGCCCCACACCAAGGCCAAGACCTCGGCATGGGGCTCGTCATAGCCCTCCAAAATAACCGCACCGTAGGCACGCAAAGGTGCCACCAAGTCGCTTCGGCTCAAAGTGCTTGGCATGGTGGTTTAGCCCCGGTGAAACCAGCCGCCGCGGTGTTCCATGTAGTCGCGTACCTTTTGTTGCTGCGCGGGGTTCAGGCTGTCGTAAAAGTCTGCCAGCGCGGCAATCACCTCAGGGCTCTTGGTTTGCAACACGGTGGTTTTTTCAGTCACCAAGTTTTGCGCACGGGTGCGGTCAAACTTGTCGCCAGCTACCAGCGCTTTGAACTCTGCGCGCGGGTCGGGCGTTTGCCCGATGAAGGCAGTGCGTTGGGCATACAAGGTGTCGCCCAGTGTGGCCAGGCGCTTCTTTTGGTCTTCGTTCAGGTCCAGCTTGCTGGCAGCGCGGTCAACCATTTTGTCGCGCATTTGGCTGTACTTTTCAGGACTCATAGTGGAGCCATAGTCGCGGTCACGGTGGCCACAGGCACTGAGACCACCAATCAAGATGGTGGCACCCACGATGCCAAATACGGTGCGTTTGAAGTTGCGTTTAAAGAAGTGTTTCATAGCGGTCTTTCGTGTGTCCCAAAGGACGTGTTGAACATGACCGCAATGGTGCGCTTGGCGTGTAGTTACCGGGTGTCGGCGGGGTATCGCTTTGTTTCGGTTTGTTTCAGGGGGCGCAAGCAGCCTGCTGACGGCTACACCTTGCTGCAGAGAGTCAAGCCCTCTATATCCGTGGCGGACTCATGCACACCGCTGGTTACGACCACCTAAAGAGCTTCTCCGCCAGCGGCAAGCTGGTGGGGATAGCCAACATAAAAGTTGGTCGCCCTGGTCACGCAAACAGCTGAGGAGGTCCACAAGGCCGTCCCCATGCACGGTGTGTTGGCACGCCTTCAGAACGCCCCGTAAGAGCCTAGACCGGCTGCCCCGGCTACAAACACCAAGTTCATCGAAGACGACTACCGCGCCAACACCGCCTCCAGCGCCTTGCCGGTGTGCGTGCCCAGCTTGACCACGTCTTCCGGCGTGGTGGCCGCCACCACGCGGCCTCCGCCGTTGCCGCCTTCGGGGCCGAGGTCTAGCACCCAATCGGCTTCGGCGATCACATCGAGGTCGTGCTCAATCACCACCACGCTATGGCCGCCGTTGACTAGTCGGTGCAGCACATGGATGAGCTTTTCAACATCTGCCATGTGCAGGCCCACCGTAGGCTCGTCCAGCACGTAGAGGGTGTGCGGCACCTTGTTGCCGCGCTTGCCCACGTCGTCGCGCACCTTGCTGAGTTCGGTGACCAGCTTGATGCGCTGAGCTTCACCGCCACTCAAGGTCGGGGAGGGCTGGCCCAGTGTGAGGTAGCCCAGGCCCACGTCTTTGAGCAGTTGCAGCGGGTGGGCGATGACGGGCATGGCGGAGAAGAAATCGACCGCATCGTCCACTTCCATTTGCAGCACATCGCCGATGTTTTTGCCGCGCCAGGTGACGGCCAGCGTCTCAGGATTGAAGCGCGCACCTTTGCAGGTTTCGCACACCACTTTCACATCGGGCAAGAAGCTCATGCCAATGGTGCGCATGCCCTGCCCTTCGCAGCTCGGGCAGCGGCCTTCGCCAGTGTTGAAGCTGAAGCGGTTGGACGCATAGCCACGTGCCTTGGCTTCCAGCGTGTCGGCAAAGAGTTTGCGGATGGTGTCCCAAAAGCCGATGTAGGTGGCGGGGCAGGAGCGCGGTGTTTTGCCAATCGGCGTTTGGTCCACTTCGAGCACGCGGTCTATGGACTCATAGCCCGTTACGCCTTCGCAGCCCAACCAGTCGATTTTTTCACCGGCCTCCAGCGCATCGCGGCCTGCTTTGGTACTGCGCTTTTGCACTGCGGTTTGCACGTTGGTCAGGAGCACGTCACGCGCCAGGGTGGACTTGCCGGAACCGCTGACGCCGGTGATGGCCACCAAGCGCTTGAGTGGGACATGGGCGGTGACGCCTTGCAGGTTGTGCATGGTGGCGTTGTTGACCGTTAGCCAGTCTAGTTTCGGTTTGTACGCCTTTGTGTTTGCTGAGCTCGCAAAGGGTAGCCCGGCGGTGGGCTCCTCATACGCTTGCTTCGCAAGCTCGAAATCGTCACCCGCCGCCGGGCTACCCTCTGCTGCGACGGACATTTGGGCGGTTCTACGATCCGCCAATGCGGCGTATTCGGCGGCTACTTTGGTGCGTTCCGCAAGTTCGGTGTTAGCGGCTGCACTGTCCAGAATGCGCGCCGCTTCAACCGCTGCTTTCTGTGCCTTAGCACTGAGTTTCTTAGCAGGCTTGCTACCACCCGCGGCGGAGGTGCTTGCGCCGGAAGCCGATTTGGAGCTCGCATCGCGAGCGTATGAGGCGCCCGGCGTAAGCGCCTCCGCCGCGTCGAGCGCCAATGTCTCCGCATGGCTAACCATTCCCCTGCGGACAGCCAAAGGATGCTGCATTGCGTGCAGCAGGTATCGCCCTGTCTGCGACTCAGGCGCGTTCTGCACGTCCGCCACAGACCCTTGCGCTACCAAACGACCGCCACGCTTACCCGCGCTAGGCCCAATGTCGATGATGTGGTCCGCATGGCGAATGGTGTCTTCGTCATGCTCCACCACCACCAGCGTGTTGCCCTTGTCGCTCAAGCTTTGCAAGGCCCCCAACAGAATCTTGTTGTCCCGCGCATGCAGGCCGATGGTGGGCTCGTCCAGCACGTAGCACACGCCCTGCAGATTGCTGCCCAATTGCGCGGCCAAGCGGATGCGCTGTGCCTCGCCACCCGACAAGGTAGGTGCGCCACGGTCTAGCGTGAGGTAGCCCAAGCCCACCTCTTCCAAAAACTCTAGGCGGCTCTTGATTTCTGGAATCAAGTCGCGGGCGATGTCGTTTTCGCGCTGGCTCAAACGGCCGTGGGTTTCCAAGGTTTGCACCCACTTGCGAATGTCGGTCACGCTCAAACGGGCCAGTGAGGTGATGGCCACACCGTCCACCGCCTCGGTACGCACTGCGCCCGCATCGCTGGCGAGCTGGAAGCCAAAACGCACGGCGCGCGCCGTGGCGTTCAGGCGGGTGCCTTGGCAACTTGGGCACGCGGAGTCCACCAGGTCTTCGATATCGGCCTCGGCAAAGGTTTGCTCGCGGCCTTGGTTGTCGTCGTCTTTGACCGAGTCATCAAACACCTTGCGCTGCTCTTTGGTCAAGGCCACGCCGGTGCCCACACAGTCAGGGCACCAGCCGTGCTTGCTGTTGTACGAGAAAAGGCGCGGGTCTAGCTCGGCGTAAGAGGTGGAGCACACCGGGCAGGCCCGCTTGGTCGAAAACACCTGCACCTTGCCAATGCCTGCGGTGGGAGCCCCGCTCTCCAGCG
This sequence comes from Rhodoferax aquaticus, assembly GCF_006974105.1. NCBI lineage: Bacteria > Pseudomonadati > Pseudomonadota > Betaproteobacteria > Burkholderiales > Comamonadaceae > Rhodoferax > Rhodoferax aquaticus. Next base: position 3,991,174 of record NZ_CP036282.1, read on the forward strand.
CTGCTTGCAAGCCCGTCAAGCCGTGCAACACATAGACCACGCCCTTGCCATGCTGCAAGGCCACGGCCAACGCGGCGCGCAAGGCGGTTTCTTGTGCGGGGTTGACGTCAAGGCTGGCCACGGGGAGCTCAATGTTGTGCTCTTTGAACCGGTCAATGCGCGGGAAGGCGGTGGTGGGCAAGAAGTTGCCGTCCACGCGCAAATGCGTGTAGCCACGCGGGCGCGCCCAGTCGGCCAACTCGGTGTAAACCCCTTTGCGCCCCTGGACCAAGGGCGCGAGCAGGCCGATGTGCTGGCCACGGTAGGTTTTGAGCAGCTGCGCGGCAATGCTGTCTGCCGTTTGGGGCGCAACCGCCGTGCCGTCGCGGATGCAGTGCTGGGTGCCCAACTTGACGTAGAGCAAGCGCAAGAAGTGCCACACCTCGGTGGTGGTGCCCACGGTGGACTTGCGCCCGCCGCGCGAGAGCCGCTGCTCAATGGCCACAGTCGGCGGTATGCCGTACACCGCATCCACCTCGGGCCGCCCCGCCGGTTGCACGATGGAACGGGCATAGGCGTTGAGCGACTCCAGGTAGCGGCGCTGGCCTTCGTTAAACAGAATGTCAAACGCCAAAGTGGACTTGCCCGAGCCAGACACACCAGTGACCACACTGAACTTGCCACGCGGAATATCAACACTGAGAGATTTGAGGTTGTGCTCCTTAGCATTAACAATGCGAATGGAATTCGATGCGTCAGCGAGCATGCCCCCGGAGGCGGATGGGCTTGCGCCGGAAGCCGATTTCGAGCTCGCACCGCGAGCGTATGAGGCGCCCGGCGCAAGCCCGTCCACCGCAGCGAGAGAAGGAACACTGCCAAGCAAATACTTAGCCGACGGCTCCGCCACCGCATGCACCGCCCCCATGGCTGTGGCGTACTCGCGCAAGGCTTGGCCCGTATGCGAGGTGGGATGCTTTGCCACCTCCGCCGGGGTGCCTTCCGCCACCACCAAGCCACCGCCCTCGCCGCCTTCAGGCCCGAGGTCAATCAACCAGTCGGATGCGCGAATCACATCCAGGTTGTGCTCAATCACCAAAAGCGAATGCCCGGCATCCAAGAGCTTGCGCAAGGCGCGCATGAGCTTGGCAATATCGTCAAAGTGCAAGCCCGTGGTGGGCTCATCCAGCATGAAGAGTGCGCCACGCTTGGCCGTGGCTTGGCGGCTGGCGCTGCTGCTCTTGGCGGCCTCGGCCAAAAAGCCTGCCAGCTTAAGGCGCTGCGCCTCGCCCCCCGAGAGCGTAGGCACGGGCTGGCCCAGCTTCACATACTCCAGCCCCACATCCACAATGGGTTGCAGCGCGCGGATGATGTCGCGATCCGAGCGGAACAAATCCGCCGCTTCACTCACAGTGAGGGCCAGCACGTCCGCCACATTGAGTTGGCGCGCAGGGCCACCAGCCGGGGCGCGGTCAATCGTGACTTCAAGGATCTCGGGCCGGTAGCGCTTGCCATCGCAGTCGGCGCAGCGCAAATACACGTCGCTCAAGAACTGCATTTCAATATGCTCAAAGCCTGAGCCGCCACAGGTGGGGCAACGCCCATCGCCCCCGTTGAAGCTGAACTTGCTGGCCGTGTAGCTGCGCTCGCGGGACAGGTCAGCCCCGGCAAAAATTTCGCGAATCGCGTCCCACGCGCCCACATAACTCACGGGGTTAGAACGCGCGGTTTTGCCAATGGGCGACTGGTCTACAAACACCACATCGCTGAGCAAGTCTGCGCCCAGCAAACGGTCATGCGCGCCGGGCGTCTCAGTCGCTTTGCCAAAGTGGCGCAAGAGGGCGGGCGCCAACACGTCTTGCACCAGTGTGGACTTGCCCGAGCCGCTCACGCCCGTGATGGTGACCAAGCGCTGCAGCGGAATCTCTACCGACACATGGCGCAGGTTGTGTTGGCTGGCGCCTTCCAAAATCAAGCGTGGCGTGCTATCGGCCACCAGGCGCTGAAAGCCCAAGCCCACTTGCTTGCGCCCGCCCAGGTAGGCACCGGTCAAGGTGTCCGCGCCTTTGAGGGCTTCGGTAGAGCCATCAAACACAATTTGGCCACCCTTTTCGCCCGGGCCGGGGCCCATGTCGATCATGCGGTCGGCGGCGAGCATCACCGCCGGGTCATGCTCCACCACCACCAGGGTGTTGCCCGCATCGCGCAGGCGCTGCATGGCGGTGATGATGCGGTTCATGTCACGCGGGTGCAGGCCAATGCTGGGCTCGTCCAACACAAACAAGGTGTTCACCAACGAGGTGCCCAGTGCTGTCGTGAGGTTGATGCGCTGCACTTCACCGCCACTCAAGGTGCGGCTCTGGCGGTCTAGGGTGAGGTAGCCAATGCCCACATCGCACAGGTATTTGAGGCGGGTGCCCACCTCTTCAAACAAGAGCTTGAGGGTTTTGTGTTCGGCCTCGGTTGCTGGACTTGTCTCCGACTGGGCCGAAGGCAGGGGCACGCCAGATGCCTCACTCGGAGCGAAGTCTTCCGAACGCAAAGCGGAGCCTGTGGTATCGGCAGGGGCCGACTTCGCAATCGCGAAGCGAGTGTGTGAGGCACCTGCCGGTGCCACTGGCTGCGCCCCCCCTTCCGCCACATACGCCCCAAGGTCCACTTGCAGTGCATCAAAAAACCGCTTCAACCGGTCCAAGGACATTTGCATCAAATCATGCAAACACAAGCCAGGCAAAGCCTCTAGCTGCGCACGCGTCCACTGCACGCCCAGCGGCATAAAGCGCTGGGCGGGTGCCACTACAGCGTCAGCCTGCGCCTTGGTACCAATACGCCACAGCAAACTCTCAGTCTTCAACCGCGAGCCGCTGCAAGTAGGGCAGGTGGTGTAGCTGCGGTACTTGGACAGCAGCACCCGGATGTGCATTTTGTAGGCCTTGCTCTCCAGGTACTCAAAGAACCGGTAAATCCCGAACCAGTGCTGGTTCCACTTGCCGTTCCAGTTGGGCGAGCCGTGGATCACCCAGTGTTGGTGCTCAGGCGTGAGCTTGTTCCAAGGCGTGTCGCGCGGAATGCCTGCGGCCTCGGCGTGGCGCATCAAATCGTCTTGGCACTCTTGCCACGCGGGCGTTTGCATGGGTTTGACGGCACCGCCGCGCAGGGTGAGGTTGACGTTGGGAATGACCAGCCCCAAGTCCACGCCCACCACCCGGCCAAAACCACGGCACACTTCGCACGCGCCCACGGCCGAGTTGAAACTGAACATGGAGGCAATGGGGTCGGTGTAGCGCAGGTCACTTTGCGGGCAGTGCAAGCCAGTGGAAAAGCGCCAGGTGGGCGTCTGCTCACTTGCTACATTTTCAGTAGCTGCTTGCGGAGTATCCATGGGCGCCAAGGGCATATTTGGCTCTGCAGAGCCACTTTCGGGCAGCACATAGACGTTCAAACGCCCACTGCCGCGCTTGAGCGCCAGCTCAATGGCTTCGAGCACGCGGGTTCTTTCGACCTTGTCGATACGGAAACGGTCCGCCACCACATCCAGCACTTTGCGCCGGGTGCTCGCGGGCGCAGCGGCCTTCGCTTTGGCCTTCTTTGCAGCGGAGGCTTCGGTAGCAGCTTGTGGGTTCAGCGGTGCATCCACAAAGCGCTCGGCATGCACGCGGGTAAATCCGCTGGCGCTGAGCCACTGGGCCAGTTCTTCGGCGGAGGTGTCTGCGGGTAACTCCACCGGAAACGTGAGCACCAAGCGGGGGGACTGGGCTTGCTGTGAGCGGCGCAGCAACTCTGCGTAAATGGTCTCAGGCGTGTCGTGCTGCACGGGCAAGGCGGTGACCTTGTCAAACAAATTGCCTGCGCGGGAGTACAGCAGCTTGATGTGGTCGTTGAGCTCCGTCATGGTGCCTACGGTGGAGCGACTGGAGCGCACCGGGTTGGTCTGGTCAATGGCAATGGCGGGGGGCACGCCCTCGACCTTGTCGACCGCGGGCTTGTCCATGCGGTCCAAAAACTGGCGGGCGTAGGCGCTGAAGGTTTCTACGTAGCGGCGCTGGCCTTCGGCATACAGGGTGTCAAACACCAAGCTCGATTTGCCCGAGCCGCTGGGCCCGGTGACCACCGTGAGTTCGCCGGTGCGAATGTCGAGGTCCAGGTTCTTGAGATTGTGTTGACGCGCTCCGCGAATGCGGATGGTGCCTTGTGCCATGGTGAGTGCTCTCTGCTAGGGGGAGAGCCATTCTAGGCAGGTTTGCGCCCCAAGCTGGCTTGAAGGGCAATGCGCTTGGCAAGCGCTAGCCACATCTAGCAAGGCCTAGCTTGGCCCTGCATATTCGGCTTTTTGCCCGCTTAGCCGTTAAGCGCGCGGTCTAGCTCTTTGCAAGCCTTGGAACCCAGCGCTTTGTGGATTTTGGGGAATACGGCCAACAAGCCTTCATACCCGTCGGCAGACTCCACCGCTAAATTCAGTAGGTAGCCGCTCAGGCCCATAGACGCCACCAGTTGGGTGGCAATGGGCATGGCCTCGGTGTAGCGCTCTTGGGCGGAGCGGTTGCTGCGCAAGGCAACGGTGCCATCCAGCGCGGTCCATTTCACAACTTTGTTGTCAACTGGCGCGAAGAGAGGCTCTGGTGCTAAACCAATCAAGCCTTGGGCCAGCAGGTGGTCCACATCCGATTGGGTGGCACCCAAGCCCGCAGACGCGGCCAATACTTGCTCCACGGTTTTTACCCCATCAAACAAGATGAACATGGGCCGCTGGCGTGGACTGATCAGGCCTGAGCGCTCTTTAAAAGCCTGCTGCCCCGTCTCCGTTTTGATGTATTTCATGCCTCATTTTAGGCACGAAAAAATCCTAGTTACCCTAGGGTTTTAAGCAGGCCACTAGGCGTTTGCACCTAGAAGCATGCCTTAAGTTCACTTTGGCGCGTCCGCCTGTGCGGGACTTGGGGCGGCCGGTGCTGGGGCGGCAGCTGGCGCAGCAGCAGGCGCGTGGGTTTCTTCAATGCCATGTTTTTCGCCACTCATGTCGATGTCCCCGCCTTTGCTCAAGATGAACAGCGCCAAGCCTGCAAAGAGGGCAAATCCGACTGCAATTTTCCACATAACCATTCCTCAAAAAAAAAGGGCCCCGGGGGGCCTGTTAAATACCCCAGCGCCTTGCAGCGCCGGGGCCGTTCTCACTCACTCAACCAGCCTTCAATCGTTGGCGTAGATGTCAACGTCTTTGGTTTCTTTGATGAACAAGCCACCAATCACCACGGTAGCACCCGCAATGATGATGGGGTACCACAAGCCGTTGTACATATTGCCGGTCTGCGCCACGATAGCGAAGGCAGTGGTAGGCAACAAGCCACCGAACCAGCCGTTACCGATGTGGTAAGGCAAGCTCATGGAGGTGTAGCGGATGCGGGTTGGGAACATTTCCACCAGCATGGCGGCAATCGGGCCGTACACCATGGTCACCAAGAGCACCAAGTAGGTGAGGATGATCACGACCTTGACTTTGTCGAACTTGGCCATGTCAGCCTTGGCAGGGTAACCAGCGGCCTTCAAGGCAGCACTGAGGTTGGCACCTAACAAGGCACCGTTAGCGGTCTTCTCACCGCTCAGGTCAGCCACAGACTTCTTGGCAGCAGCCACGGCTTTTTCGTCCACTGGATTAGCCGCAGACACTTCGGCCAACTTGGCTTCGGCTTTCGCCTTGGCTGCGGCAATGTCTTCTGGGCTGTACTTGACGTTCACCACAGTTTCACCCACCTTGATGACAGCGGGTGTACCTGCAGGGGCAGCCACGTTCTCATAAGACACGGAGGCGCCAGCCAAACGTTGCTTGGCAATGTCGCAGGTAGAGGTGAACTTCTTGGTACCAGTGGGGTTGAACTGGAAGGAGCACTCAGCAGGGTCAGCAGTCACAGTGACTTTGGCAGTTTGTTGTGCTGCGTATAGGTCAGGATTGGCTGCTTTGGTCAACTGCTCGAACACGGTGAAGTAAGTCAAGGCGGCCAACAAACAACCCGCCAAAATGATGGGCTTGCGGCCAATCTTGTCAGACAGGGAGCCGAACACAATGAAGAAGGGTGTACCAATGATCAGCGAGATCGCGACCATGATGTTGGCCGTAGGGCCGTCCACCTTCAAGGCTTGCGTCAAGAAGAACAAGGCGTAAAACTGACCGGAGTACCACACCACGGCTTGCCCAGCGGTCAAACCGATCAAGGCCAAGATGACGATCTTCAGGTTTTTCCATTGGCCGAAGGATTCGGACAATGGCGCCTTGGAAGTCTTGCCTTCAGCTTTCATCTTGGTGAACGCGGGGGACTCGTTCATGCTCAAACGGATGTAGACCGAGATACCCAACATGATCACGGACGCGAGGAACGGAACGCGCCAGCCCCAATCGGCAAACGCGTCTTCACCGATTGCGGTGCGCGTTCCCAAAATCACCAGCAAAGACAGGAACAAGCCCAGCGTCGCGGTCGTTTGAATCCACGCGGTGTAGGCGCCACGCTTGCCTTGTGGCGCATGCTCAGCCACATAGGTCGCCGCACCTCCGTATTCACCACCCAAAGCCAATCCTTGCAGCAAACGCAGGATGATCAGGATGACGGGGGCCGCTACGCCGATGGTGGCGTAGTTAGGCAATATGCCCACGATAAAAGTGGACAAGCCCATGATCAAGATGGTGACCAAGAAGGTGTACTTGCGACCGATCATGTCGCCCAAGCGGCCAAACACCAGCGCACCGAACGGACGCACGATGAAACCTGCAGCAAATGCCAGCAACGCGAAGATGAAGGCAGAGCCTTCGTCCAAGCCGCTGAAGAACTGCTTGGCAATGATGGCTGCCAATGAACCGTACAGGTAAAAGTCGTACCACTCGAACACCGTGCCGAGTGAGGAAGCGAAGATCACTTTCTTCTCTTCCCCAGACATCGGCCGTGGGGCTGCTGCTGTTGCCATAGTCTCATCTCCAAATCGTTATAGGGCCACCGACATGGTGACTTAGGCCTATTCTTGGAGTGTGGACTGACCCTGCTCTGACGCGAAACCAACAGAGACTTGCGTCAAACTGACTGGGGTCTGACGGTTTAAGGTGCAACCCTTAAACACTTTTTCACATCATGGCAATTCAAGGGGTCCGCAAGGGTATTCCCGAGGGAATGTGCTGCGCTGCATTCCAGTGTGTGTCAGCTTCGTTGTCAGCAAACCAAGGGTCTCCAGCAAGGTAGCTGCGCAACATGGGCAAGGCATCGAAACCCCAGAACACTTTGCCGTCTACTTCAAAGGCAGGCACTCCAAACACTTGCGCGGCAATGGCGTCGTCCGCATAGCGTTTGAGCAGGTCCTTCACCTCTTGGCTGTTGGGATCTTGCGCTGGTGCCAACGTGGCGGTCAACGCGTCGATGCGCTGGGGCTCAAGCGCATCGGCACCACCCCGCCACACATGGTGAAAAATGGTTTCGCACACGAGGCGGTTGGGCACGCCTTGGGGCTTGGCAGCAATCGCCAGACGCAGTAACGCCAGCGGATTGAACGGATGTACCGCAGGCATGTCGAAAGGGATGTCTTTGCTGTGCGCCAGCCACTGCACATGGCGGTAGATCCAGCTGCGTTTGGGCGGCACTTCGGCAGGCCCCAACATGGCATTGTGTTTGAGCAGGCCGCCTAGAAAAACGGGTTTGTACGTCACGCCATAACTCAAGCCCATGAGCGATGCAGGCAGACTCTCGAACGCCAAATAGGCATAGGGGGAAATGAAGTCCAAATAAAAGGTGATGTGCTTCATAGGCTCGCTTGGCTTGGGCTTGGGTTGAATGCATCGGGGTGGGTTTGGCGCAGTCGCTGTGTCACCGCCGCCCACATCGTTTTTTTACCTGCATCGTCGCTGCGGCCCCATTCACGGATGTCGTCAATCGTGCGAAAACAGCCCTCACACAGGCCGCTTCCTGTGTCCATGCGGCACACATTGACGCAAGGACTTGGCACGTTTTCGGCCATAGCGCTTATGGTGATTGCGCGAGCAGCTAGCGTTTTAATAGCAAAAGCACGGGCTTGCGCATCCAAGGGATTCTCTGCTTCAGGCGCTTCCACCACCTGGGCCACGGGTGCACCTGTCAGGGTCACCAGGTCTTGCGGCTGCAGCTTAAAAACCGCATGCGGGTGCCCGGCAGCGGCCCACACCTCGTCAAAGCGAAACAGGTCTTGGTCGATCAGCGTCACCCCCGGCTTGGCGTGGGCAATCGGGCTGACGCCGCCAATAGAAAAGCCCGTGCGATCTTTCACAAACCCGGCGTTCGCACGCCCCAGGGGGCCCACCAAGGCGGCTACTTTGGCTTCGTCCACACGGCGGTCGCCCGAGGTCACCACCAGCACGGCCACATCGTCTTCGATGCGCTTAAAGATGATGCTCTTGGCAATCTGGCCCACGGCCACGCCCAAGGCGTCAGCCGCCTGTTGCGCGGTGCGCGCTGCGCCATCCAGCATGACTGGACTATGGGGATGGTTTTTGGCTTGCAGTGCAGCAGACACGCGCTGCACGCCTTCGGGTAATTCAGTCAATTCGGCTCCACACATTCTTTTCAATCATCCGAGGCGTTGGGTCAGCAAGGCATTGGCCGCCCGCGAGTGCGGTTTGCGCCCCAAAAAGTCGCTGATGAACTTGCCTGCATCGATCAGCTTGTCGAGATCGATGCCGGTCTCAATGCCCATGCCGTGCAGCATGTAGACCACGTCTTCGGTTGCGACGTTGCCAGTAGCCCCTTTGGCGTAAGGGCAACCGCCCAAGCCCGCCACCGACGTGTCGAAATGCCAAATACCCATCTCCAATGACGCCAAGGTGTTGGCCAGTGCCATGCCATAGGTGTCGTGGAAATGGCCGGAAACTTGATCCACCGCATAGTGCTGCAGGGTCGCCTCCAGCGCGCGTTGCACCTTGAGGGGAGTACCCACGCCAATGGTGTCGGCCACGCCCACATGCTCCACGCCGATATCGTGCATCAGCTTGGCGACCAGCGCCACGCGCTCGGGCGCAATCTCGCCTTCGTAGGGGCAGCCCACCGCGCACGAGATAGCGCCGCGCACCGCAATGCCGGCGGCCTTGGCAGCCGCTGCCACCGGGCGGAAGCGCTCAATGCTTTCCTCAATCGAGCAGTTGATGTTCTTCTGGCTGAAGGCCTCGCTCGCCGCACCAAACACCACAATCTCGTCGGGTTGGGACAGCACCGCCGCTTCATAACCCTTCATATTGGGCGTGAGCACCGAATAGCGCACGCCCGCGCGGCGTTGCACACCGGCCATGACCTCGGCGTTGTCGCCCATTTGCGGAACCCACTTCGGACTCACAAAGCTGGTGACTTCAATTTCCTTCAGGCCTGCGTCTTGCAGGCGGTGGACCAACTCCACTTTGATGCTGGCAGGGACGGGTTGTTTTTCGTTCTGCAGGCCGTCGCGTGGGCCTACGTCAATGATCTTGACGTGCTGGGGGGTATTCATAATGCGGACTCACAAGTTCAAACGCGGATGGGCATATTAAACCGCGAAGCCGCATGCCCTCTGGGAGGGCATTGGTATAGTCACCGGCTTTGCCTGGCGCATCCGCCCAGACTCCTACAAGGTATCTGATTTGCTAAGCATCTCCAACGCCGTCCTGAAGCGGGGCACGACCCCAGTGTTCGACGGCCTGACCCTGCAACTGAATGAGCGCCGCATTGGGCTCATTGGCGACAACGGCGCCGGCAAAAGCAGTCTATTTCGCATGGCCTGCGGGCTGGAAGCACCCCAAAGCGGATCGGTCACCGTGCAGGGGCTTGTGGCCTTTCGCATCAACGCCCAGCGCCCCAATCTCGTGGGCATGATGTTCCAGAACCCGGACGATCAGATCGTCTTCCCTACCGTGCAGGAAGAGCTCGCTTTGGGTCTGACCGCCACGGGCATCCCTAGGCGGGATGCGATTGCCCAAGCCCGCACCTTCTTGGCCACCCGGGGTTTGGCCGCATGGGCCGAACGTGCCATCAGCAGCCTGAGCCAGGGCCAGCGCCAACATGTGTGCTGGCTGGCCATTTTGCTCAGCCAACCCGCGCTCATCCTGCTCGACGAGCCCTTTGCCAGCTTGGACCTGCCGGGCCAGGCCTTGCTGCATGAGGACATCGCCCAAGCCCCGCAGCAAATCATCGTGTCCACCCATGTGCTGGAGCATTTGCGCGGCTGTGACCGCGTGGTCTGGCTAGACCACGGCCGGGTGCGCGCCGATGGCGCTGCCGATACTGTGTGCGAGCAGTACCGTGCCGATGTGGCCACGCGCATCCGCAAGCGCACCGCTACCACGGGCTAAACCATGGGCAGCCTTTATAGCGAGCACCGCACCTGGCTGCACGCCGTGCCCGCCGGCTGGAAGCTGGGCCTGTTGGTGGTCTTAAGCACGGGCATTTTTTGGATCACGTCCCCAGCTTGGCTAGGGGTCGCGTGTGCGCTGTGCGTAGGCATGTACCTGTCGCTGGGCAAAGCCATGGCCCAAGGCCGCAGACTGCTGCGTGGACTGCTCATCGCGGCCGCATTGGTGCTGGCATTTCACGCCGTGCTACAGCAACCGATGGTGGGCGTAGTCAGCGTCTTGCGCATGGCCAGCGCCTCCTTGCTGAGCATTGCCCTCACCCTCACCACGCGCAGCGGCGAGCTGCAAGACGTGTTGGAGTGGCTGCTCAAGCCCCTGCAGCGGCTCGGTGTGCGCCCCGACCGGTTTGCCCTGCAACTGGCGCTCATGCTGCGCTTTATCGAACACTTTTTTGTGGTCTGGAAGCGCTTGGACGATTCGCACCAGCTGCGCACCGGCAAAGCGGGTGGTTTCAGGCTGCTGGCCCCCCTGACCATTCAGCTGCTACAAACGGCACGCCGCGTGGCCGATACACTCGACGTCCGACTGGGCAAATAGCCCACATTTTTTTTGTTTCATTGAAGACTATGCAACGTAACCACTCTCTCGCTCTCGTCGCCCTGTTCGCCGCATTGATGGCCGTTCTGGGCCTGATCCCCAAAATTGACCTGCCCTTGGGCGTGCCTATCACCTTGCAAACGCTGGGTGTGATGCTGGCGGGTTGCTTGCTGGGCCCGCGCTTGGCATTGCAAGCGCTGCTCTTGTTTTTAACGGCGGTGGCTATTGGGTTGCCCTTGTTGTCTGGCGGACGTGGCGGCTTTGGCGTGTTTATGACGCCATCGGCGGGCTACCTGCTGGCCTGGCCCGTGGGTGCCTTGGTCACTGGCTTGCTCATGCGCAGCTTGCCCGCTGGCTCGCCACGCAGTGTTGCCACCAGTGCGTTCATTGCTTCGGTCGTGGGTGGTTTGTTGGTGATTCACGCCTCTGGTGTGGTGGGCCTCATGGCCATTGCGGGCATGAGCCTCAAGCAAGCCCTGATCGGCACCAGCGCGTTTGTGCCTGGTGACTTGATCAAGTGCGTGCTCACCGCTGTGGTGTGCCACACCGTGGCGCGCGGCCTGCCCGACTGGAAATTCGGCAAACAAGGCGCCTGATGCCCCAGACCCCGGAGCTGGTGCACAGCCGGCTATCCCACTGGGCCCGGGACCGGGGAGCGGCCTTCGCCATCCAAAGCGAGGCCGGCAACATCACTTTCGCGGAGTTGGCGCACCAAGTGCAGGCCCATGCAGAGGCCCTTTCCAGCAGCCATGCCCCCGCCACGGTGCTGCAAGACAGCAGCCTGCCACTGCCCCAACGCTTAAGCGCTTTTCTGGGCACCATCGCCAGTGGCCGCTGCGCTGCCGTGAGCGACCCGGCTTGGCCAGATAGTGTGCTGGCTGCCGTGCGCTCCAGCCTGCCGGATACGCCCTGCGACATGGGCGCACCGACCCCACTGAGCCCCTTCTACACCGGCTTCACCTCCGGCAGCACCGGCCTGCCCAAAGGCTTTAGGCGACACCACCGTTCATGGACCGAGAGTTTCGCGCTGTGCCTGAGCACCTTTGGCGAAGCCGCATCTACCCGCATCCTCGCGCCGGGGCGGGATTCGCATTCGCTCTTTCTCTTCGGCATGCTGCTCGGCTTATGGACGGGCGCAGGCGTGGTGGTGCAGGAGCAGTTTTCTGCGTCTGCAGCACTGGCCACTTTGGCCACGGGGCACACACCCTGCCTGGTCGCGGTGCCCAGTCAGTTGCTGCTAATACTGGAGTGGGCCGCCCACCGCCAACTGCCCCCGGTGCGGGGCGTGCGTCTCATCCTGATCAGCGGTGCGCGTTGGATGCGCAGCCGCACCCCGGACTTGCAAGCGCTGTTTCCCGAGGCGCGCATCATCGAGTTTTATGGTGCCTCCGAGACCAGCTTTATCGCCTGGACCGAGTCCCACTCCGACCTGCCCGACCAGGTGGTGGGCCGCCCGTTTGAAACCGTAGAGTTAGATGTACGTGGTGCCACACCGGACAGCCCGGACGGCCTGATCTATGTGCGCAGCCCCATGGTGTTCATGGACTATGTGGGCGCGGCCCAGGACCACACGGCCGCCCTGCGAGATGGCGACTGGGTCTGTGTGCGAGACCTGGGGCACCTGGACGATCAGGGCCGCTTGTGGGTGGCCGGGCGCGAAAGCCGCATGCTGGTCACCCTGGCCAAAAAGCTGTTCCCTGAAGAACTAGAAGCCGTGCTGGAAGCCCACCCCGCCGTTGCCCGCGCCTCGGTGCATGGGCTGCCCGATGCCCAGCGTGGTGTGCAGATTGTGGCCATCGTTCAGTGGGCGACAGGCGGTGAACAAGCCGACTTGCCTGCGCTGCAAGCCTGGTGCCGCAGCCGGTTGGAGGCCTTCAAAGTGCCACGCCACATCTGGGTGCATGCCACATGGGCCTTCACCGCCAGCGGCAAGACGGACCATCCGGCACTAGGCCGCACCCTGCCATCGCACCCGCACGAGGCCGCACCATGCCTGACAGCCCTGCGTTAATCGCCGCCTGGGCGCGCAGTGCGGTCGCGCCGCACGGTGGCGCCTTCCGTAACCTACACGCCCATGAGATCGCAGCCCCCGTGCTACAAGCGCTGCTGCAGCGCGCCGGTCTACCGGCCAGCGCGGTGGAGGCCGTGGTCATGGGCAATGCCTTGGGCGCTGGAGGCAACCCCGCGCGCATGGTGGCGCTGGCCGCCGGACTACCGGACCGCTGCGCTGCGTTTTCTATAGACACCCAATGCTGCGCCGGGCTGGATGCCGTTGCCATGGCCGCCGGGCTGCTCGCCAGCGGCCAGGCCGAGGTGGTGGTGGCCGGGGGCGTAGAGGCCTGGAGCCGTGCGCCCATACGCCAACACCGCCCCTTGGTGGCCGGCGAGCCCGCCGTCACTTTTGAGCGCCCGGCTTTCGCCCCCGACCCGGCGCGCGACCCCGACCTGCTCCAAGCCGCCGCTGACTATGCCGCCGCACACCGCATCAGCCGGGCGCGGCAAGACGAATATGCCTTACACAGCCATGCGCGGGCGATCACCCACCGTGCCCTATTGGCCCCAGAGATCGTGCCGGTTGCAGGCTTGCACTTCGATGCCTACCCTCGCGCCATGCGCCCTTCCGCCGCAGCCCGGCTGCCGGTGCAAGCCGTGGGTGATGCGATAGATGCCAACGCAGCGGCGGAGGACTGTGCAGTCAGCACCCTGGCCATTTCCACCCGTGCCGATGGGGCGGCGATGGTGCTGCTGATGACAGAGGCCGCAGCGCGCAAGTTTGGCATTCGCCCCGCTGCGCAGTGGCGGGCCAGCGCGTCCCTAGGCATGGACCCTGCCATGCCCCTGCTGGCGGCCGAAGCCGCCACACGTGCCGTGCTGCAGCGCGCGGAACTGCCAGATGTGCACGCCTGCGACGTCATGGAACTGCATGATGCGTTTGCCGTGCAAGGTTTGACGTTTTGCGACGCATTGGGTCTGGATGCAACCATGCTCAACCGCCTGGGGGGCGGCATTGCGCGCGGGCACCCTATAGGCGCTTCGGGCGCAATCGCATTGGTGCGGGCGCTCTCAGATTTGCAGCGCTTCAATCACCTCCGCGCCTACGGCTTGGCCGCAGTGGCCGGCGCGGGTGGCATCGGTGCGGCCACGCTGGTGCAATGGCTGGGCTAGCCGACTACCTTGAAAAAACTGTCTACATCGATGCGGCTGGTACGGGTTTGGTTGACCACCGCATTCGCATCTGCAAAACCGATGGCCACGCCGCACACGATGTGACTGTCCGCCCCCAGGCCCAGGTGGCTGCGCACCAAGTGAGGGTAAGACGCCAGTGCACCAATCGCACAGCTGGCCAGCCCCCGAGACTGCGCAGCCAGCAAAAGACCATACAGCGCCATCCCCAAGTCCATAAAGCTGCCACTGCCCAGGCCCCGCTCGATGGTGACGACCAAAGCAACGGGCGCATCAAAGAAGCGGAAGTTGCGCTCAAACTGCTGGTCGCGCCCGGCGCGGTCGTCGCGGGCAATGCCGATGCTGTCGTACAGCGCACGCGCTGCCGCCACTTGGCGGCGGCGCAAATGGCCGGGCATGGGGTCGGGGAAATAGCTGTAGTCCTCGGCCTCGGCACTGCCCGCGCGGTAAGCCGCCGACATGGCCTGCGACAGCCCTTCGCGCACCGCGCCACGCACTTGGACAAAGCTGCCCGGCTGCAAGTTGGCACCGCTGGGGGCCAGCCGCGCATTGACCAACAGCGCACGCAGCAAGTCATCGGGCACCGGCTGATCCGTAAAGCCACGCACCGAGGTACGCGCACGCACCAAGGCAGTAAAGGCATCAGTCCCTGTCATGCGGCTCAGTAGCCTCGACCAGTGTCCACCAGCCCCGCCACGCTCTGCCCGTTTTGCAGGGCCGCAATTTTGCGGGCGATCTGGGCAATGCTCTCAGAGCGCAAGGTGCGCGCCGAGGTGTGGGGCGTGAGGGTGAGTTGGGGGCAGGTCCAAAAGGGGTGGTCTGGGGGCAGTGGCTCGGTGCGAAACACGTCCAATGTGGCGCCTGCCACATGCCCGCTGGCGATTGCAGCCAGCAAGTCCGCGTCCACCACATGGGCACCACGGGCGACATTGATGACATAGCCCCCTGCTTGCAACTGGGCCAGACGCTGCGCATTGATCAGGTTTTCTGTGTCCCGCGTCAAGGGCAAGAGACACACCAAAACGCGGCTGGCGGCCAAGAACGCATCCAAGCCCTGCTCGCCAGAAAAACACTGCACGCCATCCAGCGCTTTCGGCGACCGGCTCCAGCCATTGACCGGAAAGTCAAACTGCGCCACCGCTTTGGCCACGCGCTCGCCCAACACACCCAGCCCCAGCACGCCCACGGGGTAGTCCGCCCGGCTGCGCGGCTTGCGGAAGGACCACTTGCCCTTGTGCATGTCGGCCTCATAGCCATCGAACTCGCGGAAATGGCGGATCACCGCATGGCACACGTACTCCGCCATCTGCACCGCCATGCCCGCATCGTCCAGCCGGATGACGGGAACACCGGCTGGCAGTTTCAGCTTCATCAGGGCGTCAACGCCGGCACCGGTATTGAAGATGGCCTTGAGGCCCGCTTGCTCATCCAGCATCTGCTGCGGCGGCTTCCACACCACGGCGTAGTCTGCCACCGGTGCGCCGGGCTGCCAGAGGCTGACCTGGGCGCCAGGAATGGCCGCTTGCAGTCCAGAGATCCAGGTGGCCTCGTCAAAGTCGGCCGAATAGTAGGTGATGCGCAAAGAAGTCATACCCGCATTTTCGCCGCAGTGCAGACTGCGCTCCCTCAGGCGGGTACGGCCATGCGCAGCAACTCGCTGCCCTCGGTGACTTGGTCCCCCGGCGCGAACATCAATTCAGCCACCGTGCCATCGGCCGGTGCGGCAATGGTGTGCTCCATCTTCATGGCCTCCATCACGGCCAGCGCTTGGCCTTTCTTCACCACGTCACCGGCTTTGACGGCAAATGACACCACTTTGCCGGGCATAGGGGCGGTCAAGCGGCCCCCCTCGGACTGCGTATCACCCGCGTGCGCCAAGGCATCGATCACTATGATTTGTGTAGCACCTTGCGCAGTAAATACGTGCGCCACCTCACCTTTTCGGTACACACGCACCCGTTGGCGCTGAGCGCCTAGCTGCACATCCAGCCCGCCATCTGCCGTGGGTGCAAATGCCAAGTCCGCCGTAAACGCCCCCACATTGAGCTGCAAGCCCGTGGCACCGCCACGTGGGCTGCGCAGCAGCACGGTGTGCGCCTCTCCAGCGTACTCCACCGCAAAGCTGCGCACCTGCGCGCCATGCGACTTCCAGCCATCGCGCTGCGCCCAGGGGTCTTGCCAGCCCCGGGCATCTGGCTGGGCGGCGAGGCGTTCCCCGGCTTGTAAGGTGTGTGCAATCAGGGCGGCTGCGGCCAGAGGCAGGCCCACCTTGTCCTGGTTGAACAAGGCTGCGGCCTCGCGGGGAATCAGCGCGGTGTCGAGCTGGGCCGCAACAAACGAGGCACTGGTGGTCACGTGCCGCAAAAACTGCACATTGGTCGCCAGCCCCACGATGTGGGTCTGTGCGAGCGCCGCGTCCAGCCGGGCCAGCGCCTCTTCGCGGGTAGCACCATGCACGATCAGCTTGGCCACCATGGAGTCATAAAACGGGCTGATGGCATCGCCCTCGCGCACGCCGGAGTCCACGCGCACGCCTTGGGGTGCACGCTCAAAAGTCACATGCGGGGGCAGCCCATACACATGCAAGCTGCCGGTGGCAGGCAAGAAGTTGTTGTCGGGGTTTTCCGCGCAGATGCGGGCCTCGATGGCATGGCCGTGGATCTGCAGCTGGTCTTGGCGCAAAGGCAGCGGCTCGCCACTGGCCACACGCAACTGCCACTCCACCAGGTCCAGCCCGGTGATGGCTTCCGTCACCGGGTGCTCCACCTGCAAGCGGGTGTTCATCTCCATGAAATAGAACCTGGCCCCCACGCTCTGCCGCTGCGTTGGATCGCTGCCCCCCAAGGGGGCTGTTTCGCCTTGGGGCGGCCCGGCGGCAAAACCTTCATCGGCCCCTTCCAATCCGTAGCCGCCGGGCTGCTCCACGATGAACTCCACCGTGCCAGCACCCACATAGTTCACAGCACGCGCCGCTTCGACGGCGGCCTGGCCCATTTGGGCGCGCAGTGCGGGCGTCATGCCCGGTGCGGGCGCTTCTTCCAACACCTTTTGGTGGCGGCGCTGCACGGAACAATCGCGCTCAAACAGGTACACGTAGTTGCCCAATGTGTCGCCGAACACCTGAATTTCGATATGGCGTGGCCGCTGCACGTATTTTTCAATCAGCACTGCGTCATCACCAAAGCTGTTGATCGCCTCGCGCTTGCAGGATGCGAGCGCGTCTGCAAAGTCTTGCGCCTTGTCCACCGCGCGCATGCCCTTGCCGCCACCGCCTGCGCTGGCCTTGATGAGCACGGGGTAGCCAATGCGGTCGGCCTCGCGCTGCAGCAGGGCTGGGTCTTGGTCCGCGGCGTGGTAGCCGGGCACCAGCGGCACACCGGCCTTTTCCATCAGCTGCTTGGACTCGGCTTTCAGGCCCATGGCCTGGATGGCACTGGCCGGTGGCCCGATAAACACCAGCCCGGCAGCGGCGCAGGCGTTGGCAAATTCTTCGTTTTCGCTCAGGAAACCATAGCCCGGGTGAATGGCCTGGGCACCCGTAGCCTTGGCCGCTTCGATGATGCGCTCCCAGCGCAGGTAGCTGTCTTTGGGAGCGCTGCCCCCAATGTGCACCGCCTCGTCACACGCCGCCACATGCTTGGCGTGCGCATCCGCATCGGAATACACCGCGACGGTTTTAACAGCTAGCCGCGCAGCAGTGGCGGCCACCCGGCAGGCGATCTCGCCACGGTTTGCGATGAGAATTTTGGTGAACATAGTCTTCTTTCTTTCAATGGAGCGCCTGATGCGACGCTAGGGGCTGACCCAAACCACCTGGTCGTCTACGGCGTAGAGGCGACAGGGGCTGCCGAACTTTTGACAGGTGGTGATGGCGTATTCCATGGCGGTGCGTCCGTACCCGCGCGCCAACGCGCCTTTGTCAGATACCGCGACCGCCCGGGGAAAAGGTTTCTCTAGCCATTCGCGGTACATGGCTTTGGTCGTCTCGCCAAGGCGAGGCACGCGGTCCACCTCGGTGAGCGCTGCGTAAGCCGTAGGTGCGGGCACCGGGCTCATGCCGTCAAACGCGTGGTAGCTGCCCGGGTATTGCCCATAGCGCACGGCCCATCGCATCGCCAAGCGAGCACACATGCGTTTCATGGGGCGGTCCACACTACATCCTGATCCACCACATAGAGCGCGCACTTTTGGCCTTGGCGCTGGCAATTGCCTAAGGCACGGCCCATGGCATAGTCGCCCCTGGCATAGCCGTAGCCGCCCTTGTTGCCTACCGCAAACGCGCGGGGCACGCCCAAGGTCAAAAACTTGGCATAAGCGGCTTGGAACTCACTGCGCACAGGCACTTGGGTGGCGTCCGTGAGGTCGGCAAACGCCGTGGCGACCGGGCGCACAGGAATGGCGGGGGCCGTAAACCCCAAACCGATCAAAAAAGCGTCCACTGCGGGCACCCAGTGGTCCATGTCGGTCATCAGGCCCCCATGCCCATCGTCGCCGCTTGGGCCAAAGGTAGCCAGCACCGCTTGGCCACCGCCGTCAACCCACGCTTGGTGCCAGGTTTTGGGCACATTGGCACCCCAGTATTTGTCGTTCTCCCAGTACAGCCACAGCATGGGCACTTTGGCGTTTTTGGCCAACCCGCCCCAATACCGCGCAATGGCATGTGGCGCACAGGGTTGACCAGGGTGCGCCTCAGGTTCGCCCCCTGTGCCGCCCGCAAAGTTAATGCCACCCAGCAAGCCGGCTGGAGCGCGCCCCACCGTGGCGACGCTGGTTAAGCCACCGACCGATTGCCCCACCACCAACCACCGACTGGCGTCGACATAAGGCAAGGTCTTGGCAAACTCCACGGTCGCCAACACCTGGTCGGAAGCAGCCAACGACATGGGCTCGATGCGGGGGCTTGCACAGCTGCCGTTGTTCTCGGGATCAAAGTCGCCATAGGTTTCCCAATACCCAATGCGGTTGGGCACCAGCACCACAAAGCCCTTGCCTACCAGATACCGCGCGGCTGCGTCGGGCCGATAGCGCCCTTGCTGCGCACGCATGGCGGCCACGGCCCGCCCATGGTTAAACACCACCAAAGGAAACGGCCCCTCACCCGCAGGCCGGTACACCGTGATGGGCAGGGTCTTGGTTTCGCGCCGTCCGTACAAGTCGGTCACCGTGGCCTGGGTTCGCACGATCTCCTCACGCATGTCAACGGATAAGACTTCGGGCGTTGCTGTGGGCGTTGCAGCACGGGTTTGCGCATGCAAAGCACCCATGCCCAGCACGCACGCGAGTAGCAGCGCGCGATAGATGGCCATGTGCGTGAACCGACCCACTTGCTTACATCCGGAACACGCCGAATTTCGTCTCAGGGATGGGCGCGTTCAATGACGCACTTAGCCCCAGCGCCAGCACGCGGCGGGTGTCGGCAGGGTCAATGATGCCGTCGTCCCACAAGCGGGCGGTGGCGAAGTAGGGGTGGCCCTGTTCTTCGTACTGGCGGCGGATGGGGGCTTTGAAGGCTTCTTCTTCCTCCATGCTCCAAGCGCCGCCCTTGCCTTCAATGCCGTCGCGCTTGACGGTGGCCAGCACGCTGGCCGCCTGCTCGCCGCCCATGACGCTGATACGCGCGTTAGGCCACATCCATAAGAAGCGGGGGCTGTAGGCGCGGCCGCACATGCCGTAGTTGCCGGCCCCGAAGCTGCCGCCGATGATGATGGTGAACTTGGGTACCTGCGCGGTCGCCACGGCCGTCACCATCTTGGCGCCGTTGCGGGCGATGCCCTCGTTCTCGTATTTGCGCCCCACCATGAAGCCGGTGATGTTCTGCAAAAACACCAGAGGAATCTTGCGCTGGCAGCACAGCTCGATGAAGTGCGCGCCCTTGAGCGCGGACTCGCTGAACAAAATGCCGTTGTTGGCGATGATGCCCACCGGCATGCCTTCCACATGGGCAAAGCCGCAAACCAGGGTGGTGCCGTAGCGGGGCTTGAACTCATGCAGCTCCGAGCCGTCGACGATGCGGGCGATGATTTCGCGCACATCAAAAGGCTTGCGGGTGTCGGTGGGGATCACCCCATACAACTCTTCTGCTGCAAATTTAGGAGCTACTGGCGCACGCAATTCGGGGGTCGGGGCCTTGTTTTTATTCAAATGCGCAATCGCCTCACGCGCTAGCGACAGCGCATGCAGGTCGTTCTGCGCCAGGTGGTCGGCCACGCCGGA
The DNA here is from genome assembly GCF_006974105.1 of Rhodoferax aquaticus. NCBI lineage: Bacteria > Pseudomonadati > Pseudomonadota > Betaproteobacteria > Burkholderiales > Comamonadaceae > Rhodoferax > Rhodoferax aquaticus. The sequence goes on from NZ_CP036282.1 coordinate 4,011,464, forward strand.
GAGGCGCGTGTGCACATCGCCACCGCCCAAGTCTTCGGCCGTCACCACTTCACCCGTCGCAGCCTTCACCAGCGGGGGGCCACCCAGAAAGATGGTGCCCTGGTTTTTAACGATGATGGTCTCATCACTCATGGCGGGCACATACGCGCCACCGGCCGTGCAGCTGCCCATCACCACGGCGATTTGCGCAATGCCCTGCGCGCTCATATTGGCCTGGTTGAAGAAGATGCGGCCGAAGTGGTCACGGTCGGGGAAGACCTCGTCCTGGTTGGGCAAGTTCGCGCCACCTGAGTCCACCAGGTAGATGCAGGGCAGGTTGTTTTGCGCCGCCACTTCCTGGGCGCGCAAATGCTTCTTGACGGTGAGCGGGTAGTAGGTGCCGCCCTTCACCGTGGCGTCGTTGCACACGATCATGCAATCCACGCCGCTGACTCGCCCAATCCCGGCAATCACCCCGGCGCAGGGCGCGCTGTCGGTGCCGTCACGGTCGGGGTACATGGCCAGCGCGGCCAAGGGGGAAAGCTCGAGGAAAGGGGTACCGGGGTCCAGCAGCATGCCCACGCGGTCGCGTGGCAGCAGTTTGCCGCGGGCGGTGTGCTTGGCGCGGGCGGCTTCGCCACCGCCGAGGGCGGCTTTGTCGATCTGCGCGTTGAGGTCGACCACGAGTGCACGCATGGCAGCAGCGTTGGCTGCAAAGTCGGCGGAACGCGGGTTGAGTTTGGAATCCAGCATCGTCATGGGGCGCATCCGGTCAAGGTTGATCAGTCAGCCAGCATTGTGCGGCCAAGGTGTGCAGCAGCGCTGGCTTGCGAGGTTGCAAATCGTGCCACAAGATGCACAATTTTTGGCACACTTCTGAGATGCCAGCCTCGTCACCCATCACCGCTACACCTATGGCTTTTGTAAGAGCGATGGTCCAGGCCTACGCACGCTACAACAAAGACCCCGCGCGCGCGCTCGCACAGGCGCAGATTACGCCAGAGCAGCTGGCGCAAGCCGACGCGCGCATTAGCGCATGGCAGATGGAGCGCATGTCAGAGGCAGCCATGCGTGAGCTCGACGATGAAGCCCTGGGCTGGTTCAGCCGCCGCCTGCCTTGGGGCAGCTACGGCATGCTGGCGCGCGCCTCGATTTCAGCGCCCACCCTGCACGTGGCGCTGAGCCGCTGGTGCCGCCACCACGGCCTGATTGCGCCGGACATCACCCTCACGCTCAACATCGAAGGTGACACCGCCAGCATCGTGCTCACCGAGAATGCGACGCCACCAGACCAAGGGCATGGGGCTTTTGCGCAGGTCAAGGAGGAGCCCGCAAAGCGGGCGGGGGACAGGGAGCAAAAACTTCAGCCACCCTGTACGCCCAAACCCAACCGGATCCCGGGGCCCTTCCGCGAGTTCTGCATGGTCTCCGTGCTGCGCAATGTGCTGGGCGTGGCCTGCTGGCTGATCGACTCGCGCATTGCCCTGAAGGGTGCGAGCTTCCCGTTTGACGCTCCCCCTCACCAAGACGCTTATGCGGTGCTGTTTGCAGCCCCTACGCGCTTCCAGCAAGCGCAAGCCGCTATCTTTTTTGATGCGCGCTACCTTGACTTGGCCTTGCGTCGCGATGAAAAAGCCTTGCAGCACATGCTGCAAAACGCCCTGCCGCTGACGGTTTTGCAATACCGTCGCGACCGCTTGCTGGTGCAACAAGTGCGCCAACTGCTAGGCAAGCAACCCCAAGACACCCACAGCGCAGAGGCCTTGGCGGGCTTGCTGCATGTGTCACCCCGTACCCTGCACCGCCAGCTCAAGGAAGAAGGTGCGACGCTGCAGGCACTCAAAGACGAAGTGCGGCACAGCAAGGCCGCCGAGCTGCTATTGCGCAGCCCCCGCCCCATCAAGCAGGTGGCCGAGGCCGCAGGCTTTCAGAACGAGAAGAGCTTTATCCGCGCCTTCAAAGGCTGGACAGGGCAAACGCCCGCAGAGTTCAGGCGCAGCGCAAGGCCACAAACCTGAAGGCTCAGGCCTCGCGTCACTCGCCAGCGCGGTCGAACAACACCGCTTCAGACATCACAGCGCGTCTCCATCCACATACAACCAGGCACCATCTTCCCGTACAAAGCGACTGCGCTCATGCAGCCGCATGGCCGCACCACTTGGCGGTTTCTGGCGCGCTACAAACTCCACCTCGGCGTGGGTGGCGTCTTGCACCGTGTGGCTGCGCACCTCCAGCCCCAGCCATTTCACGCCGGGGTCAAACGCGATGCGCGCAGGCCGGTGGCTGGCGTGCCAGGTTTTGAGAAGGTACGGCTCGCGCTCCAGCACAAAGGCGCAGTAGCGGCTGCGCATCAGGCTCTCGGCATCCGTGGCGGGGGTATCACTCTCCAGCCAACGGCCACAGCATTGGGCGTAGGGGAGTGGTTTCTTCTGGTGCTGCCGGCCACAAGGGCAGGCTTCTGTCATCGCAAAGGGCTTCATGCCCTCCATCATGCCTTGGCTTGGCGGCGCGCCTTTTGCGCTTCCAGGGTTTCGGTGGGGGCACCGGCCTTGACCCATTCACCCCAGCCACCGTCGATGTGGGCCACATTGGTCATGCCCATGTCTTGCAAGGCTTTGGCCGCCAGCGCACTGCGCCAGCCCGCACCGCAAAACAGGATGAACTCTTTGGACGCATCGGCAAACACCGGCTTGTGGTAGGGTGAGTCTGGGTCTACCCAGAACTCCAGCATGCCGCGCGGCGCGTGGAAAGAGCCCACCACGGTGCCGTCGTTGAGCTCACGGATGTCGCGAATGTCCACGATCTGCACCCGCGGGTCATGCAGGCGGGCCTGCACCTCGGCCACGCTGTAGGTGGTGACTTGCGCCATGGCTTCGTCAACCAGGGCACGGGATGATTTGGTGATGGGCATAGGGAGCTCCAGAACTTAGCGGTTGTAAATCACACTGCCTTGCACAGCAGCAGCGCCCGAGCGCACCAGGTCTTGCACCAGGTGGTCCACGCCATCGGTGAACTTATTCGCGTCAAAGTGTTTGCCAAAGGTGTCCGCAAAGTAGCGCGTGCTTTGCATCCACTGCTCCAAAGCAGCCCGCTCTATGGCTTGCGCCTCCAGCAACTTGAACTTGACCAATACCTTGATCGCATACTGCACATGCTTGCCCGGGTTTTGCACAAAGCCGTTGAGGCGCTGGCGCGCATAGGCAATGGCTTGCGGCGCGTCGGTAAACGCAGCGCCATGACCGGGGATGACGGTGGCGGGGTTCAGCCGCTCGATCACATCCAGCGTGGCGGACACCTCGTCGAAGGCGTCATCACCATCGAGCTCGGGGAACACCACACCAAAGCCTTTTTCCCACAGCGCGTCGGCCGACACCAGCGTGCGGCTCTGGGGCTCAAACAGGATGACGGAGTGCGGGTCATGGCCGGGAGCCGCGTGTACCTGCCACTGCAGGTCACCCAAATGCATTTCACTACCGGGCTGCAGCGTGGCGCTCAGGCTGAAACGCGGGCAGTGCTGGCCGGTGGGTGTGTAGCTCAAGGCATAGGCGTCCCACACGCGCACATAGTCGGCATGGCCGGGCGGGATGTGGGTTTGTAGTTCGGGAAAGCGCGCTTGCAGCGCGGCGTTGCCACCGCAGTGGTCGCTGTGCAAATGGGTGTTGAGCAGCAGGTCCAGCGGCCGGCCTTGCAAGGCAGACTCCACCAGCGCCAATGTTTGCTCAGCATGCGTGCAGTAGCCGCTGTCGATGAGCGCGGTGCCCCCCTCGCCCTGGATCAGGATGTTGTTGCTGGACAGCCAGCCCCGCTCGAAGACGGTGACACCCGCGGGGAAGGTGATGGCCATTACAAAGCCCGCTGGATGATGATCTTCTGCACGTCGCTGGTGCCCTCGTAAATCTGGCACACGCGCACGTCACGGTAGATGCGCTCTACCGGAAAGTCGCTCACATAGCCGTAGCCGCCCAGGGTCTGGATGGCGGCGCTGCACACCTTCTCTGCCATCTCGCTGGCAAACAGCTTGGCCATGGCGGCCTCTTTGAGGCAGGGGCGGCCCGCGTCACGCAGGGCAGCGGCATGCCAGATCAATTGGCGCGCGGCTTCCAACTGCGTGGCGCAGTCCGCTAAGCGGAAGCCCACCGCTTGGTGGTTGAAGATGGGTTGGCCGAAGCTCTGGCGGTCTTTGGCATAGGCAATCGCCACCTCGAGTGCGCTGCGGGCCATGCCCACGCTTTGCGCTGCAATGCCGATGCGCCCGCCCTCCAGCCCACCGAGTGCAATGCCGTAGCCCTCGCCCTCTTTGCCGATCAGGTTCTCGACGGGAATGCGGCAGTTGTCGAAGTTGATTTGGGCGGTGTCGCTGCTGTGCTGGCCGAGCTTGTCTTCCAGCCGCGCGACCACATAGCCCGGCGCGTTGGTGGGCACCAGAAAGGCGCTCATGCCCTTCTTGCCGGCACCTTTGTCGGTCACCGCGATGACGATGGCCACATCGCCGTTTTTGCCGCTGGTGATGAACTGTTTGACGCCATTGATGACGTAGTGGTCGCCCTCCTTCACCGCCGTGGTGCGCAGGGACGAGGCATCGCTGCCCACATGCGGCTCGGTGAGGCAAAAAGCGCCCAGCATCCGGCCCTGGGCCAGCGGCTCCAGCCACTGTTTTTTCTGCTGCGCGTTGCCGTACTTCATGAGGATGGCGTTAACCGGGCAGTTGGTGACGCTGATCACCGTGCTGGTGCCGCCATCCCCCGCCGCAATTTCCTCCAGCACCAAGGCCAGGGTCACATAGTCCAGCCCCGCACCGCCCAATTCTTCGGGCACGCAAATGCCATAGGCGCCCAGCGCAGCCAAGCCTTGGTGCACCGCTTTGGGGAAGGTGTGCTCTCTGTCCCACTTGGCGGCGTTCGGCCAGAGCTCGGCTTGGGCAAAGTCGCGCACGGCGTCACGGATCATTTCTTGGTCTTGGGTCAGCAGCATGGGGGCTTGTCCTTCTTGTGGGTGTCTTGTGGGTTGTCAGTTGGGCGTGGCTTACCAGCCACTAAAGGCGCTGCCGTCCCAGCGCAGGTAGGGCACATCCGCACAGGTGTGTGAGGTCTTTGGGGTCTTGCGCTGTGCCACCGTCTTGCGAATGGCCGCCACGCTGTCTTCCGGCAGCAACGGGGCCTGGGCGGTGCCCATGTCGGTGCGCACCCAGCCAGGGTGAATGAGTAAAAACTGCGCATTCGGGTAGTCCGGCTGCGCGGCCACCACCGCCATATTCAGTGCGGCTTTGCTCACGTGGTACATCCACGCACGGCTGCTTTGCACACCGCCGATGTGGGCGAAGTCGCTGGTAATGAAAACGAACTGGCCGCGCGCCTCTTCCACCCAAGGCGCTACTTGCGGCAGTGCTTGCATGGCACCCAGCACGTTCACATGCATCATGGCGTCAAACGCCTGTTGCGTGGGTGGGGATTTGGCGTCTTCATCTGAAAACACGCCAGCCACGTAGTAGGCGATGTCAATCTTCTCGCCATCGAGCTGCCAGCTCAGGCCGCTCACGCTGGCGGGGTTGGCCACATCCAGCGTCTTAGGCTCTGCCCCCATGTCGCGCAAACAGGCCAGCCCCGCCTCATCGCGCGCGGTGGCGATCACGCGGTCGCCCGCTTCTACATATTGGCGCACCAGCTCTAGGCCGATGCCACGGGATGCGCCCATCACCAAAACGGTTTTCATGGTTTGATTGCAGCAGTAGGTTTACAACAAGTAGCTTGCATACTCAAAGTAGCCCGACCACGCGGGGTCAAAGTCCACTTTCATCTCCAGCGACGCGGCTACTTCGCGCGCCAGCAAAGGGGCCAACGCCTGCTTGGCCAATTGCTCGTCACTCACGTAATACAGGGCTTGGCGACGGCCTTCGCGCTGCAGCGTCCACACACCAATACCGAGTTGCGGCACTTGCAACAAGGTCGCCGCTTGCGCCTGCAGGTCTTGCACCGCAGTGCGTGTGGCGTCATCCGGCGTGGCAAAGTCCAGCGACAAGGCCCATGCCAAATCGGCGCGCATGGCAACTGCGTTGGCGCTGGTGTTGACCATGACCTCGCCTTGCTCGGATTCGCCCGCCTCGCCCTCTGGCAAATCGGAATCTGCGACCTCATTGCCTTCGTCGTCCACGGCGCAGTTGAACTGCAGGTCAAAGCCTTCCCAATCATGCTCACCCGCGGGGAAATGGCCCGTGTGGCCCATGGTTTGCGCCCAGTAGGCGTCAAACACAGGCGGCAGCTGACTCAGCGCAATCCACGCTTGGTCTTGCTCAAAGTCTTCATCCACAAAGTCCACCGCGCCAACCTTGACCGCAAAGTCAAACTCACCCAACACATGGTCCAACATGATGAAGGTCATTTGGCGCGCATGGTCCACAAAGTCATACGGAATCTCGCGCGCAAATCGCAGCTCCAAGGCCACTTGCCCATTGTCTTGCTGCAAAGAAACCAACACCTCGTGGCTTGCGAGTTCAAAGCCATCCATCCCAATGGGAAAGTCGGGGTTGGCACTGCGCTCCCGAAACGCAATCACACGGTTGTGCGCCAACTTGGGAGCAGCTGCCACCAGTTGGGTGAGCCGCTGAAAGTTCTCAATGTGCCCGTGCGCGGTCACAATCAGGTCCACCACCGCCTCACCCTCTTTGCCCATGATCTCCAAGGCAAGGCCCTGCACATGCGGCTCCAGCAGCGCGTTGGCGCGCTCCACCCGCTCGCTCAGCGAGAGCGTTTGAAGGCTGGCCTCTGCGGCGGCAAAGTCGCGCCAGAAGTGGGTGATCTCGGGGGTAGGCTGCATGGTGATCCTGAAGCGGGCAAAACCCGTAGTATTTCAGAAGCTGCGCCGTGTCTTCCGACTTAGCGCGCACCTCAACATTACCGCTTCCAAAGGTCAGGCATTGCTTAGAGCAACTCCAAGGCCAAAGCCGTGGCCTCGCCACCACCAATGCACAGGGTGGCTACGCCCTTTTTGAGGCCGCGCGCCTTTAATGCGTGGATCAAGGTCACCATGATGCGTGCGCCTGACGCGCCAATGGGGTGGCCCAGCGCGCAAGCACCGCCGTTCACATTCACCTTGTCGTGCGGGATGTTCAGCTCGGCCATCAGCGCCATGGGCACCACGGCGAAGGCTTCGTTGATTTCCCACAGGTCCACGTCTTCCACCTTCCAGCCGGCTTTGGCCAGCACCTTCTGGGTGGCACCCACTGGCGCGGTAGCGAACCAATTGGGCTCTTGGGCGTGGGTGGCGTGGGCCACGATCTTGGCCAGCGGCTTGCAGCCGAGGTCTTTGGCAGTACCTTCGCGCATCAGCACCATGGCGGCTGCGCCGTCGTTGATGGAGCTGCTGCTGGCGGCGGTGATGGTGCCGTCTTTTTTGAACGCGGCCTTGAGCGTGGGAATCTTGTCCAACTTGATCTTACCGGGGCCTTCATCGACACTGACCTGCACGTCGCCAGCACGGGTTTTGACCGTAACGGGCGTAATCTCCGCCTCAAACGCTCCTGATTTGATAGCTGCCTGCGCACGCTGTACGCTGGCTGTGGCAAAGTTGTCTTGTTGCTCACGGGTGAAGCTGTATTTGGCGGCGCAGTCTTCCCCGAAGGTGCCCATGGAGCGACCGGCCTCGTACGCGTCTTCCAGGCCGTCGAGCATCATGTGGTCCATCACCCGGTCGTGGCCGATACGGATGCCGCTGCGGCCCTTGAGCAGCAGGTGGGGCGCGTTGGTCATGCTTTCCATGCCACCGGCCACCAGCACATCGTGGCTGCCGGCCAGCAACATGTCGTGCGCAAACATGGCGGCGCGCATGCCGGAGCCGCACATCTTGGAGAGCGTGACCGCGCCCGCGCTCTTGGGCAAGCCGCCCTTGAACGCAGCCTGGCGCGCAGGCGCTTGGCCCTGGCCGGCCATTAGGCAGTTGCCGAAGATGACCTCGGTCACCAGCTCCGGGCTGATGCCGGCGCGCTCCACGGCGGCCTTGATAGCAGCACCGCCCAAATCATGGGCAGCTAAGCTGGTGAAATCCCCCTGAAAACCACCCATAGGGGTGCGGGCGGCGCTGACGATCACAACGGTTTCTGACATGGTCTTCCTCTCATGGTTGGGGTGCGCTAAGCGGCAATGCAAACGAATTGACGTTTACGTAAACGTCAATTGTGCCCGAAGTGCGAAAAAGCGAAAGTGCCCGCGTAGTTCTACCTAATGTGGCACGCGATGGCCGCCTAGACATCTATGCCAAACAAAGCCATGCGCCCGAGGCGCATACCTTGCTGCAGGCGTTTCGTTAGCGTTTGGCGGAGCCCTGCTCTTGCGGCAAAAGCTTAAGCACGGTTTCAACCGAGAAACTGTACTTTTTGAGTCTTGGGTTGTGGACCTTGGAAAGGCGTGAAAAATCAATTTTTGCCCAATTCACGGGGTCAAGCAATGGCGCGTAACGGTCAGCATTGGCCTTGGTGAGCAACGTCATATCGGTCTTGATGCGCAGGCCTTCGTTTTTGAAATCCACCCCAGCCAGATAGTCATGTACCAAGACCAAGGCCCAAGCGGCCTCCATAAAGTGCCCGCCTGCCGTTGCTTGCAGGGCTCCGCTTCGCACGGCAGCCAGCCCCTCGGCTGACCAATCGATCCCGCCAATCACAAAGTCGCGCCCACTCACTAGGCCACGTGCTTTGGCTGCTTTGAGCACCCCCAAGGCCATACCGTCACTGGCTGACCACACGACGCTGGTTTCTGGGTAACGCTTGATCAGGCCTGTGAACATAGCCTGCGCAGTCTCTGGTTCCCAGCGTGCACTGACAATTTGTTTGAGCTCTGCCTGCGGAAACTCCAAAAGCGCCCGTCGAAGCCCCTTTTCTCTACCGTCCGATGCAGAGCTGCCGAAAGCGCCATTGAAAGCGAGGACCTGAATTTTCCCGTTGCGCGCAGGTTTGCCATGGGCAATCAAATACTTTGCCAATTCGTAGCCCGCCATTTCTTCGCTGGGCAACATTTCTCCAATGTAGTACGCAAAGTGTTCACGGGGGGCGCCCGCGACTGGGCTCAGGATAGCCCCGTTTTCGATCATGACCGGGACCTTGGCTTGCTCGGCGAGCTTAACGGTCGTAAAGCCCGACTCTTTCACGCTCACCGCGATAAACGCATCCGGCCTGTGGTCGCCTTGCAATGCATCCTCAACGAGTCCTGCGGTACTCAAGTGGTTGTTGTCGTTCTCCAGCAGCTCAATGTCCATATTCAGATTTTTCGCCGCTGCCTGCAAAAAACCAACGACGGGGCCATAGAACATGTCTTGGCTGGTGCGAGGGATCAAAAACCCCACTTTCTGAGGTTTATCCGACGCTCTGCTGCAGATACCGTTCATTGCAAAAACTAAAACCAACGCGATGCGCGCGCAAAGCGATACAGCCTGTGTGATCATGCCGACTCTCCAGAACAATTGGCCCAATCGACGTTTGCGAGTCTAGGCATATCACTACGCATGTGTATTCATGGACACGCAAACGATGGTACGCCTAGGCCCCAGACACAGCAAGCCAAGCCAGCCGATCTTTCTTCAGTTTGTTCTAATCCGAACAGACTCCAAGCTGCGGCCTACTAGGCCGCTTTAACTGCGTGCGAGCGCAACGTCACCCGCGCCATCACAAACGCCACCCATGCGCACCCTGCGATGCCTAACACCATGGGGCGGGCGCTGCCGTCGACAAACTGACCAACCACGGCCATCACGATGGCGCCGGTGACAAACTGCAAGGTGCCCATGAGGGCAGACGCGGTGCCGGCAATGGCGCCATGCGCCTCCAAGGCCAAGACTGAGGTGGTGGGCACCACCAAACCCAAGAAGCCAAAGCCCAGTAGCATGAGCACAATGAGCACGTCCAAGCGGTCTACGCCCAAGAGGTTTTGCACCAGCAGCAGCGTCATTACTGCGGCGTAGCCGCCAACCGCAAACTTCACCAGCTTGACCAGACCAAAGCGGCCCGCCAGCTTGCCAGTGAACTGCGAGACGCCAATGAAGGACGCCGCGTTGATGGCAAAAGCCATGCTGTATTGGCGGGGTGTGAGGCCATAGTGGTCAATCATCACGAAGGGGGAGTTGGCCAAAAACGAGAAGAAGCTGGCCATGCCAAATGCGCCAATAAACACCAGCCCCAAGAAGTGCGCATCCCGCAGCAGTTCGCCATAGGCGGTGAGCGCACTGCGCACCGTGCTGTTGGCGCGTTCGCTCGCCGGGCGCGTTTCTTCCAAGCTGGTGAACAAGATGACCAAGCCCACCATGGCGATGGCGGTCACCGACCAAAACACGCTGCGCCAGCCCAAAGCTTCAATCAACAAGCTGCCCGCCAGCGGCGCCAAAATGGGCGATACGCTGAACACCAGCATGAGCATGGACATGAGCCGCGCTGCGCCCACCCCCGTGTGCATATCGCGCACGATGGCACGGGGAATCACCATGCCAGCGCTGGCACCCAAGCCCTGGATAAAGCGCAGCACGATCAGCGTTTGCACATCGGGTGCCAAGGCGCAGCCTACGCTGCCCACCGCAAAGAGTCCCAAGCTGAAATACAAAGGCAGTTTGCGCCCCAGCATGTCGGAGGCCGGGCCGTAGACCAGCTGCCCCACGCCCAGCGCAATAAAAAACACCATCAGGCTGGCTTGCACCGCCCCCATGGATGCGCCCAAGCTTTGGCCGATGGACGGCAGCGCGGGCAGGTACATATCAATCGCAAACGGGCCGATGGCCGATAGCAAACCCAGCACCACGGCGGTGCGAAAGAAGTTAGTTTTCATGGGCCCGATCATGCTCGAAACCGGATGGCGCAGTGCCCCGGGCGGGTATTGATGCGGCCACTGCTAAAGCTAGCTATCTTGGCTACGGTTTGCGCCTGCCGCAAAGCCGCGCTGCAGGTCTGCGCAAGCTTGCTCGGGCTTGTCCGCTTTGGTGATGGCCGAAATCACCGCCGCGCTGGCCGCGCCCGTCGCAGCCACATCCGCCACATTGCTGGCATCAATGCCTGCAATCCCTACCACAGGCAGCGGGAGCACGCGGGCCCAGTAGCGCAAATTGTCCAAGCCTTGGGGAATCCAGGGCATGTCTTTGCTTTGCGTGGCGAAGATGGGGCCGCAAGCTATATAGCTGGGGCGCAAGGCCCATGCGCGGGCCACTTCCCAGTAGCTGTGGGTGCTCAGGCCCACGCGCACACCGGCCTTGCGCAGCGCATCCAGGTCTGCAGTATCCAAATCTTCTTGGCCCAAATGCACGCCGTACGCGCCGAGTTGCAAGGCAAGTTGCCAATGGTCGTTGATGAACAGTTGTGCGCCTGGGGTCGCGTGGGCCATGGCAATGCTCTGAGCAATCTGCGCGGCCAAGGTAGGCTCGGCAGGGTCTTTGATGCGTAGCTGCACAGTGCGTATGCCGCTCTCCAAAACGCGCTGTACCCATGCGGCACTGTCCACCACCGCATACACGCCCAGGGCAGGGTTGCGCAATGCGGGGAAGGCCGTTTGCGCGTTGGGCTGGGTTTGCAGCCAAGGCAGGTTGGCCGCGTGCTGCGCAAAGTCTGGCGCGGCGTGCACGGGGCCTGCGCCCTGCCCCGCCGCATAGGCATGGCGCAGCGCATGGGTGGTGGCCATTTTGGCCAGCACCACCGCATCGGCCACGCAGTAGCCGCTGGCCAAGGCGGCGGCTGCAGTGGAAGCAAACGTGCAGCCCGTGCCATGGTGGTGGATGGTAGCCACGCGTGGCACGCTAAGCCAGCCCGTGGCTTGTGGCGATAACAAGAAGTCACTGGCCAGGCCTGCCGTCTGCGAGCCCCCCGTGGCGTCGCCCCCGGTGAGCGCGATGGAGATGCCCGCCTGCTGCGACAAGGCACCGGCTGCGCCCCAAGCGCGCGTGCCCACCGCCAACTGGGCACGCAACTGCTGGGCCAGTTGCTCCACCTGGTGCACGTCCAAGGCAGCCCTTGCGGGCAGCGGTGACGACGCATCAAGCAAGTGGATGGCCTCCAAGTGGTTGGGGGTGATCAGCGTGGCGCGGGGCAGCAACTGCTGGCGGTAGGCGTCTACCAAGGCGGGGTTGGCAAAGCTGGCCCCCGTAGTGGCCCCCAACACAGGGTCGACCACCAGCGGCACGGCGTGGCCCTGTGCGCGCAGGCGATCCACCCATTCGCACACCACGCGCACGTTGTCCACGCTGCCCAAGAGCCCTGTTTTGATAGCCTGCGGCGGCATGTCCTGCGCCAGCGCCTTGAGTTGTGCGTCCAGCAGTGCGGCGCTGGTGGGCTCGACCTGCGTGACCGCCACCGAGTTTTGCGCGGTGATGGCGGCCACTGCCGTGCAGCCGTGCACGCCAAATGCCTGCAGGGCTTTCAAGTCGGCCTGCAGGCCTGCGCCAGCGCCTGAGTCCGAGCCAGCAATGCTCCAGACCACGGGGCGATGTTTCTGGAGTTCTGGGAATTTTTCAGTGCCAAAAGTGCTTCTTGCGCGCATAGGGATTGCGCGGGCAGCTTCATTTTTCATAGCAATCTCACAACAAAATCGGGTGGCCCGCCACCGGGGTGGAGGCCACCGCCATGTCTTGGCGGGGCATGACGCCGGCCTCAAAAGCGAGGCGGCCGGAAGCTATGCCGAGCTTGAAGGCACGCGCCATGCGCACCGGGTCTACCGCGTGGGCCACCGCGCTGTTGAGCAACACCGCGTCCAGCCCCAGTTCCATGGCCTGCACCGCATCTGCCGGCGAGCCGATGCCGGCGTCCACGATGAGGGGCACGCCAGGCAGGCGTGCGCGCAGGGTACGCAGCGCGCCGGGGTTGACCAGCCCCTGGCCCGAGCCTATGGGCGCGCCCCAGGGCATAAGGACGCTGCAGCCCGCATCCAGCAGGCGTTGGCAGCTCACGAGGTCGTCCATGCAATAGGGAAACACTTCAAAGCCGTCTTTCACCAGTTGCGTGGCGGCGGTCAGCAGCTCGAAGGGGTCGGGCTGCAGGGTGTGGGCGTCGCCCACGACTTCGAGCTTGATCCAGGAGGTGTCAAACAGTTCGCGGGCCATGTGCGCCAGGGTGATGGCTTCGCGGGCGGTGTGGCAGCCGGCGGTGTTGGGGAGCAGGTGGGAACCTGTGGCTTGGATGAGGGCGAAGAAGTCGCTCGCCTCGGTTCCATGGGCGAGCTGGCGGCGCAGGCCCATGGTGACGACTTGGGCGCCAGAGGCTTGGATGGCGTCTTTCAGGACTTGGGGCGAGGGGTAGGCTGCGGTGCCTAGAAAGAAGCGGCTGGTGAGGGTTCTACCGCCTATTTGCCATTCACTTGTTTCTTCGGGGCGACTTGGCGGCAGTGTGCTCTGCTCCGTGTCCCCCGCCCGCTTTGCGGGCTCCTCCTTGACCTGCGCAGAACACACTGCCACCAAGTCTCTGGGGGTGGCCGTTGAACGCTCGAGTCCAGCCATCTTTTGCTCGGCAGTACTTTGCTCAGCCGCTTCGTCATTCATGTCTGGATTCATGGCTCAACCGCCTTCGATGGGTTGAAAGGTCAGGATGGTGTCGCCCTCAGCGAGCAGCTGCTGGGCGCGCAGGCTGCGTGGCACGAAGTTGCCGTTGACGGCGGTGGCCAGGGCAGCTGGTAGCACACCACGGGCGTCTACCCAGGCTTGTAGGGTTCTGGCGCTTGTGGGTTCCGGGGTGCCATTCACCGTGATGGTGATGGTCTTTGGCTCGGTGTCTGTGGTGGTCATAGCTTGAGCTCTTGCAATGCCTGCTCCACCAGCGCCGGGGCGATGAGCCAGCCGTGGCGAAAGAGGCCGTTGATTTCTGTTTTGCCTGCGCTGTGGCGAATGGCAGGCAGGTTGTCGGGCAACGCGGGGCGCAGGTTGGTTTCTGTGTGAATGACGCGCGCTTCGGCGAGTGCGGGCATGACGCTGTGGGCCGCACTCAACAGCTCCAGCGTGCTGCGCAGAGACACGGGCGAGCGGTCTTCGCTTTCTATCTCGCTCGCACCCACCACGATCACATCGCCGGGGCGGGGCACCATGTAGATCGCGTGGCGTGGGTGCAGCAGGCGCACCGGTCGATGCAGCGGCACGCCGGGGGCATGCAGCCAGAACACTTCGCCGCGAACGCCACGCACCGGCAATGCGGGCTTGGCACCCACGGCACGCACGTCGAATACGTGGTCGAAGCGATGTTGTGCTTCGCCCGTATGGATCGCGCCTGCGTCCACCGCTGTGACGGTGCTGCCCCAATGCCACTGCACACCCTGCGCAGTGGCTTGGGCGGCCAGTGCCTGCAGCGCCTGCACGGGGTGGATTTGCCCTTCGCTGGGCAGCAACCAAGCCAGCGCCGGGCCTTGGATGCCGGGCTCCAGCGCGCGCAGTGCATCCATCGTTAAAAGCTGCGGTTGGTACGGCGCATCCGCCTTGGCTTGCAACAAACCAAGCACGCGCTGTGCGGCACCCGCATCGCTGCGGTGCGCCAGCAGCAGGCTGCCTTGCATGTGCAAGGCCACCGGCTCGGAGAGCGCCTGCACGATCTGCGGCCACAGCTGGCAGGAGCGCACGCCCAGCGCAAACACCTCAGCGCCCGCGCGCTCCAACTCGGCCACGGGGCTGAGCATGCCTGCGGCGGTCCAGCCCGCAGCCTGCGAACCCGAATCTGCACGCGGGCCGGGGCCACTGGCCGGGTCAAACACCTGCACGTCGTGGCCCGCGCGGCTGAGTGTGAACGCCAGCAAGCGCCCGAGCACACCCGCACCGGCAATGCCTATGCGCCGCGCCATCGTCAGGCCTTGGTGACGTCAGTGGTGGTCTGTACCGGGTTGATGGGGATGTAGATTTCCCCGCCCACCTTTTTGAATTCGCCCGACATCACGTCCATGCCCGATTGCAACGCCTGCTCTTCGCTCACGCCCAGGTTTTTGGCGTAGTCGCGCACCTCCTGGGTGATCTTCATGGAGCAGAACTTGGGGCCGCACATGGAGCAGAAATGCGCCACCTTGGCGCCTTCGGCCGGCAGGGTCTCGTCGTGGAATTGCTTGGCGGTGTCGGGGTCCAGCGAGAGGTTGAACTGGTCCATCCAGCGGAACTCAAAACGCGCTTTGGACAAGGCATCGTCCCGCGCCCGCACCCCGGGATGGCCCTTGGCTACATCGGCCACGTGGGCGGCAATTTTGTAGGTGATGATGCCGGTCTTCACGTCTTCACGGTCGGGCAAACCCAAGTGCTCCTTCGGAGTCACGTAACAGAGCATCGCAGTGCCGAACCAGCCGATCATGGCCGCGCCAATGCCGCTGGTGATGTGGTCGTAGCCCGGCGCGATGTCGGTGGTCAGCGGCCCGAGGGTGTAGAACGGGGCTTCGCCGCAGTGCTTGAGCTGCTCGGTCATATTGGCCTGCACCATGTGCATGGGCACGTGGCCGGGCCCTTCAATCATCACCTGCACATCTTGCTGCCAGGCCTTGTGCGTGAGCTCGCCCAAGGTGTGCAGCTCGGCGAACTGGGCTTCATCGTTCGCATCCGCACCACTACCGGGGCGCAGGCCATCGCCTAGCGAGTAGCTCACGTCGTAGGCGCGCATGATTTCCGTCATCTCGTCGAAGTGCGTGTACAAAAAGTTCTCTTTGTGGTGGGCAATACACCACTTCGCCATGATGGAACCGCCGCGCGAGACGATGCCTGTCACCCGGTTGGCGGTCAGGTGGATGAAGGGCAGGCGCACACCGGCGTGCACCGTGAAATAGTCCACGCCTTGCTCGGCTTGCTCAATCAGCGTGTCGCGGAAGATCTCCCAGGTCAGGTGTTCGGCAATGCCGCCCACTTTTTCCAGCGCCTGGTAGATCGGCACGGTGCCTATGGGCACCGGGCTGTTGCGCACGATCCAGTCGCGCGTGGTGTGGATGTTTTTGCCGGTGGACAAATCCATCACCGTGTCGGCACCCCAGCGGATGGACCAGACCAGTTTTTCCACTTCTTCTTCGATGCTGGACGTCACCGCCGAGTTGCCGATGTTGGCGTTGATCTTCACCAGAAAGTTACGGCCTATGGCCATGGGCTCCAGCTCGGTGTGGTTGATGTTGGCGGGGATGATGGCGCGGCCACGGGCCACTTCATCCCGCACAAACTCAGGCGTCACCACTTTGGGAATGCTGGCTCCGAAGCTGTTGCCGGCCAAACGCTTTTCACGGTCGGCGTTGCTGAGGTACTGGGCTTGCCACTCCAAGTTCTGGTTCTCGCGCAGGGCGACGTATTCCATCTCGGGCGTGATGATGCCTTTGCGCGCGTAGTGCATCTGGGTGACGTTGGCGCCGCTCTTGGCCCGGCGGGGTTGGCGCTGCAGGCCTGCGGCTTGGGCGCGCAAGGCAGCCAGGGCATCAGTCTCGCCGTTCTTCAGGCCATCGTCCAACGCAAAGGGTTTGCGGCCTGCGTACAACTCGGTGTCACCACGACCGGCAATCCACTGCGCGCGCACCAGCGGCAGGCCGGACCGCACATCGATGTGGGCACGCGGATCGGTGTAGGGGCCGGAGGTGTCGTACACCGTGATGGCCTCGCCGTTGCTCTGCAGGATTTCGCGCAACGGCACCTGGATGTCAGGGCGGCTGCCTTGCAGGTAACGTTTGGTGGAAGCGGGAAGCGGCTCGCGCGTGAGGCGGATGAACTGGGCAAGCGTGTCGGGGGCGTTCACTGGAATGTCTCCTTGGGTTAATCACCCGAAGTCGACCTACACCAGCCCCGCAAACTTAAAAATGAGACCGCCCACGCGGCACTCGGCCGGGGGCACTGCTCTGCACTTCTTACGCTGGTATGAACCAGATCAAGTTCACGGGTTTGGTATCCATCTCAGCGCAACCACTGCGCACCCCGGGCAGCGCGGAGTGTACGCGAAGCGCATGACAGACAAGAGAGCCGCCAAAAAAGAGAGGCCTTGCAGCGGGGTCCCAGGCCATTGCTGGTGCCACCCCGCAAGGCCATGCAAAACCAGTGGCGATCACCCCTTGTTCACAAACCGTTTCTCCCGCTCATACGGGAACACATCGTGCACATGGCCGGCCAAGATGCGTTCTTTGTGGGATTGCCAGAATGCGGCGTCCAGCAGGTCGCCGTGGTGTTTCATGAACACGCCACGCACGGCGGGGTTGCCCAAGAGGAAGGGGCCAAAGGTTTCGGGGAACACGTCTTTGGGACCCACGGTGTACCAGACTTCGCCGCTCATCTCGTCTTCTTCGTTGCGCGGTGCGGGCACTTTGCGGAAGTTGCAGTCGGTGATGTATTCGATTTCGTCGTAGTCGTAAAACACGACCTTGCCATGGCGGGTGATACCAAAGTTCTTCCACAGCATGTCGCCAGGAAAGATGTTGGCAGCCACCAGGTCTTTGATGGCGTTGCCGTATTCGATGACGCCACGCTCAATCTGCTCGCGCGCTTTTTCCGCAGCAGGGCCCGTCGCCTCAGGGTTTGCGCCACCCGCGTCAAAGGCTTCTTGCAGGTAGATGTTGAGCGGGATCATGCGCCGCTCGATGTAGACGTGCTTGATGATGACCTCGATGCGGCCATCGCCATCCCGGTCGCTGATTTCCAGTTGGCTGGGCGCGAATTTTTGAATCTCGGCAATGAGCTCATCGCTGAAGCGGTCGCGCGGAAAGCCCACCTCGCTGTACTCCAGCGTGTCGGCCATGCGGCCCACGCGGTCATGCTGCTTCACCAGCAAATACTTGCCTTTGATCTGCTCGCGGCTGGTGTCTTTGGGCGGCGGGTAAAAGTCTTTGATGACCTTGAACACATAGGGAAAGCTGGGCAAGTCAAACACCAGCATGACCATGCCTTTGATACCGGGGGCGATGCGAAACTTGTCGGTGCTGTGGCGCTGGTGGTGCAGAAAGTCGCGGTAAAAAAGTGTTTTACCTTGCTTAGCCAGCCCCAGCGCGTTGTAAATCTCGTTGCGTGGCTTACGCGGCATCATGCTGCGCAAGAACTGCACGTAGGCGCTAGGGATCTCCATGTCCACCATGAAGTAGGCACGGGCAAAGCTAAACAGCATGAGCAAGTCGTCTTCACCAAACAGCGCCGCATCAATCACCAAACGGCCATCGTCGTTGTGCAGCACAGGCAGCGCAAAGGCGTATTCGTAAAACCCGTTGATCAGCTTGCCCACCACGTAGCAGCCCTTGTTGCGAAAGAACAAGCCTGTGAGCACCTGGATCTGAAAATTCGCGCGCAGCTTGGCGTCGCCCAAGCGCTCGGCCATGGCCGCCTGCACAAAGCCTGCATCGCGCTCTAGGTTTTCAAAGGCCAAGCGCAAGTCAAAGTCTTGCACCATTTGCACCAGCACCGAGGCCATGGTCTCGCGGGTGGGGTAGTAGGACCGGTAGCTGGGGCGTTTTTCGGACTCGTCGTTCTCGATGTATTCGGTACTGACCGCAGGGCGAACAAAGATGAAGTCGTTCTGGAAGTAGCTGCGGTGCAGAATTTTGGTGGTGACCGAGTTGAAAAAGGTCTCTGCCAGTTCGGGCTGGTGGTGGTCGACCAGAAGGCCGATGTAGTGCAGCTTGATTTGCTGCCACACCTCCATGGATTGCTCCCCGGCTTTGAATTCGCGCTCTAAGCGGTTGGAACACTCGCGCACCCGCAGGTCGTAAAACTCAATCCGCTCACGCTGGGCGCGTTGCTGGCCATGCCAGTCTGCGGTTTCAAAGCGGTGCTTGGCGCGGGCCGACTCCGTTCTAAACAACTGGTAATGGCGGTTAAAACCGTCCATCATGGCCTTGGCCACATCGTAAGCCAAGGAGGAATCGAGCCGGGTTGGAAACATGTCGCTTACTCTTTCAATACCTGTCAATCACTGTTGTTGATAGCCCAAACCATACCGCAGCCCACCCTTACCAATGAGGCGGTCACTACCATTTGGATAGCTAGCTGCGCATATTCCACGGGCGTAACCAACACTTTTATGCCGCTTTCTCCAGCTGGCGCCTTAGCAAGCTCACGCCAGCTACCGCGTCACGGTACAAAGCCTCCAAGCTGGCAGGGCCGTCCACCTTCATATGTAGGTCTTGCACCAAGCCGTCGTGCACACCGTACACCCATCCATGCAGGGTGACGTCTTGGCCTTTGGCCCATGCGTCTTGCAGCACCGTGCTTTGCGCCACGTTGACCACCTGCTCAATCACATTGAGTTCACACAGGGCGTTGGCACGGGCGTGCTCAGGCACGGCTTCGATGAGGTGGCGGTGGCGATCCCTCACGTCTTGGATATGGCGAAGCCAGTTGTCGGCAAGCCCGATGCGGGCACCTTCTAGCGCAGCCTGTACGCCGGAGCAACCGTAGTGACCGACCACCATGATGTGCTTGACCTTCAGGCGTTCGACGGCGAATTGAATGGTGGACAAGGCATTGAGGTCCGAGTGCACCACGACGTTGGCCACGTTTCGGTGGACAAAAATCTCACCCGGGTCCAAGCCGATGATTTCGTTGGCCGGAACACGGCTGTCGGAGCAGCCGATCCACATGTAATGGGGCTTTTGCTGGTTGGCCAAACCGGTAAAGAAACCAGGGCGCTTGCGCTCCATTTCAGCAGCCCACGCGCGGTTGCGGGCAAACAAATCGTGCAAATCAGACATCAGTACAGGCCGAACTCTAGTGTTTCAGGGAAGTGCGCACGTTCCAGTCCAATAGGCCAAAGCGGGCCCGTTCTTGCTGGTCGTCTTGTGCGTTGAAGCTGCAATTGTCGGCCTTTTGCGCGCCGCTGCCCGAGCTACAGGCAAATGAGGCAGGATTGCCCAGTTGCCACATGCCTTGGCTGTTACGTGCTTCTCCCGTGAAAAACAGGGCACGCGGGGCATTCATGGCGGCAGGCTGTTCTCCGATAGGCAGCAACAGATTGCGCCCTGCGTTGATGTAGGCCCCCTCCACCCCGACCAAGGGGAACAAGGTGCTGAACATGTCCCGGTGGCTGGCGGGCAAAGCCTGTTGGGGGCCGCACTGCACACCTTGGCCCCAGATGACAAAAGGCACTTGCCGCATGAGGTGGCGACGCTGCGCATCAGCGTAGACCCCAAAGGAGCGCACGTTGTGGTCCCCCGTAGCTGCCACCACCGTGTCTGCTTTGCGAGGGCCCGTTTGCATGTCGTGCACAAAGTCCCCCAGCAAATCTGCCGCGTAGTGGTAGGTATCGAGATTGGGGACCAGGGTGTCAGAACTGGTCTCGCCCTTCCACAAGGCCATGTCGCGGGGCACACGTTTGTAATCGGCAGGCAAGTCATACGGCGGGTGGTTGGTCGACGTCAGCACAAACACGAACATCGGCTTGTCGCCTGTTTGCTGTTTGGCCATGCGTTCTTTCAGGTACTTGAACACATAGCTATCCCACACCCCCCAAATGCCCAAGAGCGCATCTGGGTATTTGTCGTGCAGGTGATTGGCATCTACCACCTCATCAAAACCCTGCGCGGCGAGCACACGGTTCAGATCGCGCCAGCCCGATCGCACGGAGCTCACAAACAGCGTTTGGTACCCCGCCTCTTTGGCGATGCGCGCCACGGACCACGGGATGGGCTTACGCCCCACGGGGCCCAGCGTCAAGGGTGTGAGCGGCGTGGAAAACAAAATAGCTTCTAGCGACGGATGGGTACCCGCATGGGCAGAGTCAAAATTGCTGAAATGGCACGCCTTGTCCAAGGTAGGTGCCAAGCGCCCCAACACATCGAACTGCGGGGACTGATAAAGCATGGGCTCGGCGCTCCAAGACTCCATCAAGAAAAACACCAAGTTCTTCTTGGCGGTGCCGGGGGGCAAAGGGGGGTGTGCAGTCAATGCGGCTTTGACCTCTGCTTCGCTGCCAGAGGGCAGGCCCAGCACTTCGGCGGCGGCCAAAGGGGACTCAAAGCCCATGGCCTTGAGTCCAGCCAAGGGGTTGTCTAGGTTTTGCGAGAAGCCACGGCTGTCCCATGCGTACTTCAAAGCAATGACGCCGTTGGGCACCATGTCATTCAAAAACTGTGACGCGGTAACTGTGAGGTGCTGGCGCTGTAAGGCCATTTGGCGCAAGGTGCCCTTGCCCGCAAAAATTAGCGCAAAAAACACCAGCACAAGCACCAGCAGGCGCGTGACCACGTGGCGTGTGTGCAGCAGCGTATCCGCCTTGAGCTTGGTGATCAGCGTGCGGTGCAGCCAACTGCTGAGGTAGCTCAGTACCAGTGCCAACACCACCGTCCAGATGACTGGGAAGTCACGCCAAATGGTGTGGAGCACCGCCACCGTGTCGTCTTCGGCCAGACCAAAGATCAAGTCGTCGATGGGGCGTTTGTAAAAGCCAAAGTAATGCAGATTGACCAAGGACAGCATGACGTACACAAACGCCATGCCTGCTGCGATGCGTTGGTTGATGCGACCTGACACCCAAGGCAGCACCAACAGCAGCAAGAAACCCAAGATGGCGCTGACCTTGAGGTCAAACCGCGCGCCTTGAAAGAGCACAGTGGCCACTTCCGTGGCGTCTACTTGGTAGCCCGTGGGCCAAAAGTAGGCCACTTGCCCAAGCCGAATCAGGCTTAAGGCCAGCACCAAAGGCAGCACCATCAACCACGCGCGCACCAAGCCGCGCAAAAGTCCGTTCAAAAAAGTGTTTAAGTGGTGGCCAATGGTGGGTTTCATTACATGGTTTCAGCGAACAACTCTCGACCGATAAGCATACGGCGAATTTCGCTGGTTCCTGCCCCAATTTCATAGAGCTTGGCATCGCGCCACAGGCGGCCCAGCGGGTATTCGTTGATGTAGCCATTGCCACCAAAAATTTGCACGCCTTCACCCGCCATCCACGTGGCCTTTTCGGCGGTCCACAAGATGACCGAAGCACAGTCTTTACGCACTTGGCGCACATGCTCGCTGCCTAACAGGTCGAGATTCTTGGCCACGGTGTAGGCAAAGCTGCGACCAGCTTGCAGCACGGTGTACATATCAGCCACCTTGCCTTGGATCAGTTGGAACTCGCCAATGCTTTGGCCAAACTGCTTGCGGTCGTGGATGTACGGAATCACGTTGTCCATCACAGACTGCATGATGCCCAAGGGACCGCCCGTGAGCACGGCGCGCTCATAGTCCAAGCCGCTCATCAGCACCTTAGCGCCGCCATTGACAGCGCCCAGCACGTTGGAGAGAGGTACTTCCACGTTGTTGAACACCAACTCGCCGGTATGGCTACCGCGCATGCCCAGCTTGTCCAGCTTTTGGGCGATGCTGAAACCGGGCATGCCCTTCTCAATCAAGAAAGCGGTCACGCCACGCGCTCCCAGTTCGGGCTCGCTCTTGGCGTAGACCACCAAGGTGTCGGCATCGGGGCCGTTGGTGATCCACATCTTGTTGCCGTTGAGCAGGTAGTAGCCACCTTTGTCTTCGGCCTTGAGCTTCATGCTCAAAACGTCGGAGCCAGCGCCCGGCTCGCTCATGGCCAGTGCGCCCACATGTTCACCACTGATCAGCTTGGGCAGGTACTTGGCGCGCTGCTCAGGAGTTCCGTTGCGCTTGATCTGGTTCACGCACAGGTTGCTGTGCGCGCCATAGCTCAGGCCCACGGAGGCGCTGGCACGGCTGATTTCTTCCATGGCAATCATGTGCGCCAGGTAGCCCATATTGGCACCGCCATACTCTTCGCCCACGGTGATACCCAGCACACCCAAGTCACCCATCTTGCGCCACAGGTCCATGGGGAACTGGTCATTGCGGTCTATCTCCGCCGCGCGGGGGGCGATTTCGGCTTGCGCAAAGTCACGCACTGCGTCGCGCAGGGCGTCAATGTCTTCACCGAGTTGGAAGTTCAGGCCGGGTAGATTGCTCATGGATAGTCTCCGTTTCAAATCAACAGGTAGGTGCGCTTGTGACGCAGAGGGGGAATAGGGTTTGCCAGATGCTTATGCGGTCTTGATTGCTTTGGCTGCGGGCGCTTTGGCCGTTTTGTGGATCGCTTGCACGGCGGCCTTGGCTTCAGCCGCTTTTTCTGCCTTAACCAGCAGGGCTTTGGCTTCGCGCTGGTGAACTTTGATTTCGTCCAAATTGGCTTGCAAGTCCGCCATTTGCTCCTCCACTTGTTTGCGGTGCGCCGCCAACACATCCAAAAACTTGGTCAACTGGGCACCCGTGTCACGCGGGCTGTCGTACATGTCGATGATGTCTTTGGCCTCGGTCAGGCTCAAGCCCAGCCGCTTGGCACGCAGGGTGAGTTTGAGGCGGGTACGGTCACGGCCGCTGTACACGCGGGTGCGGCCACCTGGCCCGCTGCGCTCCGGCAAAAGCAGCCCCAAGTCCTCGTAGAAACGAATGGCGCGGGTGGTCAAGTCAAACTCGCGTGCCAAGTCGCCAATGCTGTAGGTAGTGCTCATAGTGTGTGTGATGCCAGGGCGACAGTGCGCGTGCCCACTGCCGCCTACAATGCCTATTTTCGATTGACGTTTACGTAAACGTCAATTATGAATCATAAAGCGCCGCCATGAACGATCTGGAACTGCAACTGCATTACCCCTTGGGCGACGCCCTGCCCGAGCAAGGCCGCTGCATCGAAGTGGCGCCGGGCGTAAAGTGGGTGCGCATGGCCTTGCCGTTTGCGCTGAACCACATCAACCTATGGCTCATTCGTGACGCCATGGACACGCCGCAAGGTCGCTTGGAGGGCTGGTGCATTGTGGACTGCTGCATTCACGCAGACACCTCGATGGCGCAGTGGGAAGCGGTGTTTGCCAGCGAGCTTGAAGACTTGCCGGTGCTGCGCGTGGTGGTGACCCATATGCACCCTGACCACATTGGCCTGGCCGACTGGTTGTGCACGCGCTGGAGTGCCCCGCTCTACATTAGCGCCACCGACTACCAAGTCGCGCGCTGGGGCTGCCTGGGGCCCACGGCTTTTGGTGGCGAGCCTGCAGCCAATTTCTTTGCGCTGCATGGCCTGAACGCGCCCGAGATGGTGGCGCAGGTGAAAGCCCGTATCAACTACTTTCCATCGCTGGTACCCGCCGTGCCCACGCAATATCGGCGCTTGTTAGACGGCACCGAGCTCCAACTGGGAGAGCACCGCTGGCGCTGTATCAGCGGCTACGGCCATGCGCCCGAGCACATGGCCTTGTACTGCGAGTCCCTAGGTATTTTGATAGGCGGCGACATGATGCTGCCGCGTATTTCGACCAATGTCAGCGTGTACGAGCAAGAGCCGCTCAGCAATGCTTTGGCTTTGTTTTTGGACTCGATCGACAAGTTCAAGCCCCTAGCCACCGACACCTTGGTGCTGCCTTCACACGGCAATCCCTTCACCGGCCTACACACCCGCATTGAACAACTGCACGCCCACCACCGTGACCGCTTAGCCGAAGTGCTAGTGGCTTGCCAGACTGCGCCCTGCAGCGCAGCCGACGTATTGCCCGTGCTGTTCAAACGTCCCTTGGACCTGCACCAAACCACCTTCGCCATGGGCGAGGCCATTGCGCACCTGCACAAGCTCTGGTTTGACGGCGTACTGACCCGCAACGAAGGTGCGGACGGCGTGGTGCGATTTGCAGCGGAGCCTTAGCCTAGAAGGCTCCACCTAAGTTAGGCCGCGCAGGAGACACCTTTTGGAAGCTGCTTGTCCGACAATAGCCTGCTACGGCAACAGCAGCAAAGCGCGCCATGCGAACCCAAAAATCAAAATCCACGCATCAAGCCATTGAGCAGGCCAGCACCTATGCAGATTGGCGCACCCATGCGTTGGACCTGGACACCCAAGCGGGCATGGATGTGTGGAAGAGCAACCCCAACTCACCGCACTACCAGTACCAACTCATACAGCAGCGGCTCATCAACCTGCGCAAGTGGCGCAAAGCCAATGATTGGCCGCAACTCATCTACAGCCTGCGCGAAGGCCTGCACCGCAACCTGGGCAACCTTGCCAACCCTGAGCTGTACAAGCACACCAAGGTCGGCACCAAGTACCTGATTGACGAGTACATCACCGAGGTGGTGTCCCTGCTCAACCAAGTGTGTGACCGCGACATCCCTGAACTGCCTTACGCGCAAAAGCTTTTGTTTTTCCGTCACACGGGCCAAAGCTTTGGGCGCTCGGCCCTCATGCTCAGTGGTGGTGCCAATATGGGCATGTTTCACATTGGCGTGATCAAGGCCTTGAGCGAACAACGCCTGTTGCCCCGTGTGATCTCGGGGTCTAGCGCAGGCGCCGTGGTGGCGGCATTTTTGGGCACGCGCAAAGACAATGAGCTAGCCCCGTGGTTCCAAGGCGAGGGCATGGCGCTTGATGCGTGGCGCACGCTCAGCCCCATGGAGATGTTTCGCCAGCAGTCCATCATGGACAGCCAAAAGCTCGAGCAGTTTTTGCGCGCGCAAATCGGTGAGTACACCTTTGAAGAAGCATTCAAGCGCACCAAGCGCATCATCAACATCACCGTGTCGCCAGTGGCCAAGAACCAGCACGCACGCTTGCTCAACTACCTCACCACCCCACACTTGCTGGTGTGGAGCGCGGTGCTGGCCTCGTGCGCGGTGCCCGGACTCTTCCCGCCTGTGCGGCTGATGACCAAAGACCGTCTGGGCGAAGAAAAGCCCTATATGGCATCCATCAAATGGGTGGACGGCGCGATCCAAAGTGACTTGCCCGCGCAGCGCTTAGGGGAGCTGTACAACGTCAACCACCACCTGGTGAGCCAAACCAACCCGCATGTGCTGCCGTTTATCACGGACACCACGCGCAAAGACGGCTGGAGCCGCTTTTTGACCGACCTCATGAAGAACGAGGTGCAGTTCCGCAGCAAACAGTTCATGCAACTGGCGTCTTACGGTTTTGACGCAGGCATTGTTAAAAACCTCATGGAAGGCGTGCTCGCCATCGTGGACCAGCAGTACTACGGCGATGTCACCATCCACCCTTCCGTGCGTATGAAAGACTATGCGCGCCTCTTGGGCAACCTGTCGCAGGCGGACTTCCAAGAGTGGGTCCTCGCCGGAGAGCGCGCCACCTGGCCCAATATCTCCATGATTCGCGACCAAACCATCATTGGCCAAACGCTGGAAGACTGCATCATGCGGCTGAAAAAGCAACGCAGCCGCAAAGCGCAAGACGTGTAGCTTGCGTGGTGCTAGCCGCTTGGGCGGCGGTTTGAGTTACGAACCCACGCTGTTGCACCGAGCGCGTGCGCAGCAGCCATTCGGCGCTACAGTGCCTGCACACTCCCACCTAGGTACGGCATGCGCGCACACCATCTTTCTTTCTACAGTTCGCTCTTGCTCTCACGCTTGGCCGATCAGGTGCTGCTGTTTTTGGTGCCCTTGGTGGTGTACCAGCAAACCGGCAGCGCATCGTGGACAGGCATCGCGTTTTTCATCGAGACACTCACCCGCTTTGTGGCCTTCCCCGTCTGTGGTGTGCTGAGTGACCGGCACCCTCCCCTGCGCCTGCTGCGCCAAAGCCAAGCACTGCGGGCCCTGAGCTGCGTTGCTGGGCTAGCGGCGGGCTACGCTCTCAGCGGGCAGGCCGCACTGGGGGCCTTGGTGCTCGCATCTGCCGCTTGTGGGGTGTTCACCACCCAGGGCGTCATGGCACGCGAGGTGCTGCTGCCCCACATCTTCCCCGGCGAGCGTTTTGAGCGCGTGCTAGCGCACGCCCAAATCGCCGATCAGCTGGGCATGGTGGCCGGCCCTGTGGTGGCTGCCGCAGCGCTAGCGATTTGGCCATGGCAAGGCGTGCTGGGCTGCAGCGCCCTGATGTTTGTGCTGGCCGATGCGGCGCTGGCGTGGTGGCAAAGGCAGCACACCGGCGCACTGCCCCAAGGCCGCAGCGCAGTGGGTGAAAGCTGGTGGGTGCCGCTGCGCACCGCGCTGGCCCACATTGCACGCCTGCCCGGCCTCAAACCGCTCATCGCCTTGGCGGCGGGTGTCAACTTGGTGGTGGGCGTAACGCAAGCCACTGCGGCCGCCATGCTGACCGGTCTGCTGGGGCAAAGCGCTGCCGCCTACGCACAGTTGCAAACGGCGGGAGCCGTGCTCACGGTGTTGGTGTTGGCTTGGGTCGCGCGCGCACACTGGCGCGGCCACGCACTGGGCGTGTGGTCGTACGCACTGCTCCTCGTGGGAGGGCTCATGACCGCATGGGCCGCGCACCCTGCGGTGTATGCGCTGGGCTTTTTGCTGGTCATAGGCTTTGACAAGATGTTCAGCATCTACATCCGCGCCGCCCGCCAGCGCATCATCCCCGCACAAGACTTCGGCAAAACCAGTGGCGTGGTGGTGCTGCTGAACAACCTGACCCAGCCACTCGCTGGCTTGGCCGTTGGCTTAGGTGCACAGGGCGCCGATGCGCGAGGGGTGATTGCGGTGTTGGTGGTGGGAATGGGCGTGATTGGGGTGGCGGTGCTTGTGCTCGCTGCGACGGAGCAGCACACCTAAGGCAGTGATTTGTATGGCCTGAACGCCCCATACAGCGTGTGCGCTGCAATCACATTCTGTACCGACGGTGTAGCAGTTGCGGCGCAACCATTCAAACAAGTTGCGGCCCCTGCGAACTTAACCCTGGAATGATGACTACCTTGCGTTTTGCCTTAATCGCCGCCTTGGTAGCGACCGTAACGGGTTGCGCCAGCGGCCCAGCAACTGATCCAAGCCAACCCGTCCGCTGACGGCTCCAACGAACGCATGAGCACGTGCAGTAGCTGGCAAGGGCAAATTTCAGACGAAAAAAGGCCTCTGACGCCCATCGGATATGCGCAAGTAGCTATCAAGTACATAGCAAGCTGCGCTTACAACGCCTACCACTTGGGGATGCTGTCGTCCTTGAGTTGCCCACGCAGCGTGGCGTAGTCGGGCACCACGGTGCTGACCGTGTCCCAAAAGCGGGGGCTATGGTCCATCACGCGCAGGTGGCTGAGTTCGTGGGCGACCACGTAGTCAATCACCGGCTGGCGAAAGTGGATCAGGCGCCAGTTCAGCCGGATGGAGCCGTCAGACTTGGCGCTACCCCAGCGGGTACCCGCATTGCTCAGCCCCATGCGCTGCCACTTGACGCCCAACAAGGGCGCAAAGTGGTCCAAGCGCTGGATGAAGTTGGCCCTGGCTTGGCGCATCAGCCAGGCTTGCACCGCATCGCGGATTTGCTCAGGTGTGGCGTGCTTGGGCAAGGCCACGCGCAAGGTGCCAGCGCTGTCCGCTGCAGACATGTCACCATCGGCCGCGTCCAGCACCGCGCCCACGCCTTTAAAGCTGTGGCTGGGGTCTAGCACCACGGCGATGCTTTGACCCAGATAGGGCAAGCGCACGCCGTCGGCCCACACGATGCGGGCGTCCTCGCGGCGGGTTTGGCGCTCGCGGGTTTCGGCCAGCTTGCGCATGATCCAGTCGGCCTTGGTTTGAAGCGCCGCTTCAACCTCGTAAATGGGCGTCCAGTTGGGCGCACGCACCACCAAACCGTCGGGCCCCACCATAAAGCCAATGGTGCGGCGCTTGGCCCGCTCAAACCGGTAGCCCACGATGGCGTGCGCCAATCGCAGCTCGCGATTGGCCAAGGGGTGGCTAAACGGTGCGGGCGCAATGGCTTGGCGCAAACTTTGGACAGGTTGCTGCGGCCCCACCAAATTTGCTACCAAGTTAGGAGCTGCCTGCGCTTTATCCATGGGCGCTAGAGGCCCATTTGCATCAAAACCACCAGGTAGTAATGAAGCAGGCGGCACCAAGGGAGCGCGTGGCGCTTTGCGTGCCCGTTTGGCGGGTGGCGCTGTAGGTTTGGGAGCGACCTGCGGAGCAGGCAGGTCGCTAAACAGGTCTAGCGTGAAGCGCAGCAGGGAATGCATGGCGTTCATTCAGACAGGCTGAGGCGTCCTTAGGCCTTGGCCGGTGTGCTGGTGGCTGGCGCAGCCGCGTAGGCCTCGGGGTCTAGGCGGCGCATCTCGGCTTCAATCCAGGCCTCAACCTCGCGCATCAGCTCTTTGGGCTCGCGGCCCACGCTGGGAATGGGCTTGCCAATGGACACATCCACCACACCGGGGTATTTGATGTAACTCATGCGCGGCCAGCACTTGCCAGACGTCACTGCTATCGGCACCACGGGCGCCCCAGACTCCACTGCCAAACGGGTACCCGCGGTTTGGTAGGTGCCTTTTTCGCCGCGTGCCATGCGCGTGCCCTCGGGGAACAGGATGACCCAGGTGCCTTGCGACAAGAGGCGCGTGCCTTGGGAAATGACGTTCTTCATGGCCGCTGCGCGCGACTCACGGTCGATGTGAATCATGTCCAGGCGCGCCATGGACCAGCCAAAAAACGGAATCTTGAGCAGCTCGCGCTTGAACACAAAGGCCAGCGGGTGCGGCATGAGCGTGGGCAACAACAGAGTCTCTAGCGTGGACTGGTGCTTGGACAGCAACACCGCCGGGCTGGTCTCTCCGACCGGCAGGTTCTCCAGACCCGTCACCCGCACCTGGATGCCGGTGATCACGCGTGCGCCCCAAATGACCACGCGAAACCAGTTCACCGCAAACCACCACAGCGGCGTGCGCTTCATCCACAAAGAACTAATGACCAAGGCCAGGGCCCAAGGGATGACGGTGAGCACCATCCACGCCATATGCAGTGCCGAACGAATCAATGCCATTTCAGTGTTTTAGGCCTGTAGCCCCCGTAGATATTGTGCAAACAGCTAGCAATTAAATAGCAACCTTCAATCCGCTGTCGCGGGTGATCAAAAAGTCGGCAAACGCGCCCAAATCGGCATGGGTGCGCGTGTCTTTGGGAAAACTGTCGGGCAAGCTGCGCCCCGCCAGGCCCACACTTTTGCCCGTGAGCACCAAATGCGGCTCACACCCCACTGCGGCGGCTGCGACCAAGTCGCGCGAGGTATCACCCACGGCAGGCACACCAGCAAGTTCCACACCATAGCGCTCACCAATTTGTTCAAACAAACCCGGCTCAGGCTTGCGGCAGCGGCAGGCGTCATCTGGCGTGTGGGGGCAATAAAAAATGGAGTCGACCCGCCCGCCCACGGCTGCGAGCATGGTGTGCAACTTAGCGTGCATGGCATTGAGCGTGGCTACGTCAAACAGGCCACGGCCCAAGCCGCTTTGGTTGCTGGCAATCACCACCAACCAGCCCGCGTGGTTGAGGCGGGCAATGGCTTGCAAGGCGCCCGGCAAGGGCTGCCATTCGCTGGGGGACTTGATGTAGTCGGCACTGTCTTCGTTGATGGTGCCGTCACGGTCGAGAATGACAAGTTTCATAAAGCCCTTTTCAATGGTGGTCCGCTGGCTAATGCCGCAGCTTGGCCCGACTGGCGCAAGCCAGGCTAGGCAAACCGTGCGGCATAGGCAAAAGCATCAGGATGCCAGCTTAGACAAGTCCGCCACGCGGTTCATGGCCACATGCAAGCACTTGAGTTGGCCCAAACGGTTCAGGCGCAAGTCCAACTGCTCGGCGTTGACCATCACGTCTTCAAAGAATGCATCCACCGGTGCGCGCAAAGCTGCCAACGATTGCAGCGAGGCGGTGTAGTCGCCCGCCTGCCACTGGCTCTGCGCCTGGGGCAGCACGGTTTGCATGGCGGCGTACAAGGCCTTCTCGGCAGGCTCTTGCAACAACACCTCGCTCACATGCGCGTCCACATCGTCGGTCTTTTTGAGGATGTTGCTGATGCGCTTGTTGGCAGCGGCCAAGGCGGGAGCTTCAGGAAGTGCTGCAAAGGCTTTGACAGCTTGAATGCGGGGAACGATGTCGTGCAATGGGGGGCGCGTGGACACAACAGCATCAACGACCTCCAGGCGGTAAATGCCAGTGGCCACTAAACGATTTTGGCAACGATCGTAAATAAATTCACTGAGTCCAGACACCGTGTCTGGCGATAAGAGCTCTGATGGGAATTGCTGACGCGCAAAATCAAGTAACTCGGCTAAATCAAGGCGCATTTGCCCAGCATCCGAACACGCCGCAAAGCCGAGCAGCTCAAAACGGTTCCCCAAAGTCAAAGCGTGACGTCGCAACGCAAAGGGATCTTTTTCGCCCGTGGGCTTAAGCCCAATTCCCCATATACCAACTAAGGTCTCAATGCGATCAGCAATATCTAAAGCAGCAGAAACGAGGTTGACCGCATCGCTGTGCTCGCGTTGCAAGAGATACTGGTCTTCAATTGCTTCCGCGACAGATTCATCCTCACCATCATGCCGTGCGTAATAGCCCCCCATCACACCCTGAAGCTCAGGGAACTCACCGACCATGTCCGTCAACAGGTCCGCTTTTGCAAGTACAGCCGCACGGTCTGCCAGCGCTGGCTCCGCGCCAATCCGCTCAGCCACCCATGTAGCAATCGCACGCACACGCTCCACGCGCTCACCCTGGGTACCGAGCTTATTGTGGTAGACGACCTTGCCCAAGCCTGCTACGCGTGACTCCAGCGTCTTCTTGCGGTCTTGGTCAAAGAAGAACTTGGCATCGGCCAAACGGGGGCGCACCACGCGCTCATTACCGCCAATCACCAGGCTGGCGTCGTCGGGCGCGATATTGCTCACGACAAGGAATTTGTTGGTGAGCTTGTTGGAGGCATCCAGCAGCGGGAAGTACTTCTGGTTGGCCTTCATCGTGAGAATCAGGCATTCCTGCGGCACTTCGAGGAACTGGGCTTCAAACTCGCAAATCAGCACGTTCGGGCGTTCGACCAAGCCGGTGACTTCGTCCAACAGGGCGTCATCTTCAATCGGTTTGCAACCACCACCGACCTTGGCCGCGGCGGCATTGAGCTGGCGCACGATGTCGGCGCGACGCTCGGCAAAGCTGGCAATGACTGCGCCGTCTTTTGCCAAGGTAGCGGCATAGGCATCGGCATCGGAAATCACCACAGGCGACATGGCTGCTTCAAAGCGGTGGCCTTCGGTGCGGTTGCCGGCTTGTAGGCCGAGCGCCTGCACCGGCACTACGTCGCTGCCATGCAAAGCCACCAAACCGTGCGCGGGGCGCACAAAGCTCACGCTGGTCCAGCCCGGCAGCTCACACCCGCTTTGCAATTGGTAACTCATGACCTTGGGGATAGGCAGCTTGGCGATGCTCTCCAGCAAAGCTTTTTGCAGGCCGTCCACCAAGGTAGCGCCCTTGACCATGCTGTCATAGAACAGCGCCTCGGCCTTGCCATCCATGGCGCGCTTGAGGGCGGTTACGGCAGTCGCGTCTGCACCGAGGGCTTGCAGCTTTTTGAGCAAGGCGGGGGTTGCGTTGCCAGTTGCGTCCAGGCCCACCGCTACGGGCATCAGCTTTTGCGAGACCGCCTTGTCGGCAGCTTGCGCCGCCACTGCAGCAACGTGCACAGCCAAACGGCGAGGGGATGCAAAGCTAGTGACTGCAGCGTCTGCCGCCACCAAGCCTTGGGCCTTGAGGGAATCCGCCAGCACCGTGGCAAATGCTTCGCCCAACTTCTTTAATGCCTTGGGGGGCAGCTCTTCTACAAACAGTTCTACCAGAAGGTTTTTTGTGGTCATGTCTTAGTTTCTCCGTGCGCTTAGGCGGCCTTCTTGGGCATCTGTTCAATCCACTCGCGCGGCGCCATGGGGAAGCCCAAACGCTCCCGGCTCTCGTAATAGGCCTGCGCCACACTGCGTGCCAGATTGCGGATGCGGCCGATGTAGGCAGCACGCTCGGTGACGCTGATGGCGCCCCGAGCGTCCAGCAGATTGAAGCTGTGGGCGCTCTTGAGCACTTGCTCGTAAGCTGGCAAGGCCAGTTGCTGTTCGATCAGGTACTTGGCTTGCTTTTCGTGCGCATTGAACGCGGTGAACAGGAAGTCAGCGTCGCTGTGCTCGAAGTTGTAGGTGGATTGTTCGACTTCGTTCTGGTGGTACACATCACCGTACTTCATGGTTTCTGTCCACTGCAGGTTGTAGACGTTGTCCACGCCTTGCAGGTACATGGCCAAGCGCTCCAGGCCGTAGGTAATCTCGCCGGTGGCGGGTTTGCAATCGATGCCGCCTACTTGTTGGAAGTAGGTGAACTGGGTCACTTCCATTCCGTTGAGCCAGACCTCCCAGCCCAGACCCCAAGCGCCTAGCGTGGGGTTTTCCCAATCGTCTTCCACGAAGCGAATGTCGTTTTTCTTGAGATCAAAGCCCAGCGCTTCGAGAGAGCCGAGGTACAACTCTAAGATGTTGGCGGGAGCGGGCTTGAGCACCACTTGGTACTGGTAGTAGTGCTGCAGGCGGTTGGGGTTCTCGCCATAGCGGCCATCTTTGGGGCGGCGACTGGGTTGCACGTAAGCAGCCTTCCAAGGCTCCGGGCCGATGGCGCGCAAAAAGGTGGCGGTATGCGATGTGCCTGCCCCCACTTCCATGTCATACGGTTGCAGAAGCGCGCAACCCTGGCGGTCCCAGTATTCCTGCAGGCGAAGAATGATTTGCTGAAAAGTAAGCATGGTGTTTGGAGTGATGCACTGCGTGCGCGCACGGTGGCCGAACGACCACTGCGCGACGCCCGGCAGCAATGCTGAATTTGGCGTGTTAACGAAACCGCTTATTTTACGGGGCTATGTGCAAATCTCAGCGGCGCGGCCGTGTGAGCCATGCAGCCGCGCAAATACCTGCCATCAACAGCCACATGGGCCACAGGCCAAAGCGAGATGCCCACCACGCAAAAGGCGTGATCCCGGTACGACCGGTCACGTCCCCCTGCAAACTGCCGCGCGTGAGACGGGGCATGTCAGCAGTAACTTGGCCTTGATGGTCCACGATAGCGGTGGCCCCTGTGTTTGTGGCACGCACAAAGGGGCGCTGAAACTCCAAGGCACGCATGCGTGAAATGTTGAGGTGCTGGTCTATCGCTGTGGTGTCACCAAACCAGCCAATATTGCTGACGTTGACGAAAATAGTGGGGCCCAAGTCTGGATCCACGAAGCGGGCGGCCAACTCTTCGCCAAATAGATCTTCGTAGCAAATGTTCACGCCCAAGCGTTGACCTGCAAACGCAAACGACGGCTGCCCTAGCTCACCGCGATTGAAGTCACCCAGCGGGATGTTCATGAGCCGCGTAAACCACTTGAAGAAAGGGGGAATGAATTCGCCAAACGGAACCAAGTGGTGTTTGTCGTACTGCCAATGCTGCGAGTGGTCGCCACCGAGGCCCATGACGGCATTGGTATACCCACTGCTGAACGAACCGGTGGGTACACCAACCAACGCAGCCTGCGAGGGCCCCGCGTAACGTTGTTGCAAGGCCTGTAAATAGCCTGGAGGGAGCTGTTGCGGAAGGATGGGGATGGCTGTTTCAGGTGCCACAACCAGTTGGGCCGTGCTCTTTAGCAGCTCGGCGCCGTACCAATCCAAAGACTGTTGAATGCCCGTGCCCACTTCAAATTTTTCGTTTTGAGGGATGTTGCCTTGTAGCAACTTGACGCCCAATACGCCGTTCGCTTCGCCGAACTGGGTGAGCTGTGCTGGCAACAGCTGAGGTAGTGCCACGATCGATACGATGGCCACAGTTTGAGACAGCTGCCGCAAGCGAAGCGTGGCCAGTGCCGCAGCTAACCACGCAGCTATGGCGCACACACCGTATGCGCCTACCCAAGGGATGTAAGGGGCCAGAGGGCCGCTCAGATGCGCGTACCCCATCGCGCCCCAGCCAAATCCAGTGAACCATGTGCCACGCGCCATTTCAGCCAAGGTCCATGTCGCGGCAAACAACAAGGCGCCGACGGCAGGTCGCGCCCGCCCCCAGTGCCAGTAGACAAGAGCAGCCACACCATAGTAGAGCGAGAGTACAAAGGCCAAGGCGACGATAGCCGCTACCGCTAAAGCGGCGCTTAGTCCGCCGTAAACGTGCATCGCCACATAGAGCCACCAGAATGTCGCACCGAGCCACGTGGTGGCAAAAAATGTCCCACTCCAAAATGCCTGCTTTGCGCTGGGGCTCCTTCGCAGGGATAGAACATAGGCAAGCACCGCGATGGTTTGCAGCCACCATACAGAGCTACCTTTGTTCAACCCAAGTTCAAGCGGCCATGCGACGCTGGACGCAGCAGCACAAGCCCCGAGTAAGAGTGCCGTAATACGCAAGGAAGGCGTAGCCTTGATGAGGCCCATCGCGTACGACAATGGCTATTGTTCAGGCGCGGGGCTTGGCGCGTTGTGTTTGATGGCGGGCGCCACCTTAAACCAGCGTACGGCCCCACCTTTGGTGTGAAGCACCACAAAATCCAATCCACCCCAAGTGAACTTCTCGCCCCGCTTTGGCACGTGCCCCATTTCGTGGGCAATGAGGCCACCGATGGTGTCAAAGTGGTCATCTGGATCAGAACCAGCAAGATGGGTGTCGAAAGCACTGTTCACCCGGTCAATCGGTGTGTCTCCGCTAACCCGATACGTTTTGTCAGGTAGGCCGAAAATGTCACCCTCATCCTCAGCGATATCGAACTCGTCTTCAATCTCCCCGACGATCTGTTCCAAGACGTCTTCGATCGTAATGAGGCCGGCCACACGGCCAAACTCGTCTATCACAATCGCCAAATGGTTGCGGTTGCCCCGAAACTCACGGAGCAAGTCGTTCAATCCTTTGGTTTCCGGAATAAAGACCGCGGGCCTGAGTAAGGCCCGAATGTTGAACTCCGGGGCACGCTGCAGTTTCAACAAGTCCTTGGCCATCAAAATACCGATGATGTTTTCTCGTTCCCGTTCATAGACAGGGAAGCGCGAGTGCGCAGTGTCAATCACGTTATTCAGCAAGTCCTCGAAAGGCGCCGCGATGTTAACGATGTCCATGCGCGTGGCCGGCACCATCACATCACCGGCTGTCATATCCGCCATGCGGATGACCCCTTCCAGCATCGCACGTGACTCAGCCCCGATGATCTTGTTATCCTCTGCCTCAACCAAGGTTTCAATCAGCTCCGCTGTTGAGTCTGGGCCTGGGTGTAGAAACTCTGCCAACTTCTGCAAGAAGGTACGCTTATCTTCTTTGTCGAAATTGCGCGATGGATGTGGGTCAGACACTTAACTTGTGGGCAATGTTTGCCATTGTTACGGACCCTCTAGGATAGCGGATTTACGTTTCAGGGCTGCATTGAACCCATTGCAACGCTAAGGGGCACTACGCCGTTGTGCGTCAATAACGCCGTTTCGGACCTCTTGCACGGCGGAAAGAAATCGCCAAAACTGCCGAGCCTGTACTTTGAGCTGGTAATCTGAATGTGCCAACTGGGAATCAAGGAGCGATCCCAGTTGACTGCTGAGATCAGCGGGTGCCAGTCGCAGATGGGCTTCGGACTCACTTCCATCGCGCTGCAGGATTGCACCCGCCTTTCTTGCGATCGCCAGCATCGCAGTGTTCTCGGAAAGCGCATGGATAAAGATCATCTGCACCCCCTCGTTACGGGAATGCATTGTGGCTCGTTCGAATAGCCGAGACCCGTAGCCCAAACCACGCGCGTGAGGTAAGACTGATACGCCAAATTCCGCACATGCTTCGCAATCCATCTGTTCAGCGTATGCGAGATGCGCGACCGCGATCAGATCTAGCTTTCGATTGAAGATTCCGAACACGTCGTCGCGTTGAAAATCAATGCTTTCGACATACTTAGCAATACGTTCATCCTTTATGACACTGCCAAAGCGCAGGTAACGATCACGAGGATCAAGTGCCAGCAAATGCTTGAGGATGCGCGGACGTTGGTTCTCGCCCAATGAACGAATAGGCACAATAGCGCGCGCTACAGTTGCACCACCGGTCTCTTGTGAGGCAGGAGCGCGCCCAAAGACTAGACGTAGCACCGCCTGAAAAGCGGTTTTTATTGAGACCAGGTGGTTCGACATCGCCATAATGTACGGGTAAACCCGTAGACTATCTAGTCCAATCTCGTTTACCTCCGATGCGGGCTGCTTCCCGATGCCGATAATTTGCGGATAACCCTAATCTAGACTTGCAGCATGACTTCACACGAAACAATCGCCAAAGCATTGGCTAAAGTCAACGCTTTACGGGAAGCACAAGTGGTTGCGCCACGACTGGGAGACGCAGTTATCCAAATCAAACAACTTCAAGCAAGGCGGTTCGAAGGAACCTATAGAGATCTATTGCGGAGTGAAGATTTTGGAGATGCGGCTAGGTTTTTCCTAACCGAGCTGTACGCGGCAAAGGATTATTCTGCAAGAGATCAGCAATTTTCACGCATTGCCAAGACAATCGAGAAAGTCTTTCCTGCGTCTGTCATACAAACGGCTACACAGATGGCGTCGGTACATTGTTTGACTGAAGAACTTGACCAGGCAATGGGGGCTTGCTGGTTGGAACAGCCTTTGGACAGGGATCCGGTCTCGCGCTACATCGACTGCTGGCGTTTCGTTGGAGCGCGTCACGAACGCTCTACGCAACTACTAGGTGTTCTGAAGCTTGGTAAGGACCTTACCCAGCTTACCAACACAGTAGGCCTATCAACGCTGCTTAAGCTAATGCGACGCCCTGCACATCTGGCTGGATTGGAATCCCTACAAACCTTCTTGGAAACAGGGTTCGAAACATTCAAAACAATGAGTCGGTGTAATGACTCGACCGGGGCAGGCTATTTTCTAAACCAAGTGCGAGACAGAGAAGAAGCTTGGATTACCCGATTTTTCGATGGCCCAACAGACGAAGTTACATCTAGCCTAAGACACTGTCTAGCGAACACGTAGAGCCAATTTGGCTAAAGTACGGAGAGAGTTCGTTATGGGAGTTTTTGGTCAAAAAAAAACGCCCCCTGATCACAGGGGGCGTTTTCGGTTGAATAGCCTGACGATGTCCTACTTTCACACGGGGATCCGCACTATCATTGGCGCAGAGTCGTTTCACGGTCCTGTTCGGGATGGGAAGGAGTGGTACCAACTCGCTATGGTCGTCAGGCATAACTTTTTGTCATCTTGATGTGGAATGAACCAGTCAAGACAACCAATTTATAGAGCTAATCAGCTTCATCGATTTAACGAACCTGTGTACTTGCGTACTGTCAGGATTTTTGAATGCGTCAACTTGGCATAACTTCCTTGATCTAACGATCAAAGTTATAGGGTCAAGCCGCACGAGCAATTAGTATCGGTTAGCTTAACGCATTACTGCGCTTCCACACCCGACCTATCAACGTCCTGGTCTTGAACGACTCTTTAGGGGGCTCAAGGCCCCGGCAGATCTCATCTTGAAACGAGTTTCCCGCTTAGATGCTTTCAGCGGTTATCTCTTCCACACTTAGCTACTCGGCAATGCCACTGGCGTGACAACCGATACACCAGAGGTGTGTCCACTCCGGTCCTCTCGTACTAGGAGCAGGCTTCCTCAAATCTGCAGCGCCCACGGAAGATAGGGACCAAACTGTCTCACGACGTTTTAAACCCAGCTCACGTACCTCTTTAAATGGCGAACAGCCATACCCTTGGGACCGGCTACAGCCCCAGGATGAGATGAGCCGACATCGAGGTGCCAAACACCGCCGTCGATATGAACTCTTGGGCGGTATCAGCCTGTTATCCCCAGAGTACCTTTTATCCGTTGAGCGATGGCCCTTCCATACAGAACCACCGGATCACTATGTCCTGCTTTCGCATCTGCTCGACTTGTCAGTCTCGCAGTTAAGCACGCTTATGCCATTGCACTATCGTCACGATGTCCGACCGTAACTAGCGTACCTTCGAACTCCTCCGTTACGCTTTGGGAGGAGACCGCCCCAGTCAAACTGCCTACCATGCACTGTCCCCGATCCAGATAATGGACCTAGGTTAGAACCTCAAACACACCAGGGTGGTATTTCAACGTTGGCTCCATAAGATCTAGCGACCCTACTTCAAAGCCTCCCACCTATCCTACACAGATCTGTTCAAAGTCCAATACAAAGCTACAGTAAAGGTTCATGGGGTCTTTCCGTCTTTCCGCGGGGAGATTGCATCATCACAAACATTTCAACTTCGCTGAGTCTCAGGAGGAGACAGTGTGGCCATCGTTACGCCATTCGTGCAGGTCGGAACTTACCCGACAAGGAATTTCGCTACCTTAGGACCGTTATAGTTACGGCCGCCGTTTACTGGGACTTCAATCAAGAGCTTGCACCCCATCATTTAATCTTCCAGCACCGGGCAGGCGTCACACCCTATACGTCCACTTTCGTGTTTGCAGAGTGCTGTGTTTTTAATAAACAGTCGCAGCCACCGATTTTTTGCAACCTCATTGGGCTCCAGGAGTAAATCCCTTCACCTACTAAAGGCACACCTTCTTCCGAAGTTACGGTGTCAATTTGCCGAGTTCCTTCTCCTGAGTTCTCTCAAGCGCCTTAGAATACTCATCTCGCGCACCAGTGTCGGTTTGCGGTACGGTCGTGTGTAGCTGAAGCTTAGTGGCTTTTCCTGGAAGCAGGGTATCACTCACTTCGGCTGCAAGCAGCCTCGTTATCACCCCTCATCTAAGCCCGGCGGATTTACCTACCAGGCACGACTACAGGCTTGAACCAACATATCCAACAGTTGGCTGAGCTAACCTTCTCCGTCCCCACATCGCACTACACATCGGTACAGGAATATTGACCTGTTTCCCATCAACTACGCATCTCTGCCTCGCCTTAGGGGCCGACTCACTCTACGCCGATGAACGTTGCGTAGAAAACCTTGCGCTTACGGCGAGGGGGCTTTTCACCCCCTTTAACGCTACTCATGTCAGCATTCGCACTTCTGATACCTCCAGCACGCTTTACAACGCACCTTCACAGGCTTACAGAACGCTCTCCTACCACTTGCAATAAATTGCAAATCCGCAGCTTCGGTAACTGGCTTAGCCCCGTTACATCTTCCGCGCAGGACGACTCGATCAGTGAGCTATTACGCTTTCTTTAAATGATGGCTGCTTCTAAGCCAACATCCTGACTGTTTTAGCCTTCCCACTTCGTTTCCCACTTAGCCAATTTTAGGGACCTTAGCTGGCGGTCTGGGTTGTTTCCCTCTTGAGTCCGGACGTTAGCACCCGGTGCTCTGTCTCCCAAGCTGTACTCGTCGGTATTCGGAGTTTGCATTGGTTTGGTAAGTCGCCATGACCCCCTAGCCAAAACAGTGCTCTACCCCCGACGGTAATACTTGAGGCACTACCTAAATAGTTTTCGGAGAGAACCAGCTATTTCCAAGTTTGTTTAGCCTTTCACCCCTATCCACAGCTCATCCGCTAGTTTTGCAACACTAGTCGGTTCGGACCTCCAGTACCTGTTACGGCACCTTCATCCTGGCCATGGATAGATCACTTGGTTTCGGGTCTACACCCAGCGACTAATTCGCCCTATTCGGACTCGATTTCTCTACGGCTTCCCTATTCGGTTAACCTTGCCACTGAATGTAAGTCGCTGACCCATTATACAAAAGGTACGCAGTCACCCTTGCGGGCTCCTACTTTTTGTAAGCACACGGTTTCAGGATCTATTTCACTCCCCTCCCGGGGTTCTTTTCGCCTTTCCCTCACGGTACTAGTTCACTATCGGTCAATGATGAGTATTTAGCCTTGGAGGATGGTCCCCCCATATTCAGACAGGATTTCTCGTGTCCCGCCCTACTTTTCGCAAGCTCAGTACCACACAGGTCATTTCACGTACGGGGCTATCACCCGCTATGGCCAGCATTTCCAGGCTGTTCCGTTATGTCTTGTGCTATCACTTGCAGGCTTCTCCGATTTCGCTCGCCACTACTTTCGGAATCTCGGTTGATGTCTTTTCCTCGAGCTACTGAGATGTTTCAGTTCACCCGGTTCGCCTCGCATACCTATGTATTCAGTATGCGATACCCCTAAGGGTGGGTTTCCCCATTCGGAAATCTCCGGATCAAAGCTAATTTGCCAGCTCCCCGAAGCTTATCGCAGGCTATCACGTCCTTCGTCGCCTATCATTGCCAAGGCATCCACCATGTGCTCTTATTCACTTGACCCTATAACTTTGACTTCTCTTGCGAGATTTAAAGTTGTTTTCAAGGAATGTTTGATTGGTCTTTCACCAATCGCGTTATGCCGTAAATGACGCCGCCTCTTACTTTCGTAAAAAACTCGTCTAACTTACTTTCGAATTTCAAACAAAGTTTGATATTCATTTTGACGCAATCAAAAATTGTTGCTAACAACTACGCAAGGCACGGTCTGCACTAAACCTTTACGAATGTGCAGTTTCCTCACGCAGCTTAAAGTTAGCAACGCTGATTAAACTCTATAAATTGTTAAAGAACAGCCGATTGATCAGGTAATCCCGATCAACAACAAAGCAGCCTCTTTCGAAGCAACTTTGGTGTTGATTAATACTAATCAGATAAGAAATTAAAAGATTGGTGGAGGTGACAGGACTCGAACCCGCTACCTACTGCTTGCAAAGCAGCCGCTCTCCCAGCTGAGCTACACCCCCAATTCCGCAAGGAATTCAAAATCTTAGCCAGAAGGCGTTGGATGACGCTCTTGAACGACATTGGTGGGTCTGGTTGGTCTCGAACCAACGACCCCTGCGTTATCAACACAGTG
Source organism: Rhodoferax aquaticus (assembly GCF_006974105.1). NCBI lineage: Bacteria > Pseudomonadati > Pseudomonadota > Betaproteobacteria > Burkholderiales > Comamonadaceae > Rhodoferax > Rhodoferax aquaticus. The sequence goes on from NZ_CP036282.1 coordinate 4,052,900, forward strand.
CTCTAACCAACTGAGCTACAGACCCAAGCCGGTCACTTTTTACCAAGCCTGAACATGAGTTCAAGTTAAGTCCTCAGCGACAACCTTCCAACAACCGATAAGTGTGAGCGTTCAAATTAAATTGCAGTTTCCAGAAAGGAGGTGATCCAGCCGCACCTTCCGATACGGCTACCTTGTTACGACTTCACCCCAGTCACGAACCCTGCCGTGGTAATCGCCCTCCTTGCGGTTAGGCTAACTACTTCTGGCAGAACCCGCTCCCATGGTGTGACGGGCGGTGTGTACAAGACCCGGGAACGTATTCACCGTGACATTCTGATCCACGATTACTAGCGATTCCGACTTCACGCAGTCGAGTTGCAGACTGCGATCCGGACTACGACTGGCTTTATGGGATTAGCTCCCCCTCGCGGGTTGGCAACCCTTTGTACCAGCCATTGTATGACGTGTGTAGCCCCACCTATAAGGGCCATGAGGACTTGACGTCATCCCCACCTTCCTCCGGCTTGTCACCGGCAGTCTCATTAGAGTGCCCAACTAAATGTAGCAACTAATGACAAGGGTTGCGCTCGTTGCGGGACTTAACCCAACATCTCACGACACGAGCTGACGACAGCCATGCAGCACCTGTGTTACGGCTCTCTTTCGAGCACGAAGCTATCTCTAGCGACTTCCGTACATGTCAAAGGTGGGTAAGGTTTTTCGCGTTGCATCGAATTAAACCACATCATCCACCGCTTGTGCGGGTCCCCGTCAATTCCTTTGAGTTTCAACCTTGCGGCCGTACTCCCCAGGCGGTCAACTTCACGCGTTAGCTTCGTTACTGAGTCAGTGAAGACCCAACAACCAGTTGACATCGTTTAGGGCGTGGACTACCAGGGTATCTAATCCTGTTTGCTCCCCACGCTTTCGTGCATGAGCGTCAGTACAGGTCCAGGGGATTGCCTTCGCCATCGGTGTTCCTCCGCATATCTACGCATTTCACTGCTACACGCGGAATTCCATCCCCCTCTACCGTACTCTAGCTATACAGTCACAAATGCAGGTCCCAGGTTGAGCCCGGGGATTTCACATCTGTCTTATATAACCGCCTGCGCACGCTTTACGCCCAGTAATTCCGATTAACGCTCGCACCCTACGTATTACCGCGGCTGCTGGCACGTAGTTAGCCGGTGCTTATTCTTACGGTACCGTCATTAGCCCACCGTATTAGGGCAGACCGTTTCGTTCCGTACAAAAGCAGTTTACAACCCGAAGGCCTTCATCCTGCACGCGGCATTGCTGGATCAGGCTTGCGCCCATTGTCCAAAATTCCCCACTGCTGCCTCCCGTAGGAGTCTGGACCGTGTCTCAGTTCCAGTGTGGCTGGTCGTCCTCTCAGACCAGCTACAGATCGTCGCCTTGGTGAGCCTTTACCTCACCAACTAGCTAATCTGATATCGGCCGCTCCAATCGCGCGAGGCTCTTGCGAGTCCCCCGCTTTCATCCGTAGATCGTATGCGGTATTAGCACAGCTTTCGCTGCGTTATCCCCCACGACTGGGCACGTTCCGATATATTACTCACCCGTTCGCCACTCGCCACCAGGATTGCTCCCGTGCTGCCGTTCGACTTGCATGTGTAAGGCATGCCGCCAGCGTTCAATCTGAGCCAGGATCAAACTCTATAGTTCGATCTTGAATTTTTTGCTCTCTCGAGCCACTCATAAATTGGAATCGACGTGATTTTCTTTGACGAATTTCACATCTTTTTTACTTCATGAGCGTTTGTATGTCAGTTAAGACATAGTTCCGAAGAACTTGGCAATTGCCTTCAAACGCCCACACTTATCGGCTGTAAATTTTTAACGAACCAAGCAGTCTTTCAACTACCTTCTTTTAAGACGCTGCGATCAGCGGAGCCTTAAAGTATAACACGCATTTTGCGTTTTTACTAAAACTAATTCTTAGTTCTAGTAAAAACGCCCCCTGATCACAGGGGGCGTTTTCGGTTGAATAGCCTGACGATGTCCTACTTTCACACGGGGATCCGCACTATCATTGGCGCAGAGTCGTTTCACGGTCCTGTTCGGGATGGGAAGGAGTGGTACCAACTCGCTATGGTCGTCAGGCATAACTTTTTGTCATCTTGATGTGGAATGAACCAGTCAAGACAACCAATTTATAGAGCTAATCAGCTTCATCGATTTAACGAACCTGTGTACTTGCGTACTGTCAGGATTTTTGAATGCGTCAACTTGGCATAACTTCCTTGATCTAACGATCAAAGTTATAGGGTCAAGCCGCACGAGCAATTAGTATCGGTTAGCTTAACGCATTACTGCGCTTCCACACCCGACCTATCAACGTCCTGGTCTTGAACGACTCTTTAGGGGGCTCAAGGCCCCGGCAGATCTCATCTTGAAACGAGTTTCCCGCTTAGATGCTTTCAGCGGTTATCTCTTCCACACTTAGCTACTCGGCAATGCCACTGGCGTGACAACCGATACACCAGAGGTGTGTCCACTCCGGTCCTCTCGTACTAGGAGCAGGCTTCCTCAAATCTGCAGCGCCCACGGAAGATAGGGACCAAACTGTCTCACGACGTTTTAAACCCAGCTCACGTACCTCTTTAAATGGCGAACAGCCATACCCTTGGGACCGGCTACAGCCCCAGGATGAGATGAGCCGACATCGAGGTGCCAAACACCGCCGTCGATATGAACTCTTGGGCGGTATCAGCCTGTTATCCCCAGAGTACCTTTTATCCGTTGAGCGATGGCCCTTCCATACAGAACCACCGGATCACTATGTCCTGCTTTCGCATCTGCTCGACTTGTCAGTCTCGCAGTTAAGCACGCTTATGCCATTGCACTATCGTCACGATGTCCGACCGTAACTAGCGTACCTTCGAACTCCTCCGTTACGCTTTGGGAGGAGACCGCCCCAGTCAAACTGCCTACCATGCACTGTCCCCGATCCAGATAATGGACCTAGGTTAGAACCTCAAACACACCAGGGTGGTATTTCAACGTTGGCTCCATAAGATCTAGCGACCCTACTTCAAAGCCTCCCACCTATCCTACACAGATCTGTTCAAAGTCCAATACAAAGCTACAGTAAAGGTTCATGGGGTCTTTCCGTCTTTCCGCGGGGAGATTGCATCATCACAAACATTTCAACTTCGCTGAGTCTCAGGAGGAGACAGTGTGGCCATCGTTACGCCATTCGTGCAGGTCGGAACTTACCCGACAAGGAATTTCGCTACCTTAGGACCGTTATAGTTACGGCCGCCGTTTACTGGGACTTCAATCAAGAGCTTGCACCCCATCATTTAATCTTCCAGCACCGGGCAGGCGTCACACCCTATACGTCCACTTTCGTGTTTGCAGAGTGCTGTGTTTTTAATAAACAGTCGCAGCCACCGATTTTTTGCAACCTCATTGGGCTCCAGGAGTAAATCCCTTCACCTACTAAAGGCACACCTTCTTCCGAAGTTACGGTGTCAATTTGCCGAGTTCCTTCTCCTGAGTTCTCTCAAGCGCCTTAGAATACTCATCTCGCGCACCAGTGTCGGTTTGCGGTACGGTCGTGTGTAGCTGAAGCTTAGTGGCTTTTCCTGGAAGCAGGGTATCACTCACTTCGGCTGCAAGCAGCCTCGTTATCACCCCTCATCTAAGCCCGGCGGATTTACCTACCAGGCACGACTACAGGCTTGAACCAACATATCCAACAGTTGGCTGAGCTAACCTTCTCCGTCCCCACATCGCACTACACATCGGTACAGGAATATTGACCTGTTTCCCATCAACTACGCATCTCTGCCTCGCCTTAGGGGCCGACTCACTCTACGCCGATGAACGTTGCGTAGAAAACCTTGCGCTTACGGCGAGGGGGCTTTTCACCCCCTTTAACGCTACTCATGTCAGCATTCGCACTTCTGATACCTCCAGCACGCTTTACAACGCACCTTCACAGGCTTACAGAACGCTCTCCTACCACTTGCAATAAATTGCAAATCCGCAGCTTCGGTAACTGGCTTAGCCCCGTTACATCTTCCGCGCAGGACGACTCGATCAGTGAGCTATTACGCTTTCTTTAAATGATGGCTGCTTCTAAGCCAACATCCTGACTGTTTTAGCCTTCCCACTTCGTTTCCCACTTAGCCAATTTTAGGGACCTTAGCTGGCGGTCTGGGTTGTTTCCCTCTTGAGTCCGGACGTTAGCACCCGGTGCTCTGTCTCCCAAGCTGTACTCGTCGGTATTCGGAGTTTGCATTGGTTTGGTAAGTCGCCATGACCCCCTAGCCAAAACAGTGCTCTACCCCCGACGGTAATACTTGAGGCACTACCTAAATAGTTTTCGGAGAGAACCAGCTATTTCCAAGTTTGTTTAGCCTTTCACCCCTATCCACAGCTCATCCGCTAGTTTTGCAACACTAGTCGGTTCGGACCTCCAGTACCTGTTACGGCACCTTCATCCTGGCCATGGATAGATCACTTGGTTTCGGGTCTACACCCAGCGACTAATTCGCCCTATTCGGACTCGATTTCTCTACGGCTTCCCTATTCGGTTAACCTTGCCACTGAATGTAAGTCGCTGACCCATTATACAAAAGGTACGCAGTCACCCTTGCGGGCTCCTACTTTTTGTAAGCACACGGTTTCAGGATCTATTTCACTCCCCTCCCGGGGTTCTTTTCGCCTTTCCCTCACGGTACTAGTTCACTATCGGTCAATGATGAGTATTTAGCCTTGGAGGATGGTCCCCCCATATTCAGACAGGATTTCTCGTGTCCCGCCCTACTTTTCGCAAGCTCAGTACCACACAGGTCATTTCACGTACGGGGCTATCACCCGCTATGGCCAGCATTTCCAGGCTGTTCCGTTATGTCTTGTGCTATCACTTGCAGGCTTCTCCGATTTCGCTCGCCACTACTTTCGGAATCTCGGTTGATGTCTTTTCCTCGAGCTACTGAGATGTTTCAGTTCACCCGGTTCGCCTCGCATACCTATGTATTCAGTATGCGATACCCCTAAGGGTGGGTTTCCCCATTCGGAAATCTCCGGATCAAAGCTAATTTGCCAGCTCCCCGAAGCTTATCGCAGGCTATCACGTCCTTCGTCGCCTATCATTGCCAAGGCATCCACCATGTGCTCTTATTCACTTGACCCTATAACTTTGACTTCTCTTGCGAGATTTAAAGTTGTTTTCAAGGAATGTTTGATTGGTCTTTCACCAATCGCGTTATGCCGTAAATGACGCCGCCTCTTACTTTCGTAAAAAACTCGTCTAACTTACTTTCGAATTTCAAACAAAGTTTGATATTCATTTTGACGCAATCAAAAATTGTTGCTAACAACTACGCAAGGCACGGTCTGCACTAAACCTTTACGAATGTGCAGTTTCCTCACGCAGCTTAAAGTTAGCAACGCTGATTAAACTCTATAAATTGTTAAAGAACAGCCGATTGATCAGGTAATCCCGATCAACAACAAAGCAGCCTCTTTCGAAGCAACTTTGGTGTTGATTAATACTAATCAGATAAGAAATTAAAAGATTGGTGGAGGTGACAGGACTCGAACCCGCTACCTACTGCTTGCAAAGCAGCCGCTCTCCCAGCTGAGCTACACCCCCAATTCCGCAAGGAATTCAAAATCTTAGCCAGAAGGCGTTGGATGACGCTCTTGAACGACATTGGTGGGTCTGGTTGGTCTCGAACCAACGACCCCTGCGTTATCAACACAGTGCTCTAACCAACTGAGCTACAGACCCAAGCCGGTCACTTTTTACCAAGCCTGAACATGAGTTCAAGTTAAGTCCTCAGCGACAACCTTCCAACAACCGATAAGTGTGAGCGTTCAAATTAAATTGCAGTTTCCAGAAAGGAGGTGATCCAGCCGCACCTTCCGATACGGCTACCTTGTTACGACTTCACCCCAGTCACGAACCCTGCCGTGGTAATCGCCCTCCTTGCGGTTAGGCTAACTACTTCTGGCAGAACCCGCTCCCATGGTGTGACGGGCGGTGTGTACAAGACCCGGGAACGTATTCACCGTGACATTCTGATCCACGATTACTAGCGATTCCGACTTCACGCAGTCGAGTTGCAGACTGCGATCCGGACTACGACTGGCTTTATGGGATTAGCTCCCCCTCGCGGGTTGGCAACCCTTTGTACCAGCCATTGTATGACGTGTGTAGCCCCACCTATAAGGGCCATGAGGACTTGACGTCATCCCCACCTTCCTCCGGCTTGTCACCGGCAGTCTCATTAGAGTGCCCAACTAAATGTAGCAACTAATGACAAGGGTTGCGCTCGTTGCGGGACTTAACCCAACATCTCACGACACGAGCTGACGACAGCCATGCAGCACCTGTGTTACGGCTCTCTTTCGAGCACGAAGCTATCTCTAGCGACTTCCGTACATGTCAAAGGTGGGTAAGGTTTTTCGCGTTGCATCGAATTAAACCACATCATCCACCGCTTGTGCGGGTCCCCGTCAATTCCTTTGAGTTTCAACCTTGCGGCCGTACTCCCCAGGCGGTCAACTTCACGCGTTAGCTTCGTTACTGAGTCAGTGAAGACCCAACAACCAGTTGACATCGTTTAGGGCGTGGACTACCAGGGTATCTAATCCTGTTTGCTCCCCACGCTTTCGTGCATGAGCGTCAGTACAGGTCCAGGGGATTGCCTTCGCCATCGGTGTTCCTCCGCATATCTACGCATTTCACTGCTACACGCGGAATTCCATCCCCCTCTACCGTACTCTAGCTATACAGTCACAAATGCAGGTCCCAGGTTGAGCCCGGGGATTTCACATCTGTCTTATATAACCGCCTGCGCACGCTTTACGCCCAGTAATTCCGATTAACGCTCGCACCCTACGTATTACCGCGGCTGCTGGCACGTAGTTAGCCGGTGCTTATTCTTACGGTACCGTCATTAGCCCACCGTATTAGGGCAGACCGTTTCGTTCCGTACAAAAGCAGTTTACAACCCGAAGGCCTTCATCCTGCACGCGGCATTGCTGGATCAGGCTTGCGCCCATTGTCCAAAATTCCCCACTGCTGCCTCCCGTAGGAGTCTGGACCGTGTCTCAGTTCCAGTGTGGCTGGTCGTCCTCTCAGACCAGCTACAGATCGTCGCCTTGGTGAGCCTTTACCTCACCAACTAGCTAATCTGATATCGGCCGCTCCAATCGCGCGAGGCTCTTGCGAGTCCCCCGCTTTCATCCGTAGATCGTATGCGGTATTAGCACAGCTTTCGCTGCGTTATCCCCCACGACTGGGCACGTTCCGATATATTACTCACCCGTTCGCCACTCGCCACCAGGATTGCTCCCGTGCTGCCGTTCGACTTGCATGTGTAAGGCATGCCGCCAGCGTTCAATCTGAGCCAGGATCAAACTCTATAGTTCGATCTTGAATTTTTTGCTCTCTCGAGCCACTCATAAATTGGAATCGACGTGATTTTCTTTGACGAATTTCACATCTTTTTTACTTCATGAGCGTTTGTATGTCAGTTAAGACATAGTTCCGAAGAACTTGGCAATTGCCTTCAAACGCCCACACTTATCGGCTGTAAATTTTTAACGAACCAAGCAGTCTTTCAACTACCTTCTTTTAAGACGCTGCGATCAGCGAAGCCTTAAAGTATAACACGCATTTTGCGTTTTTACTAAAACTAATTCTTAGTTCTAGTAAAAACGCCCCCTGATCACAGGGGGCGTTTTCGGTTGAATAGCCTGACGATGTCCTACTTTCACACGGGGATCCGCACTATCATTGGCGCAGAGTCGTTTCACGGTCCTGTTCGGGATGGGAAGGAGTGGTACCAACTCGCTATGGTCGTCAGGCATAACTTTTTGTCATCTTGATGTGGAATGAACCAGTCAAGACAACCAATTTATAGAGCTAATCAGCTTCATCGATTTAACGAACCTGTGTACTTGCGTACTGTCAGGATTTTTGAATGCGTCAACTTGGCATAACTTCCTTGATCTAACGATCAAAGTTATAGGGTCAAGCCGCACGAGCAATTAGTATCGGTTAGCTTAACGCATTACTGCGCTTCCACACCCGACCTATCAACGTCCTGGTCTTGAACGACTCTTTAGGGGGCTCAAGGCCCCGGCAGATCTCATCTTGAAACGAGTTTCCCGCTTAGATGCTTTCAGCGGTTATCTCTTCCACACTTAGCTACTCGGCAATGCCACTGGCGTGACAACCGATACACCAGAGGTGTGTCCACTCCGGTCCTCTCGTACTAGGAGCAGGCTTCCTCAAATCTGCAGCGCCCACGGAAGATAGGGACCAAACTGTCTCACGACGTTTTAAACCCAGCTCACGTACCTCTTTAAATGGCGAACAGCCATACCCTTGGGACCGGCTACAGCCCCAGGATGAGATGAGCCGACATCGAGGTGCCAAACACCGCCGTCGATATGAACTCTTGGGCGGTATCAGCCTGTTATCCCCAGAGTACCTTTTATCCGTTGAGCGATGGCCCTTCCATACAGAACCACCGGATCACTATGTCCTGCTTTCGCATCTGCTCGACTTGTCAGTCTCGCAGTTAAGCACGCTTATGCCATTGCACTATCGTCACGATGTCCGACCGTAACTAGCGTACCTTCGAACTCCTCCGTTACGCTTTGGGAGGAGACCGCCCCAGTCAAACTGCCTACCATGCACTGTCCCCGATCCAGATAATGGACCTAGGTTAGAACCTCAAACACACCAGGGTGGTATTTCAACGTTGGCTCCATAAGATCTAGCGACCCTACTTCAAAGCCTCCCACCTATCCTACACAGATCTGTTCAAAGTCCAATACAAAGCTACAGTAAAGGTTCATGGGGTCTTTCCGTCTTTCCGCGGGGAGATTGCATCATCACAAACATTTCAACTTCGCTGAGTCTCAGGAGGAGACAGTGTGGCCATCGTTACGCCATTCGTGCAGGTCGGAACTTACCCGACAAGGAATTTCGCTACCTTAGGACCGTTATAGTTACGGCCGCCGTTTACTGGGACTTCAATCAAGAGCTTGCACCCCATCATTTAATCTTCCAGCACCGGGCAGGCGTCACACCCTATACGTCCACTTTCGTGTTTGCAGAGTGCTGTGTTTTTAATAAACAGTCGCAGCCACCGATTTTTTGCAACCTCATTGGGCTCCAGGAGTAAATCCCTTCACCTACTAAAGGCACACCTTCTTCCGAAGTTACGGTGTCAATTTGCCGAGTTCCTTCTCCTGAGTTCTCTCAAGCGCCTTAGAATACTCATCTCGCGCACCAGTGTCGGTTTGCGGTACGGTCGTGTGTAGCTGAAGCTTAGTGGCTTTTCCTGGAAGCAGGGTATCACTCACTTCGGCTGCAAGCAGCCTCGTTATCACCCCTCATCTAAGCCCGGCGGATTTACCTACCAGGCACGACTACAGGCTTGAACCAACATATCCAACAGTTGGCTGAGCTAACCTTCTCCGTCCCCACATCGCACTACACATCGGTACAGGAATATTGACCTGTTTCCCATCAACTACGCATCTCTGCCTCGCCTTAGGGGCCGACTCACTCTACGCCGATGAACGTTGCGTAGAAAACCTTGCGCTTACGGCGAGGGGGCTTTTCACCCCCTTTAACGCTACTCATGTCAGCATTCGCACTTCTGATACCTCCAGCACGCTTTACAACGCACCTTCACAGGCTTACAGAACGCTCTCCTACCACTTGCAATAAATTGCAAATCCGCAGCTTCGGTAACTGGCTTAGCCCCGTTACATCTTCCGCGCAGGACGACTCGATCAGTGAGCTATTACGCTTTCTTTAAATGATGGCTGCTTCTAAGCCAACATCCTGACTGTTTTAGCCTTCCCACTTCGTTTCCCACTTAGCCAATTTTAGGGACCTTAGCTGGCGGTCTGGGTTGTTTCCCTCTTGAGTCCGGACGTTAGCACCCGGTGCTCTGTCTCCCAAGCTGTACTCGTCGGTATTCGGAGTTTGCATTGGTTTGGTAAGTCGCCATGACCCCCTAGCCAAAACAGTGCTCTACCCCCGACGGTAATACTTGAGGCACTACCTAAATAGTTTTCGGAGAGAACCAGCTATTTCCAAGTTTGTTTAGCCTTTCACCCCTATCCACAGCTCATCCGCTAGTTTTGCAACACTAGTCGGTTCGGACCTCCAGTACCTGTTACGGCACCTTCATCCTGGCCATGGATAGATCACTTGGTTTCGGGTCTACACCCAGCGACTAATTCGCCCTATTCGGACTCGATTTCTCTACGGCTTCCCTATTCGGTTAACCTTGCCACTGAATGTAAGTCGCTGACCCATTATACAAAAGGTACGCAGTCACCCTTGCGGGCTCCTACTTTTTGTAAGCACACGGTTTCAGGATCTATTTCACTCCCCTCCCGGGGTTCTTTTCGCCTTTCCCTCACGGTACTAGTTCACTATCGGTCAATGATGAGTATTTAGCCTTGGAGGATGGTCCCCCCATATTCAGACAGGATTTCTCGTGTCCCGCCCTACTTTTCGCAAGCTCAGTACCACACAGGTCATTTCACGTACGGGGCTATCACCCGCTATGGCCAGCATTTCCAGGCTGTTCCGTTATGTCTTGTGCTATCACTTGCAGGCTTCTCCGATTTCGCTCGCCACTACTTTCGGAATCTCGGTTGATGTCTTTTCCTCGAGCTACTGAGATGTTTCAGTTCACCCGGTTCGCCTCGCATACCTATGTATTCAGTATGCGATACCCCTAAGGGTGGGTTTCCCCATTCGGAAATCTCCGGATCAAAGCTAATTTGCCAGCTCCCCGAAGCTTATCGCAGGCTATCACGTCCTTCGTCGCCTATCATTGCCAAGGCATCCACCATGTGCTCTTATTCACTTGACCCTATAACTTTGACTTCTCTTGCGAGATTTAAAGTTGTTTTCAAGGAATGTTTGATTGGTCTTTCACCAATCGCGTTATGCCGTAAATGACGCCGCCTCTTACTTTCGTAAAAAACTCGTCTAACTTACTTTCGAATTTCAAACAAAGTTTGATATTCATTTTGACGCAATCAAAAATTGTTGCTAACAACTACGCAAGGCACGGTCTGCACTAAACCTTTACGAATGTGCAGTTTCCTCACGCAGCTTAAAGTTAGCAACGCTGATTAAACTCTATAAATTGTTAAAGAACAGCCGATTGATCAGGTAATCCCGATCAACAACAAAGCAGCCTCTTTCGAAGCAACTTTGGTGTTGATTAATACTAATCAGATAAGAAATTAAAAGATTGGTGGAGGTGACAGGACTCGAACCCGCTACCTACTGCTTGCAAAGCAGCCGCTCTCCCAGCTGAGCTACACCCCCAATTCCGCAAGGAATTCAAAATCTTAGCCAGAAGGCGTTGGATGACGCTCTTGAACGACATTGGTGGGTCTGGTTGGTCTCGAACCAACGACCCCTGCGTTATCAACACAGTGCTCTAACCAACTGAGCTACAGACCCAAGCCGGTCACTTTTTACCAAGCCTGAACATGAGTTCAAGTTAAGTCCTCAGCGACAACCTTCCAACAACCGATAAGTGTGAGCGTTCAAATTAAATTGCAGTTTCCAGAAAGGAGGTGATCCAGCCGCACCTTCCGATACGGCTACCTTGTTACGACTTCACCCCAGTCACGAACCCTGCCGTGGTAATCGCCCTCCTTGCGGTTAGGCTAACTACTTCTGGCAGAACCCGCTCCCATGGTGTGACGGGCGGTGTGTACAAGACCCGGGAACGTATTCACCGTGACATTCTGATCCACGATTACTAGCGATTCCGACTTCACGCAGTCGAGTTGCAGACTGCGATCCGGACTACGACTGGCTTTATGGGATTAGCTCCCCCTCGCGGGTTGGCAACCCTTTGTACCAGCCATTGTATGACGTGTGTAGCCCCACCTATAAGGGCCATGAGGACTTGACGTCATCCCCACCTTCCTCCGGCTTGTCACCGGCAGTCTCATTAGAGTGCCCAACTAAATGTAGCAACTAATGACAAGGGTTGCGCTCGTTGCGGGACTTAACCCAACATCTCACGACACGAGCTGACGACAGCCATGCAGCACCTGTGTTACGGCTCTCTTTCGAGCACGAAGCTATCTCTAGCGACTTCCGTACATGTCAAAGGTGGGTAAGGTTTTTCGCGTTGCATCGAATTAAACCACATCATCCACCGCTTGTGCGGGTCCCCGTCAATTCCTTTGAGTTTCAACCTTGCGGCCGTACTCCCCAGGCGGTCAACTTCACGCGTTAGCTTCGTTACTGAGTCAGTGAAGACCCAACAACCAGTTGACATCGTTTAGGGCGTGGACTACCAGGGTATCTAATCCTGTTTGCTCCCCACGCTTTCGTGCATGAGCGTCAGTACAGGTCCAGGGGATTGCCTTCGCCATCGGTGTTCCTCCGCATATCTACGCATTTCACTGCTACACGCGGAATTCCATCCCCCTCTACCGTACTCTAGCTATACAGTCACAAATGCAGGTCCCAGGTTGAGCCCGGGGATTTCACATCTGTCTTATATAACCGCCTGCGCACGCTTTACGCCCAGTAATTCCGATTAACGCTCGCACCCTACGTATTACCGCGGCTGCTGGCACGTAGTTAGCCGGTGCTTATTCTTACGGTACCGTCATTAGCCCACCGTATTAGGGCAGACCGTTTCGTTCCGTACAAAAGCAGTTTACAACCCGAAGGCCTTCATCCTGCACGCGGCATTGCTGGATCAGGCTTGCGCCCATTGTCCAAAATTCCCCACTGCTGCCTCCCGTAGGAGTCTGGACCGTGTCTCAGTTCCAGTGTGGCTGGTCGTCCTCTCAGACCAGCTACAGATCGTCGCCTTGGTGAGCCTTTACCTCACCAACTAGCTAATCTGATATCGGCCGCTCCAATCGCGCGAGGCTCTTGCGAGTCCCCCGCTTTCATCCGTAGATCGTATGCGGTATTAGCACAGCTTTCGCTGCGTTATCCCCCACGACTGGGCACGTTCCGATATATTACTCACCCGTTCGCCACTCGCCACCAGGATTGCTCCCGTGCTGCCGTTCGACTTGCATGTGTAAGGCATGCCGCCAGCGTTCAATCTGAGCCAGGATCAAACTCTATAGTTCGATCTTGAATTTTTTGCTCTCTCGAGCCACTCATAAATTGGAATCGACGTGATTTTCTTTGACGAATTTCACATCTTTTTTACTTCATGAGCGTTTGTATGTCAGTTAAGACATAGTTCCGAAGAACTTGGCAATTGCCTTCAAACGCCCACACTTATCGGCTGTAAATTTTTAACGAACCAAGCAGTCTTTCAACTACCTTCTTTTAAGACGCTGCGATCAGCGAAGCCTTAAAGTATAACACGCATTTTGCGTTTTTACTAAAACTAATTCTTAGTTCTAGTAAAAACGCCCCCTGATCACAGGGGGCGTTTTCGGTTGAATAGCCTGACGATGTCCTACTTTCACACGGGGATCCGCACTATCATTGGCGCAGAGTCGTTTCACGGTCCTGTTCGGGATGGGAAGGAGTGGTACCAACTCGCTATGGTCGTCAGGCATAACTTTTTGTCATCTTGATGTGGAATGAACCAGTCAAGACAACCAATTTATAGAGCTAATCAGCTTCATCGATTTAACGAACCTGTGTACTTGCGTACTGTCAGGATTTTTGAATGCGTCAACTTGGCATAACTTCCTTGATCTAACGATCAAAGTTATAGGGTCAAGCCGCACGAGCAATTAGTATCGGTTAGCTTAACGCATTACTGCGCTTCCACACCCGACCTATCAACGTCCTGGTCTTGAACGACTCTTTAGGGGGCTCAAGGCCCCGGCAGATCTCATCTTGAAACGAGTTTCCCGCTTAGATGCTTTCAGCGGTTATCTCTTCCACACTTAGCTACTCGGCAATGCCACTGGCGTGACAACCGATACACCAGAGGTGTGTCCACTCCGGTCCTCTCGTACTAGGAGCAGGCTTCCTCAAATCTGCAGCGCCCACGGAAGATAGGGACCAAACTGTCTCACGACGTTTTAAACCCAGCTCACGTACCTCTTTAAATGGCGAACAGCCATACCCTTGGGACCGGCTACAGCCCCAGGATGAGATGAGCCGACATCGAGGTGCCAAACACCGCCGTCGATATGAACTCTTGGGCGGTATCAGCCTGTTATCCCCAGAGTACCTTTTATCCGTTGAGCGATGGCCCTTCCATACAGAACCACCGGATCACTATGTCCTGCTTTCGCATCTGCTCGACTTGTCAGTCTCGCAGTTAAGCACGCTTATGCCATTGCACTATCGTCACGATGTCCGACCGTAACTAGCGTACCTTCGAACTCCTCCGTTACGCTTTGGGAGGAGACCGCCCCAGTCAAACTGCCTACCATGCACTGTCCCCGATCCAGATAATGGACCTAGGTTAGAACCTCAAACACACCAGGGTGGTATTTCAACGTTGGCTCCATAAGATCTAGCGACCCTACTTCAAAGCCTCCCACCTATCCTACACAGATCTGTTCAAAGTCCAATACAAAGCTACAGTAAAGGTTCATGGGGTCTTTCCGTCTTTCCGCGGGGAGATTGCATCATCACAAACATTTCAACTTCGCTGAGTCTCAGGAGGAGACAGTGTGGCCATCGTTACGCCATTCGTGCAGGTCGGAACTTACCCGACAAGGAATTTCGCTACCTTAGGACCGTTATAGTTACGGCCGCCGTTTACTGGGACTTCAATCAAGAGCTTGCACCCCATCATTTAATCTTCCAGCACCGGGCAGGCGTCACACCCTATACGTCCACTTTCGTGTTTGCAGAGTGCTGTGTTTTTAATAAACAGTCGCAGCCACCGATTTTTTGCAACCTCATTGGGCTCCAGGAGTAAATCCCTTCACCTACTAAAGGCACACCTTCTTCCGAAGTTACGGTGTCAATTTGCCGAGTTCCTTCTCCTGAGTTCTCTCAAGCGCCTTAGAATACTCATCTCGCGCACCAGTGTCGGTTTGCGGTACGGTCGTGTGTAGCTGAAGCTTAGTGGCTTTTCCTGGAAGCAGGGTATCACTCACTTCGGCTGCAAGCAGCCTCGTTATCACCCCTCATCTAAGCCCGGCGGATTTACCTACCAGGCACGACTACAGGCTTGAACCAACATATCCAACAGTTGGCTGAGCTAACCTTCTCCGTCCCCACATCGCACTACACATCGGTACAGGAATATTGACCTGTTTCCCATCAACTACGCATCTCTGCCTCGCCTTAGGGGCCGACTCACTCTACGCCGATGAACGTTGCGTAGAAAACCTTGCGCTTACGGCGAGGGGGCTTTTCACCCCCTTTAACGCTACTCATGTCAGCATTCGCACTTCTGATACCTCCAGCACGCTTTACAACGCACCTTCACAGGCTTACAGAACGCTCTCCTACCACTTGCAATAAATTGCAAATCCGCAGCTTCGGTAACTGGCTTAGCCCCGTTACATCTTCCGCGCAGGACGACTCGATCAGTGAGCTATTACGCTTTCTTTAAATGATGGCTGCTTCTAAGCCAACATCCTGACTGTTTTAGCCTTCCCACTTCGTTTCCCACTTAGCCAATTTTAGGGACCTTAGCTGGCGGTCTGGGTTGTTTCCCTCTTGAGTCCGGACGTTAGCACCCGGTGCTCTGTCTCCCAAGCTGTACTCGTCGGTATTCGGAGTTTGCATTGGTTTGGTAAGTCGCCATGACCCCCTAGCCAAAACAGTGCTCTACCCCCGACGGTAATACTTGAGGCACTACCTAAATAGTTTTCGGAGAGAACCAGCTATTTCCAAGTTTGTTTAGCCTTTCACCCCTATCCACAGCTCATCCGCTAGTTTTGCAACACTAGTCGGTTCGGACCTCCAGTACCTGTTACGGCACCTTCATCCTGGCCATGGATAGATCACTTGGTTTCGGGTCTACACCCAGCGACTAATTCGCCCTATTCGGACTCGATTTCTCTACGGCTTCCCTATTCGGTTAACCTTGCCACTGAATGTAAGTCGCTGACCCATTATACAAAAGGTACGCAGTCACCCTTGCGGGCTCCTACTTTTTGTAAGCACACGGTTTCAGGATCTATTTCACTCCCCTCCCGGGGTTCTTTTCGCCTTTCCCTCACGGTACTAGTTCACTATCGGTCAATGATGAGTATTTAGCCTTGGAGGATGGTCCCCCCATATTCAGACAGGATTTCTCGTGTCCCGCCCTACTTTTCGCAAGCTCAGTACCACACAGGTCATTTCACGTACGGGGCTATCACCCGCTATGGCCAGCATTTCCAGGCTGTTCCGTTATGTCTTGTGCTATCACTTGCAGGCTTCTCCGATTTCGCTCGCCACTACTTTCGGAATCTCGGTTGATGTCTTTTCCTCGAGCTACTGAGATGTTTCAGTTCACCCGGTTCGCCTCGCATACCTATGTATTCAGTATGCGATACCCCTAAGGGTGGGTTTCCCCATTCGGAAATCTCCGGATCAAAGCTAATTTGCCAGCTCCCCGAAGCTTATCGCAGGCTATCACGTCCTTCGTCGCCTATCATTGCCAAGGCATCCACCATGTGCTCTTATTCACTTGACCCTATAACTTTGACTTCTCTTGCGAGATTTAAAGTTGTTTTCAAGGAATGTTTGATTGGTCTTTCACCAATCGCGTTATGCCGTAAATGACGCCGCCTCTTACTTTCGTAAAAAACTCGTCTAACTTACTTTCGAATTTCAAACAAAGTTTGATATTCATTTTGACGCAATCAAAAATTGTTGCTAACAACTACGCAAGGCACGGTCTGCACTAAACCTTTACGAATGTGCAGTTTCCTCACGCAGCTTAAAGTTAGCAACGCTGATTAAACTCTATAAATTGTTAAAGAACAGCCGATTGATCAGGTAATCCCGATCAACAACAAAGCAGCCTCTTTCGAAGCAACTTTGGTGTTGATTAATACTAATCAGATAAGAAATTAAAAGATTGGTGGAGGTGACAGGACTCGAACCCGCTACCTACTGCTTGCAAAGCAGCCGCTCTCCCAGCTGAGCTACACCCCCAATTCCGCAAGGAATTCAAAATCTTAGCCAGAAGGCGTTGGATGACGCTCTTGAACGACATTGGTGGGTCTGGTTGGTCTCGAACCAACGACCCCTGCGTTATCAACACAGTGCTCTAACCAACTGAGCTACAGACCCAAGCCGGTCACTTTTTACCAAGCCTGAACATGAGTTCAAGTTAAGTCCTCAGCGACAACCTTCCAACAACCGATAAGTGTGAGCGTTCAAATTAAATTGCAGTTTCCAGAAAGGAGGTGATCCAGCCGCACCTTCCGATACGGCTACCTTGTTACGACTTCACCCCAGTCACGAACCCTGCCGTGGTAATCGCCCTCCTTGCGGTTAGGCTAACTACTTCTGGCAGAACCCGCTCCCATGGTGTGACGGGCGGTGTGTACAAGACCCGGGAACGTATTCACCGTGACATTCTGATCCACGATTACTAGCGATTCCGACTTCACGCAGTCGAGTTGCAGACTGCGATCCGGACTACGACTGGCTTTATGGGATTAGCTCCCCCTCGCGGGTTGGCAACCCTTTGTACCAGCCATTGTATGACGTGTGTAGCCCCACCTATAAGGGCCATGAGGACTTGACGTCATCCCCACCTTCCTCCGGCTTGTCACCGGCAGTCTCATTAGAGTGCCCAACTAAATGTAGCAACTAATGACAAGGGTTGCGCTCGTTGCGGGACTTAACCCAACATCTCACGACACGAGCTGACGACAGCCATGCAGCACCTGTGTTACGGCTCTCTTTCGAGCACGAAGCTATCTCTAGCGACTTCCGTACATGTCAAAGGTGGGTAAGGTTTTTCGCGTTGCATCGAATTAAACCACATCATCCACCGCTTGTGCGGGTCCCCGTCAATTCCTTTGAGTTTCAACCTTGCGGCCGTACTCCCCAGGCGGTCAACTTCACGCGTTAGCTTCGTTACTGAGTCAGTGAAGACCCAACAACCAGTTGACATCGTTTAGGGCGTGGACTACCAGGGTATCTAATCCTGTTTGCTCCCCACGCTTTCGTGCATGAGCGTCAGTACAGGTCCAGGGGATTGCCTTCGCCATCGGTGTTCCTCCGCATATCTACGCATTTCACTGCTACACGCGGAATTCCATCCCCCTCTACCGTACTCTAGCTATACAGTCACAAATGCAGGTCCCAGGTTGAGCCCGGGGATTTCACATCTGTCTTATATAACCGCCTGCGCACGCTTTACGCCCAGTAATTCCGATTAACGCTCGCACCCTACGTATTACCGCGGCTGCTGGCACGTAGTTAGCCGGTGCTTATTCTTACGGTACCGTCATTAGCCCACCGTATTAGGGCAGACCGTTTCGTTCCGTACAAAAGCAGTTTACAACCCGAAGGCCTTCATCCTGCACGCGGCATTGCTGGATCAGGCTTGCGCCCATTGTCCAAAATTCCCCACTGCTGCCTCCCGTAGGAGTCTGGACCGTGTCTCAGTTCCAGTGTGGCTGGTCGTCCTCTCAGACCAGCTACAGATCGTCGCCTTGGTGAGCCTTTACCTCACCAACTAGCTAATCTGATATCGGCCGCTCCAATCGCGCGAGGCTCTTGCGAGTCCCCCGCTTTCATCCGTAGATCGTATGCGGTATTAGCACAGCTTTCGCTGCGTTATCCCCCACGACTGGGCACGTTCCGATATATTACTCACCCGTTCGCCACTCGCCACCAGGATTGCTCCCGTGCTGCCGTTCGACTTGCATGTGTAAGGCATGCCGCCAGCGTTCAATCTGAGCCAGGATCAAACTCTATAGTTCGATCTTGAATTTTTTGCTCTCTCGAGCCACTCATAAATTGGAATCGACGTGATTTTCTTTGACGAATTTCACATCTTTTTTACTTCATGAGCGTTTGTATGTCAGTTAAGACATAGTTCCGAAGAACTTGGCAATCGCCTTCAAACGCCCACACTTATCGGCTGTAAATTTTTAACGAACCAAGCAGTCTTTCAACTACCTTCTTTTAAGACGCTGCGATCAGCGAAGCCTTAAAGTATAACACGCATTTTGCATTTTTACTAAAACTAATTCTTAGTTCTAGTAAAAATGCAAAGGGAAGCATCAAACCCTGTATCGGTCAGTGCTTCCAGACAAGCGCTTCAAGAGCGCAGGGGCAATTGCAGTCAGGCTCAGTACCTCGTCAGCTGCCCCACAAAGAATAGCCTCTCTAGGCATCCCGAAGACTATGCAACTGGCTTCATCTTGAACATAGTTGTAGCTACCCGCATCTTTCATTTCCTTCATGGCCTTTGCGCCGTCAGCCCCCATACCGGTCAACATGATGCCATATGCATTTCGCCCTACAACTTTGGAAACCGACTTGAACAACACCTCCACAGATGGTCGGTGTCGATTTACGAGTTCACCATCTTCGACAACACAAAGGTAATTGGCACCACTGCGGCTTACGGAAAACTGCTTCCCTCCTGGTGCGATATATGCGTGCCCAGGCAAAATACGCCCTCCATTGACGGCTTCTTGAACCGTAATCTGGCAAAGATTATTGAGTCTGGCCGCAAAGCTCGTTGTAAATCCCGGGGGCATATGCTGAGTAATGACGACGCCAGGGGCGTCTGCGGGTAGCTGGGTCAACACCTCTTTAATTGCTTCGGTTCCGCCAGTGGAGGCTCCAATACAGATCATCTTTTCCGTAGAGACTCGCCCGATTAGCGTGGAAGATAGCCGTTGGGGCTTCGCGCTACTTTCATCAGAAGTTACTGGCCCGGCAGAAGGCAGCCTACGAATATGAGCCGAAGCGGCAACACGTACCTTGTCGACGATTTGCCCCGCTAACTCATTGATTCCGTCAACCAAGCCTAGTCTGGGCTTTGCCACAAAGTCAATAGCGCCCAACTCCAAAGCACGCATGGTAACTTCAGCACCTCGCTCAGTAAGCGTTGAAATCATGACAACGGGCATTGGTCTTAAGCGCATCAGTCGCCCAAGAAAATCGATGCCATCCATCTTCGGCATTTCAATATCAAGCGTGATGACATCCGGATCTAGCTCTCGGATCAACTCTCGTGCGATCAGGGGGTCATTGGCCGTGCCGACGCACTCCATGTCCTTCTCGCGGTTAATGATCTCTGACACCAAGCTGCGCACCAAGGCAGAGTCATCAACCACAATGACACGTATTTTCTTCACGCCAATACCTTAAAAGAGATCCACCGTACCACCGGCAGTTGACTTCGCAACCGTCGCCGCACTACCCCTACGCTCTTCTACTGCCAGCGTTTCAGGGTGTGAATGGGCTAGTCTTTTAACCAACGCTTTACCCGTCACAGGGAAAAAACACACTTTTCGGGGGTGGATGTCCAAGACATCTTGCGACACCACAGGAATCCGCTCAGTAGCCAAGTAATCCAAAACAAACTGGGTATTGCGTTCGCCAACATTCATCGTTGTAAAACCTGCCATAACCTGCGCTCCACCAAATATCTTTGCTTGCATGGTCTCACGCCTAGCACCCAGCTTGAGCATTTCATTGATCAACAACTCCATGGCATAGGAACCGTAGCGACCAGAGCCGTCAGCACCGTCCCCGTCAGGAAGCATGAAATGATTCATCCCCCCTGTGCGCGCCTTCCCGTCCCATATGCAAGCAGCGATACAAGATCCCAACACCGTCATGACGACCAATTCTTCACTAGAAACATAGTATTCACCAGGGAGGACCTTGACTGCGTCGTACTGAAAATGATGATCTGCGTAGAAAAAAGATGCTTCGCCTGGCTTCCGAGGCTGGGCCTTTAACTGATCAACTCGAGAAATGCGGCCACTCGCCAGCACTTTTCCCGGAGGCACAGCTGCCAGCCCACGGGTCGGCAAAGACCCACTAAATGATTGCGGCAAAGTCATGTGGTCCTTGTTTCGAAATAAACAAATCCAAATTCATACGTGTGCATTTGCTGAAACGGCCTATTGCCGTTCATAAACGGTTTTGCCCTTTAGCAAGAATAGGTCTCGCGAGTCTCCAAAATTTTCTGCGTGTCCAACAAAAAGTAAGCCACCAGGCTTCATCACACGATGTATGCGTTCGAGGACCTTTCTCTGGGTAGGACCGTCAAAATAAATCATGACATTGCGGCAAAACACAACGTCAAAAAGATCTCTGAAAGGCCAATCATCCTTAATCAGATTAACAATCAAGAAGTCAATGTGCCGCTGCAGTTCTGGCCGAACCATAGCCATACCATCATTGCTTCCTTTGCCGCGGAGAAAGAACCGGCGCAGTCGTTCTGAATCCAAGCCCTTTAGGCCATCCACTCTGTAAACGCCCCTACCTGCAGTCGCCAATACCTTTGAGTCAATGTCACTGGCTGCCAATGAAAAATTAGCGCTTGGCCCCAACGCATCTAACACTGTCATTACGATAGAGTACGGCTCCTCTCCTGTGGAGGCCGCGCTACACCAAAGCTTCCACTGAGAGCTTGCCGGTTTAGACTTCAGGTGCTCCGTCAAAACGTCAAAATGGTGTTGCTCACGAAAGAACGACGTTAGATTTGTAGTGAGCGCATTGACGAATTCTTGCCATTCAGCACCATCGGTTGACTCAAGCCACGACAAGTAGTCACGAAAACTATCGTGCCCGGTTTCGCGCAGGCGTCGAGACAAACGGCTATAGACCATGGCGTGCTTGCCATCGTGCAAATTTATTCCGGCACGTCGATAAATAAGGCCTTGGACGCGATCAAAGTCCGCATCCGTCCACGCAAACTCCCGCCCCTTCATGCCCTGCGACCCAGAATCTTCACGCGCATTAGTTGAGTTAGAAAAAGCCATACGAGCCGCGTCCAATCATTGTTATCACCCTCGCGAGGCCATCACTGATGGTCAAACGGACAAGAAGCGCTAATCCGCTGCGCCAATAAGCCCCATATCAGGAGACGACATCAGACGCTCTATATCAAGAAGAATCAACATGCGATCACCTAAAGAGCCAAGCCCAAGTACTGCGCCGTTATCAATCACGCTGTCAATATCCGGAGCGGACTTCAAGCTTTCAGGCGGCAGCTCCATGACATCGGAGACCGAATCGACAACGATGCCGACAATGCGACTACGCAGGTTCAAAATAATGACAACTGTGAATGAGTTGTACTCAGCCTTCGAGCAGCTGAACTTCAACCGCATGTCCACAATGGGGACAATAGTCCCCCGCAAGTTGACTACCCCTTTGATAAAGTCAGGGGCATTCGCAACTCGGGTAGGAGGCTCATACCCTCTGATCTCCTGCACCTTAAGTATGTCAATTCCGTATTCCTCTTGGTCTAGGCGGAAAGTCAAGTATTCCCGAGCACCAGAGACAGCAACATCGTCCAGCTTTTCCATCATTCCCATGACTCACTCCTTCAATACAGTCGTGTTTCAGTGCCGTGAACGGCGAACAAGTGCACCAGTGTCCAAAATCAGGGCGACCTTACCGTCTCCCAAAATTGTGGCTCCTGATACGTTTGGCACTTTGCGGTAGTTGGACTCAAGGTTTTTAACAACGACTTGCTGCTGCCCCAGCAGTTCGTCCACCAACAGGACGACACGGCTGCCATCGGCTTCGACAACCACCATGATGTCACTTGACTTTTCGAAGTCAAAACGAGGAACCTGGAACACTTTTTCAAGCTCGATGACGGGCATGTACTCGTCTCTCACCTTTACAAGTTGAGACCCTTGCCCCACGGTACTCACAGCGTCGGCTTTCACCTGGAAGGATTCAACCACCGATGAAAGAGGCAATATATACACCTCTTCTCCCACGCCGACCGACATCCCATCCATGATCGCCAAAGTCAAAGGCAAACGCACCGAGACCTTCATCCCGTAGCCCTCTGCAGAGTCAATCTCAACGGTGCCATTCAACGCCGCAATGTTCTTTTTCACTACGTCCATCCCGACACCCCTACCGGAAACATCGGTGACAACTTCAGCCGTGGAGAACCCAGGGGCAAAGATGAGCTGCCAAACCTCTCCATCAGACATTTGATCTGATACGTCCAAACCACGCTCTCTGGCTTTTTTGAGAATTTTCTCACGCGACATTCCACGGCCATCGTCTCGAACCTCAATGACGATGGAACCACCTTGATGAGACGCTGATAGCGTAATCGTGCCAGTCTCAGACTTCCCTGCGGCAAGCCGATCAGCGGGCATCTCGACACCATGATCACAGCTGTTTCGAACCAAATGGGTAAGTGGATCTGTGATTTTCTCAACTAGCCCTTTGTCCAACTCAGTGGCTTCACCTTGTGTGACGAAGTCCACCTTTTTGCCCAACTTGCTTGCCAGATCTCTAAGCATTCTAGGGAAACGGCTGAACACAATCGACATTGGGATCATGCGGATCGACATCACTGACTCTTGCAAATCCCGAGTATTGCGATCTAAATCAGCCAACCCTGTCAGTAACTGTTGGTAGACCGCCGGGTCAAGCGCACGACTGTTTTGTGCCAGCATCGCCTGCGTGATGACCAACTCACCAACAAGATTAATAAGCTGATCCACCTTGCTAATGGCGACACGAATGGTGGCAGCTTCAGGCTGAGCAGCAACTGCGCCAGCGGCAGGTTTTGAGGGCGCTCGGCTAACGGCCTTCGATTCAGTTGAGGTAGCTGCAACCGACACACTGATTTGCTCTGCAGGTGCACCTGGCGCACCGTCAAAGAAGCCGAAGCCGGGAGATGCATCGCTCGGTGCGGGCGCACTAGGAGTTGCGACTACACCTTCAGCAACCGCATCGACAGAGCGAATACTGATGTGCTCTCGGGATACATGGAACGCGAACAAGTCCAGCAGGTCATCATCCGTAGATGCTGTCTCTACCATAAACACGCGCACATCCTTGCGCTCAGAAGGCAATGACGTGATCTCACCCAACCCTGGAATGTCGCGAAAAAGCTCGCGAATTGCATCCGCCTGCTCTGGTCGTTCGATCGGCCCGATTGAAATTTCCAAAGAACGTGTTTTTTTGACTGAAGCCGCAGGAGTGGCCACTACAGCAGCGGGTTTGGACGCTGGCACTACAGGAGCGGCGGCGGGGGCAACCGATCTACCGGCAGCCAACTCGCTGATGCGACGAACGAGATCTGCGGTGGGAGGTGCATCCCCCTCCCCACCCGCTTGATGGCGAGCCAAAAGACTACGTGACGCGTCAGCGGACTCAAGCAGTACGTCAATCATGATGGCTGTCGGCTGCAATTCGTGTCGCCGCAGCCTATCCAGCAATGACTCCATCTGATGCGTCAACTCCGCAACATCAGAAAAACCAAATGTGGCGGCCCCACCTTTGACCGAATGGGCGCAGCGGAAAATGCCATTTAACTCTTCGTCATCTGCTGTTTCTAGATTCAAGTTGAGCAGCATTTGCTCCATTTGATCCAGGTTCTCGCCCGCCTCTTCAAAGAAAATTTGATAAAACTGCGTTAGATCAAAATCACCACCTGCGCCGCCACTATCTTGATGCGTTTCAGCCATAGAGACCTCCAGAAAACCCGCTCAACCAAGCCGCCAAAAATACTACTTGATCACCTTCTTGATCACTTCCAGCAATCTTGCCGGATCAAATGGCTTCACAAGCCAACCTGTCGCACCTGCGGCCCTACCAGCCTGCTTCATCAAGTCGCTTGACTCTGTAGTAAGCATCAGAATTGGTGTGGTCTTGAACTGGGGATGGTCACGCAATTTTCGTGTTAGGCCCAAACCGTCCAAGCGCGGCATATTTTGGTCTGTTAGCACCAAATCAAATGATTGACCTTGCGCCTTCTCATAGGCATCTTGCCCATCAACCGCCTCAACCACTTGATAACCAGCACCAGTGAGGGTGAATGAAACCATTTTGCGCATGGATGGCGAATCATCAACCGCGAGAATTAGGGGCATTTGCGACTCCGACGTGTACTAATTTACAGGTTAAAAGGGTTTGAAAAACTCAGAAAAGCTCAACAGATCCAGCGTCCATTTCATCCTGAGTGACAGGATTCGGCCTTTCCGGCACTTCTTCTACAAATGGTACTGCTTCACCGTCTTCAGAGCCCATAGACTCTGAGGCCAACCGGTAAGCACAGCCTTGCAAGATCTTCGACGTATGAATGATGAGTTGCGACGCCATATCCTGAAACTGCAACTCAGTGACTGCGGCTCGCAGTGTGCTGCGCACCAAATCAAGTTCCTTGGACTCAGCCAAAGCTGGGTCAGCCAGATTTGCGCTGGCGCTGGTAAAACGCTCCATGAGGTTTTCCATCGTGTGCGCCAGCAAACCGTCAAGCCGAGATAAATCGTGAACCACCACCAGCAAAGAATCCTGAACTTCCGCCACGAGCATGACAGGCAACTGCACTGATGGGGCGCCGTCCGACGTCAAAGTTGATTGCATTGTCTTAGGTCCTAATTACCGCAACTCCCGTTGATATCCAACGGTCATTGAGCTCATTAATTCTTTTACGCATCTAGATTATCAGGAATCGACAATATTGGGGAAACTTTGAGCCTTGACCCAAAAAAATCCGTCATCATCTACCTGCAGCACCCTTAATACCCTCAGAATCGCGCGCTCTAATTGCATTGAACATGGAACCACGACCACTTGTCAACACAATAAAGGTACTGCATTTGGAAGACTCCATCTTGGACCACCAAATGACCTGCAGAGCCTTAGAAAAAGCGGGGGTTCAGTTCACTGCAATTCGTGTCGAGACATTGGACGCTTTTGGCGCAGAGCTTCGAAACTGCGCATTTGATATCGTTTTGGCTGACTATCGCCTCCCGGGTTTTACTGCGCTCGACGCGTGGAATCAGATGGCCCATCGACAAGCGGAATGCCCCTTTGTTATCTTGTCTGGGACTATTGGCGAAGCGGCCGCAGTGGCAGCCATTCATCAGGGGATTAGCGACTACTTGCACAAAGACGAATTGCCAAAATTGGCGCGTGTCGTTTGGCGAACTTTGGACGTGCACCGCACGCGGCAAGCAAAGCGCCAAGCGCATAAAGACCTAGAGCAATCCGAACAGCGCCTCGCCGAATTTGCAGCCCACTTACAAAGCACAATTGAATCGGAAAGGGCTTCGATTGCCAGGGAAATTCATGACGACATTGGCGGCTCGCTCGCAGCAGTCAAGCTGGACATTGGGTGGATCAGCCGTCGCACTGATGATGCCGACATACAGTCGCACCTCAAGTCAGCCAATGACATGCTTCAGCATGCCATTGGTGCCAGTCAGCGCATCATGATGAGCTTACAGCCCGAGATACTAGACCAGGGCTTGCTGGCTGCATTGCAATGGCTGGCACATGGTTTTGAGCGCCGCACAAACATTGAAACCCGGCTCACCAACAGCAGCAGTCTGCTCTTGCTGCCAAAACCTGTGAAACTGACCGCTTTCAGGACTACGCAAGAAGCACTCACCAATATCTCCAAGTACGCACAATGCAGCGTTGTGCGCATTGACGTCTCCGATGCAGGAGGCGTGCTCACCCTAGAGATCGCTGACAACGGTGTCGGAATTACTGAAGGGGCCATGGACAAACCCCAATCCATGGGGCTTCGAGGCCTTCGAGAGCGCGCAAAGACCGTGGGAGGGTGGCTAGACATCAGCACGAGCGCAGCACGAGGCACTGCCATTACGCTGACAGTCCCCTTAGATGCAAATCAAGGCTACAGTAAAGAGGACACTTAGCGCCATGATCAACGTAGTATTGTGTGACGACCATGCCATGGTGCGCAGAGGCATAAGAGAGACACTGGCAGAGGCCGTTGAAATTCGGGTCATAGGGGAAGCCGCTAACTATTCTGAGGCAAGGGAGCTGTTGCGGACAACCCAATGCGACGTCTTGGTCTTAGATCTCAGCCTACCTGGGCGCGGTGGCCTAGAAGTACTGGCGAGCCTGCGCGAAACGGGGTCCTCTACCAAGGTACTCATCGTGTCCATGTATGCGGAAGACCAATACGCGATCCGTTGCCTAAAAGCGGGAGCGCAGGGTTATCTCAACAAAACGGGGGACCCAGCACACCTAGTCACGGCGGTGCGCACCGTGGCGGCTGGCCGAAAATACCTTTCCCATGAAGTGTCTGAGATGCTGGTGGAAAACTTGGCCGCACCCACTTCAGGCGCGTTGCACGACTCCTTGTCTGAACGCGAGTTGCAAACACTGCTAAAGATTGCATCGGGCAAACGTTTGTCAGATATCGCCGAAGAACTCATGCTCAGCCCTAAGACAGTTAGCGTCTATCGCGCCCGCCTGCTTGAAAAACTCAAGCTTAGTAACAATGCCGAGCTCGCTGTCTACGCCATTCGTAACGGATTGGTATGAGGGCGCAGCAAAACGCTAGCCACCGAACACATCAATTGCACGCCCCATGAGATTGATGAAAGGCTGGTCCAGCATCGGCAAAGTTACCGTAATTCCCAAAAGTCCCACCACCAGCGTGATGGGAAACCCGATTGAAAAAATATTCATTTGAGGCGCTACCCGCGAAATAATGCCCAAAGCCAAATTGGTGAACATCAACATACCCACCATAGGCAGCGCAATCCATAAACCACTGGCAAACAAGTCAGCGCCTAGATGAAACAGCTTCATTTTCTTCAACGCTTCCAAGAAGTTTTGGTCAATGGGAAACGCATGCAGACTCTTGTTGATGGCCAATAGCACCATGAGGTGACCGTTCATAACTACAAAGAGCAAAGAGGCCATTTGCCCAAAAAACCGTGCGACTGCGCTGGACTGGGCCCCAAGTGTCGGGTCAAAAAAAGCGGCAAAGTTCAAGCCCATCTGAAAACCGACCACTTCACCAGCAAGCTCTACAGCCGCAAACACGACACGAACAACGAAGCCGATCGCCAAGCCAATGCCCACTTGCTGCAGTACTACGCCAAACACTTGCGGATCGTTGAACCCAATCACGGGCATTGGGGGCATGCTGGCTTGTGTGCCCAAGGCCACAAAAAATGCCAATGCAATCTTGGCGCGCATAGGGAACGCCCGTGAAGAAAACACCGGCGCACTGGTAAAGACGGCCAGCGTGCGAAGAAAAGGCCAAAAGACTGGCGAAATCCACGCCATAAGCTGCGCTTCAGAGATAGAAATCATGGCGCGCGCAGGATTAGGCCACTGAACCCGGTATTGCCTCGATCACGCGGCGTATGTATTCCACCAACATGGTCAACATCCAAGGGCCAGCCACTGCAAAGACCGCAATCACAGCCAATAGCTTTGGCACAAAGGCCAAAGTTGCCTCGTGAATTTGGGTGACTGCTTGAAACAAACTCACCAGAAGGCCCACCAATAGTGCAGCACCTAACACAGGGGCAGACACCATGAGCAACATGAGCAGGGCCTCTTGCCCCATTGTCAGAACCATTTGAGAGTTCATGCGAGGGCCCTTTAACTTACAAAACTGGCCGCCAGAGAGCCAACCAGAAGGTTCCATCCGTCCGCCAGTACAAACAGCATCAGTTTGAAGGGCAATGCCACCAAAACGGGGGACAGCATCATCATGCCCAGTGACATGAGCACACTGGACACAACGATATCGATGATCAAAAACGGGATGAAAATCATGAACCCAATCTGAAATGCCGACTTCAATTCGCTGATTACGAAGGCGGGCACTAGCACTCGAAAGGGCGCAGTTTCAGATGTTACCGACAGGTCAAGCTTGGCCAACTTAGCAAACAAAGAAAAATCCGATTGGCGGGTCTGCTTCACCATAAAGCTACGCACGGGCACCTCTGCTTTCTCCAAGGCCTGTTCAAAGGAGATCGCGCCTTTTGAATAGGGACCGTACGCATCGGCGTACACCTTGTCCAGGGTGGGGCCCATCACAAAAAAGGTAAGAAACAAAGACAAGCCCACAATGACCTGGTTGGGCGGTGAGGACTGTGTACCTAGTGCCTGCCGTAGCAAAGACAAGACAATCACAATCCTAGTAAAGCCCGTCATCATGAGCAGTACTGCCGGTAAAAACGACAAGGCTGTGAAAAACAGCAGTGTCTGGATGGGCACAGAGTAGCTTGCACCGCCAGCCCCAGAGCCAACCAGCAGAGGTAGTTGTCCCGCGGTTTGGGCCCATACGCTGCCCTGTGCTAGCAGCACAAGGGCAAGCGCCAAGCATTTTGTCCAACGAGTTTGCATATGCATTAACGCGGGGAGTGGGCCAAAGGTGGCGTGCCAAGCACATCGCCCTGCTCAGCGCTCGCTGGGGCACTGTGCAGGCAAGTAATGGTTTGTGCGGTAACGCCCAGTACCAACACCACACGCGCATGCTCAGGGCCTGCTTCTACGGTGACCACACGCTGGCTGGTACCCACCGCCACTGCCGACAAGACACGTGTTTGCCCTGAAAAACTCGGACCCAAGACCCCCGCACGCTGGCGGTACCACTTTGCGGCCAGCGGTAGGCAGGCAATAAACGCCATAAATACCCCGGCAAGTACGAAAGACTGTGTCACAACGGCCTTAGTTCTTGCTCACACGACGCAAGCGCTCTGACGGAGTTACCACGTCGGTCAAGCGGATGCCGAACTTGTCATTCACCACCACCACTTCGCCTTGTGCAATCAAGTAGCCATTGACCAAGACATCCATAGGCTCACCCGCCAAGGCATCCAGCTCCACGACAGAACCCTGACCCAATTGCAAAATGTGCTTGATTGGCACCTTGGTACGTCCGAGCTCCACTGATAACTGCACTGGAATGTCCAGCACCATGTTGATGTCATTGAGAGGCGTGTCCCCCGCTGAGCCACCTGACGGGTACTGCGAAAAAGGTTTAGGGGCGTCTCCTGAAAGCACACCGCCTGGCGCACTTTCGCCGCCTGGCTCTGAGGCCTTCTGCTCCAAAAGGGCTTCGGCCCAATCGGCCATGCCGTCATCGGCAGCTGCGTCGTCGGGTTTATCTTCAGATGCCATGTCGATCTCCTAGCCAGTTTTTGTCATTGCCGCGCAACGCCTTGTCGATACGGATTGCGTATTTGGCGTTGTGCGTGCCGTATTGACATTCAAAAAGTGGCACGCCGTCTACCGTAGCTTGGATGGTGGATTCCCTCTCTAGTTCAATAAAGTCGCCCTTCTTCATAGACAGTAGTTGCTGCACGGTTGCGTCTGCCTTGGCCAGTTGCGCAACCAAAGTCACTTCGGCAGCTTGGATTTCATAGGTCAACAGATTGACCCACCGCTTATCGACCTCAATGGAGTCACCTTGGGTTGATGAATACAAGACATCGCGAATAGGCTCTAGCGTCGCATAGGGAAAACAGAAGTGGATACTTCCCGAAATGTCGCCAATTTCGAGCTGGAACGAAGTGGACACCACGATTTCACTAGGCGTCGCGATATTGGCAAACTGGGGCTGCATCTCGGAGCGTTGGTACTCTAGCTCGACGGGGTAAATGCCCTTCCACGCTTTTTTATACTCCTCGGTAATGACGTCTACCAAGCGATTGATGACCCGTTGCTCTGTCGCAGAGAAGTCACGACCTTCGATACGGGTCTGGTACTTGCCTAGGCCGCCATACAGGGTGTCAATCACGCCAAACACGAGCGCCGGTTCACACACAATCAAGCCACTGCCGCGCAAGGGGCGAATGGCCACGATGTTGAAGTTGGTCGGCACGGCCAACTCACGCAAGAAAGCACTGTAGCGCTGCACGGCCACGGAGCCCACCGAAATTTCAGGGCTACGCCGAATAAAGTTAAACAGCCCCACCCGGAAATTGCGCGCAAACCGTTCGTTCACAATCTCCATCGTAGGCATACGCCCACGCACAATGCGCTCTTGGCTGGAGATGTTGTACGGACGGACCTCGCCGTTCTCCGTGACCTGCTCTGCGGATTTCTGACTCTCGCCAGTTACCCCCTCGAGTAAGGCATCAACTTCTTCCTGTGAAAGGAATGATTCACTCATACCAAGCGCCCTACAACACCTTTACTGCACAATAAAGCTAGAGAACAAAACGCCCACCACCGGGTACTCCACGTGAACGACCCTTCGTTTTGATTTGGGTTTTTTGCTCGAACTAGCCTCCTCTTCGTCATCGTGCCCACCACCAAATGGCACTTCCGCTTCTCGCAAAATGTCTTTTGCGAGCTTCTCTTTCCCCTCAGGGGTCAACAATTCCGCCGCTGTACGCTGCGACACCAGCAGTAAAACACCGCTTCGAATGGTGGGTAAGTAGGCCTTTACTGTATCGACCGCATGTGCATCGCTAAGCTCTAAAGTGATACCCACTTGTGCCACTCTTTCGCCCCCTGGGTCTGCCAAATTCACCACCATATTGTCCAAAGGCAAATACGTCGGCGGTGTGCCAGGCTTGGGTGCCGCATGGGCGGCTTTGGGTGGGGGTGCAGGTTCAGCGCCGTCAACGCCCTCTTCGGCGGCAGCGCGCTGCTTGCTAATGAAGAAAAATGCTGCGCCTCCCCCAATGGCCAAGACCACCACGGCGGCAATGATGATGATGAGCATTTTTTTGCTTTTCGCTGGGGCTTTGCCCGCATCGGCTGCTTCGGCTTTGTCTGACACAGTCGTTCCTTATGAGCGTGATGGGGGCCAGCGCAAGGGCGCTGAGCTTGCCCCGACATCGATTGAAAATCTTGGCGTTGCGTTCATATTGACATACTCTAGGCACTTAAACAAACAAGTCCAAGGTGCGGCCGGAGTTTCTTGGGGGTAAGGGTCCAATAGCTGGGGTTTGGTTTTGCGCAACAGGTACCGTGGCATGTCGCGCCCCTTGCCGTCCTTGGCGTTCTTGCGACCCCGACGCACCTGAGCCGGAAGTGCCCACAGACATACCAGACAACACAAGCCCCTCTTGCATCAACATGTCTTTAAGCTGGGTGCCTGCTGTTTCCAAGGCATTGCGCGCCTGGGCTTCGTCAGTTCGAAACACCACATGTGCCTCGTTGCCTTGCATGGAGATGCTGACCTCCACCGGCGTGCTTGCAATGCCGTCGAGCTTCATCTCCGCATTTTGAACATCACCGGACATCCAGTACTTCACCTGCTCAGGCACATACACCTCCGCGACCGGTGCCACCGCGGCCGGGGTTGCGGTGCTCAGCGAGGGGGAGCTCGATGCGACGCCCTGCGGAGTTGACACATTGTCCTGGGTTTTGGGCAGCGAAAACTCACGCATGCGCTCCTCACGCACGGGGGTAGCTACGGTCACAGCGACACTGGCTGCCGCTGCTTGCGCCACAGGGGCCATACGTTGGTCCTCTTGCTTCTGTGCCAACAGCAGCGTTTTGGACTCCGCTGGTGCATCTTTAACCGCAGTTGCAGCCAATGTCGCCCCGAAGTCTGGCTTACCAGAGCCCAAATCTGGGGCTTGCTTGGGTGGCTTGTGCGCCACCGGTAACGCCATTTCCGTGTCCGACTTGGTTTGCGCTTGGGCCACGGGAACACCAGGCTGACGTGGTGCCAATGACTTTGCATCCGCATCTTTAACGCCCGTCTCAGCCTTCGCGGCCCATTGTTGCGACTGTGCGAGCAAAGCGGCGTTGTCCATTGTGCTGGCCCCCAACAAACTTGCCCCGCCATCATTCACCCCGTCTTTGCCGATGTTCGCATCCCCTACCGTGCTGCTGGAGACAAGGTCTACCGGCAATGCCGCTGTTGGAGCTGGCGTGGCGCTGTCCAGAGCGGCCAAAATGGCCACGAAGCCGCCGCTGGCCTCTTTACTGCCCTCCGCGGAGGATTCCTCGGTGGCACCCGACTTACTCTTGGGCGCTTTGGTTTCGGAGACCGGCGCCTTGGCTTCGCGCGCAGGAGGAGGGCTTTTTTCAATGCTCATGGTGACTCTCCAATCAAAGAGGCTGCTTGCCGGCGCGCATGCATGATGCTGGCCATCTCGTCGGTTAGGCGCTGTTCGCGAAGTTGTTGCTGCTTCAGTGCCGTCAACTGGCGTGAGGCCAGAACTTGTTTCAGACCTGCCAGTCGGTGTTCCGCTTGCAGCAAGGTTTTGGTAACCAATTCCACCTGCCGCTGCGCATTCGCAATGGCCTGTGTCTGCAAGGCAATGGCGGCCTGCAAACGATCCATGAACTGGTAGTGGTGGCGCATTAACTCAACAGAGAGTTGCGAGGCACCTGCCCCCAACCAACGCTGGTCTGTCTCACCCGCATACCCTGTCAGGGCGTCCATCTGGGACTGCGCATGCAGCACCGTGCGTTGGGCGCGTGCCACCGTTTTGGCGTACTCGTCGCGTTGGCGTGTGGCCAAATCTATGGCGAGCAAGATTCCCCGCAGGTCAGCCATTGCACACCTCCATCAAGACCGTTGTCATAGGTAGCCGGGCTCCGCGTTCGTGGCGACCTTCAGCTGCTCTAGCACCTCATCCAATGAGGCCGCCTCGTACATATCTTGCTGCAAAAACCGCCCCATACCTTCATGCAAGGCAATCGCCTCGTCCAAGGCGGGGTCAGATCCATTGGCGTATGCGCCAATTTGAATCAGGTCACGCCCCCGTTCGTACTTTGAATAAATGGATCGAAAACGGCGAGCCAACTCAAAGTGCTCGCGCGACACCACGTTGTGCATCACCCGTGACGCCGACTGTTCCACATCAATCGCGGGGTAATGCCCCGACTCCGCCAAGGTGCGTGACAGCACAATGTGCCCATCCAGAATGGCGCGCGCAGCGTCCACAATGGGGTCTTGCTGATCATCCCCTTCAGAGAGCACGGTGTAAAACGCGGTGATGGAGCCCACGCCATTCAAACCATTGCCACTGCGCTCGACCAACTGCGGCAACTTGGCAAAGCACGAGGGAGGGTAGCCCTTGGTAGCGGGCGGCTCGCCAATGGCCAAAGCGATTTCCCGCTGCGCCATGGCGTAGCGCGTGAGGGAGTCCATGAGCAACAGCACATGTTGCCCGCGGTCGCGAAAGCTTTCCGCAATTGCCGTGGCGTAGGTGGCACCTTGCATGCGCAGCAGGGGTGGGGCATCGGCCGGTGCGGCGACCACGACCGAGCGCGCTCGGCCCTGTTCACCCAAAATGTCCTCGATAAATTCTTTGACCTCTCGGCCCCGCTCGCCAATCAAGCCCACGACGATCACATCGGCTTGTGTGTAGCGTGCCATCATCCCCAGCAACACGCTCTTGCCAACGCCCGATCCGGCGAAAAGGCCAATACGCTGGCCTCTGCCCACCGTGAGCAAGGCATTGATGGCTCGCACACCGGTGTCCAAAACGTCACGCACCGGGGCGCGGTCCATGGCATTGATGGGTTTGCGACTGAACGACTTCGAGGTCACATTGGCAATGGGGCCCATGCGGTCCAAAGGATTGCCTTGTGAATCAATCACACGGCCCAGCAAACCATCGCCTAATGGCAAACGCAACATGCCAGCATCGGCAGCATGGGCCTCATCCGCAGACTCATGCAAGCGTGGTACGGGCACAAATGGCGCCGCGGGGGCAACAGCCGCCCCGCTCGACAGGCCGTACACATCACCTGCAGGCATCAAAAATGCGCGCTCCCCCGAGAAGCCCACCACCTCGGCCAGCACAGGTTCGCGGGCACGTTGGGTCACTATGCACTGCGCCCCAACGGGCACGCGAATACCCGTGGCTTCCAGCACCAAACCGGTCAAGCGGGTCAAGGTGCCGCGCACCTCTAAAGGGGTGTCGCGCTGCGCACTTTTACGCGCGCGGTCAAGAAACTCTTGCCAATGGCTAGGCGCAGGCGGCTCGACCGGCTGTAGCGCTTCATCCGGCGCAGCTTCTGGGTCAAGATCAGTCGATTCCATCATCGCCCTCTACTTCCCACGCCGACTCCAGCCCCAAGTTGGCTAAGGCACGCATCCACCGCCTTTCGACCGTAGCATCTACCACGGTACCAGTGGCTTCCACCAAACAGCCACCACGCGTAACCGATGAGTCCGGGTGAAGACTCAGCACCAAATGGGGAAACTCGGCGGCAAACATATCGGCCATCACTTCGGCGTCCACCGGGTTTAAGCGCACCAAAGCCGCCTTACAGTCCAGCGACAGCATAGACAGGGCCTCTCGTACCACCGGTTGCAATGCATTGGGGTTGCTAGAGAGTTCATGGCGCACCACTTGGCGCGCCAACTCGCACGCCAAGTCCAGCACACCACGCGCCATGATTTGCTCTTGCGCCGCCAACTGGGTTTGGGCGGACTCAAAAATGCTAGCAAAACTCTCAGTCACCGTGCGCGCTTGGCCCTCAATATGCTCGGTGATAAGGCGCTGCCCTTCTAAAGTGGCTTGGGCATGGCCTTGGGTAAAGCCTTCGGCATAGCCCTCTGCGTGGCCCTTGGCATGGCCCTCCGCCAAACCGGCTTGGCGCTCTTGCACATGGCGGCTTTGCTCTTCTTCCAGCGCTTGGGCTCGCAACTTGGCGGCAAAGCGCTCAGAGGCATGCTCAATCGGGCGAAACTCCCAGCCCGCAGCGGCATCGATTTCGGCCCCCGTTAAAAAGCGTGAGCTAGGGCGTGTCATCAGACCATGGCGTCATCGCCACCTCCGCCGCCAATCACAATTTGTCCCTCGTCGGCCAAGCGACGCACCACTTTGAGAATTTCTTTTTGCTGCGCTTCGACCTCTGACAAACGCATGGGGCCGCGCGACTCCAAGTCTTCACGCAAGGTAGCCGAGGCGCGTGAGGACATATTCCCAAGAATCTTCTCTTTGAGCTCGGGCTGCGCCCCCTTGAGTGCCACGATGAGCACGTCGGACGACACCTCTTTGAGCACCATTTGAATGGCCTTGTCATCGAGCTTATTCACATCGTCAAACACAAACATCTTGTCCATGATCTTCTGCGCCAGATCGGCATCGTGGCTGCGGATGGACTCAATCACCGTACCCTCAATGGCAGTACCCATCAGGTTGATCATCTCGGCTGCGGTCTTCACGCCACCCAAAGATGCCTTGCGAATTTTGTCGCCGCCAGCCAAAACCTTGAACAACACTTCGTTCAGGTCTTTCAAGGCCGTGGGCTGGATACCTTCCATGGTGGCCACGCGCAGCATGACCTCATTGCGCTGGCGTTCGGTGAGGTTCTTCAATACGTCTGCCGCTTGGTCGTATTCCAGATGCACCAGAATGGCCGCCACGATTTGAGGATGCTCGTTGCGCAGCAACTCGGCTACGGACAGAGGGTCCATCCACTTGAGACTTTCAATGCCAGAGACGTCACCGCCTTGCAAAATCCGGTCAATCAGCAACGCCGCTTTGTCATCGCCCAAGGCCAGCTTCAACACCGAGCGCACGTAGTCGCTGGAGTTAGACACTAGCAAACTCTGCGACGCCGCCACCCCGGTGAACTTCACCACCACATCGTCCACCCGCTCGCGGGTGAGTTGCTGGGTTTTGGCAATGGCCTCACCCAGCTTTTGCACCTCTTTGGGCGAGAGGTGCTTAAACACTTCCGATGCTTCAGCCTCACCGAGAGACATCATCAGAATCGCAGCGTCTTGTAGGCCTTCGTCTGGAGTTGCCATGGTCGTATTTTGCGCCAAGCTTTAGCCTGGTGCTTCTCCGTTCATCCAGGCTTTGACAATGTTTGCCACGGCTGCGGGGTTATCGCGGGTGAGTTTGCGGGCATCCTCCAACCGTTGCTCGGCAGCCGACACGGCCGACGCCTCGGCATTCGGGCCAGACAACAGAGGGCGGTCCGGCTGCTCGCCCTCAATCGCGTTCAAGCTCGGTCCAGCGTTTTCGCTCTGCTCTGCAGCTTCCAAGGAAACCGGTGGCTGGTTCATCGTCTTCATGGCCGGGCGTATCACACCCAACAGCACCAAGGCCCCCAACAGCAAGGTCCCCAAGGGCCACGCAAGGCTCTTCGCCATGTCCTGTATTTCAGGCTGCCGCCACAGTGGCAGCTCATTGCCTGCCACCTTTTCGGGCGCAAATGCCGCATTCATCAGGTTCACAGAGTCGCCCCGGTCCTTGCTAAAGCCCACGGCCTCTCGGACCAAAGCGGTCATCTTCTCGACTTGTGCGTCACTCAAAGGCACGCTGATCGTCTTACCCTTGTCGTCTACGGTGGATTGGTTGTTGACCACGACCGCTGCGTTGATGCGTTTGATCAGGCCGGTTGCTCCCTTGACCACCTTGACCGTGCGGTCCACCTCGTAGTTGATGGTGGACTCCCGTTTGCCACCGCCGCCTGGGGTGGCCCCTTGGTTGGCGGCCGCTACGGCTTGCGGCTGACCATTGATAGGCGCGGCCGCCTGGGCTGGCGGCTGGTTGGTCGTGGCTCCGGGCACACCCGCTGGGACGGCGGCACCGGGTCCGTTGGTGCTCTCTACCGTTTGCTGGCTGCGCACGGCACTGGTTTCAGGCGTTTGGTTGGGCTTGTGGGACTCGGTGGTGGACTCGGTTTGAGAAAAGTCCAGCTCGGCCGTCACTTGCGCCTTCACATTGTCTTTGCCAACCACGGGTTCCAAAATATCCAATATGCGGCGGCTGTACAACTGCTCAATCTGCTGCGCAAACTTGAGTTGTTCCGCATCGGCCCCATTGTTACCCCCACCCTCTGGGGGGTTGGACAAGAGCTTGCCCGTATCGTCTAGCACGCTGACCGCCTTGGTGTCCATTTCCGGTACGCTGGAGGCGACCAAGTGCACGATGCCGGCGAGTTGTGTCCTGTCCAACGAGTAGCCCGGGTGAAGACTGAGTAACACCGATGCAGAGGGTTTTTGTTGCTCTCTGAAAAACCCGTTTTGATTGGGCAGGGCTAAATGCACCCGCGCGCTTTGCACGGAAGACAGCGCTTGTATAGAACGCGTCAACTCGCCCTCTAAACCCCGCTGAAACGTCAGGCGCTCTTGGAACTGGGTCATCCCAAAGCGGTTGGACTCCATCATTTCAAAGCCATTGACCGAGCCCTTAGGCAAGCCAAGCGAGGCCATCTTCAGCCGCAAATCGTGCACGCGGTCAGCGGGCACCAAAATCGCTCCGCCACCCTCGGTGTACTTGTACGGAATGTTCATGGTGCTTAGCTGGGCAATCACTGCACCCCCATCCCTATCCGCCAAATTGGAATACAGCACCCTCCACTCCGACTGGCGCCCCATCACCATGCCCACAATGCCAATCACTACAAACAACACCACGCCCAGCACCAACTTGAGGCGTTGGCGCTGGTCCAGCGCAGACATGCGTTGAAACAACGTGGGGTTCACGAGCTCAGCGTTGTTGGCGGGAAGGGTTGCGACGTCAGACATGAAGGTATAGCAATAGAGCCAAGGTGCAAGAAGGGGTTGGACTTGATTATTCGATGCACCCCCCAAAACATGAGGGCAATAAGCACAAGCTTTACCCATCAATTCAAATTAATGTTTTGCGGGTCACGGATTTAGCATTGCCTCACCCTGATTTGTAGGGGAGAACCTCATGGACCTTAAGCTCACACCCGTCAACATGCCCACATCGGTGCGCCCCAGCAATGCGGTGCGCCCACCATCTACAGCCGGTGTTGAAGGCGTGGGCGGTGGGTTTTCGGTGGCCATGAAGAACGCGCTGACTTCGGTCAGCGCTGCTCAAAACCTCTCAGGTCAACTCCAACGGGAAGTGCAAATGGAGAACCCGAAGGTGAGCCTAGAAGAAACCATGGTGGCCATTCAAAAAGCGCAGGTCGGATTCCAAGCCACCCTGCATGTGCGCAACCGCATGGTGCAGGCGTATACCGACATCATGAACATGCAGGTGTAGGGGGCAGCCGCTAACTTGATAAAACGGGCCTATGCGCACACGGAATAAGCCTAGATAGCTATATAAAACATAGCAAAAGGGTGCTCAAGCCGTGCACCCCGTGCTATAAAACCAACCACGCTGGACGACTAACAGGTAGGCCCAGCCTAAACCACTGCAAGGGAGACAGCGTCAATGCAACAGGGCTTGGTGACCATTCAACGCAACCGCGTCCCTGGGCGGGTGGAGGCGCTCGCGCTGTTTCAGTCCGCCCCCATCTCCGCCTTGGGCGTGTACAACCGTACTTTGGGCAACTCAGGCCTTTTGGACGAGCCTAGCTACACCCAGTTTTGCATTCACCACTGTGTGTGCCAAAGCCGCGCCTATTGTGTAAATTTCAAGCACTACAGCGGCCATGCAGATGCCAGCATGGCTCGGTTCGCCCAGCCTTTGCGTGCGCTGTTGGCACAGATTCATTGCGAACTAGGCATTCCCGTGCCCCTGCCCGCCTAAACGGCGAAAGGACAAGCTCCCGTGTTCACCATCATTGTTCCGACCCACAACCGCCCTTTGCTACTAAGGCGGACCCTCCGCTCACTGGCTGCGCAAACCTTCACACAGTTTCAAGTCATTGTGGTGGACGACACGGGTGCCTACATTCCCCCGTTTCCAGAACTTGCCACGCTGCAAGGTCGCTACCACTATCTGATCCGCAGTGGCGACAGTGGCCCCGCGGTAAGCCGCAATATGGCGCTGGCACTGTGTGCCGAGATGCCGGCGACCCACTACATCCTGTTCTTGGATGACGACGACACACTAGAGCCTGAGCACCTTGCCAATTTGGCCAAGCACATCGGCAACACCCGGCCGCCTTTGCTGTTTTGCGACTTCAAGGTTCAACATGAAGACCGCACCAGCGACCCGCCGCAAGCCTTGTCGCAAGAGAGTTTTTTTATCGGCGGGGTGGTGAAAGACAGCCTGTTTGTGCGCAACAGCATTCCCAACAGCTGCTTGGTTTACCGCAGCGACGTCATCCGGCATGTGCGCTATGACACCACCATGCTGATTTATGAAGATTGGGACTTTGCGTTGCAGTGTTTGGCCCACCATGACCTGCAGCATGTGCCCACGAACACCGTGGTTATCCACAAAAGCCGAGCCACCGCACCCGAGAATTTGCGCAGGGGTAACACCCGAGATGACCTGATAGCCCCAGTTATGTTGGCCCTCTACAAACAGCGCCCCGCGCTGAATGCCGACACGCGACTTGCCCGACAGGCGCTGCTGGCGGGAGCAGGCATCCCTGTGGCACTAGAAGACTGCTAGGCCTAGCAATGGCTGCGATCACCGTCTTGATCCCGGCCCACAATGCAAGGGGGCGCGTCTTGGGTGAGCAAGTGAGATAGCGAAAAACTCTCTACTTTGAAAACTCGCTCCACAACTGCAAAAAAAGAGATTCCGCGCCGGGGACTCTAGCCACCATTTGAGGCAGAACTTCGCAAAAATGGCGCACATCTTCTTCACCACGGTAATGCCACAGGAAAGCTGGCGTTACGGCCTCTACACATTTGTGCGCCTCTTCGGCGCTAATCACACCCATATTGCGGCCGATGATCCCCAAAGTGATATAGGCCAAGTGCGCCAACTTCAGAGGCATGCCCATCGTTTGGGCTGAATTTTGTGTAGGGCTGGTGCGAAAGTACCCTAGATGCTCATTGATAAAACACACCGGGTTGGTCATCGCGCCGCAGACAAAAGAACCTAAGTCTTCCAGGCCCGCGAAACTGATGCCCACTTGTTGTCGCTCTCGCACCAATAGCGCAGTCTCTGCACGCATCACCACGTTGGATACCTCGCCCAACCAGTTGGCACCACGGGTGACGTTGCTTGTGAACAGCGTTTTGGCATCTAACGCGTGCCATCGCATAGGGTGATTGGCCATCACCTCAGGCACCTCAAGGGCCATGCGCGTGAGTTGCCCTGTTTCATTGGCATACCAACGGCGGCTGACCGTGGAACTGAAGGTACCCGCCATGTGCGCGCGGCGGTGCTGCTCGTAAAACAAGGGATACACGATGTCGTCGTCACACAAAATATGAAGCAACTCTGTGCGCCCACCCCAGGCGTTCACACAGTGTGCCCAATTGGCATGCGCGCCCTTGCGCGGCCCTTCCACCACCGTGACGTTCAAGTGCGCAATGAGCGACTTGACGGGCTCAGAGTAGAGCACCTTCGCAAACGCGAAGTCGGGTGTATCGTCCGAAAAGATAACTTGGGAAGGCGGCTCCGACTGGTGCACCAAGCAAGCCAGCAGTTCCATGAGGTACTTGCTTTTGTAGGCAGGGATAACCGTAGTGATTTTCATGACAGACTAGCTCTCACAGCATCTGTGACCGCCTGCACGTCTTGTGCAGATAGGTAAGGTGCAATCGGCAGGCTCAAGACCTCGTGCTGCAAGGCTTCCGCCACTGGTAATGCGGGCCAGACCTGGTCTGCATAGGCAGGCTGCGCATGGCATGCAATAGGGTAATGGATCATGTGCCCTATGCCATGTGCCTTCAATCCCTGAATCAAGGTGTCGCGTGCAGCTGTACGCACCACGAATAGGTGCCAAACAGGATCAACCCCTTGCGGCACAAACGGAAGCTCTATGGGAGCCCCCGCTAGCGCGTCCATGTACTGCTGCGCCACGGCACGGCGGGCATCGTTTTCAGCATCCAAGAAAGGCAGTTTGGCGCGCAAAACCGCTGCTTGCAGCTCATCCAATCGGGAGTTCACCCCGAGTTCATCATGCTGATACTTGACGCTGGAGCCGTAATTGCGCAATTTACGTAAGCGCGCCGCCAACGCATCATCATCTGTCGTGATCGCGCCGCCATCGCCCAGGGCACCTAGGTTTTTGCCAGGATAAAAACTAAACGCTGCGGCATCACCCAGACTGCCTGCGCGTTTGCCTGCATGTTGTGCCCCATGGGCTTGGGCGGCGTCTTCTATGACGGTAAGCCCATGGCGACGGGCAATCGCTTGAATTGCCGTCATCTCTGCCGGTTGGCCGTACAGGTGCACAGCAATGATTGCTTTAGTCCTTGGCGTGATCGCAGCTTCAATTTTTTGGGGATCTATGTTGTAAGTTCGCGCATCAGGGTCTACAGGAACCGGCTGCGCCCCCACATAGGTAACTGCCAACCAGGTGGCAACAAAGGTGTTGGAAGGAACAATGACTTCGTCACCAGCACCAATATCAAACCCTCGCAAGATGAGGCTGAGTGCATCCAAGCCATTGCCTACACCGATGCAGTGTTTTGCCCCACAGTAGGTGGCGAACTCTTGTTCAAAGGCGTAGGTCTCCTCACCCAAGATGTACCACCCTGATTGGACAACGCGCGCGACGGCCGCTTGAATCGCTCCTTCATGGGGCGCATTAACGCGCTTGAGGCTTAAGAACTCGACCATTACGACCATCTCGCTTTCATAAACTCGGCATAGTCACGAAAGTAGTCCGCCTCGTCGTACTTGGAGGAAGCCAAGACCATGCATACCGAGTTGGAAGAAAAGTTATCCAGCTCCCGCCAAATCATGGGACAGATGTAGAGCCCGTTGTATGAGCGGCTCAAGTGCACACGTTTTTTGTCTTTGCCATCATCAAGCACAACATCAAAACTGCCTGACATCGCGACAATAAACTGGTGCAAGCCTTTGTGGGCATGTCCCCCTCGTTCAG
Source organism: Rhodoferax aquaticus (assembly GCF_006974105.1). Taxonomy (NCBI): domain Bacteria; kingdom Pseudomonadati; phylum Pseudomonadota; class Betaproteobacteria; order Burkholderiales; family Comamonadaceae; genus Rhodoferax; species Rhodoferax aquaticus. The sequence goes on from NZ_CP036282.1 coordinate 4,095,369, forward strand.
AGCCACCTGGGACGTCGTATACCCAATACACCCGTTCAATTCCAAAGGGAATATGGCTGTCGGATTCAATGAACGTGAGATTGCCACGCGGATCATGGATCTTGGGCAACTCCAGCATGCGGCAATCACTTAACGACATATCGGTCCTCATTCAGTTCAGTTGTGTTTGCCGGGTGCCTAGATAACTGCCGAAAACATGGCGTCATTTTTGAGGCAATCCATTGTCATTTGCAAGCGCTCCTGCGCTTTGCTCACTTCGTCGGGCGGCATATTTGCGGCATTGTGATCCAACCATTGACGCATGCCCTTCATAAGATCGACTACCTTAATGGCCTCGCGATGCACATACTCTTGAGAGAATCGGTTCTCTTTGAGATATTGGTAGAGGCGAAATTGGGTATAAGGTCGATCAAAGGTCTTATAGGTAATGCGTTTCGTCACGGCCATGGGATTGTCTTGGCGGTAGTAAAAGCAGCCTTCGCTGAACGCGACCTGGTTGCAGTTCATAAAAAACACACGGACCGAAAACTCGTCGGAGTTCAAACCAAACTCTTCAAACTTGAACTTCTTGACCAAGTTGGCATTCCACAGCGCATTGCCCGGGATTTCCCATTGCAAGGAATACTGCACTGCATTGCGATTGTTTAACACCACCGCACGGTCGCCATGAAGGCCGCTTAACGTGCGATTGCGACTCGGTTCGTCGGGGTAATAGAAAACCAGATCTGGGATGACCGCATCAGCGCCCGTTGCAATTGCACGCGCCCTGGTTTTCTCCAGCCAATCTGTCGAAAATAGGTCATCTTGGGATGAATACACGAAGTAGCCCCCCTGCATAAACTGCAAGCCATAGTTCAGAGCTCTTGGGGCGGTACCCATGTTGTGCGGCGTTTGAAACACACGGATGCGCGCATCTTTTTGTGCATAGGCTTGCAAAACAGCCAAGCTGCCGTCAGTGGACTGGTCATCAATACACACCACTTCAAAGTCCACCATGGTTTGGGCAAGCACCGAATCCAGCGTCTGCGCTATGAACTTTTCCCCGTTGTAGATCGGAATAAACACGCTGACCTTGCGATTGGCGTCTGTCACTGGGGCATGCAATTGTTCGAGGTTCACTTTTTGCATGACCGCGAAAATGTGCGGGCCCCGCCACTCGTGAGTTTCGATGCGAAAGGCGCCGTTAAATCCGTACCTGGCTGCCGCGCGTGTTGTGTCGTCAAAGCACAGCGGCAGTGTTTGGTCCGTCATGATGTTGACGTGCGTAGGATCCTGAAAGGCCTCGCCATGCGGGTATGCCGGTGTCGAGGACAAAAAGTAGCCTCCCGGTTTCAGCACCCGGTACACCTCGTTGATCAACTCTACAAAAGAGTTGCGCCGCTTGGGGGTGTAGATCACACGGGGAACATAACCAAGAAAATCATACGCAGTAACAAAGTCAAGCGAGTTGTCTTCAAACGGTATAGGCTCGATCGCTAGGTCTACAGACCTGACGTGAGCACCGAAATCAGTCCCTATATCAATGCCGAACACTTCGTCGGCATTAAATGGGTTTTGGGGCCTAGCACCACATCCTAAGTCCAGCGTTTTTGTCATTTTTGGCCACCCCATAAATGTCTGGCCATATCAACCAGTTACTTTCCTAGAGACCTTCAATGGAAGAATTTGCCTCATTTGCAAACGAAATACATGGACCTCACAAACGCATGCCTAGACAGCAGAGACCAGACCTCATCAATCAGCCAGCAATCGCGACATACCAAGATCATGCGACTACTTCAACCTGATAAGCCAATTTTGAGGTGCCATTCCTGACGCTTCATCGGAAGTAATCAAGTCGCCAACCACTTCATACCGTCCTGGCTGTCTACACCCACTAAGCCACAGCCAACCAGTTGGATACCTAAGCGTAAAGTGGCAGCCCTTTGACTTGGCCTAGGCAGGAGTTCTCCCGAGTGGTTCGACAGAGTTTGACAATTGAGCCGTTCCAACAATCTGAGCGTTCACACTAATCCCTGAAAACTGTCCAACATGTCATCAATCAGCATCTCGAAGCTGTAATCAGGCTTCCAATGAAGCGTCGTGCGAATTTTTGTGGAATCACCGCACAGATAACTAAGCTCTTCGGGACGCATGTATTTCGGGTTTTGAACGACATAGTCACGGTAATCCAGCCCAAGTTTGCGAAACACTATTTCGCACAAATCTCTTATGGAGCGCGTCTCGCCAGTCGAAACCACGAAATCATCGGATCTATCATGATTAAGGATCAGGTGCATTGCCTTGACATAATCTTTGGAATGCCCCCAGTCGCGTTGAGAGTCAAGATTGCCTAGCTCTAGCTGCTTTACTTTTCCCCTCGAAATCAGAATCGCATTCTTTACGATTTTTGTAGTTACAAAGTTAGAAGCACGGCGCGGAGACTCATGATTAAACAGAATGCCGTTAGATGCAAACAGCTTGTATGCATTGCGATAGTTGCGAACCATGCTGTAGGCAAACAGCTTAGCGCACCCGTAGGGGCTAACAGGTGTCATGCGCGTATCTTCACGCTGCTTGCCATCAATATCCACACTATTGCCAAACATTTCAGAAGAGCTAGCTTGATAAAAACGAGCCTCTGGACAGTGGGTTCTGACTGACTCCAAAACATTCATCGCACCTAAGGCGTTGGCCTGAACAGTAAACTGAGGAATATCAAAACTGATACGCACATGGCTCTGCGCTGCCAAGTTATAGACTTCGTCAGGCTTTACTTTGGAGAGAACGCGATCGATCGAGGCAACATCGAGTACATCACCATATTCGTTTTGAACGGAATCGGCAATGTGCTCAAGGCGAGATTGCTGGTGCTCCGTTACAGAGTTTCGTCGGATTAATCCGTAGACCTCATATCCCATAGATAGCAAGTGTTCCGCGAGGTACGATCCATCTTGCCCAGTGATGCCTGTAATGAGTGCTTTCTTAGCCATGATTTTGTCTACCCTTCAAAGTTAATCTGATTCCCTCTTCCAAGGTGTGCATCTTGTGAATACTTGGCCAACCCGAATAGGCTGTTGCCAAGGATATGTCCAACGCTCTCTCATCAACCTCACCTGGATCATCTGATTGATACCGCACCTCTCCCCCATACTGACTAGTCGATACCAGCGCACTTACAACATCTCGGATGCTGTAAGTGCGCCCACTCGATATATTCAAGAGAGGCCCATCGAAATCTCGGTGCAGATACATAGAACGCACTTGATCTTCTACAAATGTAAAATCTCGCCGTTGATATCCATTACCCCAAATCTCTAGCGATTTTTGGTTATCACTCATGCGTTGAATCAGTGATGGAATCACATGGTCAGATCGATCGCCTGGACCATAGGTACTCCCAAGCACTAAGACCGTACCTTTTTGGCCATATTGCTGCTTGCACGCTTGCAAGCCTACGCCAATCAATTTTTTATTGAAACCGTAGTGCTGTGTTGCTTCAACCAGTGGGCCAGTCCAATAATCTGACTCACGCGCCAAACGCACATGCGATGGATACGCCCATAATGAGCTCACCCCAATAAATCGGGCTGATCTTTGATGAACGGCTGTGGCCTCCAAAACATTGGTGCTTATCTTTGTGTTCGAAAAAAATTGATCGACTGCGTGTTGTGCAGACCATTGCGCATTGCCTGAAACATCTGCCAGATGAAAAATGTAATCAACCGCACCAGCTGCCATGAACACATCCATGCAGTTCTCACGTACGTCTAGTTTGCAATGACGTCCAACCGTCAAGACGTCTGCATGCGGCTCAACGCTCCGGAGAAGAGCAACAAGATGGCGGCCAATAAAGCCGTCGGCCCCAGTCACCAAATAGCGGCTCATACATTCATTTTCCGAGCATATCCGGAGTCAATATGACTATATCTCTGAATGTATCCGCCTCATAGTCATTGCCACCGCGTAGACCATGACTAAACACAACAAATTGACTTTTCCCTAGCATTTCTAATGCATGTACCTCATATGGGGGTGTTGATACCAAACCATATTCCTCAACCAATATAGACTTCACGGGCTCTGACTTATCCACTGGTTGATACCAATAACGCAAAGCCCCTCTCGTCATAAAAATATGTTGAGTAGTTAATTTGTGATAGTGATTGCCGCGTATGACACCCCCTTCATTAGTCTCAATGATTGCAGCGTGTTGAATATCATCCTTATACAAGATGTCGGAAATTGTGCCACGACTGTCGCTCGTGGCTGCCGTGATTTTTTGAAATTTCATGATGAAAATGGATTAAGTAGATTAATATTTGGGTTAATTTCAGCAAGTTTTTTCTTCAAAACAGCCTCTAGATTCCACGACAATATAATTATGAAAACTTCTTCATATTTACTTATAGCTGCATCATCCTGAATTGGTATACGGGACAAAGGCGTAAACTTCCCAATCTTGCTTAACGATGCATCGGTAACAAAGTCAATGCTAAACTGATCTAATTTATAGTAGTTCAAAAAGGTATTGCCTTTGGCTGCAGCGCCCACACAAATAACTTTTTTCCCTTTGGACCTCAAAGAGTAGAGATGCTTTAGAAAAGCATTTTTATGATCTTCAATATTCTTTGAAAAATCTTTATAGGTATCCAAGCAAAACAAGCCGGCTTTTGATTCTCTCTCCACAAAGGATTCAATCACTGCTGGTTTTTTAATGCTAGCGTCATGCGAAACGTAGACTCGAATTGACCCGCCGTGATAGTCAACCTCCTCAACATCAATGACATGCATACCTACGGCCTCGAATAAGTTCCTTGCATACAAAACCGTAAAATAGGAAACGTGCTCATGGTAAATTTGATCAAATTTTCCTTGTTCTATGGATGCCAGCCAGTAGGGTAATTCGAATACGAACACACCTGAGCGGTCCAATAGTGTGGATATACCTTTTGCGAAATCCAATGGATCATTACTATGATTGAATACATTATTGGCTACTATCAACTTTGGCTTTAGATCAAGCTTTTCAACTAACTCCACCGCCTTTGCAAGGGAAAAGTACCCAAGCTCGGTGTGCATGCCTCTAGCTTGCGCCATGGATGCCATCACCGGAGAAGGCTCGATCCCAACACTGCGGAAGCCCAAAGCACTGTACTGCTCCAGCAGATAGCCATCATTCGAACCGATCTCGACTACCGTGGATCCCTTGGGAAGATGACACACACGGCTTGTGTGCTGGGCATACTCTTGCCAATGGGCCCGAGAAGTCTGGGAGTTGGAAGATGTGTACGAATAGTCGACGTCAACGTAGCGCTCATCAGGATCTGTAATCGTTCTGAGCTGAATCTGTTTGCAGCTCGGACAGAGATCGCAAATCAAGGGGTAAACACGGTCCGCCACATCAAGCTTGTCTGCAGGCACAAATGTGTCAGCCATGGGATGCATGCCAAGATTCACGATTTCCAGCAACTCACTGGATCCACAACAGAGACATTGGTTACGAAACATGGACACTCCCTAGCAAGATGGCGGTTGATACAAATACTTCTCTCAGGTCATAGTAGCAATCGGTATCCATTCATAAAGTGACATAAGAAGCCAATTCACACGCTTGATGATTTACACGACACGGATTGCTCAAATGAGAAGGTCTGATAGTCCCTACCCAGGTAGGGACCATTTTTAAACTCAAGAAGCACTGTGTCAGCCTTGACACAGTTCAGGGCATGCCCGCCGGCAAATGTGATGAGTAGTTGCCCTGCATGCAACTCATATTTGCCCATGAAACCTTGGTCTTCATCAAATAGCTGGACCTCTATGCATCCACGAAAGACAAACCAACATTCTTGCGTTCTGACGGGTATCGTCATATGGGTGGTCCGCAATTCATGCGCATGCGGCCCGACCTGCTTGCCATTTACGAGGCGGATGATTGAAGCCTGCAAGAGTTGATCAGGCGATGTGAGATCCTGTCTCACTTCATCTACTTGATTGACATCAGCGATCACATGAAGTACTGCTTCACTATTGTGCTTTGAGAAAAATTTCAGCATATTGAAAACTCATTCCATTGCAAGTGAGGCGATGTACCTCATGTCTACGACACAGATAGTTCGCCAAATTTGATACGTGCCATTCCAAAATTGCAATTCACGTTCGCCCCAATCGGCTCACAAATAGCCTAAAGTTCATGACTCAATGCCGCCGGTCACCACCCGAAGCCAATGCCGGATACCCACTGACAGCAGGACCGATAAGCGCTTGCACCATTCCCAGCATCAAAGCAAGACTACATTTTTAAACCACAATGATCAAGAACACGAGCTACGTTCTTTTCAAAAATTGACGGACTGAAAAAATCAAGTCCTGAATACTGGGTTGAGAGACCTTTTGTAAAATCAATACTAAATTCATCAAGGGGTTGAAAATAGTTAGCGGGTTCGAGTCCTACAATATTTCCTATTTCACGATGCGCACTAATAGAGGACACATATACACGTTTTCCCAGCAACAATGCTTCACAAAATCCACGATTTTGAGTCGCCAAACAGGTTGCAGAAACATAGACATCGCAAGACGCCAGTATGGCAATAGCTTCGTGCGGCGGAACTCTTCCATAGTAAATACTGCTAACAACACTTGAATTAACGTCTACCTCTCCCCTTTGTGCACCGACAAAGTGAATTTCCAGCGGAAATGCGGAGCCTTTAAAAAAGCCTTCAATTCTCTCTAAGCACCGATAGTCTTCTCGAGGATCGATAACGCAAATTTTGTACGCTTGCCCAGGCGAATGATCTGTAGTCTTTGTGCTCTTCACTCCATCTCGGATAATTATCGGAGAGAAAAAATGAAAGGAATTTTTCAATTCAATAAAACTCGACCATTCTTGACGAGTTGAAGCTGATGGGAACATGATTGCATCAGCATACGATACCGCTGGCACATCGATATCCCTTCGCCAGCCAATATCTTTAAGATAAGGGCTTTCATGAATCCATGCAATTATTTTTGACGTAGTCTTATAGCGAGGTATATGCCTCACTGTCACTATGGAGTTGAAAATAGTCAAGTCATATTCATCAAAAACCACTGGCCCTGTTATAAGACGTGCTCCGGCTTCCAAAAATGAGTGGCCTAACCCAGCATCAGAACTTAACGAAATAACATCAACATGGTGGCCTGCCGATGTCAATGCCCTTGCAAACTCGAGAAGCGCCAATGGCGCACCTGAAAATGAAAGTTCATGTGTGACAGCAAGTATTTTCATATTTACGCTAGGGCTAGGATGGCTTACTTGAATAGCTGCATTAGCAATATAATTTAAAGATAAACAATACAAACAGCAAATAAATGGCCCAGCAAAGCTAGACCTTGATAGATAAAACCCTCTCCATAGCATGCTGAAGCATGAACGTCTTCAACTTCAGAAAGTCTAAATCTCTCTCTAACTTTTTATCCGTATAAATTTGCTTGTTGTTATCGATGCGATCTCGCTCTAACCGCTCTTGGTGTGTTACATCAATGGTTGCTTTGTTCAGAACAAAGTGAAGATGCTCTGTGACGATCGGAATGTAAACGCGGCGATTGAGCATGTTTGCAACGTCATTGATCCACGTGTCACACCAATCCGCGCTGAAGTAAGGCGGCAATAAATAACCCACTGTATTCACCCAATTTCTATGCAAAAATCCGTGAGTTCCAAAACGATTTGCATGCAAACCATCATCACCATGCAAAAACATAATTTTGTCTTCCACTGCTTCAAATGCATCCCAAACTAGCTTATCCCAATTTTGCGTATTAAACACAATGTCGTCACCACACACCATAAGAATTTCTGCCGTAGCAAGATTTGCACAATGATTCCACATGTGGCTCAATTTTATTTTTGGACCGGTAATCGCTTTGACATTCGTTGCCCCATGAACTCTCATTAACTCGACCGCCATTTCTTTTGAGGCAAGATCATCAAAGTCCAAGTAAAAAACAAGCTCAACCTGCGTTTTATCATCGCACGTAGAAAAGGCACTTTCCACCAACCTTTGCATGCTAGTGGGCCGTTTGTAGCTAGGGCAGCAAATTGATATTTTCATGGCATTTAAGTCTTCACAAAAGAGGAGGCGATGAATACCGACCAAGCGTTAGATATTGCGCGAAACGTCTGCCAACGCTGTTTCACTATCACCGATTTGAGCTACCCTCAGTTTTTAACTAACTCGACGAAGGCACAGCAGCGCACATTTCAGCGACAACACTAGGCTGATTGAATCGTCTCAAGATACCGTACTAGCCAAAGCGATAAATCTGAAAAAAGAGGATCTGAATGCATCAAAACTGGTGTTATCGAGAGGCACAGATCCGATTTACGCGCTGGCTCATCTCCACACGCGCCTCAGTGCAGCTTTAGATGCCACATAGACAAGGCCCCGCTCCCAATAATGACAAGCACTCAGTCAAGGGCTGTTGATCAACTGATCATGCTAGGTTGTTTTTACACCCAGCCATTTCTTTTCGAGGGTCTCTCTAAATTCGGAATATCTCCCCCAACAGTAGCCCAGCTTGCTCACGGTTGCGGAGTGGTGCCTTAACTTCTCTAAGGGAAATTCAGGGCTATACAAAGTGTCGCGCACTTCACCCGCCTCAATGTGCAAGGTGTAGTTCTTCTTGCCATATTGGCGGTTCATCTGCGCACAGTAGTCTTCCACATACAAGTGGTATTCCCCGAAACCTACCGTGTCAAAGCGTGCAGGTGCACTTTTCTTCACCACGATAAAGCAGCAGTCCAGGGTATCAACCTCGTAAATGCCAGCGTTCGTTGACCACCTGTGTGTGCCAGCAGCATCAACACCCACCATACCCAATACACCAAAGTCAGAGGCAAAATCAATGGTGCGCTGTATGCACGCCAATAGATTAGGCGGAAAGCTGACGTCTTGGTGCGTCAGTATCAAGTACTCCGTTTTACAGGCATCCAACAAATCGTTGTAGTTTTGAGCTGGGTAATTGTGATCAGACGTTGATAGCACATCACATTCACCTTGCAGGTTCGCCAAGCTATAGCCGAGATAGCGCTCGTGAGTTTCAGGGCTGTGCCGGATGTACCCAATGCTAAAGCGCTTCATAACTCACTCTCTCTGGTGCTAATCACAGGAATGCTGGGCGTCATAGTCATTGCGCTACTAGCCACCTAAGGCACGAATACGTGCTGCAGCGCCATAAACTAATGCATGGTCGGGCACATCTTTGGTCACTACGGCACCCGCGCCAACACGTGCATATCGACCGATGGTGAGCCCCGGCAATATCACCGCACCCGCACCAATAGATGCGCCTTCCAAAACCCGAGTCGCCAAGAATTTCTCTGGGTATTGCTTGGAAACTGGCTTCTTATCATTGGTAAACGTGACGTTAGGCCCAACAAACACATTGTTATCGAGGTGAATACCATCCCAAAGGTAGACCCCGCACTTAAGCGTGACGTTGTCTCCAACCGTCACATCATTCTCAATAAAGCAGTGGCTATTGATGTTGCAGTTCGCACCAATGCGTGCACCCGGCAAGACCACGGTGAACTGCCATACCTTGGATCCAATTCCTATATTGTCAGTTTGGCAGTCAGCCAAGGCATGAACAAAATAGGCAGCAAGTGCGCCGTTCGCCATCTACATTCCTTTATGCATGTTCAATCACGAAGCATACGGTACGCTCACCGTGGCTCTCGTGCCGCTTCGTCTAAGCCTTTGGTGATCGGCCAAGCCAAGTAAGAGATGATGGACTTCTTGTTCACCACAATCTCGGCGGTAAGGCTCATGCCCGGGAGCAGCCGTGCGCCCTCCAGCATACTTTTCAGTTCCGTGGACTCCAGTGTGATTCGGGACATGTAATAAGTTTCTGCAGCGCCCTGACTTGCGTTGTCTCGGCGGAAAGCATCCGGGCTCACTGTACGCACTTTCCCATCCAGCGTGCCATGGCGTTGGAATGGGAAAGCGGAAATCTTTAAGTGCACGGGGTGATCCATGCGGATGTAGCCTACATCACTCGCGTCCACGCGCACCTCAGCCTCTAGTTTCACATTCAGTGGTACCAGCGTAAAGAACGTTTCTGCCTCTTTCACGATCGCCCCGGGTGACAGCTTTGCGATGTCCAACACAATGGCATCTTCAGGCGCCACCAACGTCACCAATCTATGACGCTTGTCAGCCTTGAGCAGTTGCTCTTTGAGTGCATCGCGCTCACGACTAATGGTGAGTAGCTCTTCCATGGTCTTTTGACGCCAGCCTTTCTCAAACGCAATTTTTTCGGCCTCGAACGCTGCTAGCTCCCGCAGGATTTCTTGCTCCCGACTCACCACCAGGTCCAAGTCTCTCTCCACCTCTTTGCTGCGTTGTTGCGCCTCAAGCAACTGCATAGGCGCACCAAATTTCTGTGCCACCATTTTTTCTTGCATGGACTCCAACTCTTTGATGGACTTCAAACGCGAGGCCACTTGCCTTTGGTCATTGCGGTTAGTGGCAAGTGCTGCACGTAGCTTCGCAGAAGTCTCGGCGAGCTTGGATTGTTGCGCGCGGTAATTGGCTCTGCGCTCAGCAATCAAACTGGCCTGTAGTTGGTCATCTTCAGTGGCAAGCGACGGGTTAGAAGCAGGCTGCCCTGATAGCTCTTGGCTTAGGCCCTGCGCTTGAGTCTCCAAGCTATCCAATTTATGCCGCAATTGGTTTTCGTCAGCCTGAATAAAGGTGGCGTCCAAAGTCGCAAGCACATCCCCCTTTTTCACGACCTGTCCAACGCGCACTGGCACGCTTTGAATAATCGAAGACTCCAGCGGCTGCACCACGATGTTGGGCAATGGGTTAATCAAACTACCTTGCGCCAAGACCACCTGGTCGAGCTGGGCCAGGCTAGCCCAAACACCAAAAGCAAGCACGCACGCGATCAGTACGTGCATTGTTCCTTGCGCCAAAGGCGGAACAGGACTGCGCTCGATCTCATCTGCATCGGGCAGATACTCAATGACCGTCTTGCCTTTGGAAGCCTTGCGTGGCGACCAGAAAAACAAGCGCGCTAAATATGACTTGTTTGCTGATTCCATAGCTGCTGGTAAGTTTCACAACGTGTGAGAAGTTCTGCATGTCGGCCGCTATCCACGAGCTTGCCTTGTTGCATGACAAGAATGGCATGGGCATTCACCAGAGTCGAAAGTCGATGTGAAATCATGACGACGGTGCGCCCCACTGCAATCCTTGACAAATTCTTGATGAAAATCGCCTCACTCTCAGGGTCCAGCGCACTGGCAGCTTCGTCCAAGACGAGTATGCGGGGCTTACTCAAAAGCGTGCGTGCAATAGACAATCGCTGCTTTTGTCCGCCAGACAGGTTAGACGCGTTTTCTTCCAACATGGTGTTGTAGCCCTGCGGCATACGCTCAATAAATTCTGCGGCCCCAGAAGACTCTGCTGCGGCTACGATTTCCTCAAACGTGGCCTCTGGCTTGGCTGCCGCAATGTTGTCGCGAACTGAGCCGCGAAACAAGAAGTTCTCTTGCAAGACCACGCCAATTTGGCGTCGCAAGTGCGGAAGCTCAATCTCACGCGCATCGGTTCTATCGAAACGAACAATACCTTCTTGCACGTTATAGAGACCTTGAATGAGCTTGGTCAACGTGGTCTTACCCGAACCACTGCGCCCCACAATGCCAACGACTGCCCCAGCAGGTATTGTTAGGCTAGCTCGATCTAGTGCAGTGACTGAAGAACCTGGGTATCTGAAAGTCACATCTTCGAATGAAATTTCTCCGGCAAGCTCAGGGCGTAACCCACCCGCACTGGCTCGCCCTTCTGGCTCTCTGTCCATGACCCCGCCCAGCATGCGCACCGACAATGCAGTTTCTTGGTACTCATTGACCAGAGAAACGATCGCAATCAAGGGTGCCATGACACGGCCAGACAACATTTGAAAGCCAATGAGCGCCCCCACAGACATTGTTTTGTCAAATATCTCTTGCGCCCCAATGAAAATGATGACCACTGGCAAAAGCTTGCCCAAGAAGTCCGTGATGGCATTGCCGGTAATAGCCATCTTGCCCACCCGAAAGTGCATGTTGATAGCTTGCGCAGATCGCTGGTCCCACAGTCGTCGCTGTGCGGGCTCGATGGCAAGCGCCTTGACGGTACGCATGCCATGAATGGTCTCTACCATCATGGACTGGCGTTCACCCTCCGCTGCATACAGGTCATTGAGACGCCTCTGAAACATGGGCACCATGCCCATCACTATCCCACCAATCAGCATGGTGAACACAAGGGTAATGAGTGCAAGCTTGACCGAGTACGTAAACAAGATCGGCAAGAAGATAAAGAGAGATGTAGCGTCAATGGCTGTAAAGAACATGCGGCCCGTCAAGAACGCGCGTATCTTTTCCACTTGCTGCATGTGCCGCGTAATCACGCCTGCCGTCGTGGTTTCAAAGTAGTCTATCGGGAGTGACAACAAATGTGCAAAGGTTCGACGCGTCAAACGCATGTCAATTTTGTTGGACGCAGAGAGAGTTAGCAGCTGGCGCAAGAAGCCAAACATGGACTCAAATACCAGAGCAACCACTACGCCGATGCCCAACACCCATAAAGTGGACTCACTCTGATGCACAAGCACCTTGTCGATGACCAGCTGAAAAAACATGGGTGACGCTAGGCCCAAGAAATGGAGCGCCACAGCGGCAATTGCAATGTCGCGTAGCGCGGCCTTTTGCTTGAGTATCTCGGGAATGAACCATCTAAAGCCGAACGGTTGCTTCTCGTCAGCCGCGGCAAACAAGCGCTTCATTAGAAAGACATCGCCCTTCCACTTGGAGCAAAATTTCTCTTTATCAATCAACAGGACTTCGGTAGCGTTGTCCGCTAAGGGATTGAGCACTGCAACCTGACCGTCACCCTTTGCTGATGCGGCCATCACAATGACGCAATTGTTGTCCGTCATTCGCGCTATCAAGGGGAACACACCGCCTTGAGCCTGCAAACCAGCCCATGTGAACTTGTCCATCTTGGCCTTCAGGCCAATGTCTGCGGCAATGCGCAACACCGTAGCAGTGCCAGGCTCTTCCGAACCCAACGCGTAATCCTCAATGAGGCGCTCTGGGTTGATGGCTAAGCGATGATGCTGCGCAATAGCAGCAAGGCACTGTATGGTGGTGTGTGGAAAGCGATCTGCCATTGTTGATCATCCCCTTTTGGGAATCATCATTTCAACATGGCAAGCTAAGAACCAATTCAGTCAAATGGTGCGGGATTGCCGCGCTTATTCCACTCTGATTGACCAGACGATGGGTATTTCACCGCATGCTAAGTCTTAGCGTTGGTCTTGGAGTCCGGCACCACCATACCGCTCGAATGTGCGTTCGGCCCTAGCTTGAGTCTTGGAGTTCCATCCGTATCGGACAGCAGTGTTTGCTGAAGGCGTACCTGCCCGTAACCGTCAAACTGTTTGAGCGCGTCCGCCATATTGGCAACCGCCAAGGCGGTAGGACCATCTACTTGAGAGCCGGAAGGGCTAAGCGCCAAAGCCATTCCTTGCGCTGAAGTGGGCAAGGCATCCATATCGAAGGAGCCAATCGCCTGGGCCAAGCTGCTGACTTTGCTGCGCAAATCATCTTTGGTCTCCATCGAGGCTTGCGACTTAGCTGCCACAGGAGGCGCTGTCGCCAACAATAAGTCCGGCGTGCGTGGCAAGGCATCCGCTAATGCCAGTCGGGGCGGCTGTGCAAGTTGAACTGGAGGATCCACTGGCTTGAGCGCCGCAATGGCTTGGTCAACGGGAAGGGCCGGGTTAGGCGTGGCAATCGCCAGTGAGGGTGCCGCATTGGGCTTACTGCGGTTGGCCACGAACCAAACATCCGCAGCGGCATGGCTGGTACCATCTTTGGTCTCATAGGTCGAGGTGAGGCCCAAAATATTGCCATTGTCTTTGGCAGATCCCGCTTGTGCATTCAGGTTTATTTTGACAATACCTAGAGATGACAATGACTTCATTTCACCGGCTTGCGTGACACCATCCGCGTTGCCATCCACCCAAACCCGCAAGTCCGCGTACAGCGCATCTTCACTGCTAATGGCACCGTCGTGATTGGTGTCGAGTTCACGCAATGCAGCATAGCCATCTGTCGCTTTCTTGCCGTTAGCCAGCTTGGTCGACGAACCAAACAGCTCAGCCCCATCGTTCACCAATCCATCATGGTTGCGATCCAATACCAGCAGGCCGTCTCCACCGCTCACCCAACCGGTGTTGACGGAGTTTCCGTCTGCAAACAAATCAAACTTAACCCCAGCTCGGATACTCATCGTTCGCACCCCATCGCCATTCAAGTCCAAGACGATGGGCGTACCTGTGTGCAACTGGGAGAAGGCGTCCGTAGTAAACGCGGGGACTTGATCGGTCGTCAGCGCCTCCACTTGCAGCGTGCTTAGCACCCACGCTTGGTCCGACGTGATGACGCCTATTTGGCGAGTCGTGAGCGCAGACAAGTCTTCTGTTTCAATAGCCCTGACTTGGTCCGTCGAAAGTGCCGCAATAGCTGCCGTTGAGAGTGCCTGTATCTGGGTGCTTGAAAACGACACAATCTGATCTGTGGTCAGACTCGCTATCTGCGCAGTACTCAAGGCTGCCACCTGCGCGGTGGTGAGTATGGGAACAATCAAAGGCAGCAAGGGCAAGACCGCCGCCTGCGCCGTCGTCAAGGCCGCGTTTTGGGCAGTCGTAAGCGCAAACACTTGGTCCGTAGTTAGGGCTGCCACGTCGGTCGTGGTGATCGCTCGAACCTGCTGGGTCGTGAGCGCAGCAATGTCCTGTGTTTCTATGGCCCTCACCTGACTGGTCGACAAAGAAGCAATTGCAGAAGTAGACAACGCCGCAATTTGATTGGTTGTAAACGCGACGATTTGATCTGTAGTGAGCGCAACCACTTGGCGCGACTGCAAGGCAGCTACGTCCACTGTTTCAATCGCCACTATTTGTGAAGTGGTTAAGGATTGAACGCCAGACGTGCTCAGCGCCCTCACCTGTGCCGTTGTCAGCGCCGCAATATCGTTGGTCTCAATGGCCATCACCTGGCTCGTAGACAAAGATCCTATCGCTGAGGTACTCAACGATCCGACTTGTAAGGTAGTCAATGCAACGATTTGATCGGTCGTCAAGCTTTGTACTTGGCTTGTCGTAATAGCTGCGACCTGGCTACTTGTGAGAACTTGCAGTTGATCCGTGAGCAAAGTCGCGATATTGGCAGTGCTAAGCGCAGCCACCTGTTGGGTTTTCAACGCTTGAATATCAGCAGTTTCAACTGCGACGATTTGGTCTGTGGTGAGGGCTCCAATACCCAAGGTCGAAAGGGCTTGGAACTGCGTGGTGGTAAGCGCCACCACTTGATCAGAGCTAAGGGCCGCAACAGTCGCCGTGCTAAGTGTCGCAACTTGGCTGGTCTTCAGCGCTTGAATGTCAATGGTTTCAATAGCTTGCACTTGGGTGCTAGATAGTGCGCCTAACGCCGTGCTGCTCAAACTCTGAACTTGCAAAGTGGTTAACGCAACAACTTGATCGCTTGTCAAGACTTGAATCTGGTTCGTTCTCAAACCGCCGATCTGCACACTAGACAAGGCTTGCACTTGGTCAGTTAGCAGCGCCGCCACGGATGCTGTACCCAAGGCAGAAAGCTGTTGCGTTCTCAGCGCTTGTATATCTACTGTCTCTATGGCTTGCACCTGGTCTGTACTAAGCGCTGCAACAGCCGCAGTTGAAAGTGCCTGCACCTGATTGCTAGTCAAGGCCACGACTTGATCGGTGGTAAGCGCCAACACAGCAGATGTATTCAAGGACGCGACCTGGTTCGTCTTGAGCGCCTGAAGATCATGGGTTTCTATCGCATAAGACTGCGCACTCGTCAACGCTGCCACTGCGGAAGTAGACAGCGATTGCATCTGAGCCGTGGATAGCGCAATCAGTTGGTCTGTTGTCAGCGCACTGGCTTGGGTGGCCGCAAGCGCAGCAATGTCCTGGGTCTGAATGGCCTGAATCTGCACAGTACTCAAGGCAGCAATGCTGGAGCTCGAAATTGCGCGCACCTGTGCGGTGGTCAGCGCAGCGATGTCTTGTGTCTCAATACTGAAAATTTGATCTGTCGTGAGCGCTGCAACCGCACCTGTGGATAGCGCGGCAACCTGCGCCGTACCCAAGGCCACAATCTGGTCTGTGGACAAAGCCAGGACTTGTCGGGTTTGCAGAGCAGCCACATCCACCGTTTCGAGGGCGGCTACCTGACTGGTCAGCAAGGCTCCAATACCTGAAGTACTCAGTGAACTCACTTGCTGGGTCGTCAAAGCCACCACCTGTGTGGTCGACAAAGCGGTCACTTGTGAAGTGAGCAGACTTGCAACATCCATCGTGTTGACAGCCTGAATCTGCGAAGTGGTGAAAACAGGAATTTGACTAGTGCTAAATGCCTGAATCTGGTCGGTCGAAAAAGCAGCGATTTGCGCCGTGGTCAGTGCAAGTATGTCATCTGAAGTAAGTGCCGCAATCTGGGCTGGTGTCAGGACAGGAACTGGCACAGGCACTGGCACTGGTGCACGGCCCACCAAACTCTCAAGCAGCCCCCCAACACTGAAAAAAGAGTTGACGTCAGCTTTGAATAAGCTAAATCCCAGCAGTCGCTCAAACAGAAAATTTAAGAACCACATGATTTAGATATCCACATGTGGAGCGCGCTGCTGGGCATAGAACTTACATGGTGTTTCTCTCTCCACCACTTGACTTTTCTATGCCTTGCCGCACGCTTGCACAAGGGCCCTTATTTAGGTCTTTCCTCCGCTGCTAAGAATATTGGTGCTACTTGGATCTTGCGTTATAGCAAGTTTCAGCGAATTAGATGCTGTCGCTGCCGTTCCTCCGCCAGCCAGCGGTTGACCATTCGCGTCAAACTGCTTCATCACATCGGCCATGCTGGCTACGGCAAGTGTCGCCGGCGTCAAGCTAGGCTGAACGCTCTTCGCAGGTTCTATCGCCAACTTACCTTCCTCAGGCAACACACCCGAACTGCCGAAGCTACCCATCGCCTGCGCCAAACTACTCACCTTGGTTCGCAGGTCATCCTTAGGCTCAAGCGCAGGCTGCGCCTTGGCATCAGGCACCAATGCTGGCGCCTGAATCAAGCTGCTTGCAAGGGCCTGATGCGGTACTGGCGCAGCCCCTGCAGCCCCTGCAGGTTCGGCAAGTACTGCCTGCGGATTGGCCGGAGCCAGCGCAGCAATCGCCTTGTCTACATTCGTGCTACTCGGTGCTGGCGCAGTCGCAGCTACCTTAGGCGCCTTATCCGCCAAGAACCAAACGTCCGCCGCAGCATGGGTGACACCGTCAGTCGTCTCGTAGGTCGACGTCAAGCCCACCAGGTTGCCATTGTCCCGTGCCGTGCCCACCTGTGCATTTACATTGATTTTTGCAATACCCAGTGAAGCGAGCGTTTTTGTCTCTCCAGCCTGGGACACACCATCAGAGTTACTGTCTACCCAAACCCGAAGATCTGCGTACATGGCGTCTGCGCTTGTGATGACTCCATCATGGTTGGTATCAAGCTCACGCAATGCTGCGTAACCGTCCGCCGCTTTCTGTCCATTCGCCAGCTTGGTAGAAGAACCAAACAGTTCTGATCCATCATTGATCATGCCATCGTGGTTGCGGTCTAGCACCAGCAAACCATCGCTTCCACTCACCCAACCCGTACTCACCGACTGCCCCTCCGCAAACAAGTCAAACTTCACACCAGAGTCGATGCTGAGCGTACGCACACCATCACCATTCAAATCCAAGATTATGGGCGTACCCGTTGTCAGGTAAGAATACGATCCCGTCACAAAGGCGGCAATCTGTGCAGACGTAAATGCCTCAACCTGGTTCGTAGTGAACGCCTCCGCCTGCGCTGAAGAGAACGCGGCAATCTGGCTGGTCTTGAGTGCGACCAGATCGGCAGTCTCGAATGCACGCATTTGCGTAGTCGTCAAAGCGGTAATGGATGAAGTCGAGAGCGACTGCACCTGATTCGTCGTCAGCGCCTGAATCTGATTTGTGCTCAGGGCAGCAACCGTACCTGTAGACAGGCCAGCGACTTGGCTAGTCCGCAATGCCTGTATATCCAGTGTTTCAATAGCCTGTACCTGGTCGGTGGTCAAAGCTGCCAAGGTGCTGGTCGTCAAACCAGAGACCTGCGCCGTACTGAGCGCAACCACTTGGTCCGTTGTCAATGCCTGCACTTGGGCCGTGGACAACGCACCCAGTTGGCTCGTAGTCAATGCTTGCACTTGATCTGTGACTAGCGCGGCCAGCGTACTTGTCGTAAGCGCGAGCACTTGGTTGGTGCGCAACGCTTGCACATCCACAGTTTCAATCGCCTGCACCTGAACCGATGTCAAGCTAGCAATGCCCGCGGTTGTCAGGGACTGAATCTGGTTGGTAGTTAGCGCGACCAACTGGTTGGTGGTCAGCGCATTCACGGCGGCTGTTGTCAAAGCCGCAACCTGATTCGTCCTCAATGCCTGCACATCCACCGTTTCAAAGGCTTGCACTTGGTCGGTGCTTAGAGCAGCGAGTCCAGCTGTCGAGAGAGACTGGATCTGCAGGGTTTGCAGTGCAACGATCTGTGCAGTGCTTAGCGCAGAGACAGTGCTTGTGGTTAGGCTGCTCACCTGGGCCGTAGTCAGCACTTGGATGTCCCGGGTCTCTATCGCTTGCACTTGGCTGCTCGTGAGCGCCGCCAAGGTGGCTGTGCCTAGACCCAAGCTTTGTACCGTTCCGTTGACCGTGATTCCACCAATTTGTGCAGTGTTCAGCGCAACAATCTGGTCTGTCGTCAAGGCCTGTACTTGGTTGGTCCGCAAGGCCCCCAACTGGCTGCTGGTCAACGCTTGGATTTGGTCGCTGTTGAGCGCCGCTACGCTGGCCGTGACCAATGCCGCGACTTGCCCTGTCAACAAGGCTTTAATGTCTAGCGTCTCTATCGCCACCACTTGGTCTGTGGTGAGCGCCGCAACACCTGCTGTCGTCAAGGCCTGGATTTGGTTCGTTTGCAGCGCCACCACTTGGTCTGTGGTCAAGGCGTTGACGGTGGCTGTTGCCAAGGCTGCCACTTGGCGTGTGAGCAGCGCTTGGATGTCCCTGGTCTCTATCGCTTGGAGTTGCGCTGTCGTGAGCGCTCCTATGCCGCTGGTCGTCAAGGCCTGCACTTGGTTGGTTTGCAGCGCCACCACTTGGTCTGTGGTCAAGGCCTGCACGGTGCTGGTGTTCAAGCCGCTGATCTGGCCCGTAGTCAGCACTTGGATGTCCCGGGTCTCTATCGCTTGCACTTGGGTGCTCGTGAGCGCCGCCAAGGTGGCTGTGCCTAGACCCAAGCTTTGTACCGTTCCGTTGACCGTGATTCCACCAATTTGTGCGGTGTTCAGCGCAACAATCTGGTCTGTCGTCAAGGCCTGTACTTGGTTGGTCCGCAAGGCCCCCAACTGGCTGCTGGTCAGCGCTTGGATTTGGTCGCTGTTGAGCGCCGCTACGCTGGCCGTGACCAATGCCGCGACTTGGTTAGTCTTCAAGGCTTGGATGTCTAGCGTCTCTATCGCCACCACTTGGTCTGTGGTGAGCGCCGCAACACCTGCTGTCGTCAAGGCCTGAATTTGGTTCGTTTGCAGCGCCACCACTTGGTCTGTAGTCAAGGCGTTGACGGTGGCTGTTGCCAAGGCTGCCACTTGGCGTGTGAGCAGCGCTTGGATGTCCCGGGTCTCTATCGCTTGGAGTTGCGCTGTCGTGAGCGCTCCTATGCCGCTGGTGGTCAAGGCCTGGATTTGATGGGTCTCCAGCGCCACCACTTGGTCTGTGGACAGGGCCGCTATCGATTGTGTGGCCAGTGTGCCTATCTGTGTGGTCGTGAGCGCTTGGATGTCTCTCGTCTCTATCGCTTGCACTTGGTTGGTCGTCAGCGCCGCGATCGTGCGGGTGTTCAAGCCCGTCACTTGCTGCGTGTTCAAGGCCACGATCTGGTCTGTCAACAGCGCTTGCACTTGGGCGGTCGTCAGCGCTGCCAATCCTGCGCTGTTGAGCGCCTGGATTTGGTCTGTCGTCAACGCCACCACTTGGCTTGTCAAGAGCGCCGCTACCGTACCCGTCGTCAGGTTGTTGACTTGGCGACTATCGAGCGCTTGCACTTGGTCTGAGGCCAGCGCCACCACTTGGGCTGTCCTCAATGCCGCCAATTGGTTGGTCTCCAAGGCGCGCACTTGGTCTGTGGACAAGCCCAGCACTTGCGCACTGGTGCCTGCGTTCAAGCCCGCTATTTGCAGGGTCGTCAAGGCCGCCACTTGGCCTGTCGTGAGCGCGCGGATGTCCCTCGTCTCTATCGCCAGTACCTGGTCCGAGCTCAGCGCCACAATGTTGGCGGTCGTCAAGGCCTGCACTTGGTTGGTTTGCAGCGCCACCACTTGGTCTGTGGTCAAGGCCCGCACGGTGCTGGTGTTCAAGCCGCTGATCTGGCCCGTAGTCAGCACTTGGATGTCCCGGGTCTCTATCGCTTGCACTTGGGTGCTCGTGAGCGCCGCCAAGGTGGCTGTGCCTAGACCCAAGCTTTGTACCGTTCCGTTGACCGTGATTCCACCAATTTGTGCGGTGTTCAGCGCAACAATCTGGTCTGTCGTCAAGGCCTGTACTTGGTTGGTCCGCAAGGCCCCCAACTGGCTGCTGGTCAGCGCTTGGATTTGGTCGCTGTTGAGCGCCGCTACGCTGGCCGTGACCAATGCCGCGACTTGGTTAGTCTTCAAGGCTTGGATGTCTAGCGTCTCTATCGCCACCACTTGGTCTGTGGTGAGCGCCGCAACACCTGCTGTCGTCAAGGCCTGAATTTGGTTCGTTTGCAGCGCCACCACTTGGTCTGTAGTCAAGGCGTTGACGGTGGCTGTTGCCAAGGCTGCCACTTGGCGTGTGAGCAGCGCTTGGATGTCCCTGGTCTCTATCGCTTGGAGTTGCGCTGTCGTGAGCGCTCCTATGCCGCTGGTGGTCAAGGCCTGGATTTGATGGGTCTCCAGCGCCACCACTTGGTCTGTGGACAGGGCCGCTATCGATTGTGTGGCCAGTGTGCCTATCTGTGTGGTCGTGAGCGCTTGGATGTCTCTCGTCTCTATCGCTTGCACTTGGTTGGTCGTCAGCGCCGCGATCGTGCGGGTGTTCAAGCCCGTCACTTGCTGCGTGTTCAAGGCCACGATCTGGTCTGTCAACAGCGCTTGCACTTGGGCGGTCGTCAGCGCTGCCAATCCTGCGCTGTTGAGCGCCTGGATTTGGTCTGTCGTCAACGCCACCACTTGGCTTGTCAAGAGCGCCGCTACCGTACCCGTCGTCAGGTTGTTGACTTGCCTGCTATCGAGCGCTTGCACTTGGTCTGAGGCCAGCGCCACCACTTGGGCTGTCCTCAATGCCGCCAATTGGTTGGTCTCCAAGGCGCGCACTTGGTCTGTGGACAAGCCCAGCACTTGCGCACTGGTGCCTGCGTTCAAGCCCGCTATTTGCAGGGTCGTCAAGGCCGCCACTTGGCCTGTCGTGAGCGCGCGGATGTCCCTCGTCTCTATCGCCAGTACCTGGTCCGAGCTCAGCGCCACAATGTTGGCGGTCGTCAAGGCCTGCACTTGGTTGGTTTGCAGCGCCACCACTTGGTCTGTGGTCAAGGCCCGCACGGTGCTGGTGTTCAAGCCGCTGATCTGGCCCGTAGTCAGCACTTGGATGTCCCGGGTCTCTATCGCTTGCACTTGGGTGCTCGTGAGCGCCGCCAAGGTGGCTGTGCCTAGACCCAAGCTTTGTACCGTTCCGTTGACCGTGATTCCACCAATTTGTGCGGTGTTCAGCGCAACAATCTGGTCTGTCGTCAAGGCCTGTACTTGGTTGGTCCGCAAGGCCCCCAACTGGCTGCTGGTCAGCGCTTGGATTTGGTCGCTGTTGAGCGCCGCTACGCTGGCCGTGACCAATGCCGCGATTTGGTTAGTCTTCAAGGCTTGGATGTCTAGCGTCTCTATCGCCACCACTTGGTCTGTGGTGAGCGCCGCAACACCTGCTGTCGTCAAGGCCTGAATTTGGTTCGTTTGCAGCGCCACCACTTGGTCTGTGGTCAAGGCGTTGACGGTGGCTGTTGCCAAGGCTGCCACTTGGCGTGTGAGCAGCGCTTGGATGTCCCGGGTCTCTATCGCTTGGAGTTGCGCTGTCGTGAGCGCTCCTATGCCGCTGGTGGTCAAGGCCTGGATTTGATGGGTCTCCAGCGCCACCACTTGGTCTGTGGACAGGGCCGCTATCGATTGTGTGGCCAGTGTGCCTATCTGTGTGGTCGTGAGCGCTTGGATGTCTCTCGTCTCTATCGCTTGCACTTGGTTGGTCGTCAGCGCCGCGATCGTGCGGGTGTTCAAGCCCGTCACTTGCTGCGTGTTCAAGGCCACGATCTGGTCTGTCAACAGCGCTTGCACTTGGGCGGTCGTCAGCGCTGCCAATCCTGCGCTGTTGAGCGCCTGGATTTGGTCTGTCGTCAACGCCACCACTTGGCTTGTCAAGAGCGCCGCTACCGTACCCGTCGTCAGGTTGTTGACTTGGCGACTATCGAGCGCTCGCACTTGGTCTGAGGCCAGCGCCACCACTTGGGCTGTCCTCAATGCCGCCAATTGGTTGGTCTCCAAGGCGCGCACTTGGTCTGTGGACAAGCCCAGCACTTGCGCACTGGTGCCTGCGTTCAAGCCCGCTATTTGCAGGGTCGTCAAGGCCGCCACTTGGCCTGTCGTGAGCGCGCGGATGTCCCTCGTCTCTATCGCCAGTACCTGGTCCGAGCTCAGCGCCACAATGTTGGCGGTCGTCAAGGCCTGCACTTGGTTGGTTTGCAGCGCCACCACTTGGTCTGTGGTCAAGGCCCGCACGGTGCTGGTGTTCAAGCCGCTGATCTGGCCCGTAGTCAGCACTTGGATGTCCCGGGTCTCTATCGCTTGCACTTGGGTGCTCGTGAGCGCCGCCAAGGTGGCTGTGCCTAGACCCAAGCTTTGTACCGTTCCGTTGACCGTGATTCCACCAATTTGTGCGGTGTTCAGCGCAACAATCTGGTCTGTCGTCAAGGCCTGTACTTGGTTGGTCCGCAAGGCCCCCAACTGGCTGCTGGTCAGCGCTTGGATTTGGTCGCTGTTGAGCGCCGCTACGCTGGCCGTGACCAATGCCGCGACTTGGTTAGTCTTCAAGGCTTGGATGTCTAGCGTCTCTATCGCCACCACTTGGTCTGTGGTGAGCGCCGCAACACCTGCTGTCGTCAAGGCCTGAATTTGGTTCGTTTGCAGCGCCACCACTTGGTCTGTAGTCAAGGCGTTGACGGTGGCTGTTGCCAAGGCTGCCACTTGGCGTGTGAGCAGCGCTTGGATGTCCCGGGTCTCTATCGCTTGGAGTTGCGCTGTCGTGAGCGCTCCTATGCCGCTGGTGGTCAAGGCCTGGATTTGATGGGTCTCCAGCGCCACCACTTGGTCTGTGGACAGGGCCGCTATCGATTGTGTGGCCAGTGTGCCTATCTGTGTGGTCGTGAGCGCTTGGATGTCTCTCGTCTCTATCGCTTGCACTTGGTTGGTCGTCAGCGCCGCGATCGTGCGGGTGTTCAAGCCCGTCACTTGCTGCGTGTTCAAGGCCACGATCTGGTCTGTCAACAGCGCTTGCACTTGGGCGGTCGTCAGCGCTGCCAATCCTGCGCTGTTGAGCGCCTGGATTTGGTCTGTCGTCAACGCCACCACTTGGCTTGTCAAGAGCGCCGCTACCGTACCCGTCGTCAGGTTGTTGACTTGGCGACTATCGAGCGCTTGCACTTGGTCTGAGGCCAGCGCCACCACTTGGGCTGTCCTCAATGCCGCCAATTGGTTGGTCTCCAAGGCGCGCACTTGGTCTGTGGACAAGCCCAGCACTTGCGCACTGGTGCCTGCGTTCAAGCCCGCTATTTGCAGGGTCGTCAAGGCCGCCACTTGGCCTGTCGTGAGCGCGCGGATGTCCCTCGTCTCTATCGCCAGTACCTGGTCCGAGCTCAGCGCCACAATGTTGGCGGTCGTCAAGGCCTGCACTTGGTTGGTTTGCAGCGCCACCACTTGGTCTGTGGTCAAGGCCCGCACGGTGCTGGTGTTCAAGCCGCTGATCTGGCCCGTAGTCAGCACTTGGATGTCCCGGGTCTCTATCGCTTGCACTTGGGTGCTCGTGAGCGCCGCCAAGGTGGCTGTGCCTAGACCCAAGCTTTGTACCGTTCCGTTGACCGTGATTCCACCAATTTGTGCGGTGTTCAGCGCAACAATCTGGTCTGTCGTCAAGGCCTGTACTTGGTTGGTCCGCAAGGCCCCCAACTGGCTGCTGGTCAGCGCTTGGATTTGGTCGCTGTTGAGCGCCGCTACGCTGGCCGTGACCAATGCCGCGACTTGTCCTGTCAGCAAGGCTTGGATGTCACGTGTCTCTATCGCCACCACTTGGTCTGTGGTGAGCGCCGCAACACCTGCTGTCGTCAAGGCCTGAATTTGGTTCGTTTGCAGCGCCACCACTTGGTCTGTAGTCAAGGCGTTGACGGTGGCTGTTGCCAAGGCTGCCACTTGGCGTGTGAGCAGCGCTTGGATGTCCCTGGTCTCTATCGCTTGGAGTTGCGCTGTCGTGAGCGCTCCTATGCCGCTGGTGGTCAAGGCCTGGATTTGATGGGTCTCCAGCGCCACCACTTGGTCTGTGGACAGGGCCGCTATCGATTGTGTGGCCAGTGTGCCTATCTGTGTGGTCGTGAGCGCTTGGATGTCTCTCGTCTCTATCGCTTGCACTTGGTTGGTCGTCAGCGCCGCGATCGTGCGGGTGTTCAAGCCCGTCACTTGCTGCGTGTTCAAGGCCACGATCTGGTCTGTCAACAGCGCTTGCACTTGGGCGGTCGTCAGCGCTGCCAATCCTGCGCTGTTGAGCGCCTGGATTTGGTCTGTCGTCAACGCCACCACTTGGCTTGTCAAGAGCGCCGCTACCGTACCCGTCGTCAGGTTGTTGACTTGCCTGCTATCGAGCGCTTGCACTTGGTCTGAGGCCAGCGCCACCACTTGGGCTGTCCTCAATGCCGCCAATTGGTTGGTCTCCAAGGCGCGCACTTGGTCTGTGGACAAGCCCAGCACTTGCGCACTGGTGCCTGCGTTCAAGCCCGCTATTTGCAGGGTCGTCAAGGCCGCCACTTGGCCTGTCGTGAGCGCGCGGATGTCCCTCGTCTCTATCGCCAGTACCTGGTCCGAGCTCAGCGCCACAATGTTGGCGGTCGTCAAGGCCTGCACTTGGTTGGTTTGCAGCGCCACCACTTGGTCTGTGGTCAAGGCCCGCACGGTGCTGGTGTTCAAGCCGCTGATCTGGCCCGTAGTCAGCACTTGGATGTCCCGGGTCTCTATCGCTTGCACTTGGGTGCTCGTGAGCGCCGCCAAGGTGGCTGTGCCTAGACCCAAGCTTTGTACCGTTCCGTTGACCGTGATTCCACCAATTTGTGCGGTGTTCAGCGCAACAATCTGGTCTGTCGTCAAGGCCTGTACTTGGTTGGTTCGCAAGGCCCCCAACTGGCTGCTGGTCAGCGCTTGGATTTGGTCGCTGTTGAGCGCCGCTACGCTGGCCGTGACCAATGCCGCGACTTGGTTAGTCTTCAAGGCTTGGATGTCTAGCGTCTCTATCGCCACCACTTGGTCTGTGGTGAGCGCCGCAACACCTGCTGTCGTCAAGGCTTGGATTTGGTTCGTTTGCAGCGCCACCACTTGGTCTGTGGTCAAGGCGTTGACGGTGGCTGTTGCCAAGGCTGCCACTTGGCGTGTGAGCAGCGCTTGGATGTCCCTCGTCTCTATCGCTTGGAGTTGCGCTGTCGTGAGCGCTCCTATGCCGCTGGTGGTCAAGGCCTGGATTTGATGGGTCTCCAGCGCCACCACTTGGTCTGTGGACAGGGCCGCTATCGATTGTGTGGCCAGTGTGCCTATCTGGGTGGTCGTGAGCGCTTGGATGTCTCTCGTCTCTATCGCTTGCACTTGGTTGGTCGTCAGCGCCGCGATCGTGCGGGTGTTCAAGCCCGTCACTTGCTGCGTGTTCAAGGCCACGATCTGGTCTGTCAACAGCGCTTGCACTTGGGCGGTCGTCAGCGCTGCCAATCCTGCGCTGTTGAGCGCCTGGATTTGGTCTGTCGTCAACGCCACCACTTGGCTTGTCAAGAGCGCCGCTACCGTACCCGTCGTCAGGTTGTTGACTTGGCGACTATCGAGCGCTCGCACTTGGTCTGAGGCCAGCGCCACCACTTGGGCTGTCCTCAATGCCGCCAATTGGTTGGTCTCCAAGGCGCGCACTTGGTCTGTGGACAAGCCCAGCACTTGCGCACTGGTGCCTGCGTTCAAGCCCGCTATTTGCAGGGTCGTCAAGGCCGCCACTTGGCCTGTCGTGAGCGCGCGGATGTCCCTCGTCTCTATCGCCAGTACCTGGTCCGAGCTCAGCGCCACAATGTTGGCGGTCGTCAAGGCCTGCACTTGGTTGGTTTGCAGCGCCACCACTTGGTCTGTGGTCAAGGCCCGCACGGTGCTGGTGTTCAAGCCGCTGATCTGGCCCGTAGTCAGCACTTGGATGTCCCGGGTCTCTATCGCTTGCACTTGGGTGCTCGTGAGCGCCGCCAAGGTGGCTGTGCCTAGACCCAAGCTTTGTACCGTTCCGTTGACCGTGATTCCACCAATTTGTGCGGTGTTCAGCGCAACAATCTGGTCTGTCGTCAAGGCC
Organism: Rhodoferax aquaticus; assembly: GCF_006974105.1. Classification (NCBI taxonomy): domain Bacteria; kingdom Pseudomonadati; phylum Pseudomonadota; class Betaproteobacteria; order Burkholderiales; family Comamonadaceae; genus Rhodoferax; species Rhodoferax aquaticus. The sequence goes on from NZ_CP036282.1 coordinate 4,122,156, forward strand.
TGTACTTGGTTGGTCCGCAAGGCCCCCAACTGGCTGCTGGTCAGCGCTTGGATTTGGTCGCTGTTGAGCGCCGCTACGCTGGCCGTGACCAATGCCGCGACTTGTCCTGTCAGCAAGGCTTGGATGTCACGTGTCTCTATCGCCACCACTTGGTCTGTGGTGAGCGCCGCAACACCTGCTGTCGTCAAGGCTTGGATTTGGTTCGTTTGCAGCGCCACCACTTGGTCTGTGGTCAAGGCGTTGACGGTGGCTGTTGCCAAGGCTGCCACTTGGCGTGTGAGCAGCGCTTGGATGTCCCGGGTCTCTATCGCTTGGAGTTGCGCTGTCGTGAGCGCTCCTATGCCGCTGGTGGTCAAGGCCTGGATTTGATGGGTCTCCAGCGCCACCACTTGGTCTGTGGACAGGGCCGCTATCGATTGTGTGGCCAGTGTGCCTATCTGTGTGGTCGTGAGCGCTTGGATGTCTCTCGTCTCTATCGCTTGCACTTGGTTGGTCGTCAGCGCCGCGATCGTGCGGGTGTTCAAGCCCGTCACTTGCTGCGTGTTCAAGGCCACGATCTGGTCTGTCAACAGCGCTTGCACTTGGGCGGTCGTCAGCGCTGCCAATCCTGCGCTGTTGAGCGCCTGGATTTGGTCTGTCGTCAACGCCACCACTTGGCTTGTCAAGAGCGCCGCTACCGTACCCGTCGTCAGGTTGTTGACTTGGCGACTATCGAGCGCTTGCACTTGGTCTGAGGCCAGCGCCACCACTTGGGCTGTCCTCAATGCCGCCAATTGGTTGGTCTCCAAGGCGCGCACTTGGTCTGTGGACAAGCCCAGCACTTGCGCACTGGTGCCTGCGTTCAAGCCCGCTATTTGCAGGGTCGTCAAGGCCGCCACTTGGCCTGTCGTGAGCGCGCGGATGTCCCTCGTCTCTATCGCCAGTACCTGGTCCGAGCTCAGCGCCACAATGTTGGCGGTGGTCAAGGCCTGCACTTGGTTGGTTTGCAGCGCCACCACTTGGTCTGTGGTCAAGGCCCGCACGGTGCTGGTGTTCAAGCCGCTGATCTGGCCCGTAGTCAGCACTTGGATGTCCCGGGTCTCTATCGCTTGCACTTGGGTGCTCGTGAGCGCCGCCAAGGTGGCTGTGCCTAGACCCAAGCTTTGTACCGTTCCGTTGACCGTGATTCCACCAATTTGTGCGGTGTTCAGCGCAACAATCTGGTCTGTCGTCAAGGCCTGTACTTGGTTGGTTCGCAAGGCCCCCAACTGGCTGCTGGTCAGCGCTTGGATTTGGTCGCTGTTGAGCGCCGCTACGCTGGCCGTGACCAATGCCGCGACTTGGTTAGTCTTCAAGGCTTGGATGTCTAGCGTCTCTATCGCCACCACTTGGTCTGTGGTGAGCGCCGCAACACCTGCTGTCGTCAAGGCTTGGATTTGGTTCGTTTGCAGCGCCACCACTTGGTCTGTGGTCAAGGCGTTGACGGTGGCTGTTGCCAAGGCTGCCACTTGGCGTGTGAGCAGCGCTTGGATGTCCCTCGTCTCTATCGCTTGGAGTTGCGCTGTCGTGAGCGCTCCTATGCCGCTGGTGGTCAAGGCCTGGATTTGATGGGTCTCCAGCGCCACCACTTGGTCTGTGGACAGGGCCGCTATCGATTGTGTGGCCAGTGTGCCTATCTGTGTGGTCGTGAGCGCTTGGATGTCTCTCGTCTCTATCGCTTGCACTTGGTTGGTCGTCAGCGCCGCGATCGTGCGGGTGTTCAAGCCCGTCACTTGCTGCGTGTTCAAGGCCACGATCTGGTCTGTCAACAGCGCTTGCACTTGGGCGGTCGTCAGCGCTGCCAATCCTGCGCTGTTGAGCGCCTGGATTTGGTCTGTCGTCAACGCCACCACTTGGCTTGTCAAGAGCGCCGCTACCGTACCCGTCGTCAGGTTGTTGACTTGCCTGCTATCGAGCGCTTGCACTTGGTCTGAGGCCAGCGCCACCACTTGGGCTGTCCTCAATGCCGCCAATTGGTTGGTCTCCAAGGCGCGCACTTGGTCTGTGGACAAGCCCAGCACTTGCGCACTGGTGCCTGCGTTCAAGCCCGCTATTTGCAGGGTCGTCAAGGCCGCCACTTGGCCTGTCGTGAGCGCGCGGATGTCCCTCGTCTCTATCGCCAGTACCTGGTCCGAGCTCAGCGCCACAATGTTGGCGGTGGTCAAGGCCTGCACTTGGTTGGTTTGCAGCGCCACCACTTGGTCTGTGGTCAAGGCCCGCACGGTGCTGGTGTTCAAGCCGCTGATCTGGCCCGTAGTCAGCACTTGGATGTCCCGGGTCTCTATCGCTTGCACTTGGGTGCTCGTGAGCGCCGCCAAGGTGGCTGTGCCTAGACCCAAGCTTTGTACCGTTCCGTTGACCGTGATTCCACCAATTTGTGCGGTGTTCAGCGCAACAATCTGGTCTGTCGTCAAGGCCTGTACTTGGTTGGTTCGCAAGGCCCCCAACTGGCTGCTGGTCAGCGCTTGGATTTGGTCGCTGTTGAGCGCCGCTACGCTGGCCGTGACCAATGCCGCGACTTGGTTAGTCTTCAAGGCTTGGATGTCTAGCGTCTCTATCGCCACCACTTGGTCTGTGGTGAGCGCCGCAACACCTGCTGTCGTCAAGGCTTGGATTTGGTTCGTTTGCAGCGCCACCACTTGGTCTGTGGTCAAGGCGTTGACGGTGGCTGTTGCCAAGGCTGCCACTTGGCGTGTGAGCAGCGCTTGGATGTCCCTCGTCTCTATCGCTTGGAGTTGCGCTGTCGTGAGCGCTCCTATGCCGCTGGTGGTCAAGGCCTGGATTTGATGGGTCTCCAGCGCCACCACTTGGTCTGTGGACAGGGCCGCTATCGATTGTGTGGCCAGTGTGCCTATCTGTGTGGTCGTGAGCGCTTGGATGTCTCTCGTCTCTATCGCTTGCACTTGGTTGGTCGTCAGCGCCGCGATCGTGCGGGTGTTCAAGCCCGTCACTTGCTGCGTGTTCAAGGCCACGATCTGGTCTGTCAACAGCGCTTGCACTTGGGCGGTCGTCAGCGCTGCCAATCCTGCGCTGTTGAGCGCTTGGATTTGGTCTGTCGTCAACGCCACCACTTGGCTTGTCAAGAGCGCCGCTACCGTACCCGTCGTCAGGTTGTTGACTTGCCTGCTATCGAGCGCTTGCACTTGGTCTGAGGCCAGCGCCACCACTTGGGCTGTCCTCAATGCCGCCAATTGGTTGGTCTCCAAGGCGCGCACTTGGTCTGTGGACAAGCCCAGCACTTGCGCACTGGTGCCTGCGTTCAAGCCCGCTATTTGCAGGGTCGTCAAGGCCGCCACTTGGCCTGTCGTGAGCGCGCGGATGTCCCTCGTCTCTATCGCCAGTACCTGGTCCGAGCTCAGCGCCACAATGTTGGCGCTCGTCAAGGCCTGCACTTGGTGCGTTTGCAGCGCCACCACTTGGTCTGTGGTCAAGGCCTGCACGGTGCTGCTGTTCAAGCCGCTGATCTGGCCCGTAGTCAGCACTTGGATGTCCCGGGTCTCTATCGCTTGCACTTGGGTGCTCGTGAGCGCCGCCAAGGTGGCTGTGCCTAGACCCAAGCTTTGTACCGTTCCGTTGACCGTGATTCCACCAATTTGTGCGGTGTTCAGCGCAACAATCTGGTCTGTCGTCAAGGCCTGTACTTGGTTGGTCCGCAGCGCAGCCAGACCCGTCGTGCTCACCGCCCCAATTTGGCTAGAGTTGAATACTTGTATTTGAGCGGTTCTAAACGCTGTAATCGCCGAAGTGGTTAATCCGGCGACTTGCAAAGTCGTCATGGCCGCCAGTTGATCCGTTCCGAGCGCAGCGATTTGGCTGGTTTTCAACGCCGCCAACTGGGTCGTTGTCAGTGCCGCAAAGTCACGCGTCTCTAGCGCATTAACCCAGTCTGTCGTGAGCGAATTGACCGCCCTAGTGTTCAACCCTGCAACTTGCGCTGTAGTCAAAGCGACCACTTGGTCGGTGGACAGGGCGGCAATTTGGCCAGTTCCCATGGCCCCTATGGCTGACGTGGAAATCGCCTGCAACTGGTCCGTCGAGATGGCGGCGAGACTTCGCGTCGTCATCGCAGCGATCTGCGCCGTATTGATAGCAGCGAAGTCGGCAGTAGACAACCCAGTGATCTGCAGCGTGGTTAACGCTGCGATCTGTGCCGTGGTACTGCCCAAGATAAAGCTTGATGCTGGCATTTCTATGACCCCTATGACTTCGTCACCGACATGTAGAACTCGACGTCTCTGGCCAACTTGCGACTGGAAAAACCGTAATTATTCAAACAACTACGGCATTCCCCCCTCCAAAGTCACAAACACCAGCTACGACGCCGCGCAATCCGATGGATTACGCCCGTTCCCTAACAACGGCACAATTTCTGATAACTTAAGTAAATAAAAATCTTATTTACATGGCGATTCACAAAGAACCGCGTTAGACGTGAAGTTACCGTACAACTGCAGCTGCATAAGCCCCCAAAACGATAGAAAAGGGCCCTTACTTAAACACGCGAGATGCTTATAGATGTGGCTTCAGTGCGTTCGCATTGGCACGGGCTGCGGCCCATGCGTCAACGCGGCGCTGAGCTTCAGCCGCTTGGGCTGCGTCCAACTGCTGCTGAGACCGCTCACTGTTGATGCGTCCAGCATCATCGCCCGCGGCTTTGGCCAGCAAGAACCACTTATGGGCTTCGACCAGATCCAATGGGGCGGCTTGGCCCGTGGCATACATCAAGCCCAGCCGGGCCTGGGCGCTGCCAACACCTTGGTTAGCGGCTTCAAGGAACCAATGAAACATTTGGGCCAGGCTCTCGGAACGCGGATGCTTGGCCTTGCTCAGGTGAAGCGCCAAGTTGTATTGCGCCTCTGGGTCGCCTTGCTCTGCGGCTTTGGCCCACCACGCCAAGGCCTTCTCGTCTTCTTTGATGCGGGCATACATAAGACCTAAGGTTGCCTGAGCCGGCACAAAGCCGCTCTCAGCCGACTTGTGGCACAAAGCAAACGCTTGGCGCAGGTCCTTAGCCACACCAGGTGCCCCGCTGGCAAATACAGCCCCCATATTCCACTGCGCCTTGGCGTCACCCTGGTCAGCGGCCTTTTCCAGCCAGATCAGGGCTTGGATAAGGTCTGACTCAACGCCATAGCCTTCTAAATAGAAGGCACCTAAAGCGCCTTGGGCAACGGCCAAGCCTTGCTCCGCTGCACGCGCACACCAAGCAAAGGCTTGGGCGGCGCTCTGCTTGACGCCAGATCCCTTGGCATAGCACCTGCTCAAACGCCATTGGGCTTGCTTATCCCCTTGTTCAGCGCCTTCTTTAAAACAAGCAAATGCCAACGTCGCCTGATTCGACGCAAAAACTTCACCCAATGCCAGATGGCCATGCGGTGCGCCCTCCTGCGCGGCCTTGAAATACCAAGAAACGCCCTGCAGACGTTGTTCAGGTGTCGACTTGGACTTCGACAGATGCTGCCCTACCGCCACCATGGCATCTGCGTTGCCGAGTTGAGCCGCTTTTTCATACCATTGCATAGCCACTAGCGGGTACTCTTCTTCATAGCGACGCGCCAGTGCCAACTGTGCACGCGTTTCGTCTTGGTTGGCGGCACGCGCAAACCATGTTTGGGCTTGCTCCTCGTCTTGGGTAACACCTATGCCCGCCTCGTACATCAGGCCCAAGTGGTAACGCACCTCGGCATCCCCTGTCTCGGCTACGCTCACCCAAGCGACGTCCGTGCGGCGGCGTTCTTGGTTGGCATGGCGGCGCTTGGTACGACCCTTTTCTTTGGCCCGCCCAAAGCCCTCGGCATCTAGCCGGTGCATGGCCACTAGAGCGGGCGGGTAGAACTGCTTTGCCGCCTTACGGTACCAGTCCATGGCCACGGCCACTTCTTTGTGCACCCCATCCCCCGCTGCGTAAGCTGCACCCAGCGCACATTGGGCGGGCGCGAAGTCTTGTTCTGCTGCTTGTTGCAGCCAATGCATGGCTTTGCTGGGGTCTGTGTCTACGCCTTTGCCTTGGAGGTAGGCCTGTGCCAGGCCATACTGCGCCTCGGCAAGCCCTTGTGTGGCCGCGCGCTCCAAGCAATGCACTGCCGCATCGGCATGAGCCGATGCATACAGTTTGCCCAAACGGTAGCTTGCTTTTACATGGCCGCGCTCTGCGGCCTTCATGAACCAATGAAAAGCCTGGTGTACATTGCGTTCTATCGCAATGCCGCTGGCGTAGCGCGTGGCCAAGAGATACTGTGCTGGCAAAAAACCTCTCTCCGCCGCTTGACGTATCCATCCCAAGGCTTTTTCGAAGTCTTGTTCAACGCCCACACCATTGGCGTACATCAAGCCTACTTCGTACTGAGCCTCTACCAAACCAAACCGCGCAGACTTCAGCGTCCGCGTAAATGCTGCTTTTTCACGAGAAGGACCTTTGGTCACCATGTAATGCCTCTATCTAACTAGATAGTAGAAAACCAACGACGAAGGGGCCTAATCAGCACGTTGTTCCCCCCCGCCTAATGCCTTGTACAACTGCACTGCCGATTCAAGCTGGGCTCTGCGAACCTGCAAGGCTGCCTGCTGGGCGGCAAACAGCTCACGCTGGGCGTCCAACACTTCCAAATATCCCACCATGCCTGCGTTATGCCGCGCCCAGGCTATTTGCAAGCGTCGCTCTTGCGAGGCCTTGTTGACATTGGCTGAACGCATTTGCGCCACAAGCGAAGCACGTGCCGCCAATTGATCGGACACCTCGCGAAATGCCAACTGAATCGTCCGCTCATACTCTGCAAGGGCTATCGACTTGCGCGCCTCGGCCACTTCAACCCCTGCCGCCGTGCGCCCCCCATCAAACAAAGCAGGCAAAGAAAATCGAGGGCTGAACGAGGTAGTACTACCGCTGAGCAGGCTTGCCAAGCCTTGGCTAGCAACACCAAACCCGGCGACCAACGCGATCTTGGGAAAGAATGCTGTACGCGCAACGCCAATGTTGGCGTGGGCAGCCCGCAGCCGCTGCTCGCTGGCCATGACATCGGGGCGAACCAATAGCACCTCGCTAGGCAAGCCAGGCGCAAGCGCCAAGTCAAGATCTTGCTCCTCCAGGGCATAGCCGGGAGTTTGCATCACGGCGACCTTGCCCACCAAGTAGTCCAAGCGATTTTTCACGGCCACGCGTTGATACTGGACATCCGCCAACGCGGACTTGGCCATCTCTAAAATGCCTGCCGCTTGCTGCACCTCAAAGTCGTTGAGGCCGCCTAGGTCTCGCCCTTTGGTCAGCAACTCCAAGGACTGCTCACGGGCATCGGCAGTAGCTTGCGAGAGCTCAGCCATTGCATCCAACTGCAAAAGCGTGAAGTAGGCGCTAGCCACATCCGCGACCAAAGAAATGCGCACGGCTCGGCGGGCCTCTTCGGTAGCCAAGAAGCTGAAACGCGCGGAGTCTGACAGACCAGCCAAGCGCCCCCAAAAGTCCAGCTCATAAGACACCACAGCCAGCGGAGCCTCGATCATGGTCAATGAAGCGCCGGCCGTTGCACCCAGACTTAAAGACGGCAGCCCTTCTGCTTTGGTCACCCCATACAGAGCCCGCGCTTCTACGACACGCGCCGCGGCAATTTTGAGGTCTCGGTTGTTTTCCAGCGCTTGGGTAATCAGGGATTGCAAACGCGGGTCGGCGAAGTAATTGCGCCAGTGGGTCTTGGCGGCATCGTGCGGCGTAAGCTCAATGTCGGGCGCACTCCAAGCCTGAGGTACAGGCGCGTCAGGGCGTTTCAAATCCGATGTCTGGGAACACCCGATCAGAAACGCACAAAGGCCAATCAACAGAAATCTGGGCATGGGCAAACAAGGCAAACAACTACGAACTTGAGATGCTACCCACGCGCGCACAGACAGTGGCACGCAATTGCGTGGCAATCAGAAGGCTTATCCCGGGCTTACGCAGCGGCCTTCTTGGTGCAATATGATTTTGGCAACTACGCTAGTGGAGTGCATGTGGCGAAATTCGAAGAAAACTATGTAGCGGTGCTCATGCGTGCTTGGCAGGGCCAACTGGACTTCACCCAATTGATCGACTGCGCATCGCAAATGGAGGCCCGCCAGATGGGCCCCTTGTCCGCTGTGCTCTACCAGACTTGGCTGAAGCGCACCAACTCTCCCTATGCTTATGCGGGCTACTTCAATCTAGGCGTTACGCTGTCCAACGAAAGCGACTTTGCGGGCGCGCAACAAGCCTACGAACAATCAATCGCCTTGCACCCGGGGTTTGTGCAGCCCAGATTAAACAAAGGCTCTCTGTTTGAGCGCCAAGGCATGACCGAACAAGCGCTCGCGGAGTGGCGATGGGTGGTGGAACATGTTCCGGGTGACAACCCAGAAAACAAGACATTTGTGCTCATGGCCTTGAACCACTTGGGGCGTGTATTGGAATCGAAGAAGCAGTTCCACGATGCGTTTGCCTACCTCACACAAAGCTTGACCCTAGACCCACTGCAACCCGATGTGGTGCACCACTGGGTGCATTTGCGACAAAAGCAGTGTATGTGGCCGGTGTACTCGCCCATCGAGGGCCTGACCCAGCAAGCCATGCACGAGTCCACGTCGGCCTTGGCCATGATGAATGTTTCCGATGACCCTGCGGAGCAATTGGCTGCCGCCAATCGGTTCGTGGCCAAGCGCGTGAACGCCACCCTGCCCCTTCTGGCAAAGCCCAAACGGTACGGGCACAAAAAACTACGCATTGCCTACGTGTCGTCCGACTTTTGCTTACACCCGGTGTCCATGCTCACCGCGGAACTGTTCGAGCTGCACAACCGAGAAAAGTTTGAAATCTATGGCTACTGCTGGAGTCCCGAAGACGGCTCAGCCTTACGCCAACGCGTGATCGCAGCCATGGACCACTTCACCCGCATTGACCAAATGTCCGACGAAGCGGCGGCCAAACTCATGCGGGAGCATGAAATTGATGTGTTGGTAGACCTGCAAGGCCAAACCGCTGGCGCTCGGGTCAACATGCTGGCCTACCGGCCAGCCCCCATTCAAATCACCTACTTGGGCTTGCCCGCCACCACCGGCTTACCGTCTATCGACTATGTGATTGCCGACCGATTTTTGATTCCTGAAGCGCTCACACCGTTCTATTCCGAAAAACCGCTGTACATGCCCGATATCTACCAGTGCAGCGACCGCAAGCGCGCTGTGGGCCCCATTCCCAGCCGCGAGAGCTGCGGCCTACCCGCCCAAGGGTTTGTGTTTTGCTCACTGAACAACAACTACAAGTACACGCCTGAAATGTTTGACGTGTGGATGCGCATTTTGAAGCGCACTCCAGGCAGCGTTCTATGGCTGCTGGCGGACAATCCATGGGCTGAGGCGAACCTGCGACAAGAAGCCAGGACACGCGGCATTGAAGACCACCGCATTTTGTTTGCACCCCGCGTGTCGCCTGAGAACTACCTTGCCCGGTACGCTGCGGCCGACCTCTTCTTGGACACTTTCCCCTTCAATGCGGGCACTACCGCGAACGATGCCCTTTGGATGGGTCTACCCGTATTGACCCTATGCGGCCGGGCATTTGCCTCCAGAATGGCAGGCGCACTGCTCACTGCAGCCCAAATGCCTGAGCTCATTTGCTACGACGTGCAAAGCTATGAAGACAAGGCCGTAGCGCTTGCAAACACACCCGCCGACTGCTTGCGCCTCAAGACACAACTCAAAGATGTGCATGACCACGGCGTCTTGTTTGACACCACGCGCTTTGTGCAGAACTTAGAGGGTAAGTTACAAGAACTAGTGGCTGCGCTGTAAACAGCCCCCCTTTGCTGCCTCGCCCAGGCTCAGGCAGGGCCAAGGCTAACTACTCAGTGCAGTTGGGTGTTGTGCCCATCAAACTTTTGTTCAAAGTGGGCTAACCAGGGTTCTGCCAGATAGCGTATTTGCGCATCGTTGTGCAAGATGCGACGCATGATGCGGTTTTTCTCTGCGCGGGAGTTGGGGCTTAGCTGCTCGCTGCGCGCACGGTGGCGTAGCTGCTCAATGAGCACGGCGCACGCCCCTTCAAAGCGCACCACGCCATCCCAGTCTTCCATCTTGGCGGCTTCCAACATTTTGGCGCTGCTGTCTTCAATCGCCTTGTAATAGTCAATCAGCATTTCAGACATGAAATGGCTCCTCGTCAGTTTAGACAGACTTCAAATAGGCTGGCCCCTGGCCGTTGATTTGGCGCCAACCACTGGCCACTTTCTCAATCAAAGCGTCCACCTCATCGATAGCAGCCACGTCGTTTCTGGCATTGGCGGTGATCAGGCGGTTCACACAGTACTCATACAAAGCATTCAAATTAGCCGCGAGTTCACCGCCCTTGGTCATGTCCAAAGGTGCTTTCAGGCCTTCTTCCAAAATGCGAATCGCGTTGCCGATGTACTTGCACTTGGCGGGCACGTCCCCATTGCCCATGGCGATGCGGGTAGAACCCAAAGCTTGACGCAGTGCATTGAAGAGCAAATTCACCAACTGGTGCGGATCTGCCATCTCTACGCTAGCGTCGATACTCGCCTTTTTGTAGGCAGAAGCGGAGCGGGAGCTGACTGAGCTAAACATGGTGCAATTCCTTATGGAGATGCTTTTGTTATCGGCAGCTGTATGAAAAAATCAAGCTTTGGAGTTTGCTGCTGGGCTGAGACATGTTGCGCCTGCTATTTATTTAGTAGCTATCTGCGCTTATTCCACGTGCGTAAAGCCCCAATTTAGCCCGTAGATTTATTCCAGGTGGTGACTTGCTGGGACACATAGGTGCTCAGCGCGTTCAGGCTTGCCATCTTTCCATCTAGGGCGCTATAGGTCTTTCTAAGCCGCGCCTCCGCCATGTCAGCCCGGGTATTGACCTTGGCTTGCTCTTTCGCGTTAAGGTTTAACTCAGTCTTCAGCCCATTGGTCCGGTTGGTCACCGTACCGTTGCTCGACAAAAGGCCTTGCCCTAGGCTTGCAAACTTCAGCGCAAAGCCGTTGAGTTGTAAGTTGCCATTGTCGGTAACGAACAGCTTTTGCAACTCCGTGCCATTGTTGGCCGCCGTGCTGAGCTTTGCGGTGTTCATGGTCAAAGAACCGTCCAACTGCCGCTCTACGCCCACATCTGCCAAGCGCGTGTAGGTGCTGCCATTGCTGATAGAGCCCAGCATGTTGCGCATCACGTTTTGCAAACCCACAATGCTGGCATCCCCTTGAAAGAGGGACGCAGTCTTGGTGCCCGCATCGTATTTCGTTAAATCCACCAAATTGGCATTAAGCGCGTTGTAGGCGGTCACAAAATCGTTGATGTTCTTGACGGCAACAGTCACGTCTTCTGCCACGTTCAAGGTCACGCTCGACGTGGTTACCGCCTTCAGGTCAATCGTCACGCCCGGCAGATTGCCAGCCAAGGTATTGGTTTTGGATGTCACCACTGCCCCATTGATGCGGGCACGGGCATCAGCCCCGTAGGTGGCAGTAATGCCAGAACTCGCCATGCCGTAGGCGCTGTTTTGGGGGTCATAGCCCATGCGTGACAGGCCCGAGTTATCGGTACTGCCACCATCACCATCTGTAACCTGCACCCGAAAGCCCGCTGCAGCGCCCGTGTCTTTGGAAGTCAGCTGCAAGCGCTCTTGCGTGCCATCAAAAAACGCTGCGGCAACAATGCCGCCATTGGCCGCATTGATCTTAGCGGCCAGTGTGCTCACGGTGTCGGTTGCGGTGACGGTGATTGCCACATCCGCGCTCGAGGCGGAAGGTACAAACGTGGGGCGCGCGGTGGTCACGCCATTGGTGGCGTTGGCAACAGCTGTGGTGGCATTGGTGACTGCCGTGTCGGCTGCGGTGACGTTGTTGCTTGCAGTTGTCACCGCAGCAGCGGCTGTGGCACGGTCGGTGGTGGCGGTGGTGAGCGCCGTGGTCTTGGTTGCCGCATCGGCAGCGGCGGTCGATTGATCGGTGGAGGCCGTTGCCAAGTTGGTGCTAGCTGTGGCGGCATCGGCCACTGCGGTCACTTGGTCGGCCAGCGCAGTGGCTTTGGTTGCGGCCGCCGTAACGGCAGCCGCGGAGGCGCTAGCGTGGGCTGCTGTTGCCACGCCAATCGCGCCATTGGCCGTTGCCAATGCGGTAGCAGCGGCCACCTGGGCAGCCGTGGCACTGGCAAGGTTGGCGTTTGCAGTGACCAAAGCGGCGTCTTTGATCGCTTTGTCACTGGTCGCCGCACTCACTGCCGCACTGGCCGTGGCCACATCAGAACTCGCCGTTGCCTGGGCCGACACAGCCCCTGAATAGGTGGCAGCGGCCGTTACCGCTGTTGCAGCGGCGGCGGTTTGTGTCGCTTGCGCGGTGGCCTTAAAGGTTGCAGCATTGGCAGGCGTGGTACCTGCTGCGTTGGCAGCATCAATCGCTTGCGCCTTGAGTACCGAGGCGTTGCTGGCATCGGCGGGTGCCGTAATGGCATCGGCGGCCGTTAAGGCCGAAGGGCTGGCCACGGCCAGTGCACCGCGCGCACTCAGCATAGTCGACCTAGCCGTAGCCTCATCTGCTTGTAATGCGGGCGTGGCATGGTCGTTCAGCCCAATTTTTGCCACCCAATCAGCGTAGGCACTGGCATAGGCAGTGAGCTCCGTCTTGCCAACGCCGGCTGGTGGATAGCCGGTTGCGTAGCTCGACAGCGCAGTACTAGCGTTCTGGTCATCGGCCAAGGCGGCCGAGGCCGTGTTGGCCGCAGTTGCGGCCGTGTTGGCAAGTGCCAAAGCACTATTGGCGCTCGCCAGTGCGCTATTGGCATTTGACAGGCCGGAGGTCGCACTGGCCAAGGTGCTGTTGGCAGCAGTCAACACACCATTCTTAGTGGCAAGGTCGTTATTTGCAGCATTTAGCGTTGTTTGGGCGGTGCTGGCGGCATTAGCTGCGGTGCCTTTGGTGGCCGTGGCACTGACCAAGGTGGCATCAGCGCCGTCAAAAACAGCTTGGGCTGCGGCTATGTTGGCAGGGGCCGCCGCGGTGACCGTTGTGAGAGTATTGAATGCAGCCAGCTCAGCTGCATCGGCCGCCGCGCTTGCAGAGGTGGCGTTGGTCGCCGTCGTATTGGCGGTAGCCAGAGTGCTGTTGGCGGTGTTGGAGGCAGTCGTTGCTGCGGCTAAATTGGCGTTAGCTACTGTTAGCGTAGCTTGCGCAGTGGCCGAGTTTGACGTGGCTGTTGCCAGCGTTGCATCCGCGGTGACCAAATTCGCGTTGGCTGTCACCAACGCAGCATTGGCATTGGTCTGGTTGGTTTGGGCGGTGACCAAGGCGGTCTGGGCCGCTGGCAAGGCTAGGTCTGCATTGGCAACACCCGTGTTGTCCGTAGTGGCGTTTCCGGTCGGGCTGGTCCAAGTGCCCAAGCGCAGCGTCATGGTTCCGGCCCCCACATACGCGCCTGCCGTCAGTGCCGCTGAAGACACTGCCTGCTTCTTGGCCAGTGAGTCCACATCCAGCGTGTAGGTGCCAGCGGCAGCAGCACTGGTGACGGCCAGGGTGGCCGCGCTCGTGTTGCTAGACGTGCCGGTGCGAGCGATCCACGCACTACTGGCAGAAATGCGCGCGGCAACATCGGTGAGCGCGGAGACTTGCGACTTGATTTGCCCCATGGCCGACACGCGAGCGTTGGCAGTGCTTGCTTTGTTTGCCAGCGCTTTCAACGGCGCCTTTTCAAGCGCTACCAAAGCGGTGATCGTGGCCTCTACATTGAGACCACTGCCAATACCAATGGATGAAATGGTTGCCATACAGCCTCCTGCGTCGCCAGAAACACCTCATTGTCTGCAAAGACTCTCTGTGTAAACCCCGAATAAACCCCCGAATACCCCAACGCGAGCAGCGACGACGGGTACAACCCCGTCGTCGCTGATAGCAAGTTGGCTATAACTACTTACACAATCTAAGCTTCTTTCAATGTGCTACCCAGTTACCGCAGCAAGGCCAACACACCTTGCGGCAACTGGTTGGCTTGAGCCACCATCGCCGTACCCGCTTGTTGCAAGATCTGTGAGCGAGACAGGTTGGCTGTTTCTGTCGCAAAGTCGGCATCTTGAATGCGCGAGCGTGATGCGGAGAGGTTTTCCACGGAAGATGCCAAGTTGGCGACCACAGATTCAAAGCGATTTTGGATAGCACCAAACGTACTTCGCAAGGTACTCACCCCGGCCAGTGCTGAGTCAATCGCATCAATCGTGCTGTTGGCGTTGGCCACACTGGTGACCGATGCACTATACAGTGAGCTGCTTCCGAGCGCCAAGCCCCCCGCGGCAAAACCTGCAGCCGCCGCGCCAGCGCCAACAAGATCAATCCGTTCATTGGCGGAAAGCCGTACCGTCCCGACCGCTGTCCAGGCTGTTGTCCCGGTAGTGGTCAGCGCAGCATTGAGCGTGTTGTTTTCGCCTGCCACGGTGGATGCTGCCCCCAAACCGGTTGAGTCATTGGTCTGCGCCGTCACAATGATGTCTCTGCCATCGGCGGCTGTGAGGGTGATGTTCCCGCCTGAAAAAGACGCTGTGACGCCCGTGGCACCTGCGTTTCGATTCACGCCTTCTGCAAACTGCTCGCCCGTTAAGCCAGAGGCTGCTGCGTTGAATACCTGTGTCCCATTAATCGTCATACTGTAGGCTACGGTGGTTGTGGTGTAGGCAGCCTTGATCGTAGTGTTGGCCTCGGCCCTCAAACCAGGGACGCCTGCCTGGTTGATGGCACGCACCTTGGCGAAAGCACTTTGACTGGTTTGCCCTTTTGCATTTTCAGTAGCAGTCACGGTGGAGGCACCGACCGTCACCTCGGCATTGTTGCCAACCGTAATTTTTAAGTCACCAGATGCTAAGGATGCGGTAGAGACGCCTGCCCCCTGCGCGCCAATAGCTTTAGTACCATCAAATGTGGCGGCTGACCCAATGTAGTCGGCCCGACGGCCAAGGTTGGTCGTACGCTTGCTATCAGTCAAGTCCAGCTCGATGGTTTGACTTACGTTGGCACCGACTTGGAACACTGCCGTGCCGAAAGAGCCGTCCAATAAATTGCGCCCATTGAACTGGGTTTGGGAAGAGACCCGGTCAATTTCCTTAATGCGTTGTTGCACTTCGAGGTCTAGCGAAGCGCGGTCACTCGCGGTGTTGGTGGAGTTGGCA
Organism: Rhodoferax aquaticus; assembly: GCF_006974105.1. NCBI lineage: Bacteria > Pseudomonadati > Pseudomonadota > Betaproteobacteria > Burkholderiales > Comamonadaceae > Rhodoferax > Rhodoferax aquaticus. The sequence continues at coordinate 4,137,326 of NZ_CP036282.1, forward strand.
GATTGCACCGCCAGCTCACGAATGCGTTGCAAATTGGTGGTGATTTCACCCAAAGCACCTTCAGCCGTTTGCGCCAAAGAGATACCGTCGTTGGCATTGCGGGCCGCTTGACTTTGGCCTCGAATTTGCGCGGTCATGCGGTCGCTGATAGCCAAGCCCGCTGCATCGTCTTTAGCGCTATTGATACGCAAACCTGAAGACAGGCGCTGCATCGACGTAGACAAGGACATTTGGTTCACGCTCAAGTTGCGCTGCGCCGTCAACGAGTTGATATTGGTATTGATGGTGGAAGCCATGACAAAACTCCTTATAAATACATTCCAAATCCGGCAAATTGCCGATCCCAACGCCAGCATTGCTACTGACCGCTATGACCGGTGCGCCACCGAGAGCACCATCCGGACGGCAGACCTATAAAGGACCTGTTGGAATTGTTTTCGGGTTGTCAACAGAAAACTTGAGCCAGTTTCAATAAACATTTGCTTAGCATGCAGTCGTGGCTTTTAAAAGACCATGTACGCAGCTTCTTGCCTACAGACCCGAGGTTCGAGGGTTTACCCCTATCAAGAAAACCTTTAGCAGAAAAATCAGCCTCGGTTTTCAAGCGCTTATCGCGCCATTGGATAGCCATTGCATCTCCACAATTTACCCATCGTTACTGATTGTCTGCAGGTCTGGAGCAGGCTTTGCAATCGGAGGCGAAGCCGCTTTACTTTTTTAGGAGTTTCGCAATGGCCTCAACCATTAACACCAATGTCGCATCGTTGACTGCGCAACGCAATTTGGGCGTGAACCAAGCCTCTTTGCAAACATCCATGCAAAGACTGTCCTCAGGCATGCGCATCAACAGCGCCAAGGACGACGCTGCTGGATTAGCCATCAGCGACCGCATGACCTCGCAAATCCGCGGGCTCACCCAAGCCGCGCGCAATGCCAACGATGGCATTTCGTTGGCGCAGGTGGCTGAAGGCGCCATGGGCAGCGTGTCTGCCAACTTGCAGCGCATACGGGAACTGGCGGTGCAGTCTGCCAACGGCACCAACAGCTCTAGCGACCGCCAAGCGCTGCAAAAAGAAGTGGCGCAACTCAAAGAAGAAATCGCGCGGGTGGCGAATCAAACCGAGTTCAATGGCATCAAGCTTTTGGACGGAACCTACTCCACGCAGCTGTTTCAGGTGGGGCCCAACGCCAACCAAACCATTGGGGTGAGCGTGAGCAGTGCGCTGGCGACTGACATGGGAAACAATAAAGTAACCACGAGCACCACGGCACCCTGCATTGCCAGCGCATCGACGGCGCAGACAGGTCCCTTAACCGTTGCTGCGAATGTGACAGCCGCTGTGAATGGATTTGCAGGCCCTCAAATACTGACGGTAGCCGGCAATGGAACGGTAAACACCACAACCCTTGCAGCAGGATCAAGCGCCAAGACCATTGCAACAGCTATCAATGCGTTCACCGGCCAAAGCGGAGTCACGGCAGTCCCTAGCAACACTGCAACCATATCGGGTATTTTGCAAACAGGACCGGTGCAGTTCGAGTTAATGGGCATGAATGCCACCCCCATCACCATTTCGGCGACAGTAAGCGCTACCACTGATTTAGCCTCCATCGCGCAGTCCATCAACAGCCAAACAGGGGTCACAGGCATCACCGCCGATGCAGACAAAGTGGGCAACTTGGTACTGAAGAACTCGACTGGCGACGATATCCGCATAGGCAATATCAGTACAGCACTGGGATTGACTGGCGCCACAATCAAGGGGGCAGATACTGCCACATCCCAAACCATACAAGTTGCGCCAAGTGCAACCGCTACGAGCGTCACAACGGTTGGCGGCAGCGTTAAATTCAATTCATCGACTGGCTTTTCTTTGGCTACCGATACCGCAGGAACGCTATTTGCAGCCGCAACCAATGGCAGCACCTTGTCCGCGGTATCAGCCATTGACATTGGCACGACCGACGGCGCCACAGATGCCCTTTTGGTGGTCGATGCCGCTTTGTCTACCGTCAGCAGCAGCCGCGCGCAGCTCGGTGCGGTGCAAAACCGGTTTTTAACCACCATTGACAACCTGAACACCACCAACGAGAACTTGGCAGCGTCGCGCTCGCGCATTCAAGACGCAGACTTCGCGCTGGAAACCGCCAACCTGTCTCGCACGCAAATCTTGCAGCAAGCAGGCACGGCGATGGTGGCCCAGGCCAACCAGTTGCCGCAAGGGGTGCTGGCACTGCTGCGCCAAGGCTAGGCCTTCGCCACGAGGCTTGGCGCCTTCGGTGCGATCTGTTCGCAGGCGAGACCATGCTCGCAGTGATCGATCAGTAGATATGTCTAAAGCTTGGAGGCTCCACAGCCGATAGCAAGATGAAAGCTTCTGCGCTGGCAAACCATTTGCCTGACACATAAGCCCAAAGAGCAGCGCACGCGGCTCACACTTTGACCTTGGTTTGATGCTGCTTGTAGGTGTTTTTCCTACAGGCTTTTGGCGTTGTGCTGACAGCCTGATTAGCCTATTTCTTATTCAGATTTTTGGTCCTCCCCAACAGAATTGACTTCAAGGCGATTCACCGAATGGCCGATCAATCAACCAGGAGAGAACCATGAACGACGAGCAAGTTTTGAAGGAAATCCGCGAAGCCAACCTGACCTATTTGATGTTGGCCCAAAACCTGATTCGCAAAGACAAGCCAGAAGCATTGTTTCGCCTAGGCATGTCAGACGAGGCTGCTGACCTGATTGCCGCTTTGTCCACCGCGCAGATTCTCAAAATCTCCTCTTGCAATATGTTGCTGTGCCGCTTCCGCGTGGACGACGACACGGTGTGGAACTTGCTCACCAACCACTCGGTTAACAAAGTGGACAACGACGCAACCACCAAGCTGCACGCCAGCATTTTGATGGCCGGCCGTTTTGCCGAAGCCATGTAAGCCCCCACACGATTAGGAGAACACCATGGCCACCAAAAGCGTATTGAACGATTCCAAGCAAGTAGAACGTGCGGTTGCACTCATCCAACTGGGTGCGCGCTTGCAAGTGCTGGAGAGCGAAACTGACTTGTCCTATGAGCGATTGCTGCGTTTGTACAAAGAGGTAGCGGGTCGCTCGCCTAGCAAGGGGCAACTGCCTTTCTCGACCGACTGGTTTCTGACATGGCAGCCCAACATCCATGCGTCGCTGTTCCAAAACACCTATGAGTACCTCACCAAGGTGAGCGCCATGGACGACATTGACGCCATCATGAAAGCCTACAAGCTGTACACAGAACAAATTGCAGCCTGCGGCGTCGAGCCCCTGTTGACCATCACCCGGGCATGGCGCTTGGTGAAGTTCATTGACAACAACATGCTGTCCATGACCAAATGCTCCAAGTGTGGTGGGCACTTCGTGAGCGAGGCCTACGAAAACTCCCGGCATTTTGAATGTGGCTTGTGCACTCCCCCCGCACGTGCAGGCAAGGGCGCTGCCCACGGTGGCATCTTGCTGCATTAATGCTATGTTTTTGGTAGCTGCATGCGCAATATACAAAGGCGCATCCGCCTGTTTTTCAAAAATGTTTAAGCATTTCACCAGCACGACGATATGATAGATGCAGGGCTGGAAAAGCCAAGTTTATTCACCCCTGAAGCTCTTGGCTTCGCAACCACAATGCACCTATGTTTGTAATCATTGGCTGGCTGGTTATTTTGGTTTGCGTGTTTGGTGTGTACATCTTTCACGGCGGCAACATCATGGTGATCCTGCATGCGCTGCCATTCGAAATGATCACCATTGGTGGTGCCACTATTGGCGCGTTTCTGGCCAACAACCAAATGAAGGTTGTAAAAGCAACGATCAAGGGCTTAGGGTCATGCTTTAAAGGCAGCATCTACAGCAAAGCCCGTTACATGGAGCTTTTGGCCTTGCTTTTCGATATCTTGCAGAAAGCCAGAAAAGAAGGGCTGATGGCCATTGAAAAAGACGTAGAAGACCCACACTCTTCCGAAATTTTCAAAAAATACCCGGTCGTTGGGAGTGACCACCATGTGGTCGAGTTCATTACCGACTATCTGCGGATGATGGTGTCGGGCAATTTAAACGCGCACGAGATCGAGTCTTTGATGGACACCGAGATGGAGACACACCACAACGAAGCACACGCAGCCGTTGCTGCGATTCAGCGCGTAGCTGGCGGCTTGCCCGCATTCGGAATTGTGGCTGCCGTTCTTGGCGTCGTGAACACCATGGGATCGGTGGGGCAGCCCCCCGCGGTATTGGGCGGCATGATCGGATCTGCCTTGGTGGGTACTTTTCTAGGGATTTTGTTGGCCTACGCATTTGCTGAACCTTTGGCAGGGGTACTGGAACAAAAAGTGGAAGAAGGTAGCAAGGAGCTGCAGTGCATCAAAACCACCTTGTTGGCCAGCATGCAGGGCTACAACCCGTCCACCGCCATTGAGTTCGGGCGTAAGGTTTTGTTCTCCACTGAGCGCCCCACCTTCGCTGAGCTAGAAGCCCACGTCAAGAAGAAATAAAGCCCGGACCTTATTGCCATGGCAACGGACGCAAAGAAGCTACAGCCGATCATCATTAAGCGGGTCAAGAAGGGGGGGCACTCCGCGCATGGTGGTGCCTGGAAAATCGCTTACGCCGACTTTGTGACCGCCATGATGGCGTTCTTCTTGCTGATGTGGCTTTTGGGCAGTACGTCAGAAGGTGACAAAAAGGGCATCTCTGACTATTTTCAGTCTCCGCTCAAAGTGGCTTTGCAAGGCGGCTCCGGCGCTGGGGCCAGTAACAGCGTTATCAATGGCGGGGGAAATGACCTGACCCAATCAGCAGGCCAATCGCGCAGGGGAGACGGCGCTGACAACAAGGCCCGAAAAATGTCAGGCGATACCACCAAGGCAGACCTGGCACGCAAAGATGCGAGAACCTTGGCGGCTCTCAGCGAAAAGATTGCGGCCGCCATCTCCAGCAACCCCAAACTGTCTGAATTTTCTTCACAAATCAAGCTAGAGATCACGCCTGATGGCCTTCAGATTCAAATCGTAGATGACCAAAGACGTCCCATGTTTGACAGCGGTAGTGCGTCGGTCAAGAGCTATATGCGCGACATCTTGCGTGAAATTGGGGTAGCACTGCTCGAAGTGGACAACAAAATTAGCTTGGACGGCCATACGGACCAAACCACCTACAGCAACGCCGCGCGTGGCTATAGCAACTGGGAGCTCTCGGCGGACCGAGCCAACGCAACCCGCCGGGAGCTGGCTGCCGTGGGTATGGCCGATGACAAGTTAGTCAGAGTCGTGGGAATGGCATCGAGTTTGCCGCTGGAACCCGACAACCCCTTGAGTCCCAGCAACCGAAGAATTAGCATATTGGTATTGACCAAAGAAGCGGAGTTAAGGATGCTGGGGGGAAACCGTATCCCGCTAGATGCGGAGGTTGAAACCGAGAAGCCAATTGCCACCACAGGTGCAAAAACACAGCCCTAACCGATTGAAAATTCAGTCATACTTACACAAATACAAAAACCGCTAGCGAAAGAGTTATCCATGTCCAAAGAACTGCGTTTTTTAATTGTTGACGACTTCTCCACGATGCGGCGAATTGTTCGCAATTTGCTCAAAGAAAGCGGATATACCGAAGCAGACGAAGCGGAAGACGGTGTCGCAGCGCTTCAAAAGCTCCAAAACAGCAGTTTTGACTTTGTAGTGAGCGATATCAACATGCCCAACATGAATGGGTTCCAGTTGCTGGCGGAAATCAAGAAAGACGACAAACTCAAGCATATCCCCGTACTGATGGTGACAGCGGAGGCGCGCAAAGAGGACATCGTTCTGGCAGCCCAGCAAGGTGCGGCAGGCTATATCGTCAAGCCATTTACCAAGGCCACGCTAGAAGACAAGGTCAACCACATCTTGACCAAAAACGGACTCAAGTAGGTACTTCGCTTTTGTCGCCCCCAATGCGAGGGGTGTCTGCAGCTTGGATTGAAATCACACCGAGCGCATAGAGGTCTAAGAACCCACCCGCCAACTGCGTAGGTGGGTTTTTTCTTTTTGAACCGCCACACACCTCTATCTAAACGCTAGCGCCAAATAGCCGGGACTTCCCGCCTCTTTTGGCACTTTAGTTTGCAAGGCCGCTCACGACAATGGTAGGAACTTTAGGGTCCCGCCATCATGGAATCAGGCAGTCAAGATCGCAATTTACCGGCGTCAGAGCGCAAGCTCAAAAAAGCGAAAGAAGACGGCCAGGTAAGTCGCTCGGAAGACCTGTCGCACTTGGCGGTGCTGGGTGCAGGCGCGGTCAGCGTCATGACCTTAGCGCCGGTTTTGTTTGATCGGTTCAAGGAGACCATTAGCCGGCATTTCTCGTTTGACGCCACCACCGTCAAACAAGCGGGCAGCATGGTGACACGCCTGGGCGATGCGACCTTCATCGGGCTAGCTGGTTGTGTTGCCTTTGCAGTCATCATTTCTGCGGCAGCCATATGTGCGGCGGTGGGATCGGGCGGTTGGGTCAACAGCTTGAAGCCGCTCATGCCCGACTTTGGGCGACTCAACCCGCTCTCTGGCATCAAGAACCTCTTCACAAAAAAGAAGCTCATTTCCATCGCAAAGATGTGCTTGCTAACCAGCATACTTTTTGCGATAGCCACCATGTTTTTGACAAGCAACCTACAAACGGTGGCCGCCCTGGTGATGCAACCGTCCAGCGGGATCATCGCATTCCTTACCAAGTGGCTAACCTCCGGGATGGGCCTGATGCTACTTGTCATACTGCTCGCCGCCATGGTGGATGTGCCCTTGCAAATCTTCTTGCACAAAGATGAAATGAAGATGTCACACCAAGAGGTGAAGCAAGAAGGCAAAGAGTCTGACGGTAACCCGCAGATGAAGGGCAAGATTCGCCAGCGGCAGAGAGACCTCGCCCAAAAAGGCAGTGTGAACGCAGTGCCCAAGGCGGATTTTGTCGTCATGAACCCCACCCACTTTGCGGTGGCCATTCGGTATGACGAGAAAACAATGCAAGCGCCTCAAGTGATCTCTAAAGGTGCGGACTTGCTGGCCATGAAGATTCGCGATCTGGCCAAGCAGCACTCCATACCTGTGCTGCAGTCACCCATGCTTGCTCGGGCGCTGTACGCCAATGCGGAGCTCAACCAAGACATTCCTTCCGCGCTGTACACCGCCGTGGCCCAGGTATTGGCCTACGTCTACAAACTGCGTGCGGCCATGCGTGGCGTGGGCCCTATGCCTGCCGACGTGCCCCAACCGTTTGTCCCGCCCGAACTGGACCCCCTTAGCAAGACCCTTGCGGCTGCCACACCATGAACCCGCAACTCCAACAACTTCAAAATTGGTACCGCCGCAACGCGGACGTCATCAAGGGCGCGGGTGCGCCCATGCTGGTGGTGATGATCTTGTCCATGATGGTCTTGCCACTGCCGCCCATCGTTTTGGATGCTTTTTTCACCCTCAACATTGCAGTCGCACTGATGGTGATGATGGTGGCGGCCTATATGGTCAGGCCGCTAGACTTTGCAGCATTCCCCTCTGTGTTGCTGCTCACCACCCTGATGCGTCTGTCGCTGAACGTCGCCTCGACTCGGGTGGTTTTGCTAGAAGGTCACACTGGCCCAGGTGCAGCTGGCGCTGTGATTGAGGCCTTTGGCCACTTCTTGATTGGCGGCAATTTCGCAGTAGGTCTGATCGTGTTTGCCATTTTGGTGGTGATCAACTTTGTGGTGGTGACCAAGGGTGCTGAGCGTATTGCGGAGGTTTCTGCGCGTTTTACCTTGGACGCGATGCCCGGCAAGCAAATGGCCGTAGACGCCGATTTGAATGCGGGCCTTATTGACGAAAAAGAGGCCAAACGCAGGCGTGCCGAAGTAGGTGAAGAGGCCGAGTTCTTCGGCTCGATGGATGGCGCGTCCAAGTTTGTGCGCGGAGATGCAGTGGCCGGTATCCTGATCTTGCTGATCAACATCTTCGGCGGTTTTGCCATTGGTGTGCTCCAGCATGACCTCACCGCCTCGCAGGCCGCCAACACTTATATCTTGCTGGCGGTCGGTGACGCGTTGGTTGCGCAAATTCCAGGTTTGCTCATCTCGGTCGCTGCCGCCATGGTGGTCTCTCGGGTGGGTAAAGACCAAGACATCGGTAAACAAATTGTGGGACAGATGTTCGCATCCCCCAAGGTCTTAGGCATTACAGCAGCCATCATGTTCATTCTGGGCATCATCCCGAACATGCCACACATGGTGTTTTTGAGCATATCTGCGGTGCTTGCCTATGGCGCGTGGTTGCTTGCCAACAAGCCACCTCCTGCGGATCCCCAAGCTGCGGCACCGGCACCTGTGAGCGATGGTGAGGCCTCGTGGGACGACCTACAACCTGTGGACCAACTGGGCCTGGAGCTTGGCTACCGCCTGATTGCCTTGGTCGACAAAACACGCCAAGGCGACTTGCTGACACGCATCAAGGGCGTGCGGCGCAAGTTTGCCCAAGAGGTAGGCTTTCTGCCCCCTCCTGTGCATGTACGCGATAACTTGGAGCTTAAACCCAGTGCCTACCGCATCACCTTGCGCGGAGTGATCGTCGGCGAAGGCGAGGCCTTTCCCAATATGTACCTCGCCATCAACCCTGGTGGGATTACTACGCCTCTGATTGGCACCGCTACCACCGACCCAGCGTTTGGGCTTCCCGCGCACTGGATCGACGACATGCAAAAAGAAGCAGCGCAAATGGCCGGGTTTACGGTGGTTGATTCCGAGACTGTGATGGCCACCCATTTGTCACACTTGATGCAAGTACAGGCATCCAAGTTGTTAAGCAGAACTGAGACACAACAGCTTGTAGAACACGTAGCGAAGTTGGCGCCCAAATTGATTGAAGAGGTAGTACCCAAAATGGTCTCCGTTGCTGTATTCCAGAAAGTCCTGCAGCTGCTGCTGGACGAGTCTGTGCACATCCGCGACATACGCACCATCATTGAGTCCATTGCCGAACATGCCACAACCGTGAGCGACCCTGCCGAGCTGGCGCGTCGGGTGCGAGTGGCTTTGTCTCCCGCCATCGTGCAGCAAATCTATGGCCCTGTGAAAGAGCTCAACGTCATCGCAATTGACCCGGGCCTTGAGCGTTTGCTGGTCCAGGCTTTGGGCAACAACAATGGCCCCGCTTTGGACCCTGGCGTTGCAGACATGCTCACACGCACAGCGGCCGAAACCGCCATGAAACAAGAGGAGATTGGTGTCCCCGCCTGCTTATTGGTGCCAGACCAAATTCGCAGTGCCATCTCCCGTCTAGTGCGGCGCGTGGCACCAAGGCTTCAGGTGCTCTCGCACAGTGAGATTCCAGAGACCCACACTATCCGTATCGGCCCCATTTTGAGAGGTGCAACATCATGAACATCCAACGTTTTACCGCACCCACCTCGCGCGAGGCACTCGCAAAAGCCCGTCTCGTATTTGGAGAGGGCACTTTGATTCTGTTTAACCGCCCGACAGAAAACGGGGTCGAAGTCGTCGCCACCGCTGAAGAAACTCTGGAGGCACTCGACCGCGGGGAAGGGTTAGACGGGGGCAAAAAAATAAGCCTTGCGCGCAATGGCGCGCCGCCCACGTACCAGCAGGTGGCAAGCAAGGTAGAAGATGACGCCAGCCAGCTGTCCATGAGCACGCTGTCCTTTCAAGACTATGTGCGTGAACGCATGCTCAGAAAGCGCAGCGAGAGCGCGCCCGCCGAGCCCGTTGCGCCGATCAAGACCGTCAAAACAGTGGAGCGGCCTAGGGCTGCATCTGCCCACGGGTTTGAAATACTGGAATCACCACAGCAAGCAAAACCTGCTGCGCTCCGCAAAGTACCGACTCTGACCAACACAACAACTGGTTTGCCCAAAGAGATCGTGACGGAACTGCACGCCATGAAGGAGCTGATTGAAGACAAGTTCAACACCTTGGCATGGTTGGGCCAGGCCCGCCAAAACCCCATTCAGTCCAACATGATGCTCAAACTCATACGGGCTGGTTACTCGCCTACGCTGGCACGAACGATCCTGGAACGCATGCCAGAAGAGATGGATGCATCACAAACCGTGCGCTGGGTCATGGACGTGCTCGAACGCAATCTGCGCACCGACGCAGATGCGCCGGCCATTCAAGAAGAGGGCGGCATCTTCGCGCTGATTGGAGCCACCGGAGTTGGCAAGACAACCACCGCAGCCAAACTCGCAGGCATATGCGCGCGCACCAACGGACCCAGCAGCGTCGGTTTGATTACGCTAGACACTTACCGCATTGGAGCGCAAGAACAACTCCGGGCCTACGGAAAGATGCTCGGTGTGGTGGCGCACCTCGCGCATGACCGCGCCGCCTTGCAAGACCTACTGGGACTGCTATCCAACAAGAAATTGGTGTTGATCGACACCACAGGCCTCGCACCACGCGACCCTCGCAAACGTGAAATGCTGGATCTGTTGGAGCTACCAGACATCAAGCGCCTACTGGTACTGAATGCTGGCGGTCATGGGGACACGCTAGAAGAAGTTGTTTCCGCATTCAAAACACCAGGCAGCCCCCAAGTTATCTTTTCGAAGATCGATGAAGCGGTCAAACTAGGGCCCGCCATTGACGCAGCCATTCGCCACCAGCTAACCGTGCGCGGCGTGACCACCGGGCAGCGGGTCCCTGAGGACTGGGAGCCTGCCAATGCCTCCAAGCTTGTGCGCGCCTCCATGCGCGCAGCTACCACCTCCGCCTTCGACCCCAAAATTGGAGATCTCAATCTTTTCTTCAACCCTGCTGCGTACGCACCTGCCAGCAAGGGGGCATTTGATGCTTGAAAAACCATTGAACCAAGCCGCAGGCTTGCTGGAACTTGCCGAACCGCCGGCACCTAAGCTCATGGCGGTGGTAAGCCATGGGGACGAGCAATCTGAGCTCCCCCTACTTTGGCGACTATGCGCCGCATTGGTTGACTTTGGCTATGCTGTCACCGTACTCGATGGAACAACCCGAGAGTCCGAGGCCAATCCAGGCCTAGAACAATACCTAGAAAACGGCTACTGGACGTCCGACGACAAAGAAGACGTGCCCGCATGGAGCATCATTCCGGCGGGCTTGGGTTTGCGTAGCCTAGGAAGCATGGCGGACTCGCAAGCCCAAACGCTCGCCTACTTGCATCAGCTTTTCCAAAACGAGGGCATTGTTTTGATCTACGACAGCGCAGACTGCTTGGTTCCTCTGCTGTATGACACAGGCATCTCCCCATTGCTGGTACTCACGCCCTTGCGCTCGTCGCTCATTACTAGCTACCGCTCTTTGAAGCACTTGTTGCTTAACGGACGGCTAGAGCCTACCATTGTGGAAATGGCGCATCGGCAAGGTGCACTCCCACCGAACAAGTTGGGCAACGTAGCCAACAGTCTGACCGAATGTGCCAAAAACTTTCTGGGCTATGGGCTGACGGCCCTGCAAATTGAAGCGCCTTTTGATGACGACAGACCGTGTGTAGACATTCAAAACTTAGCACTTCGCATGCTGGAAAACACCTTGCAACTTAGCGCTGATTGTGTAAGTCACCCCGCTCAAGCCGGTTCACTGGCCCACACGAGTGGCCAACGCGTTGGGAGCCATTGATGTACACCGCAAAAGGCCAAATGGATCGCAACGCGCTGATCAAACAATACCAGCCGCTTGTTCGACGCTTGGCACACCACATGATGGCCAAGCTCCCCGCCAGTGTGGAGGTGGATGACTTGATTCAAGTGGGCCTGATTGGACTATCCGACGCGCTCACACGTTACGAGTCAGCGCAGGGCGTTCAGTTTGAGACCTTCGCCACCCAGCGCATTCGAGGCGCCATGCTTGACGAGCTGCGCGAAAACGACTGGATGTCCCGAGGCTCTAGAAAAAGCCAAAAAGACATTGAAACAGCCATGCGCAAGTTAGAGCACCAGTTGGGCCGCAGCCCCGCTGAATCAGAGATTGCCAAGGAGCTAGGCATGAGTTTGGGTGACTACCAGTCTCTGCTTGGCAAAGTTCGTGGCACGCAGCTGGTGTATCTAGAAGACATGTCACGCCGCAATGAAGACGACGACACCTTCTTAGATCGGCATGTGGCGGATACGGATGCAGACCCTCTCAACATGCTACGCGATCAACGTATTCGCGCAGCTTTGGTTGCGGCTATTAAGGGTCTACCGGAACGGGAGCAGCACATCATGAGCATGTACTACGAACAAGACATGAACCTCAAGGAGATTGCCGCAGTGCTAGACGTCACGGAGTCCCGCGTGTGCCAACTGCATAGCCAATCCATTGCCCGGCTGAGAGCCAAAATGCGCACCCACTAAGACCGAAAGCACACCGTTACACCCATAAAAAAACCACCCAATGGGTGGTTTTTTTATGGCCTGGCTGATCAAGCCATGGCACCCCTCTTTGCACCCACACTCGAACTGCCATAAGGCCCAATCACTGGGCTATAGGTGGTGCGCTTGGCAGATGGCATCAAGATTTGCAAACCTTGCTCCACAAATGCAGCACGCCTGAGTAAGTTCTCGCGCAACACCGAAATACCAGCCGCCAACAGGTGCAGCCGCTCAGCATGGCGCAGCTTGTCCAAACGATTGCGGCCTAATTCGTCCACCAATTGAAGCAATTCCACTGCGCCCTTTTGCAAACTCACGCTAGCGAGCTGAATATCGTCCGAGCTGCCTGACAACAAGGCCTCAGAAGCTTGGGAGAACTGAAGCTCCAGTTGGTCTAACTGAAGTGACACAGGGTCATTCAACATGTTTGCGAACCTTCAACGTGTTTGGCAGGCGGCTGCTGTGGGCTCAACTTGTGGTGCGTTTGAGCATCTCTTGTGCGTTGGACAACAACTTGTCGGCAATCGCTTCAGCGTTAACTTTGTAAGTGCCTTGCTCAATTTGCGTGCGCACTTTTGCAACCTTCTGGGTATCGACCTCCGCCACGTCCGCTTGCTCCAGCGCGCGCGCTTGGGTGGATACCGTTACCGCAACTCCAGCCGACTTGGTGCTGGCGGGAGCATTGGCTTGCGTTTTTGCGGTCGATGCCGCCCCTGCCTTTTGGGCTGCGGGCGCATTAACTTGAGACACAAGAGCAGGAAGTTCTGAGGGTTGACCTATTTTCATCACGTTCTCCAAAACTACGATAAGCGTAGCCTCGTACGAGTGTTATCGGCCGGGCTGCAACGTACTTTAGCTTTTTTTTGAAAAGACAGGGCTTTACAGGTCAATTCTTACTGTATGGACATCCATCACTACCCCGGTCGCCACGCGGCCATTGTCCATCCGCACGCGGGCGGGTTGCCCCAAGATTCCAGCGGAAAGTGCCTGGGCGTCGGAAGAGATCGAAAATCCGGGGCCTTGCGCTACCACCCGCACTTGCGCGCCGGCTTGAAATACTTGCGCTGGCTTCACCATGCCTTGGCGTAAAGTTTGCCCAGTGCCGAGTTGGCGGGTTGCCACCTGCCCCACCCAAGCGGAGCGGTCGGTTAGCACAGGAGAAACTTCTTCCGCCCAATCTACCTCGGTCTCCACCATATCAGTGGGACCAATCACGGCACCCGATGCCACCGGGTTTTTTACAACCCATGCAGTGCCTAAGGCTTTGACTGTGGCGGGCATGGTGACATTCCAGCGCACCATGCCGTCCATGCAGCGCACACCGACCCGGGTCTTGCCCCACAAACGCAAGCCTACTGGCAAGTAGGCCTCCACGTTGCCGCAAGGGGCCAACTTCAAGCGACCATCGATACCCCCTACGGTGACTTCGGTACGCACGGCTGTTCCAGAAGCTGCCACATTGCTGGCAACCGCTGCACGTGCCCAAGTTTCCACCGCGGCTTGCAAGTCACTGTAGTTGGGGACCTGCGCCTGCACATTCAGGCAAGCCCCCGCTAGCGCCAAGCCAAGCGCGAGCGGCAGTGCGTGGGTGAGGCGGTTGCGAAACGGTGTCATAACAGTAGTTTTTAGGGTGGAGAAACTTGAAGTTCGCGCTTGTTCCAATAGCGCACTGGGCCAATGTAGGCGCAAGCACACGAACCATTTAACGCAAAAGCACGCCTTTCCACCGCCAATTCACAGGCTCAAAAATTCAAGTTTTTCCCATAATCGATTCAACGCTTTGCATGCCCTTGTCGTGCATCAGCGGTTTTGATGATGGGGTGACTTATGTTTGCCAATTTGACACAGGCCTTGGACTTCCAAGGCAAAGCTTTGGTGCTTCGCTCTGAGCGTCAGCGCGTCATTGCCAGCAACATTGCCAACGCTGACACGCCCGGTTATGCGGGCCGCGACATCAACTTCAAAGAAGCCATGAATGCCGCTGAAGAGTCCGCCGCACTGGCGCCAACACCCGCCAGAGGGGCCACGAGCGAAGGCACAACCCATCCCAACCACATACCACTGCAAAGCACCATGGACAAAGCTGGTGGCCCCAAGCTCAACTACACCATACAAACCCAACCTGCCATGGATGGCAACAGTGTGGACCTGGACCGCGAACGCGCCAACTTCGTGGACAACTCGGTGCGGTATGAGGCCACCCTTCGCTTCATTAACGGCAGTTCTAAAACACTCTTGAGTGCCATTCAAGGTCAGTAGGCAAGTTTCGCCCTAGGAGTCAGACCATGTCCATGTTTAGTATCTTCAATGTTTCGGGCAGTGCGATCAGTTCGCAATCGCAGCGACTCAACGTGGTGGCCAGCAATCTGGCCAATGCGGATGCGGTTGCTGGGCCTGATGGTCAAGGCTACAAAGGGCGCCAAGTGGTCTTTGAGACCGTGCCCATGGGCTCAGACGCATCTTCCGGCGTGAAGGTGAGCGCCATTCGCGAAAGCAATGAACCCATGAAACGGGTGCACAACCCCAGCCATCCGTCCGCGGACGCAGACGGCTACGTGCTCCAGTCCAACGTGAACCCGGTGGAGGAGATGGTCAACATGATCTCTGCCTCACGCTCATACCAAAACAACGTCGAAGTCATGAATACCGCCAAGACCTTGATGCTCAAAACCCTGCAAATGGGTCAATAAACCGAGGACGCGACCATGGCAACGACCACACCCGTGACATCCAAAGACCCCATCGCCGCATTGGCCGATGCTGGAAACACCAAGAAGAAAACTGGCCAAAGCGATGCCGATGCTTCGCAAGACCGCTTCTTGAAGCTCTTGGTTGCGCAGCTCAACAACCAAGACCCCATGAACCCCATGGACAACGCACAAATGACCAGCCAGCTGGCGCAGATCAACACGGTATCAGGCCTGACCCAACTCAATGAGACGGTCAAAACCTTGGGCAGCCAGTTTTCTGAGCTTCAAGTCATGCAAGGGTCCAGCATGATCGGTCGTGACATCTTGATTCAAGACAACAAGCTCTCCATCACTAACGGTGTCGCAAAAGGCACGATCGAACTGCCTAGCAACGCAAGCAAGGTGTCCGTGGAGATCATCAGCCCGGGAGGCAAGTTGGTCGACACCCTCAATTTAGGCGCGAAAAGCGCAGGGCGCAATGACTTTACATGGGATGCATCCAAGTACGCCGCAGGCGGAACACCCACCTTCAAAGTCACAGCCACGCAGGGTAATGACGCCATGACCACCACCGCCTACTCGCGCGACACGGTCGTATCGGTGGGCACCAACAACGGTGCCATGAGCTTGCAAACCAAAGGCCGCGCAGCGGTGGCCTATGCCGACATCAAAGCCATTTTGTAGCGTGTTTCTAACTACCACTGCCTGACCCGTCCATCGTTCAAGGAAACTACCATGTCATTTCAAACCGGGCTTTCTGGCCTCAATGCCTCGGGCAAGCGCCTAGACGTGATCGGCAACAACATTGCCAATGCCAACACCGTGGGCATGAAGGTATCGCGTGTAGAGTTCAACGAATTGGTAGCCTCTGCGCTAGGGCCCAGCGGAGGTGGCGGTGCGGGTGGTGGTATTGGTGTCGCCGTAGGCGCTGTGTCGCAACAGTTCTCGCAAGGCACGATCAACATCACGGGCAATTCACTGGATGTCGCCATTAACGGTGGAGGCTTCTACCAAATCACCCAGAAAGACGGCTCACCCGCTTACACACGCGATGGCCAGTTCAAACTGACCAACACCGGGGCGATTGTCACCAACTCAGGTGCCAACCTCATGGGCTACCCCACCACGCTGCTGGGCGTGACCACCAGCACCACAATTCAAAAGCTCACCGTTCCCACCGGTGCGCCCATTCCCGCAAAAGCCACCACCGCAGTCTCTGCCGAGTTCAACTTAGACTCGCGCGCTGCCATTGCTGCCACAGCAACCCCTCCGGTACCGATTGGAACGTATGGAACCACCCTCACAGGCTATGACTCACAAGGCGTACCGGTCCCTATTGACCTCTACTTCACCAAAGTGGGCGCAGACAAATGGGACATTTATATGCCAGACCCCTTGTCCACCACTACGACCCCCTTGCCGCCCAAAGCCGTTACCGGATTGAACGCTGTGCCGCCGTCACCCTCTGTCAGCTTTGACATCAACGGCAAGATTACTGCGCCGCTCACCCCCATCGACATCAAGCTGTATTCCCAGAATCCCAATGTCAATCTGGCCAGCACGCCACCGGGCCAGTTCACCGCAACACTAGACATCAAAACGGCATCCCAGTACGGCACCCCCTTTGCCGTCTCAAGCCTCACCCAAGACGGCTATACCGCGGGCAACCTAACCGCGGTCACCATCAACGACCAAGGTGTCTTGACCACCCAGTACTCCAACGGTCAAACCCAGGCGCGCGGCAAAATTTCCTTGGCTGACTTTCGCAACGTGCAGGGTTTGGTCCCGATTGGAGCAGGCGCATGGACCGAATCCGCCGCATCTGGCCAACCCATTCAAGGCTCGCCCGGCACGGGTAACTTTGGCAAGCTGCGCTCAGGGGCGACCGAAGACTCCAATGTGGACCTGACCGCGCAGCTCATCGACATGATGACCGCCCAGCGTGACTACCAAGCCAACGCCCAAACGATCAAGACGCAAGACCAAACGCTTAGCACCTTGGTCAATTTGCGCTAACCCGCTTGTAACGAAAGCCCCTTATGGACCGCCTTATCTACACCGCCATGACAGGCGCCAACGCGGCGGCGAGTCGGCAAGCCGTGCTGTCCAACAACTTGGCCAATGCGTCTACGCCGGGCTTTCGCGCGCAGCTCGCCACCTACCGTGCGGTCCCCTTGCGCGGGGACGGAGCAACTACACGCGTCTTTGCACTGGAAGCGACAGCGGGTCACTCAGATCTGCCTGGACCCGCCATGCGCACCGACCGTAGCCTGGACGCCATGGCCACCGGCAACTCATGGTTCACCGTGCAAGGCTTGGACGGCACCGAGGCCTACACCCGCAGCGGGCATTTCGAAGTATCGACCGACGGCACATTGGTCACAGGCAGTGGCCTGCCTGTGCTCAACAACGGGGGGTCACCCATCACGGTGCCACCCGGGGCCGAAGTATCCATTGGGCATGACGGCGGTGTCAGCGCCAAGGTGGGCAACCAACCCGCCAACGCCATTGGCCGCCTCAAACTCGTGAGCCCCAACGCCGACGACCCACTCAAGCGCAGCGACGACGGCTTGTTCAGAAGCCTATCCGGAGACCCGTTGAACAACGACGACAACGCACGTCTGCAAGTGGGTGTGCTTGAGGGTTCCAACGTCAACCCGATCGAAGCCATGGTGGGAATGATCCAAACCGCCCGTCAGTTCGAAGTACAAACCCGGCTGATGCAATCTGCGGAATCGAATGACCGCTCTGCCGCCCAGCTCCTAGGCTTGCAAGGATAAACACCATGATCAACTCCCTCTGGATCTCTAAAACCGGCATGGAAGCCCAGCAAATGCAGCTGGACGTGATTTCCAATAACTTGGCCAACGTATCCACCACGGGCTTCAAAAAATCGCACGCGGTGTTTGAAGACCTGATGTACCAAAACCTGCGCCAAGTGGGCTCCAACACGTCGGAACAATCCACCCTGCCCACAGGCCTGCAGATTGGTTTAGGTGTTCGCACCGTAGCCACCAGCCGCACGTTTTCTCAAGGCAATGTGCAGCAGTCCAATAACAACTTGGATGTTGCGATCCAGGGCAATGGTTTCTTCCAGCTAACGATGCCTGACGGCACCATTGGCTATACCCGCGATGGGTCTTTCCAGATCGACAACCAAGGCCGCATGGTCACCACGACGGGCCTGCCCGTGCTCAACGGCATCACCATACCAGCGAACGCAACCAGCGTCGCCATCGGGTCTGATGGCGCAGTCACCGCGCAGATTCCGGGCACGGTCAACCCCCAACCGATTGGCACCATCACACTGGCCAGCTTTATCAACCCCGCAGGGCTAGAGCCCAAAGGGCAAAACGTCTTTGCCGAGAGCACGGCCTCTGGGCAACCGAACGTAGGGACGGCTGGCGCCAACGGCATGGGCACTGTGATGCAGGGTTTCTTGGAAACGTCCAATGTGAACGTGGTGCAAGAGCTGGTCACCATGATCCAGACCCAGCGGGCGTATGAAATGAACTCCAAAGCCATTCAAACCTCAGACCAAATGCTGCAAAAACTTGGACAGCTCTAGCCCCAGGAGACCTACATGCCACACACTCAACCCCTGAATAAATGGCCGCGCTGCTTCAGAACAGCCATGGCCTTGGGCGTGGCGTGGGCCTGTAGCGCCTGCCAAACCTTGCCACAAAAAGTGGCTGTGGATTTTGCAGAACCTAAAGTCGCAGCGCCCATGCCCAACGCTGCAGCCGAAAGCAAGCCTGCAACCGGAAGCCTTTACCAAGCTGCAGGCTACCGCCCCTCTTTTGAGGACCGCAGGGCGCGGCAAGTGGGCGACACGGTGACCGTGCAAATTGTGGAAAACGTGACGGCCAGCCAAAAGTCCACCTCCACCGTGAACCGCACGTCATCGATTGACTCGTCCATCAAAGCGCTCCCCCTCCAAACGGCACCGGGCTTGGGCAAGTTTGACGTGGGTGCCGCCACCAACAACAACTTCTCAGGCAAAGGCGGCACTGAAAGCGCCAACACATTCACGGGCTCCATCACCGCAACCGTGATCGAAGTGCTCCCCAACGGGCATTTGGTGGTGGCGGGTGAAAAGCAGATTGGCGTGAACCAAAACGTGGATGTGTTGCGCTTCTCCGGCACGGTGGACCCACGCTTGGTACAACCGGGCAGCGTCGTGTCGTCCACCCAAGTGGCCAATGTGCGCATTGAGTCCAAAGGGCGAGGCGCCCAAGGTGAAGCCCAGACAGTTGGCTGGCTATCTAGGCTCTTTTTAAGCCTTCAACCCTTCTAAAGAATTCAACAATAGTGCCGAGGGTGATGGGTCTTGTCGGACCCAGCCCAAGCCGATTGCAGCATATGAAAACCCCTACTGCCATTGCCCCCCATGCAGGCCAATTGCGCAGCGGCCCCCAAGGTTACGCGCGTAGCGTACTGGTGCTGACCTTGCTGAGCCTTGCGCTGTGCATGGGGCTTGCAGGTACCGCACAAGCAGCGCGGGTCAAAGAAGTGGCGGCCATCGAGGGTGTGCGCAGCAACCAGCTCACGGGCTTTGGACTCGTGGTGGGACTAGAGGGTACGGGCGACCAAACCACACAGATGCCATACACCACGCAAGGTTTGACCAACTACATGCAGCAGCTGGGCATGACACTCACGCCGGCGGCCCTGACCCAGCTGCAACTAAAGAACGTGGCGTCCGTGTTGGTCACAGCACAACTCCCCGCATTTGCGCGGCCGGGGCAGTTGCTGGACATTAACGTCTCCTCCTTGGGCAACGCCAAATCACTCAAAGGTGGCACCCTCATTGCCACGCCGCTCAAAGGCGCTGACGGGGAGGTGTATGCACTGGCGCAAGGCAACCTCATTGTGGCCGGCGCTGGTGCGGCCGCAGGTGGCAGCAAGGTCACGGTCAACCATCTGAGTGCGGGGCGTATCCCTGATGGGGCCCAAGTAGAGCGTGCTGTTCCCACCGCACTTCAGTCGGGTCCCAACGTCAACCTCAGCCTGAACGCAACCGACTTTCAAACCGCCCGCAAAGTGGCGCAGGCGATCAACCGGCGCTTTGGCAACGGCGTAGCGCAGGCACTAGACGGACGGACCGTGCAAGTCAAAGCCCCCACAGACCCTAATGAGCGCGTGACGTTCTTGGCCGACATGGAAGAGCTGCAGGTAGACGGATCTGTAGCCGCTGCCAAAGTCATCATTAACTCCCGCACGGGCTCCATTGTGCTAAACCAAGCGGTCTCGCTGGGCCCTTGCGCGATCGCGCACGGCAACCTCTCGGTGAGCATTTCGTCTACACCCGTCATCAGCCAACCCAATGCGCTTTCGGGCGGCCAAACAGTGGTGACTGAAAAGTCCAGCATTGAAATCAAACAAGAACCTGGCAAGCTCATTCAGCTGCCTGCAGCACCCCAACTGGCCGATGTTGTTAAAGCTTTGAATGCTTTGGGCGCAACGCCGCAAGACTTGTTGGCCATCTTGCAAGCCATCAAGTCCGCCGGTGCGCTCAACGCTGAACTGGAGGTCATTTGATATGAGTTACGGCTCCATTCAAGGCAATTCAGCCGCCATAAGCTCTGGGCTTGCGGCAGACGCTCGCACACTCAATGCACTGAAGAACGACGCCAGCAAGGCCACGCCAGATTCGATCAAAGAAACGGCAAAGCAATTTGAGTCCTTGTTTATGCGTGAGCTCATCAAGAGCATGCGCGAGGCCACCGTCAAATCCGGCATGCTCGACAGCCCAGGCGGAGACCTAGGCACCGATTTGCTGGACCAACAATTTGCAGTTCAGATGTCTGGCCAACCAGGTGGCCTGTCGGACCTGATTGCGCAGCAACTCACCCGCCAAATGGGGGTGGCACCGGTCACCGCCAACACCAACGGCTCTGGCAACACCACTGGCGCGATCGAGACAAATGCCGACCCAGCCACCCTGAAGCTCACCAGCGAGCTCAAGCTCAAAACTGAAGCGCGCACGCAACCCACGACCGGCCGCCGCCCTACGGAGACTCAGGCGAACTTTGTGCGGCAACACTCTGACGTTGCCGCCAAGGTTGAAAAGGAAAGTGGCATTCCTGCCAGCTTTATGCTGGGCCAGGCGGGCCATGAAACCGGGTGGGGTCAATTCCAAATCAAAATGAAGGGTGGCGCGCTGGCCAACAACCTGTTTGGTATCAAGGCGGGGGCTGGTTGGACCGGCAAAGTAGCAGAAGTCACTACGACTGAATACATCGACGGGACACCGCAAAAGCGCGTGGCCCGCTTCAGAGCCTACGACTCAGTGGAAGACTCCTTCAAAGACTATGCCCGACTGATCTCTGAGAGCCCACGCTACGAAAAAGTACGCACCCAAACCGGCTCCGCACATGCCTTTGCCAGTGGTCTGCAAAAAGCGGGCTATGCCACCGACCCTGAATACGCCGCCAAATTGAGTCGCGCCATTCAAACTACGCAACAACTGCGCCGGGTGCAGGTCTAATGGCTTGAGACCACCATGGGCATCCTAAACATTGGGGTTCGCGCACTGCAGGCCAACCAGCTGGCATTGCAGACAGCGGGCAACAACATCTCCAACGTCAACACGGTTGGCTACTCTCGCCAGTCCGTGATCATGGAGACCGTGGAGGGCCAGTTCACGGGGGCTGGTTACATTGGCTATGGTGTCAGTGTCGTCACCATTCAGCGGAACTTGAACGAATTTTTAACCCGTCAATCCACCTTGGCGGGCTCCGTCAAAGCGGCGGACGTTACGCGTTCTGAGTACCTGAAACAACTGGAAGGTTTGTTCGAAGGCGGCAGTGGCGGTTTGGGTGCATCCGTCAATGAGATGCTCAACGCCTTCGCCGATGTGGCCAGCGCACCCACCGACTTGACCGCTCGCACCGTGGCACTCACCCGAGTGGACGAAGCAGCCGCCCGCATGCGCTCAAGCTCTTTGAAAATTGACGATCTGCAGCAAGGCCTTGCACAGGCCCTCACACAAAAAGTAGCGACCATCAACACCTTGGCCCAAAGCGTAGCGGAGGTGAACCATGAAATCATCAAAATCAATGGCAATGGCCAGTCGCCAAACGATTTGCTAGACCGCCGCGATCAACTGGTGCGCGAGATCAACCAGTACGTGCAAACCACGGGAATTGCATCGCAAGACGGGGGGCTCAACCTGTTCATAGGAGGAAGCCAAGCGCTTGTACTCGGTGTGCAGTCGACACCCATCGCCATCGTGGCTGACGAGTTTGGCGACATCACGAAAAGCAAGATCGCCATCAGCCGCAATGGGCAAAGCTTTACGTTGGATGAGAACACGCTGGGCGGCGGCGAAATTTCTGGCTTGCTGCGTTTTCAAAACACTGACCTCACGGAAGGGCGTAACCTGCTGGGGCGCATGACCTTGGCTGTTAGCACGGCCATGAATGACCAGCACAAACTGGGCTTGGACCTCAATGGTGCGGCGGGTGGCAATCTGTTCACACCGGCGACTTTTGGCACTAGCAACATTCGCATACCAGCCGCACCCGCTACGCTCAACACAGGTACCGGCGCCTTGGCGCTGGCCATTGCAGATGTAAGCAAGTTTGTGGCCTCTGACTACATGCTGCAGTTCACATCGGGGACCACGGGGTCCATCACACGGCGCTCAGACGGAAAAGTCAGCACCTTTGACTTTGGCACGACCAACCCCGTCACGATTGACGGCCTGAACATTTCCATCCCCTCCGGCACGCCTGCCAACGGAGACCGGTATTTGCTCAAGCCTTTCAGCACATCGGCAGGCACGATCACCAGTGCGTTTTCTACGCCGGCGGCTTTGGCAGTCGCCAGCCCGGTCTCGGGCCGTATGGGCACGGGCAATACCGGCAGCATGCAGCAGACCTCACTGGTCGCCCGTAGCAACCCTGTATCGGCAACGCCGGTCACACTGACCTTTACCAGCCCCACGTCCTATACCCGTAGTGACGATCCAACGCCCGCCACCCCGTTTTCCCACACCTACACGGCAGGCCAAGCCATTGAAGGTACCTACCCCGCCACCGCGCCTCTGAGCGAGTGGAGCTTGGTGTTGCAAGGTTCACCCAAGCTCGGTGACACCTTCACGGTAGGCCCTAACCAATACCCCAAGCTCAATGCAGGCAACGCGAGCGCCATGATGGCCTTGCGCGATAAGCCCATGTTTGACGGCTCTGCGCTAACAGACGGTTATGCCGGGTTGATTTCGCAGCTGGGCATTCGCACCCAAAGTGCAGCTTACGCGGCCCAGGTGTCCACCACGATTGCCGCCAATCTGGAAACCAACCGCACCGCGGTTTCTGGTGTGAACTTGGATGAAGAAGCGGGCAAACTCATTCAGTACCAGCAGGCCTACCAGGCTTCGGCCAAGGTGATTCAGATCGCGCAAAGCGTGTTTGACACTTTGATCCAGACGATGGCCCGTTGAACACGCTAAGGAGACTCCACCATGGCATTCACTAGCCGACTAGGTTCCGCCAATGCGTTTGACGGCGCTTTGCGCAATCTATCCACCCGGCAAACCAATGTGTCCAACTTGCAAGAAAACCTGACCTCCGGCAAAAAAATAGTGCGCGCCAGCGATGACCCCACCGGCGCAGCACAAGCCGAGCGCGCACAGACCCGCCTGGCACGCATCCAAAGTGACCAACGGGCCTTAGAGTCCCAACGCAACGCCATTGCGGCCGCCGAAAGCACCTTGGGCGACATCACCAGCGCCTTGCAAGGCATCCGTGAGTTGGTGGTCAATGCGGGCAATGGTGCCAACACTGCGGCAGAGCGCAAGACCTTTGCGCTGCAAATCACCGGACTGCGCGACCAAGTGGTGTCACTCGCCAACCGCAAAGACACTAATGGTCTGCCCTTGTTTGGCGCACTGGGCAGCGCGCTCGCCCCCTTTGTGGGGCCGCTACCCACCTCGCCAGACTACACCTACCAAGGCCTGCCCGGACAACTTGCCAGCGGCGAGGTGAGCATCCCTTACACCTTGGACGGCGACACGGCGTTCATGAACCAAGCGCAGCGCGACGGATCGTTCAACCTCAGTGTCAGCACGATTGCCCCACCACGCACCCTGCTGACCGACACGGTGAGCATCACAAACTCCTCGCTGGTCACCGGGTCTAAGTACCAAGTCAACATCACCGCTGTGGTGCCAGGTGCCACACCGGGTACCAGTACCGCGACCTACGACGTGGTCGAACTTGCACCGTTCGCCACGCCCCCCTTCACGCCCATTACCGGCGCGGTGGTACCAGACTACCCCAGCGCTGGTCCTGTGAAGTTCGCCGTTACCAGCATTCCTGGGCTTAGCTTCAGCATCAACGGCAAACCAGCTGTGGGCGACACGGTGACCGTGACACCCAAGGCCAGCCTGTTTAGCGTGCTGGACGATGCTGTGCGCGACATAGGCGGTGCCCCCAACGCCAATGCAGCCAACCAGGCGGTAGCCCAAGCCTTGGCCAATATTGACATCGGCATGGCCAAAGTATCGGCCGTGCGCGGCCAAGCGGGCGATCTGCTCAACCGCGCGGACCGCATCACGGACGACCAAAGCAAGCGCAGCATTCAACTGGAAGGCGATCGATCGCGCGCCGAGGACTTGGACATGATTGACGGCTTGTCCAAATTCCAGAACCAGCAAACCGGCTACCAAGCCGCGCTGCAGTCGTACGCACAGATTCAAAAGCTGTCCCTCTTTAACTTCATCAGCTAGGCCCTATGTCTACCGGCTCCGTATTGGGCAGCGTCACGCTGGCATATGAAGCCATTTGGAACCAATGGCGACAGTGCGCTGGCGTGCGCCTTCTGGTAGAGCCCAACCGCGACATCGCGCTGAGTGGGGCCCACCTGCTTGCAGCACTGTCCGAGCTGTGGCCCGCAAAGCAAGGCGCGCTCTTGGTGCGACCCGCTAACGCCGCGCTGCTGTTCGAGCTACTCAGCCAAGCCCCCGTACCGGGGCTCTGGATTGAAGCCCCCCACCAGTGGCTGCAAGACGCGCGATTTGCGGCCCAAGCCCGCCAAGCGGGGCAACGTGGTGTACCCGTGGTGTGGAGCGGCGAGCCAGGCCAGTCCCCCACGCCCGATGTGCTGCGCAGTCTGCACACCGCTGTGCGCGCCCTGACCCACCAAGAGGCCTTGGTCGCCTTACGCACCTCATTGCACCAGCATCAAAGTACGCGCGTGGGTGCGCAAGCCTCACGTGCCAGCCCCGTGCACCCAGGCGCCCTGTACGAAGGTTTGGCCAGCGCTGCATTGGTAGACCACGCGCTAGACCACCAAGGTGCATTAGGCGTCGTAGGCTGGCCTACCGACGAAGTGCTCCACGGTTACCGTTTCAAGCAAATTCAACCCGCGCATGCGCTGGTCATGGCGATGGTGCAAGCCATTGATGCCGATGCCTCGCTCGACTCGCTGGAGCGCCAACTGGGCCATGAACCGCTGCTGACCTACCGCTACTTACGTTACGCCAACTCGGTGGCGGTGGGCTTGCCACGTGAGATGGACAGTGTGCGCCATGCCCTCATGGCCATGGGCTATGCCCAAACCCGCAACTGGCTTATGGCGCAACTGCCGCACGCCAGCAACGAAGCCAACCTCAATCCCATACGTTCCAGCATGGTCGTACGTGCACGCACCATGGCGCAACTGGCCGATGCAGGCATGGAAGAAGACCTGCGCCGTGAGGTCTTTTTGTGTGGGGTCTTGTCGCAGGTCGACCTGCTGCTGGGTGAGCCGCTGGGACCCGCTATTCAGCGCCTACCGCTAACGGGGCGGATTGTGTCGGCCCTCCTAGGCCAAGCCGGTCCCTATGCGCCGTGGCTCGCCATTGCCAGTGCACAGGAGTCAGGGTCAGCAAAGCTGGTGCGCGAACTCTGTAAAGCGCACGGACTGAGTACCGAGGAAGTCAATCGCGCCTTGCTACGTGCGCTCGCCCAAAAAAGCTAAGCCTACAGTGCAGTGGGTTTGTGTTGGCACACGCGCAGGCCCGCCACTTCAAAGCTAGCGGTAGCGGCAGACAAAGTAATCTTGGCTTTGGTGACCACGCCTTCACTCGACGTAAGCGGTATGCGAATGACGTGCGGCTGCCCATCACCAGCCAGCGCCAGGGTAGGTAACTTGATCTTTTTGCCTGCACTCACTTCAATCGACAGCACTTGGTCCGTGGCCGATGACAACCGCGCATCCAAATAGTCAGCACCTTTGCTTGCGTTCGCCACATCAAACTCCACACTGGCATCCGCAGCTGCGTTGCTCACCTTGATGCCCCCCAGCCCAGATGCTTTGGCGTCTTTCGCACTTGCACTCACGCCCTTGACAGTACCAACCCCAGCTTGGCAGTTGCGTTGCACCCAAGCAGTAGCTCCCAGGGTCCAGTCGGTGGCATTCATTTGGTATCGGGCATCACGGAACTTGAAGTCAGGGGGCGCCACCATATCGCGCTCAGGCACTTCCCATACGATGAGCTTGGGAGGGGTAGCTTGAAAGGCATCGCTCTGCAAATAGCGCAAAAAGCTCACCCACTGGCCAATAGACGCATCAAGACTGTAATTGCCCACATCTCTTTGCAAGTGATAGCGCAGGGAATCTGCAAAGCCTGTCCACTCTTGCGAATAGCTGCTACCCACCAAGACGATTTTGGGGACTTCTTCAGCGCCTGTGAGAGTGGCAGTACCGGCTGCGCGCTGGAACAAAATTGGGATGAAGTTTTCCGACTCATACTTCGCGCCTTCTTCCGCAGACATGAGCTGCGTCAAGTCACGCGCCTTGGAGGGGCGCGCTCTTTTTTGCTCTACCAACTTCATGGTCAGCGGAGGTAGTCCGGCGATGGCTGCTTTCAAATCTGCGCGGTTATCCACTTCTTTCTTGATGGTCTCCGCCGCCAACAAGGCACCCCGTTGGGACCAGTGGCTATCGAGGCGGTAGTACAGGGCTGAATCTGGAGGCTGTGTACTGGCGATAAACACTGAGTTGATATCAGCTGCAGCAACACCCTTGGCAGTCAAGACGTCTAACAGCCGCTTGTAGTTGGACTCAAGGTAAGGCGTGAGCGCCTTGTCATCGGGCAGGTGTTGTTTGAAAATTCGCGCCTTGATCGGTGCCAATGACACCAGCATCGACACCCCATTGTCTCTGAGCTGCGCATTGATTCCCGCAATCAAGGCCGCAGACTCTGCCGTTTTTTCTGTAGAACTGGCGTCAGAAAACTCCACCCCATAAAACAGCCATTGGTTCTTGCCGGGGATTGCGATGTTGCCCAAGGTTTGAGAAAAACCGAGAACGGGAAGAAGTGCCAGCGCAACTGCAGACAGTTTGAGTGCGTTCATAAAGGACCAATCATGGGTTGATGAAAAGACGCGACCAAGAACCAAAGTCATTCTACAAAGCTATCCACCTTATGCAAGCTTCTCAGCAAAGTGCACGTCCGCTATCCCGTTCTTCGCTCGTCGCGCCGGGATGACCGTGGGCTCCGGTGCCCAGTTCAGCACGAATGCAATGTTGCCGCAGTGGCATTGGCCTTTGATGTGCATCGGTACCCCTTCGGTTTGAATTAGCATTGTGACCCCATCGGCATGCGGCGCCGGTTCACCCATCAGCATTGAGGCGGCGACTTATCGTTGAAGTGTCAAGCCAACCACTACCCATGAACATTCGTTTTCCCAAGCCACTGGTCCCTGGCGACTTGATTGCCATCACAGCCCCTTCCTCAGGGGTCAGCCCAGCGCTGCACCCTCGCCTAGACTTGGCAATCGCCCAACTACAGCAGCGGGGCTATCGGGTGGTAGAAGGCGCATGTCTGCGCCAGCAACGCAAGGGCAGCAGCGCAACCCCGCAAGCGCGCGCGGCCGAACTCATGCAGCTTTTGACAGACCCCAACGTGGCCGCGGTCATGCCGCCCTGGGGCGGCGAGCTGGCCATCGAACTGCTAGACCTCATCGACTTTGCTGCCCTGGCCGCGCACCCCGCTAAGTGGTTCTCAGGATTTTCTGACCTGAGCACCCTGCACCTGCCGCTCACCACGCTGTCCGGCTGGGCCACGCTGCATGGTCCGAACCTCATGCAGCTTGCAGCAGACACGCTAGACAGCACCACTGCCGCCCTTTGGGAGGTTTTGGCGACACCCTTGGGTACGGCCATCACCCAAGCCCCCTCCGCCGCTTTTCAGCGGGTAGGCGCAGACTTGCGGGCTGATCCAGCGGCAGGACTGGTGCCCCACGAAGCCACGCAATGGAAGCGGCTAGATGGCATGGCCACGCCAATGTGCCTGCAGGGGCGCTTGATAGGCGGCTGCTTAGACACCCTGCCCCGCATCGCTGGCACCCGTTATGCCAAGGTGCCGCAGTTCATTGCCCATGCAGGGCAAGACGGTGCCATCGTCTACCTAGAAAACACAGAACTCAAGCCCTTTGACCTCGCGCGTGCCCTGCACAGCCTGCGCCTGCATGGCTGGTTTAACGGCGTGCAAGGCATCTTGCTGGGGCGCAGCGCCGCTCCCGACGCAAATACCCACTATGCATTTTCCTACCTCGATGCATTGCGCAGTGCCCTTGGCGACCTGCCATGTCCCGTACTCTACGACCTGGACATTGGCCACCTGTCGCCACAAATGTCCCTCGTGAACGGTGCGTTGGCAACGCTGGACTTCGCTGGGGACAATTCAACACTTGTGCAGCACCTAGACATCGCATCCGACTCCGAAATTAGCCCATAGCGAGCGAGCACCCTAGCGACTTAGCGGGCGCCTTTATGGTCTTTTTGCCCCGCAGTTTTAGGCCAGCCACGCTGTGCAGTAACGCACCGATGGCGCTTTTCGTCGAGCTTGGCCCCGATAGCTCTGCGCCATGGACAACTTAGCCAACACCTGCGCCGCTACGCCCTGCGCACGCGCGGTGGGGTGGACAAACATGCGCTTGAGCTCGCCTGCGTCACCATCCAGAACCACAGCGCCACACCCCATGGCGTGCCCGTCCGCATTACGGGCCACGGCAAACAGCACGTTGTCTTGCTCTAAAGCGGTAAGGTCCAGCGCATAGCGCGCCTCAGGGGGGTAAAGGCTGTCTTGGTAAGCATCAAGCTCCGCGATCAGCGCAATGACCACCGCTTGCTTGGGGGTCTCTAGTTGGACTTGCATGGATCAATGATAGACACGTACACAGAATCGCTTTGCGCTTGCGCCAACGCACGCACGCCATCAAAGAGTTGCAGGCATTCGGCAAGGTGCTGCGTCGTTTGGTACTTGCGGTGCGGCTCAGCATAGGCGGCAAGCAAAATGGCCAACCAAGCAAGGTCATCCGATTACGCGTCGGCTGAGTTTTGAAGTGGTGTTGGCAACGTGCTCCTGCGTTGTCACATGCTGTTCTGCCACGCTGGGGCTCGCTTTCAGGCTTTTTGATACAAAAACTACTATCATTTATTGATTAAAGTCAGGGACAGGCTTAAATGATGATCTTGCAAACAAGCATTATTGATAAACCTAGCGCCAGCTCTAATGCGCTGGTCGTCGCCATCGGTTCCTCGGCGGGCGGACTTGAAGCCTTGAGTCAATTGGTGGCCGGCTTGCCACAGAAATTGGGATGTGTGTACGTCATTGCGCAGCACATGTCACCGACGCACCGCAGCATGATGGCCGAAATTCTCGCAAGAGAAACCACGTTGCCTGTCCGGGAAATTGTGGAAGAAGAAACTCCTGTGCCTGATGTGATTTACATCATTCCGCCCGGCAGAAATATGGTGTTTGCACAGGGGCAATTTCTCCTATCCACGCCATCACCTGAAGTTGCCCCCAAGCCATCTGTGAATTTGCTGTTTCAGTCCATGGCGGAAGAATTTGAGGAACGAGCGGTAGGGATCATCCTTTCGGGCACGGGTTCAGATGGCACTAAAGGCTTGCGGGCCATAAAGTCTGCAGGCGGCGTTACCTTTGTACAAATGCCGGAAACTGCGAAGTACGAGGGCATGCCGCGTTCGGCAATTGATGCCCGTGTCGCAGACCACATACTTTCTCCGGAGCAGATGGGGCGCGAGCTGGAGCGGCTGGTGCAATTCCCCAGCAACCCATCGGAATTCGAAAACACAGAGCAACGCCCCGCAGAGTTTTCAGACTTGTTTGAGCGGGTGCGTCAGCGCACCAAAATTGATTTCTCCCGCTACAAGCTTGCCACCGTGCAGCGGCGTCTGCAACGTCGAATGGCTAGCACTGGGCGTGAAACACTGGCTGACTACCTGGCCTACACCGATGAGCACCCAGAGGAACTCGACGCTCTAGCCAAGGAAGCCCTGATTTCTGTCACCGAGTTTTACCGCGATAAAGAGGCATTTGATGCGCTGGAGCACTCCGCGCGGGAGATCATTGACAAAAAGCAAGCGGGTGAAAGGCTGCGGATCTGGGTGGTTGCCTGCGCCACCGGCGAAGAAGCGTACTCGTTGGGTGTCATGTTCCTGGAACTACTGTCCAAGAGCGACAAGCAGCTTAGCCTGCAGGTCTACGCCACAGATATTGATAACGACGCACTGGCCATCGCCCGACGCGGCATATACAACCGAAACTCGATGGAGGAAATGCCTGCGGACTTGGTAGATCGCTATTTCACACGCAGCGGCAATGGCTTTGAACCCGTCAAAGCCTTGCGGGACTGCGTGACCTTCGCCAGACAGGACATCACCAGTGACCCGCCTTTTTTGCGGATGGATTTGGTCACCTGCCGCAACGTGATGATCTATTTCAAGCCCGAACTACAAGCCAAGGTGTTGTCGATCATCCGCTACGCATTGCGTGACGACGGTTTGCTATTCCTCGGCCGGTCAGAAACGGTCAGACAGCAGGAAGGCTTGTTTTCGGTGGTCGACCGCAGAGCCCGCATATTCAGATCACGGGGTGAAAGTCACCCGGTGTCTATGGGTAAGACGCTGCGCGGAAGCCTGCGCAACTCACCCACGCCAGCGATGGCTGCGGGGACCCCCTACGAGCGCATGTTCTTGCGTACGCTGGCAGAACAGTTCGGGCCAGCCGTATTGATTGACACCAGTTGCCGTATCCTTCACAGCCATGGCAATGTGGGGCAATTGATTCATTTCCCTACGGGTGCACCGGATTTGAATCTGGCCGCGCTGATTGCACCTGAGTTGGCGTCTGAGGTGTTGATTACCCTGCACCGCGCACAACGCAAGCATTCACCCGCCTATAGCCGCAATCGGCGCATCGCTTCGCTCAACGGGGCCATGTGGCGCCTGGCGATCGTCCCTGCTGCCGACGAAGTGAATAAGGACTTGTTTTTGGTTCACTTTCAGCCCGCGACTTTGGATTCAAAAGACAAACCAACGCACAACGGCACGAGCGATAGGCTAACGCAAAGTCGTGAGAATGAGGATGCCCTCGAATTGGCATCCACGCGAGAGCATCTGCAGGCTCTGATGGAGGAAATTGCCGCCTCCAATGAAGAAATGCAGGCTTTGAATGAAGAAGTACAAGCGTCCAACGAAGAGCTTCAGGCAAGCAACGAGGAACTAGAGGCATCCAATGAAGAGTTGCAGGCAACTAACGAAGAGCTCGTAAGCGTCAACGACGAGAGCCAGGCAAAAACCACCGAACTTGCCGCTGTTAACGTCGAGTTCGAGGGTGTGTACAACACCATTGATTTTCCGATCGTTGTGTTCGACACAAACCTCTGTTTACGCCGACTGAACGGTTCGGCCGTCCGCAGTTACGACTTGGCTTTCACCGCGGTAGGTCAGCCATTTGGAAGACTCAAATTTCCTAACTACCTTGACGGCATCGACAAGCGCTTGTCCGAGGCCCTAAGGACTGGAAAAAAGGAAGCTTTCCCGACGGCACATGAAGACCGGCGGTACCAGGTGTTCGTTACGCCTGTTTTGAGTCCCGTTGGAATGTCACAAGGGGTCGTTCTGGTCGTCGTGGACAACACAGAATTGATCGATGCGCAGCAGCAAATATCAGAAAGTCAGGAACGTTTGCTGGCGATCATGAATCACTCCGTATCGGTGGTGACGCTCAAGGATACGTCCGGTCGCTATGAATTTGTGAACCAGCGTTTTGAAGAAATTTTCAACTTGGGTGCCGACGCGGTCATTGGAAAAACCGACCATCAGGTATTCGGAAAGGATATCGCCGACGCATTGCGTGACCACGATTTTGATGCGATGCGACAACTTGATGCGGTCGAATCGGTCGACAAAGTGCCCTTGGCCAATGGGGCGGTGTGGCTGGAAAGTGTGCGTTTCCCCGTGTTTGACCGCAGTGGTGCGGTACGTTCTGTGTGTTTGCAGGCCAACGACATCAGTCGCAAACACCACGCCGACGAGCAATTGCGACTGGCTGCCAAAGTGTTTGATCGCGCTGGAGAAGCCATTGTGATTACCGACGCATCGGCGACCATCATCACTGTCAACGACGCCTTCACACATATCACCGGCTATGCCTTGGCGGACGTCATAGGGAAGAAGCCCAGTATTTTGAAGTCTGGCCAGCACTCCCCGGATTTTTATGCGGAGATGTGGCGCAGCTTGAACGAGCGGGGATCTTGGCAAGGTGAAATATTCAATTGCCGCAAAAACGGTGAAGTTGCCGCTGAGTGGTTGACCATCAATTCCGTGCGCGATGAAAACCATGGCATTGTGAATTACGTCTCGATCTTCAGCGACATCAAAGCCATCCAAAGTTCTCAGAGGCGCATCGAATTTTTAGCAACCCACGATGAATTGACGGGGCTCCCCAATCGCAGTTTGTTGGTGGACCGGCTCAAGCACGCGATTTCCAATGCGAAGCGACAAAGGAAGAAGTTAGCCGTGCTTTTCGTGGACCTGGATAACTTTAAGAACATCAACGACACGTTGGGCCATGACGTCGGCGATCTACTGTTAGTGCAAGCGACCGAGCGACTCCACCACTGTGTCAGAGACTCGGACACCCTGGCGCGTTTGGGTGGCGATGAATTCGTGGCGGTTCTTGGCGACATCACACTTCCTGAAGTCAACGCCATTGCCCAACGCATTGTCAGCTTGCTTGCGGCACCATTCCGCGCGAATGAGCAAAGCTTGTTTGTTACTGCCAGCATCGGCATCAGCATGTATCCGGACGACGGGGTGGATAGCGTTAATCTTCTCAAGAGCGCCGATACTGCCATGTACCGTGCGAAGGAAAGAGGGCGCAATCAGTTTCAGTTCTTTGAGGAAGAAATGAAGGTTCTTGCCTTGCAACGCTTGACCTTGGAGACCGGCCTGCGCATGGCCAGTGACGCCAAGCGCTTTCGCATGGTGTACCAGCCCAAGGTGGACATGAACACCGGCGAACTGGTCGGCGCGGAGGCGCTTTTGCGCTGGAGCGACCCCACATTGGGCGATATCTCGCCCGGACAGTTCATTCCCATTGCGGAAGCCAGCGGTCTTATGGTGGCTATTGGCGACCAAGTATTTGCAATGGTGTTGGCACAGATAGCCTCCTGGCGGGCGGCAGGGCTGGCAGTGCCTAAAGTAGCCATCAACGTTTCGACCCACCAACTGCGTGAACCGAAGTTTGTTGAAAACGTGGCGACATGGCTTTCACAGTCCGGCTTGCCTGCCGAGAGCATTGGCATTGAACTGACTGAGAGTTCGTTGATGGAACGCCCCGAGGTCATGCGCGCCATGCTTCTAGCGCTCAAGAAATTGGGTCTTACGCTGAGTGTGGACGACTTTGGCACGGGGTATTCGTCCTTGGCCTATCTGCGGAAATTCCCAGTAGATGAGCTCAAAATTGACCGCAGCTTTGTGGATGGCATTGCCACAGAGCAAGATGACCGGGCCGTGGCACGTACAGTGATCACTATGGCGCATTCGTTGGGGTTGCGTGTAGTCGCTGAAGGCGTGGAGACCGTTGAACAGTCTCAGGTACTGCGTGAGGAACGCTGTGTAGTTGCACAGGGCTATCTGTACCACCGCCCCTTGCAAGTCGATGCTTTTTCCATGCTCCTGAAAACGACAGCGATAAAGTAGTGGAAAGACTTCTACATGCTCAATGACAACGTCGAATACGCCCGATTGATTCAAGGCTGCGAGTCTGAAGAATTGCATCTGTCCGGTGCGATACAAGCTTTTGGTGCGCTGCTGCGCCTAGACACCGCAACAATGACGGTAAGCCATGCCAGTGCAAACTTGGCGCGTTTCATGCATGTCGCTCCAGCAGATGTCCTGGGCCGATCGGTGGATTCCCTCGAATGGCTACCTGCTGGCACCTTGGACAAACTGGCAAGCGCGCAAGGCAGCATGTTGGCATTGATCAATGTGGTGCACGACGGCACCACCCGTATAGACGCCAAGCTCATTCGTACTGCCGCAGGGGTGGTGGTCGAATTTGAAACAGGACTTACCGCAAAGGATGCCCTGTCGTTTCATGCACACCAACGCCCCTTGATGGGCGTGCCCTCCACACCGCAGCAAATGGAGGAGTACCACGCCCAGTTGTTGGCGGGCATTCGTGCCATCAGCGGGTTCAGACGCTGCATGATCTATCGGTTTCAGGAGGACTGGGTAGGCGAGGTGATTGCCGAAGCGGCAGAGCCAGGGGATGGCGCTTACCTGGGACTGCGCTTTCCTGCAAGCGACATTCCGGCCATTGCGCGCAACCTGTATTTGAACAATGCGTCACGCATGATTCCCGATGTGCATGCCGAGTCCGTCCCCATCTTGGGCCTACAGGACGCGCCACCGGATCTGTCCTTGTCGGACCTGCGTAGCGTCTCGCCCGTTCACCTTGAGTATCTGCGCAACATGGGGGTTGCAGCCTCGTTTTCAGTGCCTATCAAAGTCGGGGGGCAATTGTGGGGGTTGGTGGCCTGCCACCATGGAACACCTACAACGCTCACTCCCGATCAGCGTGCGGCATGCGTAGCGCTCACGTCCACCTATGCCATGGGAATCAGCTCGTATACCTCCACACGCCGCTTGCAATTGCTCGACAGCCTCGACCACAAAACCGATGAGATCTTGCAATTGGTTTCGGAGTCTGAGGACCCGCTGGATGGTATTGAAATGCACTCGGAGCGCCTGATGCACGTGCTCGACGCCAGTGGTTTTGCGTTCGCCGTGGGTAGCCATGTTGCGATCACCGGCGACGCGCCTAGTCTGGAAACCATGGGACTACTGGATGACTGGTTCTCAAACCAGTGCAAGGAACCTTTGTTTTCAACCCACCATATCACTGACATTTTTCCCGACAGTCACTTGATTTTTGCAGATGCGGCAGGATTCATGGCAATCAAAGCGCGATCGCCCCGCTCCGGTTGGCTGCGCTTTTACTGGTTTCGTCCAGCGGAGGTCCAAGAGATTGCATGGGCTGGTAACCCCAGCAAGCCTGTCAGCGAGAAGGCAGGTGCCGTGGCACTGTCGCCCAGACGTTCGTTTGAGCGTTGGGTGGAAGTCAAGCATGGGTTTTGCCGAAACTGGAACCACGAAAATAGATTGGTAGCCAGCAAGTTTCGCAACGGCCTTCTGCGTTGGTTGTAATGGGTTCGCTGCACGCACGTTTGCGCGAAGCAACCCGCGCACCACACCATGCGCTCGATCACCATCCTTTGCTCATGCCGCTGGTCAGAGGGGGATTGACACCTAAAGCGTATGGAAACGCCTTGCATGCCTTGCACGGCATCTACGTTCCGCTGGAAAACGCCGTCTGCGCGGCCGCTGTCGAGGCGGGTTTTGATTACCGCGAGCGATTGAAACGTACTGCGCTGGAATCAGACTTGAAGGACCTTGGACTCATGCCGAGCACTTCATTTGCCTCTTTGCCACCTCCAAAAAACGCAGGCGCCTTGATTGGCATGCTGTACCCCCTGGAGGGCTCCACTCTGGGCGGCCAGGCCATCCAGCGGATAGTGTCCACAGGACCCTACAACAGCTTGCCGATGCGCTTTTTTTCAGGGTATGGCGAACACACTTTTACCCGTTGGCAGGCATTTTTGAAGTTTGCAGACATGGCGTGCCCCGAGGATCAAATTGAAGACGCCTGTAGTGCGGCTGTCACCGTGTTTCAACGCATCGAAAAACGGTGCGATGAATGTTTGGCAATGAATGGCTGATCGACAAGCGTTTTCAATGGTCAACCGTCAGCGTGACGATCACCTCGTACAACCCTGCTCACATTCAAGGCCTGCGTTTCCCTTGTCGACTTCCGCAAGGCCCGCGCTGCAAGTTCAAACACGAGATAGCTGACCCGTGTGAATCGCGGCACACCAGAAGTCTGACTTGCCTGCATCACAGCCAGCCGTTTTCGATGAATTCGTTGATGGAGTACCTTCGCGCCTGCAACACCCTTTGCCCAATGGCCGTGATGATTTGTTGCACTCCGTTGGCATACGGCGATTCGCCGTAGACGCGCGTTTCCATGGCGATGGTGCATGGCCCGTCTTGAATCTCAATGCGGTGGAAGGCATGGCGTGCAAGGTGTTCTTGCGGAATGCCACACTCTGCCGCTTGCTGTGATGCACTCCTTATGGAAGTGATCTCGGCTGCGCTGACGCCCAGTGAGTCGGCCATAGAAACCGCTGTGCCGGGCACCGATGTTTTGGACGACTGATGGGACTCGATGATGCGGATGTCACTGCCTTCGAACAGCGAACCTGAACGCTCCAACATGCACATGAACTTCAGCATGAGGATGTTGGTGTTCGGGCACATGACGACCGGAAAGTGGGGCGTGGAATCTTCCAACGCAGAGCCCGTGGCAAGCTCAACCAGCACGGATGCCGTGCGTTCGCAGAAGTTAGCAATGCGGTCGATTTCTCGCCCAGACCCAGCGTGAATCACGATGGCGCGGCCCTGGGCTGCCATATCGGTGCGCCATGGAGCAATGCGGCATTCGCGCGTGGATTGCAACTGTTGGAGTAACTCGGTGGCGAGCTTTCCCGTGCCCGCAATCAAAACCTGCATGTGGTGTTCTTTCGCGTGAATGTGAGGACCTGATGAACGGCGCATGGGTCTGTGCGCCAATGGTAACTTGCGAGACGACGCGTCTGCATGGTGACAGCCATAGGCCATTACCGCTGCTCATCCCGCAGCTTGGCAAAGCTGGCCCAGAACTGGGCTTCTTGGGTGGTGGCGAAGTTGATGCGCATGAGGCTGCTGGCTTGTCGGGTGGCGTGGAACAGGGCACCGGGGGCAAGCAGGTAGCCCATGTCCAACATGCGCTGGGCCAGCACATCTGTGTCTACGCCCGTGTCAACCCAGCCAAACATGCCGGCAGGTTCTGCCGCTAGGGTGCAACCGTGCGCCACCGCGAGCTTGACGCTGCG
This sequence comes from Rhodoferax aquaticus, assembly GCF_006974105.1. Taxonomy (NCBI): domain Bacteria; kingdom Pseudomonadati; phylum Pseudomonadota; class Betaproteobacteria; order Burkholderiales; family Comamonadaceae; genus Rhodoferax; species Rhodoferax aquaticus. The sequence continues at coordinate 4,174,678 of NZ_CP036282.1, forward strand.
CGCGCGTGCGGCATCCATGCGGGTGCGCACGCGCTCCGCATGGCGGCGCAGTTGGCCTTGGTCTATGCACCACGCCACGGCTTTCTCCAGCAAAGCGGGGGTGGTAAGCGTGGTGAGCAGCTTGGTGTCTAGCAGTGCCTCGGCCAGCGCCTTGGGTGCAGCCATATAGCCCACACGCCAATTGGGCGCCAGTATTTTGGAAAAGCCACTCACGTAGATGGTGCGCTGCAGGCCGTCTAAGGCACACAGGCGAGTGGCATGCTCGGGTGCAAAGTGGGAGTAGGTGTCGTCCTCCAGCACATGAAAGTTATGCTGATTGGCCAGCTGCAACACGCGGTAGGCGCTGCCGGGGCTCAGGCTAAAGCCGGTGGGGTTGTGCAGCACGCTCACGCTCACGAACAGCTTGGGCGCATACGCCGCGCAGTAGCGCGCCATCACCTCCAGGTCAGGCCCATCCGCGCGCCGGGGCACGGGCAAGATGCGCATGCCCAAGGCGTTAAGCCGCGCAAACTCCACAGCCCAGCCCGGCTCTTCCACCATCACGTAGTCGCCGGTGCGCAGCAAGGTACGGCTCACCAAGTCCAGCGCGTGGGTAGCGCCCAAGGTGGTGATGATGTGCTCAGGCGCGACATGCAGCGCGATGTGGGCAAGGCGGTTCGACAAAGCCCGGCGCAGGCCCAGGTCACCCGCTGGCTCGCCGTACTGCAGCGACATGCTGTTGATGGCCTGCACGCTGCAGTGCTGGCGCAGCGCGCTGGCCAAGAAGGTGTTTTGCAGCCACTCGGTCGGCAGCACGCCTGCGCCGGGCTGGGGCTTGTCGCTCACGCCGTGGAACATGCTGCGAATCAAGGCCGTGGCATTCACTGGTGCCACGGGCGGGGGCAGCTCTGCCATGCCGCCTTTGGCGTTTGCTGCACTTTTGATAGCTGCTTGCGCAGTATCCATGGGCGTCAGAGCACTATTTTGCCCTTCTCGCACATAGAAACCTCGGTTCTTGCGTGCCTCCACTAAGCCTTGCGCCAGCAGCATGTCATACGCCCCCACCACGGTGGACGGGCTCACCTTTTGCTGCTGGGCGCACAGGCGCACCGAGGGTAGGCGCGCGCCGGGAGCCAACAAACGGTCACGGATGCGCTGGCCAAACCGGGCGGCCAGTTGGGTGGTCAGGGTTTGGGCGCTGTTTTTCAAAAGCATGGGGGTGGGCTGGGTAGAAAGGGCTTGTACTGTTACACACAGCGATACAGTTCATGCCATGTTGCCAAAGACTGTACTGCTAGTGTGCTGTTATTCACTATAAAGTGAAAGCCATGCCCACACAAGCGTTGCCCAAGTTGCCAGCCCCGCGCAGTATCCTATGCGTACTTATTTGAGAGGACTCCCATGACCCAATGGACGCTGGCCGCACGTGCCGCCAAGATGAACCCATCCGTAATTCGCGAAATCCTGAAGGTGACCGAGCGGCCCGGCATCATCAGCTTTGCGGGGGGACTGCCCTCGCCCAAGACTTTTCCGGTGGCGGAGTTTGAGGCAGCATGCGCAGCCGTTTTGAAAGACGACCCCGCAGGTGCCCTGCAATATGCGGCCAGCGAAGGCTATGGCCCCTTGCGCGAGATGGTGGCCCATGACCTGGGCCGCCAAGCCGCTGCAGCCGGTACGCCTTGGAAGGTAGACCCCGCCCAAGTGATGATCACCACCGGATCCCAGCAAGGCTTGGACTTGGTTGCCAAAATTTTGATCGACGCGGGCAGCCGCGTGCTGGTGGAGTCGCCCACCTACCTGGGCGCTGTGATGGCTTTTATGCCCATGGAACCCGAGGTGGTGAGCGTAGAGAACGATGCCAACGGCGTGGACATTGCCGACCTGAAAGCCAAGGCAGCCGGAGCCCGCTTTTTGTACTGCTTGCCCAACTTCCAAAACCCCACAGGCCGCACCATGAGCGAAGCCGGGCGCAGCGCACTGAGCGCCGCGGCCCAAGCAACAGGCCTGCCCATCATGGAAGACAACCCCTATGGCGACCTGTGGTTTGACACCCCGCCCCCCGCCCCGCTGACTGCGCGCAACCCGGATGGCGGCATCTACCTGGGCTCGTTCTCCAAGGTGCTGGCGCCGGGCCTGCGCATGGGCTTTATCGTGGCGCCCAAGGCAGTGTTCCCCAAGCTGCTGCAGGCCAAGCAGGCGGCTGATTTGCACAGCCCGGGCTTTAACCAGCGGCTGATCACCCAGGTCATGCAAGGCGGCTTTTTGGACCGCCATGTGCCCACCATCCGCGCGCTCTACAAAGCCCAGCGCGACGCCATGTTGCAGGCGCTCAGCCACAACTTCCCGCAAGGCGAGGCCGACGACAGCCTCACCTGGAACACCCCCGCCGGTGGCATGTTTTTGTGGGCACGCCTGCCCAAAGGCATGAACGCGGTAGACCTGCTGCCGCTGGCCGTAGACCAAGGCGTGGCCTTTGTGCCAGGCGCGCCGTTTTACGCAGCGCATGGCGACCCGCGCACCCTGCGCTTGTCGTTTGTGACACCCAGCGTGGACGAAATCCACCGGGGCGTTGCAGCGCTGGCCAAAGCGCTGGATGTGTACCGCCACAGCTTGGCCAAGGCCTAAGCACCCACCCCTCAAGGAACTGCACCATGGTCAAAATTTGGGGGCGACTGAGCTCGCTCAATGTACGCAAAGCGGTCTGGGCCATGCAAGAAACCGGCGCGCCCTTTGAGCGCACCGACGCGGGCCGTGCCTTTGGCATTGTCAACACAGCGGCCTACCGCAGCCTCAACCCCAATGCCTTGGTTCCCACCTTGGAAGACGGCGAGCTGGTGCTGTGGGAGTCCAACGTCATCGTGCGCTACCTGTGTGCCAAGTACGGGAGCGCAGCCCTGTACCCCACCGACCTGGCGCAGCGCTTTGATGCTGAGCGCTGGATGGACTGGCAGCAAACCACCTTCAACCGCGCCGGCGGCGGCGCTTTTGTGCAATGGATACGCACGCCCGAAGACCAGCGCGACCACGCCGTCATTGCGCAATCTGTGGCGGCCACAGAACCACTCTTGGCCCTATTGGATGCGCACTTGGCCCAGCAGACCTACATGGCGGGCGAGCACTTCACCATGGCCGACATTCCGCTGGGCTGCGAGATCCACCGCTGGTTCAACTTGCCACAAGCACGCCCCACACTTCCTAACGTAGAGCGTTGGTACGCCAGCCTGTTGGCGCGCCCCGCCACGCGCGGCGTGCTAGATCTCCCCTTGTCTTAATTCCAAAGGCCCTCGTCCATGACTTCCCCCCGCCAACGCCCTTTCACCCAAGTGGATGTGTTCACCCACCAGGCCTACATGGGCAACCCGCTGGCCGTGGTGCTGGACGGCACGGGCTTGAGTGACGCACAGATGCAAAGCTTTGCGCGCTGGACAAACGTGTCGGAGACGGCGTTTTTGTTGCCCCCAACCCAGCCTGAGGCGCACTACCGGGTGCGCATCTTCACACCTGCCAACGAGTTGCCCTTTGCTGGCCACCCCACTTTGGGCAGCTGCCACGCGTGGTTGCAAAACGCGGGTGCCCAGCACGTGGGAGACGACATCGTGCAAGAGTGCGCGGTGGGCTTGGTGCGCCTGCGGCGCACAGGCAAGCGCCTTGCGTTTGCTGCACCGCCACTCAAACGCAGCACGCCAGAGCCGACGATATTGCGCAAAGTATGCGAGGCCTTGGGCGTGCGCCAAGAGCAGCTGTTGGGCGCGCAACTGCTCAACAACGGCCCCACCTGGCTAGGCCTCTTGTTAGACAGTCGCGAGACGGTGCTGGACCTGGAGCCCAATCTCAACTTGCTAGCAGAAGTCGTGTCTGGCGTAGGTGTAGCCGCCGTAGAACCTGCGCAGACAGCTACACCTTTGATAGCGCGCAAGAACCGCGAGGCGCGCGCCTTTGGCACAAGCGCACAAGCGGCAGTGCCCGCCGAACCAGAGCCAACCGTTGAAGTGCGGTTCTTTGCACCCGGCATTGGTGTGGGCGAAGACCCGATTACTGGCAGCTTTAACGCCAGCTTGGCCCAGTGGCTGATTGCCGATGGCTTGGCCCCCAGCAGCTATGTCGCAGCCCAAGGGCGCTGCATTGGCCGCGATGGTCAGGTGTTTATCGACCAAGACCGCGAAGGCCAGGTGTGGGTGGGCGGTGAGACCGTCAGCTGCATCCAAGGCCAGGTGCTGATCTAAACCTCCATCGGGCTTGGCGCTAAGGCGCCGTGCCACCGTTTTCCTGCGCAAGCACCCGTGTGATATGCACACGGGTGTCGCGTCCCTCTGTGTCACTTTTCTGCGAGCTTGTATGAACCTTTTGCCAACGCTGTCCGAGATTGAATCCGCCGCCCAGGTGGTTTACCGGGAGTTTCAAGCCACGCCCCAATACCGCTGGGCCTTGCTCAGCGAGCGGCTGGGCACCGACTGCTGGGTCAAGCATGAGAACCACACGCCCGTCGGTGCTTTCAAGATACGCGGCGGCTTGACCTACTTTGAAGAACTGGCCAAGAACCAAGCGCTACCCAGCGCGGTCATCAGCGCCACACGGGGCAACCATGGGCAAAGCGTGGGCTGGGCGGCGCGCAGCTACGGCGTGCCCTGCCGCATCGTGGTGCCGCGGGGCAACTCGGTCGAGAAGAACGCAGCCATGCGTGCCTTGGGCTTAGAGCTGCAAGAGTATGGCGACGACTTTCAAGAAAGCCGCGAATACGCCATCGCCCTGGCCAAGGAAACAGGCGCGCACATGGTGCCCAGCTTTCACCCCGCCTTGCTGCGCGGCGTAGCGACCGCATGGTGGGAATACTTCAAGGCCGTGCCGCAGCTCGATGTGGTGTACGTTCCCATTGGCCAGGGCTCGGGCGCCTGCTCTGCCATTGCGGCCAAACTGGCACTGGGCCACCAGGCGAAGATTGTGGGCGTGGTAAGCGCCCATGCCACCACGTATGCCGACTCATTGGCCGCTGGCCGCGTGGTGGAAGCCCCGGTGACCACCCAGCTGGCCGACGGCATGGCCTGCCGCATTGCAGACCAAGTGTCACTGGACATCTTGGCGCAGCACTTAGACCACGTGGTGAAGGTGAGCGACGACGAGGTGGCCCAAGCCATGCGCCACATTTACATCGACACCCACAACGTGGCCGAAGGCGCTGGTGCGGCCAGCTTTGCCGCCGCCATGCAAGAGCGCAGCAGCCTCAAAGGCTTGGTGGTGGGCACGACCTTGTGTGGTGGCAACGTGGACGCGGCAGTGTTTGCCAAGGTTTTGCAAGGCTAGCCAGTGGCCACGGCACCGCCCTTAGGAGCCACCAAGGGCAATACCAGCGTAAAGCACGTGCCTTGGCCCTCTAGGCTCTCCACCTGTATCGTTCCACCCAGCACGTCTTGCACCAAATTAAAAACAATGTTGAGCCCCAAGCCGCTGCCGCCCTGACCTAGTTTGGTGGTGAAGAATGGGTCGAACACGCGGTCTAAATGAGCGGCAGGTATGCCATGGCCGTTATCGCGCACCGTGAGCTCGACTTTGTTGTGCCCATAGGGCTTGGCATGGATATGCACCGCCCCTTGGGTGCGCCCTTCAAACGCGTGCCTAAACGTGTTCATGATCAAGTTGGTCAGCACTTGGCCCAAAGCGCCGGGGTAACTCTCCAGTTGCAGTTGCGGTTCAATTTCACTGTCCACGGTGTGGGTGCTGGACCGAATGCTGGGTCCCAAGGTTCTTAAGAGCTCTGCCACGGTGTCTTGTAAGCTGAACTGGCGGCGCTTCTCGCTGGTTTGGTCAACGGCCACTTGCTTGAAGCTCGATACCAAGTCCGCCGCTCGGCGTAAGCTGCGCATGAGCACATCTGCGCTTTCTTGGGTGCTCAACACAAAGGCGTTCAGGGCGCTACGGGTCAGGCCTTTTTGCATTTCTGCAGAAAACGCATGGGTTTGTTCTTCAATGCCACTGGCGACCAAGAGACTAATGCCCAGCGGCGTATTGAGCTCATGCGCCACCCCCGCCACCAAAGAACCCAAGGCGGACATTTTGGCCGTGCGCACCAATTCCGCTTGCGCAGTGCTCAGATTCTCCAAGGCGTTGCTCAGCAAGGTATTGCGCCGCACCAGCTCTTGCTGCGAGTTCACCAAGGCCTCATGGGTTCGCAAGGTGGCCAAGGTGTCAGACACGTGTCGGGCTACAAAAATCATGAGTTCGACATCGGCCTGTCCGTACGTCACCTGTTCGTCGTAGCTCTGCACCACGATGGCACCTATGGTTGCTCCCTCTATCACCAGGGGCACGCCCATCCATTGCACAAAGGTGTTGTTGCCCCGCACCGTGTCGAGCTCACCGGTCAGGATCAACGCATCGACCGCAGCGCGGCTCAACAACTGGGCTTTGTCGGAACGCAGGACACGGGCGGTCAGTCCATTGCCCAAGGGAAAGTGACGCCCCGTAGGGTCAAGGTCAGGCTCGGCGCTGTCCACAAAATAGGCCATGTGAAAGCTGTCGCTCTGAGGCTCCAGCAAGGCCACGTAGAAATTAGGCGCAGGTATCAGGCGGCCAATGATGCTGTGGAGCTGGGCGTACTGCGCCAGTTGCGTACCCCCGGCGCCAGAGAGTGCTGAAACTTCAAACAAGGCCCGTTGCAAGGTCTCAGAGCGGCGCCGCTCGGCAATCTCTGCCTCCAAGGCTTGCGTGCGCTGGGCAACCGCACGCTCTAGCAAAGCCTGCGTTTGCAAACGCGACACCGAACCTGCCACCACGTTCGCCAGCATCTGAAACACGGCCTGGTCTTCTTCGCTGTACAGGCGCTCGGGGTCATAACTTTGCACCACCATGGCCCCTACGGCCAAGTTGCTGTCTTTGAGCAAGGGCATGCCCATCCAATGCACGGGCTGTGTACCCACCATGGTGAGCGTCGGGTCTACAGGGGCATCGTTGTGAAAATCGTCGGCCTCCAGAATCAAGGGCTTTGCGTTGCGCAACAACCATGCGGTCAGCGAGGTGTTGCCCTCCATCGGAATCCAATCCGCTTGGGGGTAGCCCAAGTCGTCCATCGTGTCACAGTAGTAGGCAAAGCGGTAATGGGTGCGCGACTCATTCAGGACTGCCAGATAGAAGTTACGGGCATCCATGAGTTGGATCACGCCTTCGTGTAGCTTGAGCATCAAGTCATCCAGATTGCTGGAACGCCCTTGGCTTTGGTCTAACACCAACATCAACTGCAAGATGGCTTCCAAGCGGCCCAGTCGCTGTAAGACGCGGTTGTTTGACAAACAAAACTCCTAGGGGTTTCAGGCAAGCCCCATGCGGTAACTACCGAACGCCAAGGCCCAAGCTTTGCACAAATTCTCTGTCAGTTCTGAGCGGGGGTCAATCTACGGGGCGCTTGGTGCGATGCAGTGCACATCACGGCGAAACCCTGTCGCAGCCATGACACGCACTTTGCGTGGATGCGCCTAGATTCACGGCTATGGGAAATCTATATCTTGTGCGCCATGGGCAAGCCTCGTTTGGTGCCGAAAACTACGACGAGCTGAGTCCCTTAGGCCTGCGCCAAAGTGTGCGCCTGGGGGAATACTTTGCAGCCAAGGGCTTGCAGTTTGAAGCGGTACTCACAGGCACGCTAGCGCGCCATGCGCAGACTTGGGCGGGCATTGCGCAAGGCGCAGGCTATACCCATGTCCCTATTCCGTGGCCCGGGCTCAACGAGTACGACAGCGAAGCCGTGATCCGCGCCATTCACCCCGGCCCTTTGGCCAAGCCGGATACCCCAGAGATCTATCGGCAGCACTTTCGCTTGCTGCGCGACGGTTTAACGCAATGGATGAATGGCGTGGTGAGCCCGCACGGCATGCCTACCTACACTGCGTTTGTAGAAGGCGTAAGCAGCGCGCTGACCCATGTGCGCCAGCACTACACCGGTAATGTGCTGCTGGTGAGCAGCGGCGGACCCATCTCAACGGCGGTAGGTCAGGTGCTGGGCACAACGCCAGAAGTCACCATCGAGCTGAACCTGCGCATTCGCAACAGCGCGGTGACTGAATTTGCATTTACGCCCAAGCGCCATATGCTGATGACCTTCAACACCCTGCCCCACCTAGATGCACCTGCCTACGAAGAGTGGGTGAGCTACACCTGAGAACGCCGGACGTTGAGGGAGTGCCTTTGGGCATTTGGCATGCCTCTTGCTGGATTGCCTGCATTGCAATCCAGAGAGGACATCCATGCACCGATTCGGAACACGTTGGCTCTTGGTCTTTTTCTTAAGCGTGGCAGGCTTGGCATGGGCCCAAAACGCGCCTTTGCCAGCGGCACCTACCGCTCCAAGCTTTGTTTCACAAGACACCCTGAGTGCCGCCGACACGGCTTGGATGATGACATCCACCGCACTGGTGCTCCTCATGACCCTCCCTGGCATTGCGCTGTTTTACGGCGGCATGGTGCGCAAAAAGAACGTGCTCAACACCATGGCCAGTGTGGTCGCGATTGCTGCCTTGGTGAGTCTCTTGTGGTTTGCGGTGGGCTACTCGCTGGCCTTCACGCCCGGCAGCACCTGGCTGGGCGGGACCGAACGTCTTTGGTTCACTGGGTTGGGCTACCTGAAAGAAACAGGCAAAGTAGCCGTGAGCCACGTGGCCCCCAATGTGCCCGAATCGGTGTACAGCATGTTCCAGCTGAGCTTTGCCATCATCACTGCGGCCTTGATTGTGGGTGCCTTGGTGGAGCGCATGCGCTTTTCAGCCATGCTGTTCTTTATGGGTATGTGGTCTATCGTGGTGTATGCGCCTATTGCCCATTGGGTGTGGGAGCCTGGTGGTTGGCTAGTGCAATTAGGCGTGCTGGACTTTGCAGGTGGCTCCGTCGTTCACATCAACGCAGGCGTGTCAGGCTTGGTATGCGCCTATGTGCTGGGCCCACGCAAAGGCTATGGCCGCGAGTCGTTTGAGCCATTCAACCTGGGCCTCACCATGGCGGGTGCCGGCTTGCTGTGGGTGGGGTGGTTTGGCTTCAATGCAGGCTCAGCGGTGGCCGCAGACGGTCGGGCCGGGCTTGCTATGGCGGTGACGCACATCGCCGCTTCCGCAGGCGCCATTGCCTGGATGCTCGGCGAATGGTTGGTGCGTGGCCGCCCTTCTTTGCTGGGCTTGTGCTCGGGTTTGGTGGCAGGCCTGGTAGCCATTACGCCAGCGGCGGGTTTTGTGACGCCCATCTCCGCACTGTGGATTGGCGCGCTAGGCGGGCTTGCCTGCTACTGGGGCGCTACGGGGCTCAAGCGCTTACTCAATGCCGATGACTCGTTAGATGTGTTTGGTGTGCACGGCATTGGCGGCATTGTGGGCTCGGTACTGACCGGCGTGTTTGCCAACAAGGCCATCAGCGGGGTCAGTAGCAATGTGAGCACGCAGTTACTGGGCGTGGGGGCCGTGGTGGTGTACAGCGCCGTCATGAGTGCGGTGCTGCTGTGGCTCACCAAGTTCATCATTGGCATGCGTGTTGACGACAGTGCCGAAGTGCTGGGTCTGGATGTGTCACAGCACCGGGAACACATGGGAACGTAAAAAGGAGCCACTATGCTAAGCAGCGAAACATTGGCCATTGCCGCCCACTTGCACGTGCTGTTGCGTCGCAAGACCGGGCGCGTCACCGACACCGAATGGATGGCAAGCAACGCCGACTATGCGGCCGAAATTGTGCGCTTTGCACGCGCCAGTGCCAAGTCGGACGGCCACACAGACCTTGCCGACTGGGCCGACAAACTGGCGCGCGCTACCCAGCAAGACCATGCGCCCACCCCATCTGCTGGCGCATCGGCCATGGCAACCCGCCTGTTCGGGGCCACCAGTGCGAGCCAGCGCCTGAGCAGCACCTCCAGCTTTGGTGCAGATGCCGTGCCGTCAACCGAGCGCTATGTGCGCGGCATCCGCTAAGCCACACAGCGCGTCGTCCGCTTGTCCCTTAATGCATAGGGCCATGGGTCTCGCCGTGCGTATGGGTTTGCGCTGCAGCGCTGGGGCCCGCTAGTTCGCTGCGGGCTTGCCGCCACACTTGCCAGCCGCCGTGCAGGGCCAAGCCAGCCATACCCGCGGCAACCAGCAAATCCGGCCACGCGCGTCCTGTGCCCATGACTCCAAATGCGGCAAGCATGACAGCGATATTGCCAATGGCATCATTGCGTGAACACAGCCATACGCTGCGCATATTGGCGTCGCCCTCCCGAAATGCGTAGAGCATCCAGGCTACCGCCACATTGGCGCACAGTGCCAAAAAGCCAATAGCGCCCATGGTCGGCGCGTCGGGTACAGCTCCGCTCCACAGGCTCCACACCGCATGGCCTAGTACCCAAGCACCAAAGCCCACCATGCAAGCCGCTTTGAGCATGGCAGCACGCGCGCGCCAAGCCAGCGCCGCTGACAAAACGGCTAAAGACACGCCGTAGTTCAATGCATCCCCCGCAAAGTCGATGGAGTCAGCCAGCAGCGACAAAGACCCGGACGAAAAGCCCGCCGCCAGCTCCACCACAAACATGGCGGCATTCATCGCCAAGGCCAGCCAAAGCACCCTGCGGTAGCGCGGCAGGTTGGTGATGGATTGGGCGGCGGGCACTTCGTGTTCACAGCAGTGGGCAGACATGGATTTTCCTTGGTTCAAATGCAATGGCACTGATTAAAAACCCTGTATCCACTTCAGAGTCAAGCCCCTACAATGCTTGGTATCTCTACGACCCCGCCGTCCTGTTGCGGGTCACCACCGAGCATCCTATGAAAATTGGCGACCTTGCGACACGCACCCACACTGCGGTCGAGACCATCCGCTTTTACGAACGCGAAGGTCTTCTGCCTAGCGCCGCACGGACCGAAGCCAATTACCGCATCTACACCGAGGCCCATGCCCAGCGCTTGTCTTTTGTGCGCCATTGCCGCAGCCTGGACATGACCTTGGACGAGATCCGTTTGCTACTGGGTTTCAAAGATGCACCCAGCGACAACTGTGCCGCCGTCAACAACTTATTAGATGCCCACATTGGCCATGTCGCCACCCGCATCCGTGAGCTGCGCAACCTTGAAAAACAACTCAAGGAACTGCGCCAACAATGCCAAGACGTGAATAGCGCGGAGTGCGGAATTCTGTCGCAGCTTGCGCTGTCAGCGACGCACAGCAAGCCGCCCGCACCAGCCTCCCACGCGCATGCACACGTACACGGCACACACTCCAATGCCCGTGCGCAGCGAGAACGCCAGGCTGAAAAGCCTAGGCGAACTAAACTCAACGACGCCCCATAGCCTTCCATTTCACGCACCCACACTCTGCCCATGTCCATCAGCGTCACACCTTCTCGAATATTCACTGTTGTGCTTCTGACGATGGCCTCCGTCGCCCTGGCAGCGCCAACCAAGGCTACTGCGCACGCTTTCACCAACCGCTTAGGCATGCGCATGGTGCGCATCCCTGCTGGGGAGTTCTTGATGGGCAATGACGAGCCTGTAGAAGCGCTAGCCAAGGCCTACCCCCTGATGGAAGCCGAGCGCCTGACCGATCTATCGGACGAGGCCCCAGTGCACCGTGTGCGCATCACGCGCGGCTTTTACATGGGACAAACCGAAGTGACAGTAGGTCAGTTCCGCCGGTTTCTAAAAGCCTCTGGCTACGTGCCAGAGTCCATTGCCGACGGCACCGGTGGCTACGGCTACAACCCGCAATACGATCCATCCACCACGAAACGCGGCGACCTTTTTGAAGGCCGCGACCCCAAATACAGTTGGAAAAACCCGGGCTTTGCGCAAACCGACAAGCACCCAGTGGTTAACGTCACGTGGAACGATGCCCAAGCCCTAGCCCGCTGGCTTAGCGAAAAGGAAGGCAAAACCTACCGCGTGCCTACCGAGGCGGAATGGGAATACGCCGCACGCGCGGGCACACGCACCCGCTACTACAACGGTGACAACCCTGAACTCCAGTACAAGGTAGGCAACACCTTTGATGCGAGCGCCAAGGCCCATTGGCCCAAGATGGCGACAAAGGCCCTGAAACACAAAGACGGTTTTGCGTTCACAGCGCCTGTGGCCCAGTTCAAACCCAACAAATTTGGCTTGTACGACATGCATGGCAATGCCTGGGAGTGGACCAATGACCTGTACGGCGAAGACTATTACGCGAATTCACCGGTGGACGATCCCCAAGGCCCCACCGAGGGCAACGTCTACGTGCGCCGTGGTGGCTCGTGGCACACATGGCCCTTGTACACCCGCTCGTCTTACCGCAACTGGAACTCACCGCAAACGCGTTACACCTTGGTAGGCATGCGTTTGGTGATGGACGTCAAGGCGCGTTAAGCAAGGTCGACAGCGGCAGCGCGTGCAACTCTGCCAGCATGCGCGCCAAAGCATTGCCTGCGGCTTGCAACACCGCAGCCCCTTTGTCAGCCGTTGCGGCGGCGGCATTGCCTACCGCGCCAGCGGGGTTGTAGTCTTGCATCTGCCACCCCAGCTTGGCACTCTTGCCATTCCCCAAAATCGGGTAGCTTTGGGCACGCTGCTCAGAGGTGGATGCAAAGTTTTCTGCCAACTCCATAGCCACCAGGTCAGGCCGCAAGGCCAGCATCATGGAGGTTTCAATGTCTCCGGCATGGATGCCAAAGCGATGCTCGTGGGCCGAAAATAGTGCATTGACATCGTCGCCCTGGGGGCTCGTGAGCGGCAGGCCAAACCAGTTCACGCTGTAGACCAGCAGGTTGCAGCGCGCCCGCAAGTCTCGGGCAACGATGTCCATCACCCCCACTTGCCCGCCGTGCGAGTTCAGCAACACCAACTTTTTGACACCTGTGGCAGCCACACTCTCGCCAATGTCTGTCCACAGGCGAATCACGGTCTCGGCTTTCAAGCTCAAAGTGCCCGCAAAGCGCGCGTGCTCGGGGCTCAAACCCACCGCTTGGGTAGGCAAAAACAGGGCCGGCACGTGAGGCGGCATCTGCGCAATGGCGGACGCCACAACACCATCGACCAAGGCGGTGTCCACCTGCAAAGGGAGGTGGGGCCCATGCTGCTCGGTGGCAGCCACCGGCAAAACGGCTATCAGCTCGTCGATGCGATGCTGGGCTTTGAGCAGGTCGAAGTCCCGGGTGCTCCAGTCGGCCCAGTAGCGTGAGTCAGGTGAGGAATGTGTCATGGGGTCATCTTAGACGCAGGCCACTGCCCGAGCGGCAAACCCAGCTCAGTGCGTGGGCTGCACGACGGCGACCAGCAAAGGCAGGCGCATCGTAAAACACGCGCCTTCTCCGGGGGGGCTGTCCACATGGATAGAGCCGCCCAAGACATCGTGCACCAAGTTGTAGACGATGTTGAGCCCCAACCCACTACCGCCGCGACCAAGCTTGGTGGTGAAAAAGGGATCAAACACCCGGGCCAAATGGGCTTGGGGTATGCCTACCCCATTGTCTTGCACGGTGAAGATGAGATGGTCATTGCCGTCCGCATGGGCCGAGATCGTGATGACGCCACTCTCGCGTCCTTCAAACGCGTGGAGCATGGCGTTGTTGATCAAGTTGGTAATGACTTGACCCAAGGGCCCAGGGAAACTTTCCATGGCGAGGCCCGCAGGTATTTGGGTTTGCACCGTGCACGTGGTCTTGCGAATCGACGGCCCCAAGGTCAGCAAAATCTCCTCCACCGTGTCGTGCAAATCAAACCGGCGGCGGTTGATGCTGGTTTGGTCAACTGCCACTTGCTTGAAGCTGGCCACCAGTTCGGCCGCATGGCGCAGCCCGCTCATCAAAATGGAGGCGCCATCTTGCATCTTGGCGACAAATTGTTCCAGCCGGCTGCGGGTGAGGCCTTGGGCCAGGTCTTGAGAAAAACTGGCGGCCTGGTCTTGCATGGTGCTGGCCACCATCAGGCTGTTGCCCACCGGGGTGTTGAGCTCATGGGCAATGCCCGCCACCAAGGCACCCAAGGCTGCCATCTTGCCGCTGCGCACCAATTCAGACTGGGCTGCCGTGAGGTGACTCAGCGCTTCAGACAGCTCGCGCGTGCGCTCGGCGACCCGTACTTCCAGCGTCGCATTGAGTTGCAATATATCTTGCTGGTTCTTTTGCTTCTCGGTGATGTCTTCATACGCCAGAATCAAAAACGGCTCACCCCCTTGTGAGAACACCTTGCCGGACACTTCACACAGAATGGCGGAGTGGCCCTCGCCGCGCAGCATCCAGTTCGGGCTGCGTGACACTTCGCCGGTTTGCATCAGGGTTTCCATCACACGCTGGCGTTCATGCTGGTTTTGCCACAAGGCGTTGTGCTGGTCCGCACTGGTGCGTACCAAGGCACGGTCCTGCGCAAAGAGCCGCTCCCAGGCCACATTGAAATCGACCAAGGTGAACTCACCGCCCAGCTTAGACACGGTCATGGCCACAGGAGATGCATCAAAAATAGCCGCAAACTTGGCCCGGCTCAGGGTCAACGCCTCTTCGGTCCGCTTGCGTTCAGCCAACTCGTGCTCCAAGGTGGCATTTTTTTGGTCACGCTCTGTCAGCAAGTGCCCGAGGTCGATGCGCATGGCATCCAAGCCTTTGGCCAAGTTGCCGATTTCATCGGTCCCAAAGGTGTTGAGCGGCTGCTTCAGCTCACCCCGCGCCAAGCGCAACGCGCCGGCTTGCAACTCTTGCAAGGGGCGCATCATGCGTCGGTTAAACAGCCACCAAATGAACAAGAATGACACCGCCACTTGGGCCAGCAGGCCCTGGGCGAGCTTCAAAATATCGCTCTTGAACTCACGCTCCACCCGGGCAGCCGTGAGCTCTACCGTTAGTTGCCCCACGCGCGCGCCGTTGTAAACCACTTCTCGGGACTCCTTGAGCATCTGGCCGTCCACCTGCCCTTCGTTGCGCTTGAATACAAAAATTTCTTGGTTTTCGTCCACAACCCGAACGCTCACCACGTCGGGGTTGCGCATGACGGCGTCCACCAATTCGTCGGCAACGCCTTTGTCCACATTCCACATCGCCACGGCCATGCCACGGGACAACACGTCGGCGTACTGTTCCATGGGCGCACGCACCCGCAGGTCAACGGCGTTCTCGTAGCGCGAAACAATTTGAAAGTAACCCAGCACCAATGCGGGCAACAAAATACCCAAGCTTGCCCCCAAAAACAGGGTCTGGCGCAAGGACAGCGCCGCCCATCGTTTTTGCCATGTCTGCAAGCTCTTAATCATGGTGCCGAGGTGAATTGAATGACATCGCGTGTGAATTGGTAACTTGACAACGCCAACCGCCATTCGCTGCCGGGCTCAAGCGTACCCCATATTGCGCATTTTGGGGATATGCCAAACCACAGAATAAATGGCCCTTAAGCGGCGTCCGCCGCCGTGGCAGGGACCGGCTGACTGGCTTGATGACGCTGTTGGCGTTGCGCCCCACCACTAGCAAGGGCCGCGCCGCCGCGGGCCATCCGTTTGGGCAGCAGCCCATGCAAAGCCTTGGGGTTGGCATGGGCACCGCTGGCCAAATAATCAGCCAAGAGGGCGGCGCGGGCCAGCGCAGGATCACAGCCTTTGGGACCGCACAGGTACTCAAACAAGCTATCCACCAATTGGTCCGGCGTAATGCCGCTAGTCGCGTTCAGCTGTACCCACAGGTAATCCGCCACGTCGGCAAATGCAGCAAACGCAGAGGGGCCTTGCATGAGCAAATCCATGGTGGCGGTAAAGCGGCCCGAGTTGGCCACCATGTCCCAGTAGCGGGCCAAGCGCACAAAGGTTTGCACCTCTTGCGCACTGACTGCTGCGCTGGAGCGCACGGTGTAGGGCGGCAGCGGTTCGTAGTCCAAGCCGTCTGGGTCTTGGCCCGGCACCATGGACCTGTTGGCCAACGGCGTGCCCCGCAGGCGCTTGAGCACGCCCAGTTGTATCTCGTGGGGCCGCAGTGCCCACAGGCGGTCAAAGCCCTCGCCAAAGCTTTGCCAACTCTCACCGGGCAGGCCAAAAATCAAATCGGTATGCAAATGTGCATGGCTCTGGGTCACCAACCAGTGCACATTGGCTTCGGTTTTGTCGTTGTCTTGGCGGCGTGAAATGCGCTGCTGTACGTCGGGGTTGAAGCTCTGAATGCCCACCTCAAACTGCAACACACCCGCGGGAAAGAGCGCAATCATGGCTTTGAGGCGGTCAGGCAGGTGGTCAGGGATTACCTCAAAATGCAGGAATAAGTCAGGCTTCTGCCCTGCAGGCGGCAAACGGTCTAAAAAAAACTGCAGCACCCGCACGGACGCGTCGATCTTCAAGTTAAAAGTGCGGTCTACAAACTTGAAGGTACGGGCACCCCGCGCATACAAGGCATCCAGCTCGGCCAGAAAACGGTCCAAGTCAAAAGCCCACGCCGTCTTGTCCAAAGAACTCAGACAAAACTCGCATTTAAAAGGGCAGCCCCTAGACGCCTCCACATACAGCACACGGTGCGCCAAGTCTTGCGCGCTGTAATGCGCATAAGGAAAGTCAATGTCATCCAATGCGGGCTGCTCACCCGCAATCACTTTCATCAGCGGGCGCGGGCCGTGCACCAATGCCTTGCACAGCCTGGGAAAACTGACATCGCCCCAGCCGGTGATCACATAGTCCGCCAGTGCGACGATGGGCTGGGTGTCTAGCTCATGGCTGACCTCGGGGCCACCCAAGACCACTTTGACGCGTGGATGCTGGGCTTTGAGCAGGCACACCACTTCGCAGGTTTGCACCACGTTCCAGATGTACACGCCGAAACCCACCACCAATACAGCGTGCGCATCTTGCGCACAGGCGGACAGCTCGGCCCACAGTTCGTCCACAATGCCCTGCGCGGGCCGGTTGATGGTGAACTCTTGCAGCACCGTGTGGGCCTGCAAGTCGGCGCCCCCGTGGCGCTGCATATTGGCCAGCAAATAGCGAAGCCCTAAGGAAGCGTGGATGTATTTGGCGTTCAGCGTTGCCAGAATGATGCGGTGGGCCATGGACGTATTATCGAGCGATGTCTTCCCCACGCCCTCGCAACGCCACCGGCGAGTCTTTCTTTGCTTGGGACGGAGACACCTTGATCGTCAATATTCTGGGCAAGCCCGCTGCCAGCAAAGACGCCATTGGCAAACCCAAAGGCACACAGCTCAAAGTCAGCGTCACGGCGGCCCCCAAAGACGGCAAAGCGACCGACCACATGGTGCGCTTCTTGGCACCCCTGTTTGGGGTGGCGGTGGCCGACATCACGGTGGTGTTTGGCCAAGAAAACGTGAACAAGCAACTGCGCATCAAAGCCCCAAAAAAAATGCCTGCGGTGTTTGCGCAGGCATCCGGGAGTGACACCCAGGCAGGCTAGAACGAGTAGCTCACGCCAAGCCCAATGACTGGCATGGTCTTTAGCTTGTTGACGGCGTCTTGCACTTTGGCCTTTTGGGTGGCGATGTCGGAAGCGGAGGCGCCTGTGGCGGTGAGCGAGACTTTGGGGTCTTGGAACATCACGCCTAAGTCAAAGTTGAAGCCAAAGCCTTTGGCATCTTTAGGCCTTGTTGAGTAACCCAAGCCGACATAAGGGCTGGGGGAATCACTGAGCTTGATTTCGGAGTTCACGGTGAGGCCTGACGTGGAGCCCACGGTCGCGTTGGTGCCGTTGATACTGACTTTGTTGTCATTGACGACCAAACCACCCGACAACCTGAACCCGCCCTCGGACGGATACCAGTCGCCCACCAACTGAAAAGAACTCAGGCTCAGGTCCACATTCAGGCGCGAGTTGGCCCCAAAGTCCCCAACATCCCCAGAAAATGACTGCTTGTACGCATTGATCTGGCCGCGCAAGGCCCAGTCATTGGTCAATGACGCGGCATAGCCTAGGCCCACACCATTGAGCCCGACTTGGGTGTACAGAGTGCCCGCGTCTCCCGCCGTTGCCACTCCTGGGAGCACTGCCAGAGCCAAAACCAATGGAATCCACGCTTTTTTATTCGCCATACTTCCCCCTTAAGTCCATGTTGAAACACCAACCCTGGCCACCACCGGCAGCCACTCGCTTTGTGTCTTTATCGACAAGACAAGGTCTTTTTATAGTCCAGAGGTAGAAAAAAGAAAAGCGGTTTCTGTACGAATTTCATGCCAACTTGTATGCAAATGCGAAAATGCACCAAGCAAGTGCAACGCGCGGTCACGATCTAAGGCGCGTCGCCCCAGACCGACGATTGATAAGCTCCGGAACTAAGCTACCGTATTCCACTCACAGTGCGGTGGAGTCTGCGACAGGGCCCACGCCTTGTGCTGCTTTCAACTGTTTAAGTAATTCCATGACCGCACTGCGAAACGCTCTTCTTTTCATAGCTGCTTGCGCAGTATTCATGGGCGCAAACGCCCAATTTAGCCTAGGAAAATCATCCACCGAGAGCGCATCGGCGTCTGCCGTGGTGCAGACAGACCAGGTGCGCGCCGAGCTGATTGCCCACGCACCCGATGGCGTGGACCCGGGCAAGACCATCTGGGTAGGCCTGCAGCTGCAGCACCAGCCCCAGTGGCACACCTACTGGAAGAACCCGGGCGACTCTGGCTTGCCCACACAACTGCAGTGGAGCCTGCCGGCTGGCGTAGACGCGGGCGAGATCGTTTGGCCCACGCCTAAAAAAATACGCATTGGCAGCCTGGCCAACTTTGGCTTTGAAGGCACCACACTGCTACCCGTCCCCCTGCAAATCAGCCCCCAGTTCAAGCCCGGCCTGCTGGCCCAAGACCTGGAGGTCAAGCTGCACGCGCAGTGGCTGGTGTGCCGCCAAGAGTGCATTCCCCAAGAGGGTGACTTTGTCCTCAAACTGCCCTTGCGCAGCTCCACCGCCATCCACGCCACCGCCTTTGAAGCCGCCCGCGCGGCCAGCCCCAAGCCTTTGCCCCAGGCCGCCCAAGCCACGGTAGACGCACACGGCCTGCGCCTGCAAGTGCAAGGTTTACCGGTGGCTTGGCAGGGCAAAGCGTTGAACGCGTTTGTCGCCACCCCCGAGTTGCTCGACGCACCGGCCTCGCCCGACAGCGATAACGCAGTCAGCAGCGCGCCCGCCAAGGCCGGCACCCAGCAATGGAGCGACGGCACGTGGAGCGCACGCATGCCCATGGCCCCAAATCGCAGCGCCAGCCCTACGGCCTTCGAGGTGGTATTGAGCTTGGGTGCGCAGAGCGTGCAGACCCAAGCCAGCGTGCAGGGCGCATGGCCCACCGCTGCTGCCAAGCTGGAAGTCTCCCCCGCGCTGCAGCAAGCGCTCGCGGCCAATGCGCTGGCCGCCCAGCAGACGCAAGAGAGCGCCAGCGTGGGTGGTTTTGTGTGGGCGCTGCTGGCGGCCGTTTTGGGTGGGCTCATTCTCAACCTCATGCCCTGCGTCTTCCCCGTGCTGGCCATCAAGGTGCTGGGTTTTGCCAGCCAGCACAAGCACAGCCGTGCCGCCCAGCGGGCCCAAGGGCTGGCTTACACCGCCGGCGTAGTTGTGAGCTTTTTGGCCCTGGGTGGGCTGATGCTGGCGCTGCGCGCGGGCGGCGAGCAGCTGGGTTGGGGCTTTCAGCTGCAGTCGCCCGCCGTAATAGCGGGCTTGGCCTTGCTGTTCACGCTTTTGGGCTTGAACCTGATGGGCGTGATGGAGTTCGGCAACTGGCTGCCTGCGGGCTGGGCGGGCGTGCAACTGCGCCACCCGAGTGCCGATGCCTTCTTGTCTGGCGTGTTGGCCGTGGCGGTCGCGTCGCCCTGCACAGCGCCATTCATGGGCGCGTCACTGGGCTACGCCATTGCACTGCCAGCGCCCCAGGCCTTGGGCATTTTTGCGGCGCTGGGCTTGGGCTTGGCGCTCCCTTACTTGCTGGCGAGCTGGGTGCCTGCTATGGGCAACTTGCTACCCCGCCCCGGCGCTTGGATGCAGACTTTGCGCCACTTCATGGCTTTTTTGATGTGGGCCACGGTGGTGTGGCTGGTCTGGGTGCTAGGGCACCTGAGCGGCATCGACGGTGCCGCCAGCCTGTTGGCCTTGCTGCTGGCCGTGGCTGTGGTGGTCTGGGCACTGCAATTGCCCGCCGGCAGTCGCCGCGTGTTTGCTACGCTTTCTATAGCTGCCAGCGCAATACTGGTGAGCGCCATTGGCCAAAATGTCTTGAAAATCGAAGGGGCGACGGTTGGCAGCAGCGAAACCACCGCCGAAGGTGCTTGGCAAGCCTGGGCACCCGGCCGTGTTGACGCGGAGCTGGCCAAAGGCACACCCGTGTTTGTGGACTTCACCGCCGCCTGGTGCATCACCTGCCAGTACAACAAGAAAACTACTTTGAACCGCGCCGACGTGCTGGCAAGCTTTGCAGCCAAGCGTGTCACCCTGCTGCGCGCCGACTGGACACGGCGCGACCCCGCCATCACGCAAGCGCTGCAGCAGCTAGGCCGCAGCGGCCTGCCGGTTTACGTCTTGTATACCCCCGGCCGTGCGCCGGTGGTGATGTCAGAAATACTCAACGCCGCCGACCTGCAAGCCAGCGTGGCGGCGCTGTAAGCCTAGCGCCTAGCGTGCCCAGCCGCCTACTTGGCGGCGATCACTTTCACCAGCTGCCCCGCTTTGGGCTCGCCGCCGGTGTAGTAGCCGTTGATCAGGCGCAGCTGCTTCTCCGGGTTGCTAATGGGCGAGTTCTTGGCCAACTCGGCAAAGCCGCCCTTGGGGTAGGCCACGGTTTGAATCACCCAAGGGCGTGCCGCGGCTTTGTCTTGGGTGGTCAGGGCGCGGAAGCTGCCCTGCGCTTCTTGCAAGCCCGCACGGGCGCGCTGCAGGGCTTGGCCGTCTTTGGCGCTTAACTGCAACACATAGGCGTTCTCCCCGGGGCCGGTGACCACCGTGGCTTCTAGTGACTGGCTTTGGCCTTGCGCGTTTTGGCGCACTCCGACAAAGCGGGTGGCGGGCAAGCCGTTGATGGTCAGCCCCTCGGTGCGGCCCTGGGTGGGTTTGAGCATGGCCTTGATGATGTCATTGGGTGACTTGCCTGCTTTGGGTGGCACCAAGCGCACGACCAGTGCCGCATCACTGGCGGCATTGACCACCGCCAACTGTTCTTGCCCGTTTTGAATGCGCCAGCCGCTCGGTGCGGTGAGGCCAAAGCCCAGAGTGGGGTGGTAAAAGTTGGAACCGCGCGTCAGACCCTGCTCCGCACTGTCGCCAAAGCCCAGCCCTGTGATGGCTTTGAGGTAACGCTCACGGCCTTCGGTGTTGTACGGGCCTTTGTCCGCATATTGCGCTGCGATTCTGGAGATCATCTCCAGGCGCTGGTCGTTCGATGGGTGCGAGGCCAACCAGTCGCCCCCCTTGGGCACAGGGCGTCCCTCGGCTTTGGCTTGGTCTGCGGCAAACAGCTCTTGGTTTTTGAGCACCTTGATCACGTCCACCATGTTGTTGGGGTTGAAAGCGGTGCGCGCCAAGTATTCCGCGCCCAGGCCATCGGCCTGCAGCTCTTGCTCACGGCCATACGACGCTACATAGCCCGCCGCCACGGTTTGCGACACATCGCCCGCCAAGCGGCCCGCACCGGTGACGCCTTGGCTCTCCAACACCGCTCCCAAGACGCTGGCCGCCAGCACGCCCAAGCCTGCGTTTTGCTGGCTGGTGGCGCGCTGGGCGCCGTGGCGTGCGGTCACATGGCCAATTTCGTGGCCAATCACGCCCGCCAAATCGGCCTCGCTGTCCATATAGGCCATGATGCCGCGCGTGACGTACACATAGCCACCGGGCAGTGCAAACGCGTTGATCTCGGGGCTGTCTAGCACGGTGAAGTGCCACTTCAATTCCTTGCGGTGGGAGAGTGCGGCCAAGCGCTGGCCCAAGGCGTTGACATAGCTTTGCACCGCTGGGTTGTTGAACACGCCGTACTCTTGCAGCACCTGTTGGTGGCCTTTGGCGCCTTCGGCCAGTTCATCGCTTTCGCTCATCACCGAGCGCTCGGTTTCCCCGGTGACGGGGTTCACCATTTGGGTGCCGCAACTGGTCAGCAGGGCTGCACCCAAGAGCGCGGGGGCGAGCCATTTGGAAGTGAAACGACGTGGGATGTGCATGGTCATGACCTAATCGAAAAAAGTCAGGTGGATGTGAGGCCTAGGTTTAGCCAAGTGTAGGTGGCATCACATGGAAACTCCATGCGCTGGCGCACCCCGCTTGCACCTACAACGCAACACACAGCCATTGTGTTTACGCGCGGGTCACAAGCCCCGTGGGCCCGACAAACTGGCCGGTCAGCCCACGCGCATTGCTGCGCATGCGCCACGACAGCATGGCTTGGGCATAGCGCAAGACCACAGCGGCGTACTCGGGGTCAGCGGCCACATTGCGCAGGCAATGGGGGTCGGCATGCAGGTCAAACAGCAGGGGCTGCAAGGCGGCAAAGTGGACGTACTGAAAGTCGTGGTCGCGCAGTACCGCCAGCCCACAGTCATCCAGGCCTAGCCCCAGGGCGTCTTGGGCGTTGGGGCTCCAGGTGCTGCGGAAATCAAACTCCCAGTGGGCCGCATGGCGCCAGCCTTGCGGCGTTTGCCCATGGCAAATCGGCAGCAGCGAGTGGCCATCGCATTGGCGCGGTGCGGGCAAGCCCAGCCATTGCAGGATGGTGGGCATCACATCCACCGCCTCAGTAAAGCCGCCAAAGCGCTGGCCCCGGCTGGCATCCGCGTGGGTCTTGGGGTCACGCACGATCAGCGGCACGTGGTAGGCCTCTTTGAAGTAGCCCTCTTTGCCCAGCAGGTGGTGGTCACCCAGCATTTCGCCGTGGTCGGAGGTCAGCACGATGAAGGTGTTGGCGTACTGCCCGGTGTCTTTGAGGTGCTGCACCAAGCGGCCTACCTGCACATCTACCTCGCTGACCATGCCGTAGTAGGTCGCGCGCACCTGGGCCAAGTCTGCCGCACTCAGGTCTTTGACCAAGCCCTGCCCGCCCACGTAGAACGTGCTTTGCTTGAGGTTTTGTAAGTACACCGCCAACAAAGGATGCTGCTCGGCCTCCAGCTCTGGACTGGCAGCACGCTGGGGTGCTGGCACGGAGTTTGGTGCGTATTGGGTATTGAACGGTGCGGACGCAATGAACGGCGGATGCGGCCGAATGTAGGACGCGTGCACAAACCACGACTCTTGGCGGCGCACCCCCACATAGTCCATGATGGCATCGGTCATGAAGTGGCTGATGCTGTGCTCCGCCGCAAACACCGTGGGCGCATTGCTGGGGGCAGCGGGGGCAGCGCCCTCCACCGTCTTGGGGCGGTAGACCTCTTGCATGTCCGTGCCCACGGCGTAGCCCATGCGCTGCAAATGCGCGAGCCACGCATGGGGTTTTTCAGGCAAGTACAGCACCGGCTCCATGCCCGGCAGCACCGACTCGTAGGTGTGCATGGCGGGGTCATTGGCGTGGTGGATGCGCGGGTCGGCCGCCGTGTCGGTGTAGCCAAACAGGGCTGGCGTCAGGCCCACTTTGCGCGCCTCCCAGGCCACATTGCTAAACCGCGGGTCCAGGGGCGAGCCATTGCGCACTACGCCGTTGTTGTGCTGGTACATGCCGGTCAGCAAGGCCGCACGGGACGGCGCACACGGTGAGGCATTGGCGTAGTGCTGCGCAAACAACACTCCGTCCGCAGCCAGCGCATCGATGTGCGGCGTGTGGATGGCCGCGTTGCCCGCGCAAGCCAAGGCATCGGCACGCCATTGGTCTAAGGTGATAAAGAGGAGGTTGCGAGGTTCCATAGCAGGGCGAGGGGTGGGGCTCATGGGGTCAAACTGCGGTCTAGATAGGCTACTGTAGCGCGCAGACACCGCTTGCTGCTCAGCCGGTTACTACGCGCGGGAACCTGGCAATCCAAGCATTTAGCCCCGAACACCTAGGGAATTCCCTAGGCGCGCCAAGGCCAAGCGCCGATAATTGGCGGATGAATACGAACACGACACCCACACAGGGCCAGGCCGAGAGCGGCCCTTCTTTTGCAACTTTGGCCTTGAGCCCCGCGGTCTTGGCCAACTTGGAGCAACTGGGTTACAAAGACATGACCGCCATTCAGGCCGCCAGCCTGCCCACCGCCTTGGCTGGCAAAGACCTGATTGCCCAGGCCAAAACTGGCAGCGGCAAGACCGCCGCATTTGCCTTGGCCCTGTTGGCCAAACTCAACCCCCGCTACTTTGCGGTGCAAGCCGCGGTGCTGTGCCCCACGCGTGAGCTGGCCGACCAAGTCACCACCGAAATACGCCGCTTGGCGCGCGCGGAAGAAAACATCAAAGTCGTCACCCTGTGCGGTGGCATTGCGCTGCGCGGCCAACGTGCCTCTCTAGAGCACGGCGCGCACATCGTGGTGGGCACCCCCGGGCGCATCATGGACCACTTGGAGCGCGGCTACCTGAACCTGGACGCCTTGCAAACCTTGGTGTTGGACGAAGCAGACCGCATGCTGGACATGGGCTTTTTTGACGACATTGCCACCGTGACCAAGCAATGCCCCAAAGAGCGCCAAACCCTGTTGTTCTCAGCCACCTACCCCGAGGGTATTGAAAAGCTGGCCAAACAGTTCATGCGCGAGCCCGTGCAGGTGAAGGTGGAGTCGCAGCACGCGCAGGCCTTGATTGAGCAGCGCTTTTACGAAGTCACCCGCGAGAACCGCTTGCAAACCGTGGCCCAGTTGCTCAACCACTTCCGCCCTGTCAGCACCTTGGCGTTTTGCAATACCAAGCAGCAGTGCAAAGACCTAGTGACCTATCTGCAAGACCAAGGTTTTATCGCCTTGGCCTTGTATGGCGAGCTAGAGCAACGTGAGCGCGACCAGGTGCTGGCGCAGTTTGCCAACCGCAGTTGCTCGGTGCTGGTGGCCACCGACGTGGCCTCACGCGGCTTGGACATTGCCCAGCTGGAAGCAGTGATTAACGTGGACATCACCCCTGACCCCGAGGTGCATGTGCACCGCATTGGCCGCACCGGCCGCGCAGGCGAAGCGGGCTTGGCGCTCAGCTTGGCCAGCATGCACGACATGGGCTCGGTCGGCAAAATTGAGCAGTACCAAAAGCAAAGTTCGGTCTGGCACAAGCTCGACACCCTGACGCCTAGCGGCAAAGGCCCGCTGACACCGCCCATGGCCACCATACAAATCTTGGGTGGGCGCAAAGAAAAAGTGCGCCCCGGTGATGTGCTGGGTGCACTCACAGGCACCGAAGGCGGCGAGGCCTACACCCGCGAACACATTGGCAAGATTCAGGTGACTGAGTTCTGCACCTTTGTGGCCGTGCAGCGCAACCTGGCCCACGCGGCTTGCGCCAAGCTCAATGCAGGCAAGGTCAAGGGCAAGAGCGTCAAAGCCCGGGTGATGTAGACCGG